>NZ_JADPFC010000001.1:740244-1041198 GCF_015668195.1 Romboutsia sp. 1001713B170131_170501_G6
ATCATCAATTCAAATATAACATATTAAATACAAAGAGGAACGTTTCGTTCCTCTTTACTTGTAAACTTAAAATATAAAAAAATCCTGGCAGAAATATATAATAATAAGCTTTAATACAATTTCTTCCAAATTAAAATAAAGAAAAATGAATTTAAATATGTTAAAATAAAGTAAAATCTTAAATTAAGATTTTTAATGATAATTTTGTTAAAATATTATTGTATAAGAGTAATTGTCAACAAATAGATAATAGATAATTATTTAGCATTATAAAATAAGTAACTTAAGGGGAGAACTATGAGTAACTTTAACTTTCTAAATGAAAAATATCCAGAGCTTGCCAAGTTAGGCGAGTTTGCTGAAAAATACATATACCAAGACTCAAATACAGCTTTCATAAAGCTAGGAATATTTGGAGAAACAATAGTAAAATATATAATAAAACTAGAAGATATAGACGAAATATATATAAGTCATGACAAAAGTCAAATAAACAGAATAAAACTTCTAAAAAAAGAAGACCTACTACCAGAAGAAATAGAAAGCATATTACAAATACTAAGAAAGAAAAGAAACCCAGCAGCACACGAAGGATACGAAAATGTAGAAGAGGCAAAAGTAAATTTAAGACTTGCACACAAACTAGCAAACTGGTTTATGGAAGTATATGGGGATTACTACTTTGAAGCACAAGAATTTGTAATGCCAGAGGAAAACAGCATAGAAAGTAGTAGTGAAAATCTAAAAAAACTAGAAGAAGAATATCAACAAAAAATAAAAGAATATGAAAATCAACTTAATAATCTAAAATCACTTAATGAAAATAAAACAGAAGACATAGCTAAAAAAGAAAAATATCTAAGAAAAGAACGCTCTAAAAAAATCGCTAAAAACATGGATTTAAGTGAAGAAGAAACAAGAATGATAATAGATGAACAACTAAGAAATGCAGGGTGGGAAGCAGACACTAAAAACTTAAGATATTCAAAAGGAACAAGACCTGTAAAAAACAAAAATATGGCAATAGCAGAATGGCCAACATCATCTAAATACAAAAAGAGTGGATATGTAGACTATGCACTATTTTGTGGAGAAAAATTAGTAGGATTTATAGAAGCTAAAAAATACTCACAAGATGTAGGTAGTCATATGATAGAAAATAAAATATATGCTAAAGGTGTAAAAGAAGAGCACATAGACTATGTAGTTGGCGGATGGGAAGAATACAACGTACCATTTTTATTTACATCAAATGGTAGAAAATATATAGAAGAAATAAAAGAAAAAAGTGGAGTACATTTTCTAGATTGTAGAAAGCCTACAAATAACCCTAAAGTACTTCAAAACTTCTACACACCACAAAATATAATGGAACTTTTACAAAGTGACTTAGAAAAATCAAATGAAGAACTAGACAAACTATCATTTGACTTTTTACAAGATCCTAAAGGAGTAGGACTTAGATATTACCAAGTAGATGCCATAAAAGCAGTAGAACTTGCTATAAAAGAAGAAAAAGAATCAGCCCTTATAACAATGGCAACAGGAACAGGAAAAACAAGAACAGTACTAGGCCTTATATATAGACTACTTAAAACAAATAGATTTAAACGTATACTATTTTTAGTAGATAGAACAAGTTTAGGAAACCAAGCTAGTGAAACATTTGAAGAGGTGAAGATAACAGACTTATTAACACTTAATCAAATATACAACATAAACAAACTAGAAGATAAAAAAATAGACAAAGAAACAAAAGTACATATAGCAACAGTACAAGCAATGGTAAAACGTATAATGTACAATAGTGATGAATCTCAAATACCAGGAGTAGGAGATTATGACGCTATAATAGTAGACGAAGCTCATAGAGGATATATACTAGACAAAGAAGTATTAGAAGAAGAACTAGAATACAAAGATGAAAAAGACTTTTTAAGTAAATACAAAAAAGTAATAGACTACTTTGATGCATTTAAAATAGCACTAACAGCAACACCAGCACTACATACTACACAAATATTTGGACCACCAGTATATAGTTATACATATAGAAATGCAGTAATAGATGGATACTTAGTAGACCATGAACCACCACACATAATAAAAACAAAACTAAGTGAAGAAGGAATACACCTTAAAAAAGGACAAACTGTAGTAAAATATGATCCTGTAACAAAAGAAGTAATAAATGGTGCAGAACTTGAAGATGATGTAGAATTTGAAATAGATTCATTTAACAAAAGAATAATAGTAGAAAGTCATACAAGAGAAGCTTTAATGGAAGTGGCTAAATATATAAGTCCAGATGATGAAGGAAAAACACTAATATTTGCAACAAATGATTATCATGCAGATATGATAGTTAGAATACTAAAAGAAATATATACAGAGCTACTAGGTGGAGTAGATGATGATAGCATATTAAAAATAACAGGAAAGTTAAAAGATCCTGAACTTGCTATAAAACAATTTAAAAATGAGAAATATCCAAACATAGCAGTAACAGTAGATTTATTATCAACAGGAATAGACGTACCAAGAATAAATAAACTAGTCTTTTTAAGAAGGGTAAAATCAAGAATACTATATGAACAAATGCTAGGAAGAGCAACAAGACTTTGTGATGATATAGGAAAAACTCACTTTGAAATATATGACTGTGTAAAATTATACGAAGCACTAAAACACGTTACAACTATGAAACCAGTAGTAGTTGATAGTAAAGAAAGCTTTAAACAATTACAAGAACAACTAACTGGGGATATAAATATAGAAGCAAAGAAAAACATAGTAAATAAAGTAATAGCAAAACTACAAAGAAAGAAAAAACTAATAAAAGAAGAAGCAGTATTTAAATCATTAAGTGGAAATAAATCTCTAGCAGAGTTTATAAAAGAATTAAAAGAATTAGATACTCAAAGTGCTATAAAGACATTAATAGAAAATGACAAACTAATAAGCTACTTAGATGAAAAAGCAATAAATAAAAATCTAATAATAGTAGCTAATGAAATAGATGAAGTAGTAGAACACACTAGAGGATATGGAAAAGGTAAAAGACCAGAAGATTATATAAATGAATTTGAAAACTATATAAAAGAAAACATGAATGAAATAGCAGCATTAAATGTATTATGTACAAAACCAAAGCAAATGACTAGAAATGATTTAAAAGCTATAAAAGCAATACTTGATGATAATGGATTTAGTGAAGAATACCTAAAAACTGCATATAAAGATATGACAAACGAAGAAATAACAGCAGATATAATAGCTTTTATAAGACAAAAAGCAATAGGAAGCGCGCTTATGTCTAAAGAAGAACGAGTTAAAAAAGCTATGAGTAAAATAAAGAAAGAATTTAAATTTACACCACTTCAAGAAAAATGGCTACAAAAAATAGAGAAATATATGATAAAAGAAGTTATAATAGACAAAGAAGTATTTGAAATTGGTAACTTTAAAAGAGAAGGTGGATTTAAGAGATATAACACAGTATTTGATGATAAATTAGATGAAGTTATAGATAAATTAAAAGAGCATATGTTTAGTGATAATGAATTAGCATAAGAAAGGAAAGACAACATGAACACACAAGAAATAGTAAACAAACTTTGGAACCTTTGTAACGTACTTAGAGATGATGGTATAACATATCATCAGTACGTTACAGAACTAACATACATTTTATTTTTAAAGATGGCAAAGGAAACAGGAGTAGAAGATAATATACCAGAAGGTTATAGATGGGGCGATTTAACAAAACTATCTGGTATAGAGCTTAAAAAGTTCTACAAAGAATTACTAACACATCTAGGAGAAGACTGTGATGGTAGAGTAAGGGAAATATACAATGGAGCTTCAACAAACATAGAAGAGCCTAAAAACTTAGAAAAAATAATAAAAAGCATAGACGAACTAGACTGGTACTCAGCAAAAGAAGAAGGACTAGGAGACTTATACGAGGGACTACTTGAAAAAAATGCATCTGAGAAAAAATCAGGAGCAGGTCAGTACTTCACTCCAAGAGTACTAATAGATATTATGGTTAAATTAATAGATCCAAAACCAGGAGAAAGATGTAATGACCCTGCATGTGGTACATTTGGATTTATGATAGCAGCAGACCATTATATAAAATCTAAAACAGATGACTTATTTGATTTAGAATTAGATGAACAAGAATTCCAAAGAAATGAAGCATTCTCAGGATGTGAGTTAGTACATGATACGCATAGACTAGCTATGATGAATGCTATGCTTCATGATATAGAAGGAAATATATACCTAGGAGATACATTATCAAACTTAGGTAAGCAAATGAAAAACTTAGATGTAGTACTATCTAACCCACCATTTGGTACGAAAAAAGGTGGAGAGAGAACTACTCGTGATGACTTAGTTTATCAAACTTCAAACAAGCAGTTAAACTTTTTACAACATATATATAGATCACTTAAAGCAGATGGAAAAGCAAGATGTGCAGTAGTTCTTCCTGATAATGTATTATTCCAAGAGGGTGATGGTACTAAGATTAGAACGGACTTAATGGATAAGTGTAATTTACACACTATACTTAGACTTCCTACAGGAATTTTCTATGCACAAGGTGTTAAGACTAATGTGCTGTTCTTTACTAGAGGTGTTGATGAGAAGGAAAATACTAAGGATGTTTGGTTCTATGATTTAAGAACTAACATGCCTAACTTTGGTAAGACTAATCCACTTAAGGAAAGTCATTTTGATGATTTTGTTAAGGCTTATATGGCAGAGGATAGAGAAGCTATAGAGGATGAGAGATGGAATAAGATAAGCAGGGAAGAGATAAGAGAGAAAAATGATAATCTTGATTTAGGGCTTATTAAGGATGATAGTATACTAGATTATGAGGATTTGCCAGATCCTGTTGAAAGTGCTGAGGAAGCTGTTGCAAAGCTTGAGGAAGCTACTGATTTACTTATGAGTGTTATTAAGGAATTAAAGGCTTTAGGTGGTGAGTAGGATGGCGAAAAAGAAGTTGACGATTGATGATGTGCTTGTGCCTAAGGATGAGATTCCTTATGAGGTGCCTGAGAATTGGTGTTGGGTTAAGTTAGGTTATATATCTAAAGTAACTATGGGACAAAGTCCTAAGGGAAGTAGTTATAATGATGAAGGAATAGGTGAAATACTTATAAATGGGCCCGTAGAGTTTGGACCAACTCCATTTTCAAGAACACTAGAAAAGAAATGGACTACTGAACCCACTAAGATGTGTGATAAAGATGATATTATAATGTGTGTAAGAGGATCTGTAGGTAAGTTAAATATCGCTGGAAATAGTGCTTGTATAGGTAGAGGAGTATGTGCTATAAAACCATTTATAAATGAAAAATATTTACTTTATATTCTTAATTTTAAGCAAGATGAAATAAGTAGAATGGGGACAGGAACTACATTTTTAAATATAAGTAGCAAAGATATACATAATATATCAATTCCAGTACCTCCTTTAGCTGAGCAAGAAAGGATTGTTAATAGGATTGAGAGCCTTTTTGAAAAGGTTGATAAGGCGGCAGGACTTGTTGATGAGGCTAGGGAAGGTTTTGAGAAGAGAAGGGCTGCTATTTTGGAGAGGGCTTTTAGTGGTGAGTTGACTAAGAAGTGGCGTGAGGAGAATGGTGTTAGTGATGAGTGGAATAAAATAAGTTTAGAAGGTATATGCTCTTTTAAAAATGGATTGTCTAAAAGGAGTGGTAAAGAAGGAATAGATAAAAAAGTATTAAGATTAGCAGATATAAATATTAAAGAACATAAGATATATTGTGATGAATCAAGGGTAATAAAACTAGTAGATAAAGAGATTGAAAAATATAAAGTTGAAAATAATGATTTGTTATTAATAAGGGTAAATGGAAGTAGAAATATTGTTGGAAAAGTAGTTGTTTATGAGGGGAATGATATAGTTGCATATTGTGACCATTTAATAAAGATTACACCAGATAATAAATTAATACTTAATAAATATTTGTGGTATTTAATAAATTCAGATTCAGTGAGAAAAATACTGCTAGATAGAGTAGTTTCCTCAGCAGGTCAAAATACTATAAGTCAAGGCAGTTTAAGTGGAATTATAGTTAAACTTTCGACTATAGATGAGCAAAATGAAATAATTTATACTTTAGACAAGTTATTCAATAGTGAGTTTAATATTGAAGAGTTAGCAGGTATTGGTGAAAATATAGATATTATTAAGAAATCTATTTTAGCCAAGGCTTTTAGAGGAGAGCTTGGAAGTAATGATTTGGATGAAGAAAGTAGTATTCAATCATTAATAAAATTAATATAGAACTATACTATGTAGACTTAAGACCTATATTTTATATAGGTCTTTTTAACATAAATTTATTATATAATTTGTTTATAACTTAAACTATATTGAGAGAGTATTTAAATTATGGTAAAATAAACCTATGAAAAAATAGAGGAGTATTAGGTAATGAATGATAATTTTAAAAATTTAAATATCAACAGAAATAATTTAAATGGTTTGATTAAATCATATTGTGAAGCTAACATTGAGGGGGAATTTAAATTTACTGAAATAATATCAATTAATGATAAAAATAATGTATATCAAGCTCAAGTTGAAAGCAATGGCAAAATATCATTATTGAATTTTTACTATAATAGAAATGGTACAACAACAATTTCATATAAAGTTGGCAAAAATCAAGCTTTGTCATTAGAAATATCAAGATACATAAAACAAAATGGAGTAGTGGATGATAGAAATAATATACACTCTACTATTAAAAGTGTTGATACTGAAAGTTTTGAATTATTAGTTGAGTATATTTCTGAAGAAGTAGATACTGACATTATTGAAAAGTTAGAGATACCATATGGTTATAAATATAAATTTAAGAGTAATAAATTTAATGATTCATTAACATTAATTCATTACTATACTAAAAATAAACTTACAATTCAAGGAAAACCATTATATTTATACAGTGAAGTAATTAGTTTCTTATCTGAATTTATAGGATTTGAAGAGATAATTGATAGCCAAGCTGCTATGTATAATATTGATTTGAAAGCTGAAGATGTCAGAACAGAAATCAATGAATGTTTAGAGAAGAGTTATGACTATTTAGGAGAAAATTTAAAGAGTGTTTTAAGTCCAGCATTTGCATTAAGAAAAATTGAGATAGAAATGGATGACTATTCTGTATTTGTTTATCCAGCGCTGAGAGCATTAGAGGGATATCTTAAAAAAATAATATTTGAAAAAAATATTGAAATAGATAGGAATTTTAATATGTTTGAAGAACATTCTATAAATAGAGGATATTATTGCTTAAAATATAAAATAGCACAGGAATTGGGGTGCAGTAAAACAAGAAATTGTTTAGAAAAAATTTATAATTTCTTAAGGGTAAACAGGCATCCTTTATTTCATGCAAGCTATGATGACTCTTCAATATTAATAATTAAAGATAGAAAAGAGGCAAATAGAATTGTTAATGAAACTATTGCTTTAATAGAAGAAACTTATTGTGAAATAGAACATACAATAAAATGTGTATTAAATTAATTTATAGTAGTAATAATTATATAAGGATAAAGAAAAGGAGGTGGAATTATGCAAATATATGAAATAGCAAAAACTAAAGATATAGAGTATAGCAGTATAATATTTTCCACCGACTGCAGTAATCCAATTGATGATTTAACTAACATAGAAAAAGATTTAAGACATGAAGGATATATAGGTAAAGTTATATTTGATTTATTGCTAGTAAATGGTAATTGCAATAACAGATTTATTGAAGCATTTTTTAATGGACAGAAATTCGATAGACAGAGTTTTAAAAATCATAATTTAATATCTCAAGAACTTAAAGCTATAATAACAGATTTCTACTATATAAATTCTGGTATTGTAGAAAATAGCAGACTTTCTAAACCTATTAAGTTTTTAATAAAAAGAAAAAAGTTACCTTTTAATTAATTTTACATAAATGAAATTTAAAGATTAATTAATTAGAAATAACAATAGAAATATGCCTTGTATAATATTAAAAAGTCCTCTTTATTTTAGGGGACTTTTATAATATATAAAATAATATAATTTATCATACTGTAACTACTACTATATACAGTAAAACAACTAGAAAATATATGGGTACATTGGAAATAATAACATAAATTCAATAACTACAAAAGTACTATACAAAATAATAAATTTAAATAAGCAAGCAAACTTACTTATCGCGTCTTTGGGATGTAGGAGGTATTGAAAAATACCTTACTCTATATAAGGAGATAAAGTGTTGAGTTTACATTAATGTTACAAAAAATGGAATTTTTTTTAAATTCTTGCATATCATATAGTAATTTTTAAGTATCTATATGAGGGGATGATTATAATTAAAGATAATAAAATTAATGTAGGGATAAAATACCTAAAAACAAATTTAAAATACGAAATAGAGGGTATTAAAAGCTCTATATGTCAGCTGATTCATAATTCTGTTGAGGCAAGAGATAATAAATTGACAAAAGAAGATCCTTGTAAAATTAAAATTATAATAGATACAGACTCAATTTCTATTAATGATAATAGTGGAGGAATAAAAAAAGAAATTGATAGTGATGGGTTATTTACAATTGAGATAGATAACTCCAATCTAAATTCAGGAATAGGCATGAAAAGAGCTTTTCTAACTTTAGGAAACAGCATGACAATTACATCTAATCAAAAAAGTAACTCTAGAAAATTTATAATAGAGCCAAATGATAAGAATACGAACCTAATACATAAA
Source organism: Romboutsia sp. 1001713B170131_170501_G6 (assembly GCF_015668195.1). Classification (NCBI taxonomy): domain Bacteria; kingdom Bacillati; phylum Bacillota; class Clostridia; order Peptostreptococcales; family Peptostreptococcaceae; genus Romboutsia; species Romboutsia sp. 1001713B170131_170501_G6. Next base: position 749,058 of record NZ_JADPFC010000001.1, read on the forward strand.
AGTTATAATACAAAATATGAATCTACAGAACCTGAAGGTACAAAAATAGAAATAACAAATCTAGAAAAAGTAATTATTAAAGAAATAGAAAAAGTTGAATTTTATAATAAGCTTATAAGAGAACTAGGTTATATATACAGGTATCTTATAAATAAAGAATTGTTACAAATTGTTGTTGAAAATAAAAAAAATAATGAGGATCTAAATATTTCTGCAATAGATATAGATGGACAATGTATAGATGAAACAGTATTAACAAATAATGCAACATGCTATTTATATAAAACTAATGGTAATAATTTGAGCGGGGTTGAAGTTTTTAGTAAAGATTTAATGAGATATAATGCTAATGAAGGAAAAAAGATAGTTAAATGGAATCAACTAAGTGAGATTGGTCATTCATACAAAAACTGTTTGGTAGTAATTATAGATTATGAAAATAATACTAGTATAGATAATATTTTTAACGGAGAAATTTGTGAAGAAATAGAAAGTTTTATCCAAAAGAACAGTTTTAAATTTAGAGTAAATGAAACTAGTATTCAATTTTCTAAACCTATAAATGAAGTTGAAAAATTAAAGAAATATTATAATGTTGAAAATAATAAAAAGCTGGGAGAGAAAGGATACTTAAAACTTCTAGCAGAGTATGATGATGACAATGATAAATTTAAATAGTTATATAAAATAAAAGTATAATTTCTTCTATATAATAAGATTATCACAGTAGATAAAATAGCATAGTATATTAATAAATTAATAAAAACTTTCATTTATTGGATTATTATGAAATTCAGTTTTAAGTATAAATTGAGAAATAGAATATAAGCAAAGAACTAGTCTAAGACTAGTTCTTTGCTTAGTAAGAAATAAAACTAATTTTTTATTAGAAAATCAATAACTACAAGTATATAAACGAAAAATAGAATGGATGTGAGAAATACTAAACAAGTACTAAATCTCCACTCTTAATTAGAACGAACAACTACTGTAGAAGAAAGAGGTAGCCTATGTTTTCTTCTATAAGGATAAAAAATAAATACTCCTTTTGGACTAGACATATCAAAAAATATATGGGATATATAACCTAAAGGTATAGGTAGAATATAAATTTTATACTCTTTATAAATATTAAAATAGAATATATTTATTAAAACATGATGTTATAGATTTTCCTAGAGCAAAGTCTGCGATTTTAAAGTATATTAAAGATGTTGATGATGATAGTATGTATCATGCTTTTTAGTATTTAAATCAAGATTATTATGATTCAGTTCAGAAAAAAGGTAAGCTTAAGTTAGTACATTATATAGATGGAAAGTTATATAAAAGTGATGCTTTTGCTAAGGTTTTAGATGATGCTGAAAGTAGACAATACATTGAATATGTTATTAATTATGGTATTCTTAGATATGAAAAAGAGTTTAAGGAAGAGTATTATGGAGCACCATTCTTTAAGCTATATGAGCAGTATAGTATGGTAGATGCTGCGTATTTATCTAATTATAGAAAGATACATTCTTCTTTTAGAGGTAGTGGGTTACTTGTTAATGATAATGATTATTTCCTATTTATTGATCTTCACAAGGAAGAGGGTATTGATGAGAGGATTAATTACAAGGACAAGTTTATAAGTGAGGGGTACTTCCAGTGGCAAAGTCCTAATGCTACTAAGCAAGATAGTGATATGGAAAGAATATTATTTTTAACAAGGATATAGGGGTTAGTCTTCATTTGTTTGTTAGAAAGTATAGAGAGCTTGATGGAAAATCTGAGCCTTATATTTAGAGGGAATTTTTGGAGAAGGTATAAAGTTATAAATAAAATATTATATAAGATAATATTCAATTAATCCCCCTACGTTTAAAAATAGACGTAGGGGGATTTACATTTATTATTTATTTTTTACAAAGAAGTTTCTTTTAAAACTAAATTTTCGTTTCTCTCAATTAGAGTTCTAATAGACCATTCATTTTGGAATAACACTACTGGGTTGCTATTTTTATCCTCAACTAATAATGTATCCATTGGCATTGAAAGCTTACCATATTTGGAAAGATCATTTTCAATCCAACGTACATAGCGATAAGGTAGTGAATTCATTAGCATCTCAACACCATATTCTTGTTTTAGACGATATTCTAAAACTTCAAATTGTAAAACTCCAACTACACCTATAATAAGTTCTTCCATACCAGAATTAGGTTGTTTGAATACCTGTATAGCACCTTCTTCTGATAACTGTGTAATACCCTTTACGAACTGCTTTCTCTTAAGAGCATTTTTTGTAGATACTCTTGCAAAATATTCAGGCGCAAATTGTGGTATACCACTGTATTGTAAATTTGATTGCTTTTCACTTAATGTATCACCAATGTTAAATATGCCTGGGTCATGTATACCTATAATGTCACCTGGGTAAGCTGTATCTATTATAACACGGTCTTGTGCTACAAACTGTTGAGGTTGAGAAAGTTTTATCTTTTTCTTTCTTTGTACATGATTTACTGTCATACCTTTTTCAAATTTACCAGAGCAAATTCGAAGGAATGCAATCCTATCTCTATGAGATTTATCCATATTGGCTTGAATTTTAAATATAAATCCTGAGAAGTTATCCGAACTAGGGTCAATATCACCTAAATTACTACTACGAGGAGTTGGTGGTGGTGTTATTTCTAGGAACGATTCTAAGAATGGTTCTACACCAAAGTTAGTAAGGGCACTTCCGAAGAACACAGGCGTTAATTCACCATTTAATATTTTATCTAAGTCAAAATTATCTCCAGCAATATCTAAAAGTTCAATATCTTCTAGCAATTTTGAATGAAGAGCATCACCTAATAAAGTATTAAATTTTTCATCAGATACATCTCCAGTTATAGAATTAGCAATAGATTGTCCATGGTTACCATCATCAAATAATTCAACTTGATTTTTATGACGATTAAACACACCTTTAAATTCTTTACCAGAACCAATTGGCCAGTTTACTGGACAAGAACGAATTCCTAAGACATTTTCAATATCTTCAAGTAGCTCAAATGGATCTTTTCCTTGACGGTCCATTTTATTGATGAAAGTGAATATTGGAATTCCTCTCATTTTACAAACATGGAATAATTTCTTTGTCTGATCCTCAACACCTTTAGCAGAGTCAATAACCATTACTGCACAGTCTGCTGCCATAAGAGTTCTATAAGTGTCCTCACTGAAATCTTGATGCCCAGGAGTATCAAGAATATTTATACAAAAGTTATTATATTCAAATTGAAGAACACTTGATGCAACTGATATACCTCTTTGTTTTTCAATTTCCATCCAGTCAGATACTGCATGTTTTTGAGATCTTCTTGATTTAACTGATCCTGCTTCACGAATGGCACCACCATATAATAGAAACTTTTCAGTTAATGTAGTCTTTCCTGCATCGGGATGGGAAATGATTGCAAAGGTTCTTCTTCTTTTAACCTCATCAATCAAGCTTAAATTTTGTTGTGTCATTTTTTATCATCCTTTATTTTAATTTTATGATTATATAAATATAAAAAGTTATACTTAATAATAGTTTTAAAATGAACATAATTTTCTATGTACTATAAAAAACTACAGTCTTTTTGATATTATAACTTTATTGCAAAACTGTCAATATAGAAACTTTTTTATATTCTATTTACATTATTATAATAATTTTCAGGAACGTTAGGTGTAGGTTATAATACAATCTTTTAATATATTAAAGTTTAGCATATAATTACAGTATAAATAGATGATAATTATAGTTTTATAAAAGATATAGATATATTAGATTTACATTTGGAGGAGAAGCATGAAAAAATATGATGAAGTAGAACTAGCTTTATGGGTTGCAGGTGCAGCTATGACTTACAATACTTATAAGAGAGATATAAAATCAGGGGATTTAAAACTGGATAATTTTATGTTCAAACAATCAGAAATATTAAAAGAAGCAGAAAAAATTTGTACAAAAACAATAAATGTTGGAAGGATTTCTAGAACTGTAAATGGGGATCATCAAAGCAACATTTATAATTATTATAGGGATTTTAATCAAAGAAGAAGACTTAGCTATATTGGTGAATTTGATGGAGATAGAGAGTATCCCTCTAATCTAAATAAAGAAGATGTGGTAATCACAGACTATGGGAGTATAAAGATAAAAGAAATATTAGATTTTCTAGAAAATGAATACAAGGATCTAATTATTAAAAATAGACAAAACAAATTAATAGAAATATTAGATTTCCTAAAAATATATGCATACAAATCATATAAAAATCCAGTAAATGAAACAAATCTAGTAGAAAAGTATATGCTAGAAAATATAAAGTCTAAAGGTCAAAATGCATTATCTTTATTTAAAGGTATGTGTACATCTCTAGAAGATGAAAATTATAAAAATAAATTATCTACAAAATGGCTAGATGGAAGCAATAGATATGTAAGAGGCTACTTATGGTCAGAGCTAAAACATAAAGATAAAAAAGATCTACCCAGTAGTATCTCAATAGTTGCAGAGAAAAAAAATGAACAAGTAAAATTTATAATATATTTAGAAATAAGAGATGAAGATTCTAATAAAGAATATTATGTAAGACACAATAAATTCTTAGATACACTTGATATTGATAACGAAGATTTTGAATATTTCGGAACTACGCATAAAGGTATATCATTAAATGATCTTGATAAATCTGAAATAAAAAAACACATTAAAACGGTTATGGATAAAGAAACTCAAAAAGTACGTATAGGAAAATCTTTTAGTTATGATTTTGTTAAAGATAATAGCAGTGAATATATAATTGATATTATGAAAGACACTGTAAATAGATTGAAAAAGTATTATGAAATAGCTGTTCAAGAAGGGGATGAGATGGATATGAGTGCAACTAAAAACAATAGTGGTCCTAAGAATGTAATACTATATGGTCCTCCTGGTACGGGAAAGACTTATAATGTTTGTAACAAAGCTCTAGAAATAATAGACTATGAAAAATATAAGGAAATTATAAATGATCCTTTAAAAAGGGATGAAGTAGTTAAAGAATTTAATAAGATAAAAGAAGATGGATTAATAGGATTTTGTACATTCCATCAGTCATATTCATATGAAGAGTTCGTAGAAGGTCTAAGAAGTGATAATAGTGGAGGATTTACTCCAAAGGATGGTATATTCAAACAATTATGTAAAGATGCAAATATACAGGGGCAAAGAGAACTTCCAAAGTATGAATTTGATGAAAAAAAGATAGCAGTACACAAGATGTCACTAGGAGATACAAATAGTAAAGAGAATATGATATTTGATTACTGTATAAAAAATAACTGTGTTGCATTAGGATGGGGTGAAGACATAAATTATTTAGGATGTAATGATAGGGACTTAGTAAAATTAGAGTTTAGAGAAAAATTTGAAAAAGCTAAGGACAATGATTTTAATATAACTGCTATACATAGATTCAAAAATGTAATAGAAGAAGGCGATATAATTATAATATCTCATGGAAATCACAAAGTAAGAGCAATAGCAAAAGTTACAGGTGAGTACTATTATAATCCTAATACAGAAATTAGATACAATCATTTCAGAAATGTAGAATGGCTATATAATGGAGAGCTAATAGATGTAAACGTGATCATGAAAGATAAGGTATTTTCACAGCAAGCTATATATACATTCTATGATGAAGATTTAAGATTTAATGCTATAAAAGAGATTATATCATATAAACCACAAGAGGATGATGATAAGAAAAACTATGTACTTATAATAGATGAGATAAACAGAGGTAATATATCTAAAATATTTGGAGAGCTTATAACACTTATAGAAGAAGATAAAAGAATAGGAGAGAAAAATGAATTGAAAGTAACTCTTCCATATTCTAATGAATCTTTTGGAGTTCCAAATAATCTATACATAATAGGAACTATGAATACAGCAGATAGATCAATCGCACTACTTGATACTGCACTTAGAAGAAGATTTGACTTTATAGAGTATATGCCTAATGAAGAATTACTTTCAAAAGATGTAGAAGGAATAAATGTATCTAAGTTACTAAAGACTATAAATGATAGAATTGAGTTTTTACTTGATAGAGATCATAAAATAGGACATGCATATTTTATAAAAGAAAAGCTAAGCTTTATAGACCTTATATCTATTATGAAAAATAAGGTTATTCCATTACTTCAAGAGTACTTCTATGATGACTTTGAAAAAATAGAAATGATTCTAGGAGGTAGTGGCAAGATTGGAAATAATGACTACTTACTAAATAAATCAACTATTAAAGCAAGCAGTTTATTTAAAAATAGTCAAGCTTTTATGTATCCGGATCAAGTTAAGTATAGCGTAGTAGAGAAGCCTAATAAAGAAGCTTTCATAAGAGTATATGATGATATAAAAGATGAAACTTTAGATAATACAAATCCATACAATGAGGAATAGTTTTATGAGACATATAACTATTTATGAATGTTATGATAAACTTAAAATTACAAAAGAAGGATCAAATACATCAATAAGTGTTAAAGAATCTGATGAGTTAAGTAGATATATAGAAAGTCAAAAACTAGATAATAGAAATATAATTTGGTCAAGAGATAATGTAATTTTTATAAATTATGTTGGATTTATAAAGCTATCTACTGTATCTATAGAGATATTACCTAAGGTTGATATAAATAGTAGTGACTATGAGGGCAGTAGAAAAGCATTACTCAATATGCTTAATAAAAGTGGAATAATAAATTTTAATTATTCAAATTTGGGTATGCTTAGTATATATAAAATGGATTTGAATGAAATATTGGCTCTAATTTTTGCTAAGATTCTTCAAAGTCAGTTGATAATAGGGCCATATTTAGAGTATGTGAATGTAGAAGAAAACAGCAAATCTTTAAAGGGACGCATATTAGTTAAAGATCATATCAAAAATATATCTAGATGTAGAAGTGATGTATTTTGTAAATTTGAAGAGTTTTCTATAGATAATACATTAAATCAAATATTTAATACTTGTATAAAAAAGACTATAAAAAATGTAAAAAACTCAGAGACTTTGAAGATTTTAAGTCATATAAATGTTATATTTTCTGAAGTATCATATATTGATACGAGTAATAAAAAGATATTAGATTATAAATTTACTAGGTTAAACTCTAGATTTGAACCAAGTTTATTATTAGCTAAGATGCTTTTAAATGGATATTCATCTATTGGGAATAAAGGTGATGATAAGTCTTTTGCTATATTATTTGAGATGAATGATGTTTATGAAAGATATATAACTAATTTGCTTAGATTAAATTTAGATAAATATGTAGTTCATTCGCAGCATAGTAAGTATAAACTACTTAAGAATGAAAAAACTGATAGAGATATATTTTCACTTCAACCAGATATTGTTATAGAAATTGACGGTAAGGAAAAATTAATTATAGATACTAAGTGGAAAAAGATTGATGAAAATTTAAATAGATATGGTGTGAAAAGAGATGATTTTTATCAGATGTATGCTTATTTAACCAGGTATGAGGACGTTAGAAGTGCTATTTTGTTATATCCTAGTAGTTGCGATGAGAGTAGTGAATATTTAGAGTCTTGGTACTTAGATCAGAATAAAAATAAGAAGATAAGAGTGCATGCTGTAAGTCTTTATGATGAATATAGAACCATAGAAATACTCAAGAGTATTATAGAAAATAATATTTAAAATTTAATAATATATTCCTGTACTAAAATTTAGGTTTGGTAAAATAGAAAGAAATAAATTATAAAAATAGATAGTTGATGTAGTTATACTATATCAACTATCTATTTTATTATTCATTAATAAGTTTATTAACAGCAGGAGCCCACTTTAAAGACTCTAAATTTTCTCTTTTAAACCATATAAGTTCAGAATGCTCATTAGAAGTAGGAACACCTTCAATTATCCTACATTTCATGCATATAAGATTAACTATAACATTTTCATACTCATGAGTGTTATCATGAAAAACTTCTAAAGCTTCAACTCTACAATCTAACTTTTCCACTATTACCTCGTTCTTTATTATACATAATTATACAACATGTTTAGAAATGGTTAAACAGGTAACATAATCTAGATAAAAGAGCAATTAAGTGGAAGGATTGTGTGAATATATTAAACAATTTTATGCTTATGCAAATACTAACAAAAAATAATAAGAAGAAATTTCAAATCATATAGTATAAGAAGGATAGATTTATTACCATAAAAATAAAATGGAGGGATTGTGTTATGGATGATAACAAGAAAATCCAATTTTATGGAGGCAGATGGATATCTTTCTTACCATTTCTAGTATTCTTAATAGTAGCAATATACATATCTATACTGCAAGCACCAGATGTAAAAGGAATGTGGATTGGTGCACTATTTGGAATCATGATAACTTTTTTATTATCAAAAGACAGAATGTATTATGCTCAAGTAGTTATAGAAGGAATGGCAGACAAAACAGCTATAGTACCAATAGCTTGTTGGATATTTGCAGGAGTATTTTCAGCAGTATTAAAAGACTCAGGACTTGTAAATGGTATAATATGGTTAGCATATAATCTCGGTGCAAGTGGTACTGTGTTTACAGTAGTAACATTTTTAGCATCGGCCCTATTTGCAACAGCAGCAGGGACAGGGTTTGGAACTATAATGGCAGGTATGGCAGTATTGTATCCAGCGGGTGTTTTACTAGGATGTAATCCAGCCGTTTTAGCAGGAGCAATAGTAAGTGGTGGTATATTTGGAGATAACTTAGCTCCAGTATCAGATACAACCATATGTTCAGCAACAACACAAGGAGCAGATGTTGGTGGAGTTGTTAAATCAAGACTTAAATATGCACTAGCGGCAGCAGCCATAGCTATAGTAATATTTATAATATTTGGTGGAAAAGGTGGAACAGTTTCAGAAGTTCCATATGATATGATAGCACAGTACATGAACCCAGTAGGGCTTGTTATGTTAATACCAGCTGGTATAACAATATACGTAGCAATTAAAAAAGGAGATATAATAGTTGCAGCAACTATAGGAACTATTTTATCGATAATATTTGCTTTAGTATTTGGTCTTACTACATTTGAAAGATTATTCTTTGTAGAAGATGGTGCAGTTGGAGGAGTGCTAGTTAATGGTATAACTGGAATGGTTGATATATGTATATTAGCATTATTAATACTTTCATGTGTACATATTATGAAGGTTGGTGAAGGTGATAAGAAGTTATTACAACTAGCTGAAAAGTTTGTACATTCAGTAAGAGGTGTTGAAGCATCTATAGCAGCTTTAGCAATAAGTTTATCTGCTATAATGGGGCTTAATGCACCACCTATATTAGCAATTGGTAGTTCTTTTGCAAAACCATTAGGTGAAAAATATAATATACATCCATATAGAAGAGCTAATCTATTAGATGCAACAGCTTGTACGCTTGTTTATTCTCTACCATGGACACCAGCACTACTTATGACACAATCTTTAGCTCAACAGGCAAATGCAGATTTTGGAAGTTTAGTTCCTGCACTTACTACAACTCAAATAGTGCCATGGGTAGTTCATGCATGGGCATTATTAGCAGTTATGATATTTGCTATAATAACTGGATGGGGTAGACAGGAAATAAAGAATAGTGATAGCCAAGTTGGATAGTTAGACTGATGAATTATTATTATCATAAAATATAATTTTAGTAAAATTATATTTTGTATGCTGATGAAAGGTTATAGTTAATGGATATGTAAACATCAATACTCTTTAAATTAAGTAATATATGGAATGATATACAAGATATATAGCAGAATATAAACTATAACACCCTACGTCTTAAAAATAGACGTAGGGTTTTTATTTATAAAAAATAAATTTATAAAATAAGTTAAAGGATTAAAATATTATAGTTAAATCTTGGTTAAATAGACTAAAATATGAAGTATAAGTTAATTAAAGTAGTATATAAATAAAAATTGTAGTTGATATGTAGTAAATTTAAATAACATATAATTGTGTTTAAAAGATAAAAGTTTTTATATTCAAATAGGTTTTGTTTGGATAAGTTGTAAGAATATTTTTAGTATGGTAATATCTTATTTGGCATTTAATAAAATCTAAATAATAAATGAGGATGAGAAATATATGAAACGTATAAACATACTAGAAGAAATATCAGATGGAAAATTATATGACATTGAAGACACAGTAAAGGCAGATACATGTGGCTGTGATGGGTGTAGTGATTGTTGTTGTGATGTTGGAGAACTAGTGGTGCTTACACCTTTTGATATATATGAAATGGTAAATTATTTAGGTGTAGGATTTGATGAATTACTAGGAAATCAAATTAAATTACGCGAAAACAACAAAATTTTATTACCATATTTAAATATGCAAGATGATAATAAGAAAAGATGTAGCTTTTTAAACGAAGAAGATAGATGCAGCATTCATGCTAAACGACCAAATATTTGTCGTTTATTCCCTCTTGGAAGAGTGTACAAAGATGATGATTTTAAGTACTTTTTACAGGTAGGAAATTGCCCTAAAGAAAATTTAAAAGATGTTAAGGTTAAAACGTGGGTAGGAATTGAAAACTATGATGAAAATAAGAAGTTTATTTTAGAGTGGCATAAATTTATTAAAGCATTAACTTTCCGTTTAAAGTTTGTAAGAGATGAGAGTGAAATAAAAGAAATAAATGAAATTTTACTAGATGAATTTTATCGTATTAAGATAGATGAAGGAGAGAATTTTTACTTTGTATTTACAAAAAATTTACCTAATATAAAAAATAGATTAGGTGTTATTTAAAAAGAGTATAGAAAAAATAAATCAATATAAATAGCAAAGTCACTATTAGATGTTAATATTATAGTTTTAAAAATAAGACTAAGTATTGAATAATTGAATAATTTAAAATATAGTCCTATAATAAAATAAAAAATCAAGCTTTTAGCGTTAGTTAGGAGCTTCATTTTTTAAAAATACTTTTAATTATTATTGAAAGATAATTTTTCATCTTTTGATTTTCCTAAAATGATTATAGAACGTATATTAATATATAGCTAGACCTAATTGAATATAATAGTGAAGCATAGAGAATATGATTAAAATAAATATTATGTTGAAATAAGCAGAATAAATAACGTTTATATAGGTATATATAGGTGGTAAAATAATTATAAGTATTACAATCTATATTTATTATATGGAGGAATATTATGCTTAAGTATTTAACTAAAGAAGATTTACCAGAGTCTTTAATTGATATTGAAGAAGTAATAGGACTTGATAATGTTAAGGAACTTATAAAATTAGCTGGTGGAAGTAGTGTTTATATACCTAGTGAAAATAGTGTATTAAAACCTATTAGAAATAAGATAATTAGAAAATCTTTTAATGGTAATTATAAAGAGCTATCGAGAAAGTTTGGTATAAGTGAAGTACAAGTTAGAAACATCATCAATTCAAATATAACATATTAAATACAAAGAGGAACGTTTCGTTCCTCTTTACTTGTAAACTTAAAATATAAAAATTTCCTGGTAGGAATATATAGATTATAATTTATATGTTTTGTATTAAAAATAAAATAATAACATATATATAATTAAATATAAAACTAGGGGGGATAATCTATGGAGTATGCTGATTTAGACTGGAAAAACCTAGGATTTAAATATAGAGAAACAGATTATAGTTATATATCTAGATATATAGCTAATGATTGGGATGAAGGTAAAGTAAAACAAAATAGACTAAGTATAGATGAAAAAAAATTAGATATAGATTATATAAAACAGTATTTCGAAGGACTAAAAGCATATAGAAGTAAAGAAGGAGATATATACTTATTTAGACCTTATGAAAATATAGTGAGATTAAATAGAAATTGTGAAAAGCTATTAATGCCAAATATACCAAAAGAAAAGTTTATAAAAGCATTAAAAGATGTAGTGAGAGCTAATGAAAGATTCGTACCACCATATGATAGTAAAGCTAGCTTATATATAAGACCATTTATAAGTGAAATATCAAACCAATCAAACCTTAAAATACCAAAAGAATACATATTTTCTATATATGTAACGCCAGTAGGACCTACACCTATGAATCTTTCAAATATTATAATAACCAAAGATAGGAAAAGAATAGATGAAGTTAGTAATAGTACTAAAAGCTTAAAAGATAAAGAACTTATATATATAAATAAAAATAACAAACTTGAAGACATAAATAATACAAATCTTTTTGTTATAACTAAAAATGATGTGTTTATAAGTTTAAAATCTTCATCAGGACTACCTAGTATAATAAAAAATTCCCTTATGTATATTGCTAAAAGCTATTTAAATATGAAGGTAGAAGAAAGAGATATATATTTAGAAGAAATAGATAACTTTTGTGAAATTGGAACTTGTTCTACTAAATACATGATAAAGCCTATAAAAAGTATTATATATGAAGATAAAGAGTATATAGTGCAAAAGAATAAGATTGGACCTATTACTAATGAACTTTATGATATATTAAGAGGAATACAATATAAAGATATACAAGGACCAAAAGATTGGGTCATTAAAGTTTAATTAGAATACTATTAAACTTTGATGTAGTTTATAAATATTATAATATAAAAATAGGGAGCTAAAAACTAGCTCTCTATTTTTATATAACATGGATGGATTTAGATTATTATTAAAAAATAAGAAGATAAAAGGACAAGCTAAATAGTAATTAATAAAAATAGCTTAAGAATAACTTAAAAAATGCATCATAAAATAATTACTAGTAAAGGTAGATTTTTAACTATAATAAGTAATTTCTACAAGGGGGATTTTTTATGAATGTAAATTTAATAGGTGTACCTACAAATCATGGATGTGACAGAAATGGAGCTCAATACGGGCCTAAAAAGCTTAGAGAAGCTAATATAGTAAACATAATGAAAAAAAATAAACTAAGTATATATGATATGGGAGATATCTATGTAGAAGATATTAGAGAGGAAGATAAGTTTTTAAGCGATAAAAATATAAAGTACTATAATAGCATATATAATGTTAATCTAAATTTAGCACACATGGTATATACATCTTTAAATAATAAAGATTTTCCAATTATAATAGGTGGGGATCATAGTATAGCATTAGGAAGTATATCAGGTGCAAGTTCATACTTTAAAAATTTAGGTGTAGTTTGGATAGATGCACATGGAGACTTTAACACAGAAGTAATATCAGAAAGTAAAAATTCTCATGGTATGCCTTTAGCTTTTTTATGTGGTTATGGAGATGAAAGATTAGTAAACTTATATAGGCATAAAACTAAACTACATGAAGAGAATGTATTTCATATAGGTGGAAGAGATATAGATATAGAGGAAAGAAAATTATTAGATAATACTAAAGTTAGTATGTATGACAAAAATAGAATTAATAAGTTAGGAATTGAAAAGATAATACATGAAATAATTGAAAAATGTAAAAAACAAAATGTAGATGCAATTCATATAAGTTTAGATATAGATTTTATGGATAAAGATATAGTTAAAGGAACAGGAACAAGAGTTAGTGATGGATATAGCATAGAGGATACAAAACTTATATTAAAAGAACTTATAAATAGTGGACTTGTTAAATCTATGGATTTTGTAGAATTTAATCCGATTTTAGATGAAAACAATGAAACTCTTAATATATGTACGAACTTATTAGAATATACATCTAACTTAATTAAAAAGTTAAAATAAATAAAATAATTACAGATATATAAGTTATAAATAAGAACGATTTGTAGATAGATGCAATAGTATAGTAAGGGGTGAAGATATGACAAAAGCATATTATTGTCCTTACTGTAAAAACAGACTACAAGTAAAAACTTGTTGAGGAGGAGCAAAATATAATTGCAGGTTCTGCAATAAGATAATTGCAAATGCTTATGTTTTGACAGAGGAGAAGTTAAGAGAAGAATTAGATAAAAAAGATAAATAAGTGTATAAATAATAAATAAAGCTACCTAATATTAGCTAAATTATAGGTAGCTTTATTTATTGTTTATTTTAAGATCTAAAACTTCTTTTTAAAGATAAATTGACAATATTATATAAAAATATACCCACAAATAAGTTTATAATACAAGTAGGTAGTACTATTGTTAAAAATAAAGGTAAAAATGGAGCAGGAAGTCCTACGATAGCTTTAGCAAATATTAAAAATATGGTACCACTAACTAAAGTACCAAAAGGTAGTATAATCATAGCTAATACACTTTCTTTTTTACTTTTAAGAAATTTATCTAAAAGCTTTATTTTATAAAACATAAACATTAGTAAATATATAAAATTAGCAGTTATAACTTTATCTAATAAATTTGGTATTTGACCACCTGGAAACTTTGTAGTTAAAGCTGTAAATATTCCAGTGACAATTGCAGATATTACACAAGTTTTATAATCATCTTTATTAAGCATCATTACTATAAATAACATAGCAAGTGTAAAATTAGATTACATAGGTAAACCTAAAACAAAAAATAGGTTGACGTAAATGAAAAAATAAACTACTATATAATTAGTACCAGGTAATAAAAGGAGAATACAAAATGTTATATGAAATGACAAATAAAATAAAAAATGGATATTTAATAAATAGAAAAGAAGCAATAAAACTATTAGACTATGACTTTGAAAGTTTAGGAAAGTTTGCAAATGAAATAAGAGAGTATTTTTTACAAAATGAATTTGACATTTGCTCAATAGTTAATGGTAAAAGTGGAAGATGTAGTGAAGACTGTAAGTTCTGTGCACAGTCATCTTATCATACTACAGATATAGAAGTTTACCCACTAAAAGATACAGACTATTTTGTAGAAGATGCAAAATATCACAAAGATAGAGGGATAAAAAGATATTCAATAGTAACATCAGGAAAAAAATTAAGCAATATAGAAATAGATAAAATAGTAAACTCTTATAAGTCTATAAACAAATATGTAGACATAAAAACATGCGCATCACATGGTTTACTTAGTAAAGAAGATTTAAGAAAACTTAAAAAAGCTGGTGTCAAAAGATATCATAATAATTTAGAAACATCAAGAAATTACTTTGATAATATATGCACAACACACACTTATGATGAAAAAATAAAAACTATAAAAGACGCACAAAGTGTAGGACTAGAAGTTTGTAGTGGAGGTATATTTGGTCTTGGAGAAAGTGAAATAGATAGAATTGATATGGCTTTTGAGATTAGAGATTTAGGGATAAAGTCGATACCACTTAATGCACTAGATTATATAAAAGGAACAAAAATAGATAGTAAATCTATTAAGGAAGAAGAATTTTTAAAGATGGTAGCCATATATAGATTTATAAACCCAAGTGCTCAAATAAGATTAGCAGGTGGTAGAAATTTACTAACAAACTATGGAGAATTAGCTTTTAAATGTGGTGCTAATGCTACTATAAGTGGTGATTTATTGACAACTTGCGGAAATAGCATAGCTGACGATATAAAAATGATAGAAAAATTAGGATTTGAAATTAGATAATTTAAAAGATTGGATGATAAATATGGGAAAAGGTATATTTGTAATAGGAACTAACACAGACATAGGAAAGACTTTTGTAAGTGGAGCTATAACTTATAAATTAAAAAAACATAATAAAAATGTAATACCATATAAGCCAATACAAAGTGGAGGTATAGAAGAAAATATAAAAATAATACCGCCAGATATTAAATATATAAGAGATATTTGTGATTTAGATATAGATTATAATACTATGAATACTTACTGTTTAAAAACAGAGGTATCACCTCATTTAGCGTGTAATATAGAAAATGTATATATAAATAAAGAAAATATAATAAATCATTATAACAAACTTTTAAAAATATATGATTATGTTGTAGCTGAAGGTGCTGGAGGTATAGTTGTTCCAATAACTAATGATTATTTTTTATATGACCTTATAAAAGACTTAAATATGGATGTAGTAATAGTAGCAAGTGCATCTGTTGGAACTATAAATCATAGTGTATTAACCTATGAGTTTTTAAAGTCTAAGAATATAAAATGTAGAGGAATATTTATAAACAACTACAAAAAAAAGTTTTATGAAGACGATAATATAAAAATGATAAGGGAAATAACAAAACTTGATGTAGTAGGTATATTAAATAAAATTGATAACTTTACAAAAGAAAATATAAAAAAAGAATACGATAAACTTGATTTAGACAATATAATCTCACTATTTGAGTAGATAATTATATTTAAAATAATAATTAGAAATTTAAAAATATATTTTTATTAAGTTAAGGGAGGAGATTATAAGTATGAAAAAACTTCAAGAAAAAGACTTAAAATATATATGGCATCCTTGCTCTCAGATGAAGGACTATGAAACCTTTAAGCCTATAGTAATAGAAAAAGGTAAAGGAGCATTTTTAGAAGATGTTAATGGGAAAAAATATTTAGATGCAGTTTCATCTTGGTGGGTAAATTTATTTGGACACTCAAACGAAAGAATAAATAAGGCCTTATACAATCAAGCAAATACGTTAGAACATACTATATTTGCAAATTTTAGCCATAAGCCAGCCATAAATCTATGTGAAAAAATTATAAGTATAACTCCAGATAGATTAGATAAAGTATTTTTTGGAGATAATGGATCTTCAGCTATAGAGATAGCTTTAAAGCTAAGCTTTCAATATCATCAACAGATAGGAAAGTGTAAAAAAACAAAGTTTGTAAAAATTAGTGATGCTTATCATGGAGAAACAACAGGTGCTTTAGCAGTTTCTGATATGGATTTATACAGTAAAATATATAAACCAATGTTACTTGATACTATAAAAGTAGAAGGACCAGATTGCTTTAGATGTAAGTTTGATAAAAATAGAGACACTTGTAATGCAGAGTGTTTTATAAATATGGAAAATACTATAAAAAAAATTCATGAAGAAGTAAGTGCAATAATAGTAGAACCCATAGTTCAATGTGCAGCAGGTATGAAAATATATTCGCCTAAGTATTTAGTTCACTTAAGAAAATTATGTGATAAGTATGAGATAAATCTAATGGCTGATGAAATAGCAGTAGGTTTTGGGCGTACTGGTAAAATGTTTGCTTGTGAGCATAGTGATATTTCACCAGATATAATGTGTTTATCAAAAGGACTTACGGCAGGGTATATGCCATTATCATTAGTTTTAATGGGTAATAAAATATATGATGCTTTTTATGATGAATACAATACAATGAAGGCATTTTTACACAGTCATAGTTATTCAGGAAATGCACTAGGATGTAGTGTAGCAGTTGAGACTTTAAAAATATTTGAAGAAGAGAATGTATTAGATAAAAATAAAGATAAAAGTAATTATTTAAGAAAAAAGGTAGAAAGTGTATTAAAAGATATACCATATGTTGGTGAGTACAGACAAATAGGTATGATAGGTGCTATAGAATTAGTTAAAAATAAAGATACTAAAGAACCATTTGAAAGTGAAAAAAGAGTAGGATACAACATATATCAAAATGCCTTAGAAAAGGGAGTTTTACTTAGAGCTTTAGGAAATATAATATACTTTATGCCACCATATGTTATAAGCAAAGAAGAAATAGACTTTATGGTAGAAGTAGCTAGAGATAGTATAATAAAATACTTTAAGGAAAATCCAGTTATTGATAAGGAGATGTAATATGAATAATAAAACTAGAGAGATAACACTAGTAGCATTATTATCAGTAATAATATCAATATCAGGAACATTTAAATTACCAGGACTTATACCAGGAACAGAATTTCAAATGTCAGCACCAATTGCTATAGGTATATGTTCTACTTTTGGATTTAAAAGATATATAAGTGCAGGAATAATAGCTAGCATGATAAACCTTATTATGGGGACTCATACAATTTTAAATGTAATAGTAGCTATGACATTTAGAGTAGTAGCAGGCTCACTAATAGGTATTTTAGGTAGTAATATAATAGTAGTATCAACAGCTGGTATAGTAGGTACAGCAGTAGGTAGAGTAGTAATGGCAAGTATTACAGGTACGCCATTTAAAGCATTACTTTTATCAGCATTACCTGGTATGATTTACACATTATTGTCTTCATATTTTGTATATAAAACAATAGAAAAAATAGTAAAAGTAACACCTTATAAGTCATTTATAAAAAAGTATGATAAAAAAGAAAATGCAGTAGTAAATATTAAAGAAGAGCTAGTATAAATCTATAAAAATAAATTATAGATTATTAAAGCATAAACTAAAATAGTTTTAAAATATAAAATGCTATATTCAGAAGTGATATTTTATCTGAATATAGCATTTTAATTATAATTCTAAAATTAGATAAAGGATGATAACAAATGAATTTATATAGTATAAAGATGAGAGGAGCAAAAGAGCATAATCATATATCTGGAGCTGAAAGTATAGTAAGTGAAAAAGATTTACAAAATGCAGTTAGTGTTTTAATAAAAAGAGCATTAACACACTCAAAAGGAAAAAGTGATTCTATTAATATAAAAATAGAAGAGATTAATAAAGAAGAAATAAAATATATAGATCCACTTTATGTTACAACTTTAAATACTAAAAATAAAAAAGAAAGCTATGAGTTTTTATATAATAGTTTATTAAAATTAAATATAAATAGTAAAAATGCTATATACATTATAGACTTATTTAAAAGTATAAAAAATATGAGAGGTGCAGTACTTCTTGATGTTAATAATATTAAAAGACTAGAAAAAGATAAGTTAAGAGGAATAAGGGCCACTTATATGGATTTTGAAGATTCAAAAGTAGATAGGTTAGATAAACAATATGAATGCACTGATAACTTAAACAAAAATGAAAAACTACTTCAAAATACACATTTTATAGAAGCATTATGCCTATCATCTAAGGTATGTAATGCTCCTAATATAATAGGTGAAATATGTTGTTCTGATGATAAAAATTATACAACAGGATATATAGCAAGTAAAGAATTTGGATATATAAGAGTTAAACATATGAAAGATATAGGTGAGGATAGAGGAGGAAGAATATTTTTATATGATCCTACTATAGACTCTAGGTATACACTTGAAGACACTATAAAATATCTTGAAAATACTAAAGTTATAATTAAAGACAAAATCATATTTAAATAATAAATAAGGAGATATAATGGATAATATAAAAGCAAAACTACAACAAATAAAAGAGAATAATCTTTATAGAAAGATAAAATATTTAAATAAACCACAAGATAAATATACAACTATAAATAAGAAAAAAGCACTTTTAATGTCTTCTAATAATTATCTTGGCCTTTGTAATAATGAAGGAGTTAAAAAAAGTGCAATAGAATCTATTAACAAATATGGATTAGGTTCTGGAGGTTCAAGATTAACTACAGGTAGCTATGATTTACACAAAAAACTAGAAGAAAAAATAGCGAAGTTTAAAGGGTATGAAGATGCTATAATATTTAATACTGGGTATATGGCAAATATAGGGGTAATCTCAGCTATATGCGATGAAGATTATTATATATTTAGTGATGAATTAAACCATGCATCTATAATAGATGGGTGTAGATTATCAAAAGGAAAAACTATAGTATATAAGCATAATGATATTAAAGATTTAACTAATAAGATAAATGAAATAAATCCAAAGCATGGAATAATAGTTACTGATAGTGTATTTAGTATGGATGGAGATATATGTAAATTAGATGAAATAGTTAAAATAGCTAAAAAACATAACCTTATATCTATAGTAGATGATGCACATGCTACAGGAGTAATCGGTAAAACTGGAAGAGGAAGTAGTGAGTATTTTAATATAAAACCAGACATAACAATAGGAACACTTTCTAAGGCAATAGGAAGTGAAGGTGGATTTGTATGTGCTAGTAATGATATTATCGATTATTTAAGAAATAAATCAAGAAGCTTTATATTCTCAACAGCACTTTCTCCAGCAGTTATAGGAGCATCAATTAAAAGTTTTGAAATTATTGAAAATAATCCATACTTAGTTAAAAAGCTAAAAGAAAATGTAGAGTATCTATGTAAAGTTCTTAAAAATATTGGATTTGATATTGATAGAGAAACACCAATTATACCTATATTAATAGGAGATGAAAAAAAGGCAATAAAAATAAGTGAAAGTTTACTAAAAGAAGGTATACATATACCAGCAATAAGATATCCAACAGTAAAAAAAGGAGAAGCTATACTTAGAGTTACACTAATGGCAACTCATGATTTTTGTGATATAGATTTAGTAGTAAAAAGTATTAAAAAATTAATATAGTAAGAAAAATAACTATGATATGTTATAATGGATTAAAACGCCTAAGGAGGAAAATATGACAAATAGCCAAAACTTTAAGAGATACCTAAAAGAAAATGATTTAAAAGGATTAAAGACAATAAAAAAAGCAGAACTTCATAATCATTGTGGCTTAGGTATGAAATTTGATAATATACATAGTTATACAAAAGGCAAAATAAAAAGACCTTCTAAAGATATGAAGGGAATAAAAGGATTAGATGATTTTATATTTAATGAATATATGAATCATATAAAAACTAAAGAAGATTTCCTATGGACAATAGAAGCAACTATTAAAGATGCTATAGATGATAATATAGTAATACTTGAAGCTAGTGTAGACTGTCATGATATATTAAGATTTGAAAATGATAAAGATTTTTTTGATTGTATAGGAAGCTTAGTTGATAAGTATAAAGATAAAATAGATTTTAGGCCAGAAATAGGAATCGCAAAAAGTATAAGTGATGAAAATCTTGAAAATTTAATACCTAAAATTATAGATAGTAAAGTGTTTAAGTCTATAGATTTATATGGAGATGAAGAAATAGTTGGATTTGATAGATATAAAACATACTATGATTATGCTAAGAAAAATGGACTAAAATTAAAAGCGCATACAGGGGAATTTTTAGGTGCAGAAAATGTTAGAGAAGCTATAGAAATTCTTAATATAGATGAACTTCAACATGGATTTAGAGCAGTTGAAAGTGATTATGTACTAGATATGATAAAAGAAAGAAATATAAGATTAAATATATGTCCTACTAGTAATGTATATCTAGGAGCAGTAGATGATATAAAAAAACATCCAGTTAGGAAAATATATGATAAAGGTATAAATATAAGTATAAACACTGATGACTTGATAGTATTTGATTCTACTGTAAGTGAAGAGTATTTAATGCTTTATAATAATCATATATTTAATGAAGATGAACTTGATAAAATAAGAATAAATTCTTTAAGATAAATGCCATTTATATGGCATTTTTTTTATAAATATTTAGAGTACATTTATTATAAAGGTAGTTTTAATAAAAAAGCATAATTAAAATTACATTTTAGCAAAATAAAAAGTCTTTTATAAAAATTATAGTTTATTAACAAGTGAAATATTTGTATACTGAAATAGTAAGGTAAAATAATTAAAAATAGTAAAAGGATAGGGGAGTAAGATGAAAAACTATAATAAAACTAAATGGGGTATATGGTCTGTACTTACATTTTCTTTTGTAATAGCTTATTTTCTAAGGTTATCTACGGCAGTTATATCTGATAATTTATCCTTAGAATTAGGATTTAGTAATATAGAAATATCTAATATTGCATCATTTACTTTATATGCATATGCACTTATGCAAATACCAGGGGGGATACTTCTTGATAGATTTGGACCTAGAAAAGTATGTAGTATAGGTATGCTTATAGGTGGAATTGGTTCTATATTGTTTGGATTTATAGAAGGGATAAAAGTAGCCTATCTATCTAGAGTAATGATAGGTGCGGGAGTATCTGTAACTTTACTTTCTGTGTTAAAGTTTCAAGGAAGTTGGTTTAAAAAAGAAGAGTTTACATCAGCTACAGCTAAGTTTTCTTTTATAGGGTGCTTAGGTGGTGTATTTGCAACATTTCCATTAGTATTTCTAAATGATATTATAGGTTGGAGAAATTCTTTTATATTAATAGGTATTATAGGAGTTTTATGTGGAGTAGTAATATATTTAGTAGTTAGAGATACCCCAAAAGAATATGGATTTAAAGTTGATATAGAAGTTATAAAAGAAGAAAAAGTAAATTTACTTAAAGGATTAAAGTCTGTATTTAGAAATAAAGCGACTTGGTATAATTCTTTAATTATGTTTTCTATGGTTGGTATAACTACCGCGTTTAGTAGTTTGTGGATAGTATCGTATATTACAGATGTTTATGAAGTTAAAAAGAGTATAGCAGCTTTTATTGCATCATTTTTGACTTATGGTCTTGTATTTGGTGCTTTATTTATGGATTATGTATTTGCTAGAATAAAAACTAATAAATTTAATGTTATAAAATTTGGCAACATAATAAATATATTCATATGGTCTTATATAATACTTATAAGTAAT
The DNA here is from genome assembly GCF_015668195.1 of Romboutsia sp. 1001713B170131_170501_G6. NCBI lineage: Bacteria > Bacillati > Bacillota > Clostridia > Peptostreptococcales > Peptostreptococcaceae > Romboutsia > Romboutsia sp. 1001713B170131_170501_G6. The sequence goes on from NZ_JADPFC010000001.1 coordinate 771,583, forward strand.
GTCAAGCCACCTATTTTCACTCTTCCGATATTATTTTTTATAGTGGGAACTATAAATATGAGTCATATACAAGCATTTAATGATGTTCAATATAAAAATGAAGAAAAATACTCAGGATTATCTACTAGTGTTGTAAATACTTGTGAATTTATAGGTAGCGGTATAATAAATTTATTTATAGCTTTTACTATAGATATGAATGCTAGTAATGCAGTGCTTGGGTATAAATTAGGATTTGTGATATTTATAGTCATGAATATCATAGCTTTAATATCTGCTAATATAGGTATTAAAGAAGACAAAAAATCTTTGGCTATAAAGGTAGGTTAATATTTAATTAAATAAAAACACTAGTGTATAGGTAGTAATAAATTTTCATACATTGGTGTTTTTTATTATATTAAAAATAAAAACTTTATACATTTATTAGATAGCGTAGGAATATTGTTTAATAAATAGAAACTTCTCTATTTAATAAAACTATGGAGTTGGTATAATGTTTGAATTATTTGAAAGTTTTACTAATTGGCTATGGACATATCCTGTTTTAATTATATTAGTAGGTGGTGGCATAGTAATGACTTTCACACTCAGGTTTTTTCAATTTACTAAGTTACCATTTATACTAAAACAAACTTTTGGGAAAATGTTTGCCAAAACTGATGGAGATGGGACTATAAGCCCATTTCAAGCAGCGACTTCAGCGCTTGCATCTACTATAGGAGCATCAAATATAATAGGAGTTCCACTTGCAGTGGCTACTGGGGGACCTGGAGCTATTTTTTGGATGTGGCTTATAGCATTATTTGGATGCGCCCTTAAGTACTCAGAAATAATACTTGGTATAAAGTATAGAGTGAAAAATGAAGAAGGAGAGTATGTAGGTGGACCAATGTATTATATAAGAGATGGATTAAAATTACCTTGGCTTGGTAGTTTATTTGCATTTTTCCTAATGATAGAAATAGCTCCTTCAATAGCAACGCAATCAGCATCTTTTGTTCAAAGTGCAGAAACTATAAATATAGCACCTATTGTATCTGGAATATTATTAGTGGCATTTGTAGGTTTTGTAGTATATGGTGGTATAAAAAGAATAGGAAAGATAACAGAAAAGTTAGTTCCTATAATGGCATGTCTATACATAGTTATGGCCTTAATAGTTATTGGTCTTAATTTTACTGAAATACCTAGAGCATTTATGCTAATAATAGAGAGTGCTTTTACACCTGTAGCAGCCTTTGGTGGATTCGCGGGTTCAGCAGTAGCATCTACCATAAAAGCAGGAGCAGCAAGAGGAGCTTATTCAAATGAAGCTGGTATGGGTACATCTACAATAGCACATAGTGCAGCAATAACTGATCATCCTGCAAGACAAGGTTTATGGGGAGTATTTGAAATAATAGTAGCTACATTAATAATATGTACTATGTCAGGATTTTTAGTATTAACAACAGATATATGGACAAAAGTGGGTGCGGATAAGGCAGCAGCTATGCCAGCTATGGCAATGCAAACTGTATTTGGAAGTAGTTTTGGTGGAGGAATGTTAACTATTTGTATGCTTTTATTTGTATTTTCAACTATGATAGTAATAATTTTTTATGGAGAAAAACAAGCTGAATATTTATTTGGAAGTAAGTTTGCTAAGGTTATGAGAATAGTTTACTTGGCATTTATAATGGTAGGTGCTTTAGTAGATTTAAGAAGTGTAATTGTATTATTAGACTTTACTTTAGCTGGAGTAATAGTTACTAATATGATAGGAGTACTACTACTTAGAAAAGAAGTTAAAAAAGAGTCTGATAGCTTTTTTAACAATAAAGAGTTAATGAATAAATAGTTATTATAAATAAGTTTAGATTAAATACTCTTGACTGATTTATCTTTAAAGGAATTTATATAATTTTTATATATAAAATTAGGGGGAAAATTTTATGTGGTTAAACAGTGAAGAACTTAAAAACTTAGCTATTGAGTTAGTAGGTCAAAATAGTGTATCAGGAACTAATAACGAAGAACAAATGGCAAAATTGGTATATAAGAAATTATCACAATTAGATTATTATAAAGAAAATCCAAGCCATTTACATTTGCTACCTTTAAATGATAGTTTGAACAGATGTTTTGTATGTGCACTTATGAAATCTAAAAAGCCAACTAAAAAAACAATACTTACAGTAGCACATATGGATACTGTAGGTATAGAAGATGCAGGGAGCTTAAAGGAATACATATTAAAACCATACGAATATACTAAAAGACTAAGAGATAATATAGATAATCTAGATGAAGATTCTAAAAAAGATTTATTATCTGGAGATTGGTTATTTGGTAGAGGGATAATGGATATGAAAACAGGTCTTTCTATACAAATGTCTTTAATAGAGTATTTTAGTAAATTAGAGGACTTTGAAGGAAACATAATGTTACTTGCTGTACCAGATGAAGAAACAAACTCAGAAGGTGCAATAAGTGCCATTCCTTTTGCTAATAAACTATTAGAAAAAGAAAACTTAGAAGCTATAACAGTACTTAACTGTGAACCAGATTTTGCATCTTATCCAGGTGACGATAATAAATACATATATCTAGGAACTTGTGGTAAACTACTTCCAGGTTTTTATGTAGTAGGAAAAGAAACTCATGTTGGAGAAAGCTTATCTGGAATAAACGCCAACTTAATAGCTAGTGAACTTATAAGTAGATTAGATGTTAATACAGATTTTTGTGAAGAAGTAAATGGTGAAGTTACTATGCCTCCAACTTGTCTAAAATATAAAGATACTAAGGATTTATACAATGTTCAAACTCCAATATCTTCTATAATATATTATAATCTACAAACATTTAAAATGAACCCTAAGGAAGCTATAGACAAATTTAAAGCAGTGTGCAAAGAGTCTATAAATGAAGCTTATAATAAGGTTAAGAAATATCAAGAAATATACAAAAATAAAAGTAATCTACCAGTAAAGGATATGGATTTAGATGTTAAAGTTCTTACTTTTGATGAATTTTATAGCCAAGTGATAAAAGATAATGGTAAAGACTTCAAAAATCATTTAGATAAAATGATAAATACATGGATAGAAGACAAAACTTTAGATGAGAGAGATGTTAGTGCAAATATTGTTAAAGAAGTTCATAAATTTTCAAAAGATAGAAACCCTATGATAATAATATTTTTTGCACCACCATATTATCCACACGTAGGACTTGACGAAAGCAGAGAGTTTGATAAAAAACTTATTAAAGTAGCTGATAAAATAATAGAAAAAGGTAAGAAAGAATATAATGTAGAGATTAAAAAACAAAAATACTTCCAAGGATTATCTGATTTAAGTTATTTTGCACTACAAGATGCAGATGATGTTATAGACTTCTTAAAACCTAATATGCCTTCTCTTGGATATAATTATAAGTTACCGCTAGAAGATATTAAAAAATTAAATCTTCCTGTTATAAACTATGGACCTCATGGAAGAGACCCTCATAAGTTTACTGAAAGAATATTAGTAGACTATTCTTATGAGGTAGCTCCAAAACTTATAAGAGAACTAGTTTATGAGATATTTAATATAAAATAAAATTAACAAAAAAGCTATCTATTAAAGATAGCTTTTTATATAAACAAATGGATGTATAGATATAATATAAATTTGTTTATATAATTTTAAATTGTAGTAAAATATTAAATATAGACAAATAAAAAATGAGGAGCACATGGTATGGACAAAAGAAAAAAAATTATAATGAGTAGCATAGTAGTAGTTTTAATCATAAGTGGCTTTTTTATATTTAATAAGAAAGAAGAAAAAGAAGTTACTATAACCCCTACTAAAAAAGAAGAAAATGTATCAAACAAAACAGATAGTATAAAATTTTTAGAGGCAGTAGCTGGAATTAAAGCAAATAACGTAGAGATAATAAAAAATCCAGTAGGTGTAAAAGGGCAATTTATAGCGCCTAAAGAAGCTATTTTAAATGGGGTTAATTATTTTCTAGAAAAAACTAAAAACAATAAAATAAATAAATTGAGTATAAATATAGAGGATGGATATATAAAAGCAAGAGTAAATTATGAAATAATGAAAAATATAACAACTCCAATAGAAGTTAAAGTTATACCATCTTTAAATAAGGATAAAGACTTAGTATTAAATATAGAGGAAGTAAAATTACTTGATTTAAAGATAGCTAATTTTATAGTAGATATGGGATTAAATAGTTTTATAAAAGATTGGTTTCCAAAAGAAAAAGGTATATTAGTAGATTTTAATGAAGGAAATGTGATAGTACATAAAGAAAACTTCAAAGATGTAAAATTAGAAAAGATTAAATTAAATTCTAAAGGACTTAATATTGATATGATAATAAACTTAGAAAATATAATGCTAAAAGAGTCAAAATAAAGCTTTGTGTTATATATGAGATATGAAAAGGAGGCGATTATTTGTATAAACAAGGGGCAGTAATTTATTTTTCAGGAACAGGAAATACAGAGTACGTAGCAAGGTTATTTAAAGAAAATTTTGAGTTGAGAAATATAAGTATAGATCTTATAGATATACAAAAGTATAGTAAATTAGATCGAGAGTATGATTTTTATATATTTGGTGGACCAATACATGCTGATATGATACCTGATATTTTAATAGACTGGATAAAAAATATAAAAGATACAAACAAAAAATGTATAATATATTCAACACTCGCAGATAAAGAAGACAAACAAGGAAGAAAATACCTTGGTAAAGTAGTTAGTGAAAAAGGATTTGAAGTGTTAGTAGATGAAGCTATTTCTATGCCAAATAATTACTATGTAGCATTCTTTAAAAGAGACAGTGAAGAAGATATAAAACAAAGTATAGATAATTCAAAACCAAAAGTAGAGGCTATAGTAAATAAGTTTTTAGAAGAAGATTTAAAAACTATAAACTATAGTAAAAAGGTATTTAGCAGTAAAATAGTTTATGATATATTTTTAATGTATACTAAAAAATTTCCTAAAAAGAAATTTTCTTTAGATAAAGATAAGTGTATAGGATGCAATATATGTGAGAAAAATTGTCCTACTAATAATATATCTATGAATAATAATCAATTAACATTTAAAAATCAGTGCATAGGATGTTTAAAGTGTATACATAAATGTCCTACTAATGCTATTTTATACAAAAAACAAAACTTTAAACAATACAACATAAACCAATATATATAAAATAAAAGATATATAAGCTAGTAAAAAGCTTCTATATCTTTTTGTATATAGTACTTATACTTTGAATCTTTTAATTATTGCCATTGGTTTAATATATAATAAAAATATTGAGTAATTTTAAATTGAACTTTATATTTTTAAAGAAGAAAACAATTGCAAATTTATAGTTAAAAGTTTGTCAATGCAGGGATACAGTAATCATAATAATAAAAATAAAAGAAAAATTATTTTTTTAAAATCTTCTTATTAGTCTTTCGTTTGAATAAAATTTAATCAATTATTCAAAAAAATCAAAATGTGAAAAATATTAAAGATAATTAATGAATTAAATGCTTAAATGATTTGAAAATACTAGTGTGAAAACAAGGTAAATATATTGAAAAATGTAGTATAAACATATGTTAACTTCAAAAAGGCAAGTACTTATATAAAGAAAAAATTATATAATAATGAAAATATAAAATTAGAAAAAGTTAATTTTTAGAAAAATAAAATAAGTGAGAATATAGAAAATATTGTAAAAACATTGTAGAGTATTGTCGAAATAGCTTGTCAAATGTTATAATTTTATCATCCCTTAAGTAATACAGATGAAATTACAAAAGGAATAATCAAAAATAAATATTATGAGGTGCAAAAATGGGAAACAACACAAGTAGTGCAAAGAAACTTACTTTAATGTCATTAATATTAATGATATTTACATCAGTGTTTGGTTTTGCTAACATGCCAAGATCATACTACTTAATGGGATATGGAGCTATACCTTGGTATATACTAAGTGCATTAGTATTCTTCATACCTTATGCATTCATGATGGCAGAATACGGATCATCTTTCAAAAATGAAAGTGGTGGTATGTATTCATGGATGGAAAAATCTGTAGGACCTAAGTATGCATTCATAGGAACATTCATGTGGTATGCTTCTTATATAATATGGATGGTTAACGTATCTTCAGGTATATGGATACCGTTTTCGAATGCTATATTTGGAGCAGATTTAACTCAAAGTTGGAGTTTATTTGGATTAAGTTCAACTCAAACTATAGGAATACTTGGTGCTTTATGGATAGTATTTGTTACAGTAGTAGCAAGTAAGGGTGTTGAAAAGATAACAAAGGTTACTTCTATAGGTGGTACATTTGTTGCTTTATTAAACATAGTATTATTAGTTGGAGCATTAGCTGTAGTTATATTTAATGGTGGAGAATTAGCTCAACCAGTAAATAGTTTTGCAGATGCATTTTTAACTTCTCCTAACCCTGCTTACCAAAGTCCATTAATGGTATTATCATTTGTTACATTTGCAATATTTGCATTTGGAGGACTTGAAGTTTTAGGAGGATTAGTTGACCAAACTGAAAATGCTGAGAAAACATTCCCTAAAGGACTTGCAATATCTGCTATAGTTATATCTGTAGGATATGCTGTTGGTATATTTGCATGTGGTATGTTCACTAACTGGGCTGATATATTATCAGACAAGAGTGTTCACATGGGTAACGTTGCATATGTTTTAATGCAAAACTTAGGATACCAATTAGGACATGCTATGGGAACTACTGATGCTGTAGCTATGCAAATGGGTGCTTGGACAGCTAGATTCGTTGGTTTATCAATGTTCTTAGCATTTATGGGTGCATTCTTCACATTAACATATTCTCCACTTAAAACTTTAATATCTGGTTCACCTAAAGAAATATGGCCAGGTAAGTTTGCTGAGATGAAAAATGGTATGCCAGTAAACGCTATGAAAGTTCAAGCTATAATAGTAATAGTTATAATATTAGTAGTAGCATTTGGTGGTAAAGGTGCAGCTGACTTCTTCAATATATTAGTTCTTATGACTAACGTAGCTATGACTATACCATACTTATTCTTATCATCAGCTTTCCCAGCTTTCAAGAAAAAGCAATTAAATGGTGAAGTTGATAAGGCATTCGTAGCTTATAAGACTAAAGGTGCAGCAACAACTGCTGCTTGGATAATAGGAATAATGGTTGGATTTGCTAACTTATTCTCTATAGTACAACCAGCAATAGATGGAAAACCATTTGATACAATAATGATGATATTAGGACCAACATTATTTGGCTTTATAGCATTCTTGTTATATAATAGATATGAAAAGAATCATTTAAGCAAAAATAATACAAAAAAAGCAAGCTAGAATATAACTGATAATTAAAATAAATTTCATGTTTGAAACTTTAAAATATAGCTATTTAAGTCTAACTTAATTAGCTATATTTTTTTGTATATAATTTAGAGAATCATCTAAACTATTAAATGTTTTTTTAGGTATTATAAGTCTTTCTATGTTATTGCCAACAGTATAAAAATCAAATATTTTATCTATTCTTATTTCTATAAAATCATCAATATAACTTATATATATACATTTAGTATATTTAAAATATGTTTTAATAATTACAGCTTTAGTATTAGTAGTTTTTATTAATGTATAGTCATATAAATTTAAGTTTTTTTCTAGATAATTTATATAGTCATCCATATAATTCCTCCTAAGAATATATTATAATTAGATTATTGACAAAAGATAAAAAAATAATCTATAAAACATTAAATTATATACTTAAACAAATTAAAAATAGTTATTATTAACTTATGTTTTAATAATAAAAAGTTTGATTTGTCCATTTTGACGATGGCTTTGTAAAACTTGTAAAATAAATAACAATTGTGTATGATAAACTTATTATAATAAATTTATGGAGGCAAATATGAAATTAGTAGATTTAAACAATTACATATTAAATGATTCTGATAAAAATATTTTCAAAAGGATGACTAAAGATAGTGAAGCAAATTTAAATAACTATGTTTGTAGTGTTATATGTGATTTAGTAAATTTTATACCAATGGATGAAGAATTAAAAAAAGAAACAAAAGAAAATATAAAAAATTGTGATGAAAGAGAAGTAGGCGAGATAGCTACTTACACAAGTCTAATACCTTATGTTCAATTAGAACTTAAAGACAATAAAGATGTGGCTATAATTGCTAATAGCTTAGTTGAAAAGCTTATAAGTTATATAGTTGGATACTTAAGCAAAGAAGAGTTTGATAAAAGCTTAGAAAATATCCAAGGTATGTTAAATATTTCTTATATGTTTTATGATGGGCTAGTTAAGTACTTTACTTTTAATAAGGAGTATATAGTAAATACCATAGAAAAAAATATAAAATAATAAAAATGCTAGATAGAGTAATATACCTTATCTAGCATTTTTATTATTTTATAACAATAAAGGTTAGCTATTGTTTACATATTGATTAAAGTAATTATATAAATCTATTTCCTTTTTAAATAGAGGCAAATTCATATTCTTATGAACTTTTACAAGCCAAGGAATATTTAATCCTACTTTTTCAATAGTTTCAGCTTCTTTAAAAACTTCCATACAATTACCTTCAATAACAATACTACCTTTATTTAAAACATATATATAATCACAAATCTCATATATTAAATCCATATCATGACTTGAAATAACTACTTTAATTCCCTTATCGCATAAATTTTTTAAAATATTTACTATAGCTTTTGTGCTTTTAGGGTCAAGTCCTGCTGTTGGTTCATCTAAAAGAACCACTTTATTTTCCATAGCTATAACAGAAGCTATAGCTACTCTTTTTTTCTGACCATAACTTAAAAAGTGTACTGGTTTATCTATTAGATCTAAAGCATTGACTAATTTTAATGCATTTTTTACTTTTTCCTTTATTCTATCTTCGGGTACACCTATATTTCTTAGTGAAAAAGCAACATCATCATATACTCTTGAATAAAATATTTGCTTATCTGGATCTTGAAATACTATACCTACTTCTTTTCTTAAATTGTACAAATCTTTCTTTTTATAAGAAAGCTCTTTATTATTATAAAATATATTTCCTTCAGAAGGCTTTAATATACCTACTAGATTCATAAACAAAGTAGACTTACCAGAACCATTAGCTCCAATTATCCCGATCATATTTCCTTTTGAAAAATCTAGACTTATATTGTTTATTGCTTTATTTTCTTTTTCATATTTGTATGTTAAATTATTTACCTTAAACATGATATTCTCCTATATATGAAATTTCCCATCATACAACTTCATATCTAAGGTTATACTCATATCTTCATATTTTCTCATCATTCTAAAGAATAAGATTTTTATAAGTAGAGCAGTTGAGTTATAAGAATTTTTTAGATTTATATAACCAAATCTTAATTCTTGAGATTTATAAATATCCTTTATTTCTTCTAAAAATATGAATATGAATCTATATGTCAAAACCATAAGTTCTACTAATGTATCTGGGATATGTAATTTTTTTAATATAATTATTAATTGATTAAATGGTGTAGTAAGTATTAAAAAATAAATAGATATAACTGAACTTATAGCCCTTAGTAATATATATAGAGAGCTTTCAATTGAAAATAAAGTTATTCCTATATATAAGTTAAAAACTTTGATATTAAATATAAAGCTTTGATTTTCTAAGGATATATTAATCATATTAAGTATAGTTCCTATAATTAAAAAATATATAGGTATCTTTAAACATTTTATATATAGTTTAATATTAACTTTTGCTAGAAAAATGATTAAAATACTTACTATCAACATTATCAACAAATGGAGTATTACATTGTTTGTAATTACAGAAAGAGTTAAAGCTATAAAGCTAATAATTAATTTAACCATAGGATTAGTATTTCTTAAAGCATTTGTATATGCACACTTGTCAATTTCAAGCATTTATTTTTTTTCACCTTTTTTTCTTCCTAGATAGTAGCCTATAAATCCAGCTCCTATAGCTGCTTGTGTAGAGAATAGTAAGCTCTCTATTTCTCCACTAGGTGGCTCGTATAAGCTACTAAACCAAGGTTTATAATCCGGATTTATCTCTGTTATTAGGCCCTCTGCCTCTCCATCAGCACCACCATATTCAGCTGATGAATTTAATAATAAAGGAGTTATTATAAGTATTATGGTTAAAGCTAATAATATTAAATTTTTATTTCTAAGTTTGTTTTTAGTTTTAGAATTTGTACTCATTAATTTCAACTCCTTCTTCATTTTGTGTTATTAAGTTATATACTAAAGTAGTTAATAATCCTTCTGCTATAGCTATTGGTATTTGAGTCGTGAAAAATACTCCTAAAAACTTAACTAAAGACATCATAACTCCTCCACTAGGGTCAGGGAAGGCTAGTGCCAATTGAGTTGCTGTTATTGTATATGTAGCCAAATCGCCTAAGGCTGCTGCTAAAAATACACTCATACCAATACTTACATTTCTTTTTCTGCAAAATTTAAATATTAAATAGGATACTATTGGTCCAACTATTGCCATTGAAAATGCATTAGCACCTAAAGTAGTTAATCCTCCATGTGCAAGTAATAATGCTTGGAATAATAAAGCTATTGTTCCTATTACTGCCATAACAGCTGGTCCAAATAATATTGCACCAAGTCCTACTCCTGTAGGATGTGAACAACTACCTGTTAAAGACGGTATTTTTAGTGCTGATAACACAAATACAAAAGCCCCTGCTAAGGCTAATAAAACCTTCTTTTTAGGATCTTGTTTTACTATGGTATTAATAGATTTTAACCCATATATGAAAAATGGAATAAATACTATTGTCCAAAGTATAGACCATTTTGCGGGTAAATAACCCTCCATAATATGCATAGCACTAGCACTTACTGGGTTTAAAATGATAAGTAGCACACCTGCTACTAACGATAGTGGTAAAAAATTCATCTTTATACCTCACTTTCAAAGTTTATTAAATTTTTATGTGACAAATTAAGATAAGTATATAATGGGTAAAGACGAAATTTGATTTGTTTTAACTTGGTGTTTAAAATTCATATTATTCATAATTTAAAATTAGATCAATTGATTAGATATATAGTTAAGACACTTAAAATTAAGTGATTTAAAACTACATATTTAAAATTAAATAGAGTTCATTACGAATTAAAAAATCCTAATCATTGGATTAGGATTAAAATAACTTTTTAATTAATACCTATGTTTATTAAAAATAAGGTATTATTTTTTATTATTTTCCTTCACCCCGAAGAATATAATTTGAGTATTATAGGCAGGTCTCCTGGCTTAGCTTCATCTTACTACTTTCCCTTCCCGTAAAAAATTACAGTGGTTTTTGAAAGTTTCATCAGCTTTACAGTAGCGGGGGCTGCAGAGGAATTTAACCTCTTTCCCTATTAATTTTATAAAAAAACCTAAAATACAAATTTTTAATTTATCACATGTTTATATAATACTACAACTTTTATTATATTCCTCTATTTTTTTCAAAAAAAATTAAAAATTTTAATTAAACCTTAAAACATCTAGATTAAAAAATAATATTTATTCAAAATTTATTGACTAAGTATAAACTAACTGTATAATATGTATATATACAGTATATACATATTATACAGAAAGGAGATAAAATGAACATAATAATTTCAAATACTTCTGACCTACCTATATATATGCAAATAGTAAATCATATAAAGAAAAACATATTAAATGGTACTTTAGAAGAAGGAAAAGCTCTACCATCCATAAGAGCATTAGCTAAAGATTTAGGGATAAGTTTTATAACTACTAAAAGAGCTTATGAAGAATTAGAAAAACTAGGGCTTATAAACACCGTACCAGGTAAAGGATGTTATGTATCTTCTTTTAATAAAGAACTAGTGTATGAAGCTAAAATAAGAGAAATAGAAGAAAAATTAGAAGAATCTATAAATCTATCTAAAATGATGGGTTTATCAAAAAGTGAATTAATAGAAATATTAGAGAGTCTATACGAGGGGGAGTAATATGTTAAGACTAGAAAAGGTGAGTAAAGACTTTGGTAAATTTAAGCTAGAAGATATATCTTTTGAATTAAAAAAGGGATATATTATGGGGCTTATGGGTCACAATGGTAGTGGAAAAACTACTATTATAAAACTAATAATGAATTTACTAAATGTGGATAGTGGAAATATATATTATATGGGAGAAGATATAAGAAAAAACTTAAAAAAATTTAAAGAAGAAGTAGGATTTGTATATGATGAATTATATTTTTATGAACATCTTAAGGTTAAAGATTTTAAAAATATAGTTAAAAGTTTCTATAAAAACTTTGATAATAATAAATTTAATAATTACTTAGAGAAATTTAATATAGATAAAAACACTAAAATAAGAAACTTATCAAAAGGGCAAAGTATAAAGCTAATGCTAGCAAATGCGCTAAGTCATAATGCTAAGTTATTAGTGCTTGATGAGCCAAGTAGTGGGCTTGATCCAATATTTAGAAAAGAAATGATAAATATAATTCAAGAAGAATTAGAAAGTGGAGATAAATGTGCTATATTTTCAACACATATATTAACTGATTTAGAACAATGTGCAGATTATATAACACTTATAAAAAATGGGAAATTAGTATTAAGCGAAAGTAGTGAATATATAAAAGAAAATTACAAGGTAATAAAGGGAAGTAAAAAAGAATTAGATGATAGTAATATAGATTTTATAAAAAGAGAAGATAATAATTATTATAGTCAAGGCCTATTTATAGAAAATGGATATGATATGACAAACAATATAAGTATAGCAACGATAGAAGATATTATATATTTTATGGGGAGAGATTAAAATGATTAACATTATAAAAAAAGATTTAAGGGCATGTTTTATGACAGATGCTAAAACTATTATAAAGTTAGTAGCAGGACTTTTTATATTTTCATCTATATTAATGGGATTATCTAGTGTAGCTATACCATTGTTTTTAAGCTATATATTTATATTCAGAAGTTTTTACTTAGATGAAGCTAATAATTGTGAGTACTTTTTTAATAGTATGCCAATAGATAAAGGAGATATAGTGTATAGTAAGTATATAGTATCTACATTAATTATAGTATTATCTATATTATTTACTTATTTTTATTCAAAAATATTAAAACATATATTTTATATAGATTTAATGTACACTCAAACAATGTTAAGTATTTTAAATATATTACTTATACTAGTATCTGTATCATTTCCTATAATGTTTAAATATGGATACAAAAAATCTTATATACCTATAAATTTAGTAATGGGTATTATACTTGTATCTAGCTTATATATAACACTAAAGCCAAGAGCTGATATACATATAGAGGGACAAGAAAATTTAATTATAAGTGATCCTAAGTTACTTATTATAAGTGGCGTTTGTGTAGTTATTTATATAGTATCTATGTATATATCTACTAAAATATACAATAAAAAAGAAGTAGCACTTTAAGGGGGACAATATGAATAAAAAGTTTATAAAGGCAAGTACTATAGTATTAATACCTATAATACTTTTAATAGGATTTAGTGTATTTTATGTTAAGGATATAAATGATTACTCTTATGATGATGATTTTGAAGAAAGACTAAAAATAGAATTTAAAAATTATAAAGAAGATAAATATAGCCATATATTAACTATAAAGATAACTAATAACACAAAAGATATAGCTAGTCTGTATGATATGGAGCTTTCATTTGATCATACAGAAGAATTTATGGAAAAATTTAATGGAGTAACTCCAAGTGATGTAAGAATTGTAGGTCGTGAAGAAGATTGGTTTGAAGAAGATCATAAGATGGGTATAGAAGCAGGTGAAAGTGAAGATATAGTATTTAAGATACCAAAGGGACTTAGTTTAGATGAAAAGGTATTTAATATAAAAAATCCTATAATAAACTACAATGTAAGTTTTTATAAATTTAGAACTTCACAAAATTCACTTATGATAGGAAGCGGAAGTGAAGGTGGAAGTAAAACTTTATTCTTAGAGGAGTATTAAAAAAAGAGTAGGTTATACTAATAAAAAGTATTTAAAAGGATGGTGTTTTATGAATAACTTTTCTATGATGCTTATTGGTATTATACCTATGATTATATGTTTGGTGTTATGGATAATGCTTATATATGCATTATTTTTAGGAATAAAAGCTTTAAAAATATACATAAATAAAAATATTTAATAGCTACCTTTATTAGGTAGCTATTTTTTACATATATAAGCTTAATTAATTTATTTAATATAATTTTAAATAGTTTCTTTTTGAATATCTAATTTTTTAGTTTTTAATAAGCATATAACACCTACTACTATAAAGAAGAATCCCCCAATAATACCAGTAGGAACGGGGCCTATAAACATATTAGGAGAAGGTACATTTAAAAATATAACACTAGCTGATGCAAAACCATTTAAACTACCATGAGCAAATATAGCTGGGATACAGCTTTTGGTTTTTATAGCTATATAATTAAATATAGAACCAGTTGCTATACAAAATAAAATCATAGCAAATATTCCTAAAAATGGAGCACCTATATATCCTGTACCGTAATTGTGTCCCATAGCTATCATAGGAGCATGCCATATACCCCAAATAATACTACATATTAAACTAGATTTAAAATAACTATTATTTTCTGCTAATTTAGGTAGTAAATATCCTCTCCAACCTAACTCTTCACCAAGACAAGGAATAAAGTTTAATATAGGTGATAATAAAATACCGACAAATAATTGGATAATCATAGTAGATTTAAGCTCTGAGTCACTTGGAACTACTTGACCTAGTGATTGTAACTGAAGCTTAAGATTTGATAAACCAGTATTCATACTTAAATCAAGATGAGATGGAAATATTATAAAGTATAAAACTGCACCTAGTATAATTAAAATTACAGGTGAGAAATATCCTATAAGGTAGTATTTTATATTTTTCTTAAAGTTTGGTTTTATCCAAATTTCTTTGAAACTAGATTTTGTGATTAGAGTTGTAATTAATACAGACAAAGAAGGCATCATCATACAAAGTATTAAACCAATATATGCAAAAGATCCAATTAAGCCTCCTGTTTTAAATATTATAAATGTTATTGACCAAGTAAGTAGAAATGTTATTAACAAGAATATATTTACTTTTTTCATTTAAAAAACCCCTTTATAATTATTATTTTATAAATTTTACTAGGTGATAATAGCATATAAATTTTATTGTAGGTTAGATTAAGTTATGCTAATTTTATAAATTATTTTAGTGAACTGTTAATTATGATAAGGCTTTAAGGATATATTATATCCTTAAAGCTATTTACTATAATGAAAGCAGTGCAATGAATATCATTATAAATGGAAATATAAAAAGTATTTTACCTTTTAAATGACCAATATTTATAGTCCATCCAGCACCAAATCTTTTGTAGACAAATAATGATGGGTCATTAGGATTATTGTAAAAAGTACCCCATATCCATAAATCATCTTCATCATCAATAGAATATACAGCGTCCTTAGATTTAACTGGTGATTTATAGTATATATAAGTTAGGTATATAGATGATAGTATAATTAATATAGTACAAACTATCATTATAGCCTGATTTATATCACCAGATTGAGCTATAGCTATTATCATATTTATAAATAAAATTTGAGTAAGGGCATTTAATATTAAAAATGCTATACCACTTTGATTTAAAAACCTAAGGTTTGCTTTTTTACTATTTTCAAAATCTTTGCTAGACAGCTTTGCACGAGATTTTAAAGAATAAACAGCAGAGATATATATTATAACTGATAAACCAACTTGCATACTTATCATTCCAAATACACTCATAAATGATTTTTTAGTAAAACCATCGGCCTTTCCATTAAATCCCCAGTGGATAGGAATTGTATCAGGAATAGAGTTGTATTTAGTTAAAGTATAAATACCAACAATAAAAACTATAATTAGAGGTATAGTGTATAATATAGAGTATCTTTTTATGATTCTATCTTTTTCATTTAAAAAATCAGTATCTAATATAATATTAGTTCTTTCTAATTCTATATCATTAACAGTTGAGGCTAACTTTCTTTTTAAAGCCTTTACTTTGTTATAGACATCTATATATATGACAAATTCATATATAGCAAATCCTAGTATTGGAACTATAGAAGATCCCACATAGTTTTTAAGAACATATATCATAAATAAGCAAAGTATAACAGATACTATAAATCCAAGAGTCAATAAACTTTTAAACCTCTTATCTAATCTCTTAAATTCATCTTTAGTAAAATAATCACTATTTAGACTAACTCCATAAAATTGTCTTTTACCACTTAAAGCTTGTGTAAAATAAGTAAGTACATATACTAACGCTAAAATAGGTAAATTAATAATTAAAGCCAAAGTATTATTCATAGTCTTTCACCTCATATTTATCAAATAATTTGATACTATACTCTAAAAATTCCTCACGAGAGATACCTAAAAGATAACTTTGAGCTACTAATAAATCTAAATTTGATTTTATATTATTGTAATTAGCATCATTTTTCTGTAGAGGAAGGGAATTTACAACAGCTCCTTTTCTTCTATCTATATTTATGTAACCCTCATCCTTTAGTAAATTATATGCTTTATTTACTGTGTGTAGATTAACTCCAATTTCACTAGCCATATTTCTGACAGATGGAAGTGATTCATTTATTTTTAAATCACCACTAGCAATTGATTTTATTATTTGTTCCCTTATTTGGGTATATATAGGAACCTCGCTATTAAAATCTAAATCTAAAAGCATATTGCACCTCCTAATCTATAAATTCTATCTGTTATATATATTATATAACAGATATGTAAAATGTTACAACTAAAATAAATTTATTTAATACAATTTATTAAAAAAGTTTAAGAGATTTTAAAAATATTAGACGTAGTATATAGTATATAGGGGAGGATATATATGGAAAAAAGAATGATTAAGAAAATAAAAAGAAAAGACCCAAAAGGTCTAGATTATATAATTTATACTTATAGTAGTAAGGTTTATTTTTTAGTAAATAAAATAATAGGACTTTATGGTAAAGAAGAAGTAGAAGAGTGCGTAAGTGATGTATTTTATAAGGTGTGGGAAAGTATAAATGAATTTGATGAAAAAAGAGGAGATTTTAGTAAATTTATATATATGAAAACTAAATATTTAGCACTAGACTATAAAAGAAGATTAGAAAAAAGTAAGCTACATAATAATTTAGAAAAAGATATACCAAATGATATAAGTGCAGAACATATAGTACTTGATAAAGAAAGCAGTGAGGAAATAATAAAAGTTATAAATGGTTTTAAAGAACCTGATAAAACCTACTTTTATCTTAAATATTTTATGTATTATAAGAATGATGATATAGCAAAAAAATATAAAACTACAAAGGCATCAGTAGAAAATAGATTATATAGATGTAGATTACAAATAAAAGAAATATTAGAGAGGAGGTATTAATATGAAAGATAAGTATACACAAAAATTAATTGAAGGTATTGAGAATATAGATAAATTAGACTTTAAATTTGATGATTTCAATGAAGCTATAAAATTAGATAAAAAAGATATAGAAAATATAAAGAAAAAAACCTATGATAAAATAGGAAAATCCAATCTTAAAAAATACAAAAATAAAAAAATAAGAACTTTAATAGCATCTATATCATTAATATTAATAATAGGAACTCCTACAATAAGAGCATTAGTAGACCATTTATATAAATACGATATTTCTAGTGGAAAAATAATAAAAAGTGAAGAAGCTGTATATATCCTAAAAGAACCTATAACTAAAAAAGTAGGTGATGGAAATATAACAATAGATAGCTTTTATATAGATGCACAAGAAAAAAATATAATAATAAATGAAACTGCAAAAAATATAAAAGGATTTGAATATATTAAAAGTGGATTAATGGTAAACAACAAAGATATAATGAAGGACACTTATACAAAATTAGATGAAAATACTTGGACAAAGCATACAGGAACATATCTTAATAATAAGTACGATAAAAATGATAAGGTTAAATACATCATAAAATTAAAAGATAAAAATGATAATATAACTAAAGTTGAATTTGATATAGACTTAGTAGAAGCAAAATCAGTTGAAGAATATAATAAAAATATAGCAAAAGACACTAAAAATGATATAACACTAAGTGCTTTAACTACTAAAGAAAATGATAATTTATATGTAGATTTTATGGCGATACCTAAAAATGAAAATATGCATTTTGAAGTATACAACTATGGGAATGATGTAAACAAAAACATAGGTAGCGGTATATATTTAATAGATGATAATGGGAAAAAGATAGAAGGGGAATATGTACTAGAAGGGATTAGTAACAATAAATTTAAATTTAACACTAAAGAATTACAAAGGCCTTATAGGATAGAGGTAAGTAATATCGATATAAATATTAATAGAGAGGAACAAAAGCTTAAAAGCACAAATGTAAAATTACCAAAACTAAAAGTTAATGAAAAGTTAGAAATTAATAAAACTATAGACATCAAAGATAAAAGTAATGAGTTAACATCTAAAAATAGCAAAGTAATAATAGAGAGTGTGGAAAGGAAAATAATAAATAAAGAAGATATTTATAATATAAAGGTTGCTTATCCAGATAACAAAGATAATAATGTGAAGATGAACTATATAAGTATAGGTCCTATATCGAGTATATTAGGTGGATTTAAATTTAATTTTGTTAGCTCATCACAAGATGCCATAAAGGATGGAATGTATGGAAATATTAATATATATATGATTAACAAAGATATAAATAAACCTAGAGGTATAGAATTTAATATATCACCATCTAATTATACAGTAAATGGACCTTGGGTAATAAAGTTAAATGATTAGAAAAATAACTCTATAAATTTTAAAAAGACGGGGTGTATACTCTGTCTTTTTAGATTAAATAAGTATAATTACAAAAATATTCAGAAAATATTTCTTGGGAAATTCACATAATTATTTAAATATAAATTTATATAGTATTTATTACCTTCATAAGTCAAATATGATAGAATGATTTTATCAACTTCATTGTCCACTTGATAAATTGCATCTATAGATTTATCAAACTCAGTATAAGAAAGAGTATAGAAGTGAGTCTACAAAATATGAACATTAAACTATCTTATAAAAAATAACGTGGAATTTTTGTATATATTATATAGATAATTAATAATCTAAATAAAGTAAAATATAATGAGTGAAGTATCCTATCAAGGAATAATAAAAAAGCGTAAAATAGTAAAAATAATGTTAACATAATATTTGAACTTGTAAACTATAGATATTTAAATAAAGTATCTATTAGAATAAGTACAGAATAAAGTTGTAAAATATTAATAGAGCTAGATGAATCTGTAGTAAGTATAATAATAGAGAAATGTAGTAATTACCTAGTAGGATTAAAGAATGATATATAATAAAAAAAGGTATCTACAATATTCGCCTTTATTATTAAAAGCCAAAAAAAGTATTATCATAGTACTATGATAATACTTTTTAAACTATATCAATTTTTTCCTTATCTCCTTAGGAGTACAATTGAATTTTTTTCTAAAAAGCTTGTAAAATAATTTATTATTAGTAAATCCATGAGATTCTAAGATACTACATAAGGTATTATTTGTATTAATTAAATCTCTGTAAATATAAGAAATACGCACATCATTTAGATATTCTAAATAGGTTTGTCCCATATATTGCTTAAACTTTCTACAAAAGTACTCAGGCTGTAAGTGTGCAATTTTAGCTATTTCATTAATAGAAATAGAATTTTTATAATTAAGTTTTGTATATTCTAAAACAGGCTCAAATTTTGATAACTCAAGAGGACTGTTTATCGTATTCTTATCACCTATAGGTATTCTGAAATTTGTATAAATTTGAAATAAAAATTCAAATAATAGACCTGTGAAACGTAAATTTCCTGCTTGAGGTGATGTAATTTTTATTTCTTTCATATCTTTTAAAATAGTTTTAATTTTAGCCAAATTTGTTTCATAATTATAGTCATTAATATTAACTTTAAAGTCAAAATAACTATCTTTGCAATCGGGAATATATTTATTTAAAAAAGATAATGGTATTTGTAATAATATAGCAGTGTTTTCATAAATGCATCTAGTTGAATGAATAATGCCTGAATTAATGATTATACAGTCATTAGCTTTTAAATTATAAGTAGACCCTTCCATGTTAACTTGCAAATCTCCAGAAATTAGATAGATTATTTCTAAAGAATTATGCCAATGATTTGAAATATAACTCCCACTATCTTCAAATAATTTAAAATTTACATCTAGATTTTCGATTGGTTCAATAATTTCATGCAAAAAATCTCTTTTATCCATAATAAACCTCCCCTGTAATTCAATATTATAATTATATGATTTATAAAATTCAATATTTAAAAAAGATAATATCGACTAATAAATTGGATAATAAATATACTTAGAAATATATATATAGTTGTATATAATGGGGTTAAATAAGAAAACACTGAAAAAATCATTATAATAATAGTTCAAAATATACCTATAATTATGATGAAGAGGGGAGATAGTTATTATGTACATAAAAGGTGTAAACTTAGGCAATTGGTTAGTACTAGAAAAGTGGATGAGTCCTAGTTTATTTGAAGGAACAACAGCAGAAGATGAATACTATTTACCAAGACAGCTTTCAAAAGAAGTCTATGAAGCTAGAATTAAAGTTCATCGTAGTGAATATATCACAGAAAGAGATTTTGCAACGATTAAATCTATAGGATTAAATTCAGTTCGCATACCAATCCCATATTTTATTTTTGGGGATTGTGAACCATTTATAGGATGTGTTGAAGAATTAGATAAGGCATTTTCTTGGGCCGGGAAATATGGGTTAAGTATATTAATAGATCTTCATACAGTTCCAGGAAGCCAAAATGGATTTGACAATGGTGGTATATCAGGTGTATGTAAATGGTCTAAACAACCAGAAAGTATAGAATTTACCCTAAGTGTATTAGAAAGATTAGCAAAACGTTATGGAAAAAGAAGTGAGCTGTGGGGAATTCAAATTTTAAATGAGCCAATTACGGAAAGAATGTGGAACATAATGGACGTTCCTAATAGGTACAAAGCTGTAGATGAAGAAATGTCAAAAGGCAGTGGTCCTAATTCATTAGAATTTCTACGCGAATTTTATATAAAAGCATATAGAGTAATGCGTCCTCATATGCGTGAGGAAAACGTTATAGTGTTCCATGATGGTTTTGAATTAAAAGCATGGAAAGATTTTATGAGAGAAGAAGAATTTAAAAATGTCGTTTTAGATACACACCAGTACTTAATGCTTGCAGAAGCTGAGGGGTGTGAGCAAAGTGTTGATGGTTATATAAAATATATTCAAGAAAATTATGCAAAAGATATTGCTGAGATGCAAAAATATTTCCCTATTATATGTGGAGAATGGAGTCTATTTAACTCTTACGGATGTGGTATAGATACTGCTGGAGGTCAATCTCCACTAAATGGAATAGAGTCAAATGTAGATAAGTTATCAAAAAGTGAAAAGAAAGAATTATATAGAGAAATAGCCAAAGCTCAACTTGATGCATGGAGAAATGGTATTGGTCATTATTATTGGAACTACAAATTATTACTAGATACAGTTAATGAAGGTGGTTGGATAGGTTGGGATAGTTGGGACTTAGGTAAATGTGTAGCACAAGAATGGTACCCAGTAGAATACTAAAATAGAATTGGAGGAGAAGAAATGATTAAAAATCCTATACTTCCAGGTTTTAACCCGGATCCTTGTATTTGCAGAAAAGGAGATGATTATTATCTTGCAGTTTCATCTTTTGAGTGGTTCCCAGGAATACCCATTTATCATTCAAAAGATTTAAAAAACTGGGAGCTATATACTCATGTTTTAACGGACGACACAATGGTTGATTTAAAAAAGCTTCCTTCAGCAAAAGGAATTTGGGCTCCTTGCTTGACTTATTGTGAGGATGAAGATTTATTTTATGTGATTTATGGTGTTATGAACTCTATGAATGCTAGATATTTTGATGTTGATAACTATTTAATTACAGCAAAAGATATAAAGGGAACATGGAGTGAACCAATATATATTCACTCTTCTGGATTCGATGCATCTATTTTTCATGATGATGATGGAAGGAAGTGGATCTCATCTTTAGAGTGGGAAACTAGAGAAGGTTATGAAAAACCAGGTGCAATATGTCTAGTAGAATACTGCCCAAAGAAAAAAGAAATAATAGGATATCCTAAGAGAATATGGTCAGGTGGAACTGATAGAGGATGCATTGAAGCACCACATATAACAAAGCGTGGTGAATATTATTATATAATGTGTGCAGAAGGTGGAACAGGATATGGACATGGAGTAACAATGGGAAGATCTAAAAATGTATGGGGAACTTACGAAAAAGATCCAATGAATCCTATAGTTACATCTATCCCAGGCGATTTTTATGAAAGACATGATCCTGATCACTTAAAACCAAAATATTATAACCCTGAATCAATACTTCAAAAATCAGGTCATGGTAGTTATGTAGAAACACCAGCAGGAGAGGTGTATTTAGTACATCTTACATCAAGACCATTTGCACCAGAACTTAGATGTACTCTTGGAAGAGAAACAGCTATCCAAAAAATGAAATGGACAGAAGATAATTGGCTTCGTATGGAAGATGGAACAAATTTAGCTAAAGAACATGTAGTTGAAAGTAAGCTTGAAGAGTATTTAGTTCCATCCATACCTGATTTTGATGATTTTAATTCAGATGAACTTGGGTTACAATATTATGCTCCTAGAATTTCGCCATTATCATTTGCAGATGTTAAATCTAGGCCAGGGTATGTAAGAATTAGAGGACAAGAATCGAGAACATCCTTAAATAAAGTAAGTATATTAGCAAGAAAATTAACTTCAGTATACGCTAGAATTACTACTAAAATGGAATTTTATCCTGAAGTACATCAACATAGTGCAGGTTTAATTATGTACTATGATAATATGAATTATATTAACTTAAGAAAATATTATAGCGAAACTTTAGGACAAAGTGCATTATCAATAATACATCTTGAAAATGGAGAAAAAACAGAGTTTTTAAATACAAGAATCCCTATAGAAGATACACCAATATATCTTCGTTTAAATATACAAGGACGTAAATCATATTTTGAATGGAGTTATGATGGAGAAAATTATGAAAAAATAGGTAAAATATTTGATACTACTAAGTTTTCAGATGAGTACTGCAAGTATGGAGAATTTACAGGTACATTTGTAGGAATTACATGTGCAGACCGCGTAAAACATAAGCATTATGCGGATTTTGATTTCTTTGAATACATAGCAGATGAATCAAAAAATGTAGATTAAGTTATCATGATAATAATTCCTGAGTATTAAAAAGTACTCAGGAATTAAAACGACAAATAGGAAAACTATTCTTAAAAAGGGGAGACTATATTATGGAATTTGAAGCTAGCATTAAAAAAAATAATATTCAATCTTCAAGAATATCGATAGGAGAAAGATTTGCTTACGGATGTGGAGATTTAGGATGTAATATTATATATTCAGCAATGTCAGCATTTTTATTATTTTATTACACTGATTATGCAGGGGTTAGTGCAGCAGCAGTTGGGAGCATAATGTTTATTTCCAGACTTTTAGATGGATTTAGCGATTTAGCAATGGGAGTTATAGTAGATAGAACTAAATCTAAATACGGGAAAGCAAGACCTTGGATTTTACGTATGGCAGTTCCTTTTGCTATAGCAGCAGTATTATTATTTTCAGTTCCAGCGAACCTTGGAGATACAGCTAAATTAGTTTATGTTTTTATTACTTATAATTTAGTTTCCACTATTATTTATACTGCGATAAACGTACCTTATGCAACATTAAACTCATTAATAACTCAAGACCAATATGAAAGAGGAGTACTGAGTATATTTAGAATGATACTTGCTACTTGTGGTAGTTTAATAATAAATGGACTTACATTACCTTTGGTCGAATATTTTGGTAACAATGCATCAGCATGGACTAAAACATTTATAGTATTTGGGGTAGCATCAATAATAGTGTTTCTAATAACATTTGTAGGAACTAAAGAAAGGGTAGTATCATCTAAAAAAGAAAAAAATGAAATAGTACCATTTAAAGTAGGCATTAAGGCATTGTTTAAAAATAAATACTGGATACAAATAACACTATGTTTAGTTTGTATTTTTATAGTATTTTCAATAAATGGAGGTTCTTCTGTATATTATGCAAAGTTTATTTTAGGTGATGAAAAACTATTTGCCCCTATAAATATGACCTCTAATATATCTCAAATTATAGCTATGTTTATTATGGCTCCTTTTATAAAGAAATTTGGCAAAAGGAATGTGCTAATATCAGGGTCTGTAATACTAATATTATCAAACATAATGTTTATGGTAGGTGGACAAAGCTATTTTAGTATAATATTTGCAAGTATTATAAAGGGAATCGGTAATGCAGGAGTTGGGGCAACAATGTTTGCTATAGTTTCAGATACTATTGAATATGGAGAGTGGAAAACAGGATATAGAACGGAAGGTCTTATAAACAGTGCATCTAGCTTTGGGTTTAAGGTTGGTAATGGTCTAGGATCAGCAATATTAGGTGCAATATTATCTATAGGAGGATACATAGGTAGTGCAGCTGTTCAAAGTGATTCAGCTTTAATGGCAATAAAAGTATGTTTTATATATTTACCTATAATTATTACAGTGTTACAAATTATAATAATGAGTTTCTATAAACTAGATAAGGAATATGATAATATACTTGAGGAGTTAAATAGTAATAGTTAAATAAATTTATTTTAATGGAGCTATGGCAAAAACAATAAATGTTGTTGTTCATAGCTCTTTGATGTATTATAAACAAGATTTAAATTTAATTACATATTTTCTTTAATACGTATATCAACTGAAACATAATTATATTCCTCTTTTGGAAAATCGCCAGTAGTTAGATAATTAAATAAAATATCAATAGGTTTTTCACCTTGAATACCTGGTTGTTGGCAGATTATTGATTTAATGATTCCTTTTTTAAGCATATTTTTTGTTGTTGGAACATCATCAAATGCAATACTTGTAATATCAGTATGTTTGTTTAATGCTATGATAGATCGACATCCACCATAAACTCCTCCTGCAACAAAAAATAAGGCATTTATATTAGGATGTTTTTTTAGCAATTTTGAAGTTAGCTCATAACTTTCAACATCATCATCATTATTATAAATTGTATCTACTATTTTTATATGTGGGTAATCATTATATACACAATCTTTAAAACCTGCAATACGTTGACTATGACAAAGTACATTTTCAAGACCACTGATAATACCAACATACACATCATCTTTAGCCATTAAGTTCATTAAACCTGCCGCTGTTTTGCCAGAAAGATAATAATTACTTCCTACATATGCGATACGTTTAGAATTTTCAATATCTGTGTTTAGTGTAACAACTGGGATTCCCATATCAGATAATTCATTAATTTTAGAAGATATTTTTTCATCGTTATAAGGTGTAAGGGCGATACCGTTTATACCTTCACTTACGAAAGAATCAATAGCATCAAGTTGATCTTGAACTTTTGTTGGTATACGTTTTATTTGAATAGTACAATTATAGCCTTCTAATTCCTCTTGTTTTCTTTTTATACCACTTACAACATCATCAAAAAATGGATTTGTAGTACCGAATAAAATAACTCCAATTTTTAAATTTTTCTTTTGAGCGCTTAAAATAATTGCAGCTTTATTTGGTTTGTATCCAAGTCTTGTTGCAATTTCTCTAACTTTATTTGCAGTATTAGCATTAACAGAGCCTCGATTATTTAATACACGATCAACTGTTCCGCGAGATACACCAGCAATCTCAGCAATTTCTTTTATAGTTGCCATAAATATTATCTCCCTTAATTAAAATATATTAAAAAAATAGCATATTCTAGCATAAAAGTCAATGTGTACGTGCACGTATTAAGATAAGTATATAAATTTAAGAATAATAAAATATTGATTAAATAGTTGAAATTAGAAAAAAATAGTAATAAAATAAAAATGTGCTCGTGCACAATATCTAAACAAATAAATAAAACCTAGGGGGTAGGAATGTTATATATTGGTGTAGATCTAGGAACTTCAGCAGTAAAGCTTTTATTAATGGATGAAGAAGGAAAAATAAAAAATATAGTATCGAAGGAGTATACATTATCTTTCCCGCAAAATGGGTGGTCAGAACAAAATCCAAAGGATTGGTATGAACAAACTATATTAGGAATAAAAGAATTAATAAAATATTTTGATAAAAGTCAAATTGCAGGTATTAGCTTTGGAGGACAAATGCACGGACTTGTAGTACTAGATGAAAATGATGAAGTTATTCGTCCTGCAATACTTTGGAATGATAGCAGAACAACTAAGGAAACTAACTACTTAAATAATGTAATAGGAAAAGATAAGCTCTCACAACATACTGCAAATATTGCATTTACAGGTTTTACTGCACCTAAAATATTATGGATGAAAGAAAATGAACCAGAAAACTTTAAGAAGATAAGTAAAATAATGTTACCAAAAGACTATATTGCTTATAAGCTTTCTAATGTATTTTGCACAGATGCTTCAGATGCATCGGGTATGCTTTTATATGATGTTAAAAATAGATGTTGGTCTAAAGAAATGATAAATATCTGTGGAATAAATGAAAATCAACTGGCGAATGTTTTCGAAAGTTATGAAGTTGTAGGAACTCTTACAAAAGATATAGCAAAAGAACTTGATTTAGATGAAAATGTTAAAGTGATTGCTGGTGCAGGAGATAATGCAGCGGCAGCAATAGGTACTGCAACTGTAGGAGAAGGAAGATGTAACATATCACTTGGAACTTCAGGAACCGTATTTATTGCAAGTGAAAAGTTTGGTGTAGATGAAAATAATGCATTACATTCATTTGCACATAGTGATGGAAACTATCATCTAATGGGATGTATGCTTAGTGCAGCATCATGTAACAAATGGTGGATAGAAGAAATACTTAAAACAAATGATTACAATAAAGAATTGAATAATATTGAAAACCTAGGAGATAATAAAGTATTTTTCTTACCGTATTTAATGGGAGAGAGATCACCACATAATGATCCAAGTGCACGTGGGTGTTTCATAGGGCTGAGCATGGACACTACGAGAGAAGAAATGTCTCAAGCTGTTCTTGAAGGCGTTGCATTTGCATTAAGAGATAGTTTTGAAGTTGCTAAATCTCTTGGGATAAAAATAGAAAGTACTAAAATTTGTGGTGGAGGAGCAAAGAGCCCAATTTGGGTAAAAATGATTGCTAATATACTAAATATCAAAGTAGAAAGAATTGAAAGTGAAGAAGGTCCTGCATTAGGTGGAGCAATACTCGCAGCAGTTGGATGCAAAGAGTTTACTAGCGTAGAAGAAGCAGCAAATAAAATTGTTAAAGTTATAGAAACAATAGATCCAGATCCAGTACTTGTAGAGAAGTATGAAATAGCATACAGAAAGTTTGCAAAGATATATCCTACAGTAAAAAATTTATATCCAGAATTAATGTAAAAGGGGTGTAACATGAGGATTTTAAATGTAAATGATAGTGCCTTTAGAAAATATGGTAAGATACTTAAAAATCACAGCTACAACGAAATTCTAGAGATTATGAAAAACGTAGAGTGTCCTAAAGAAGTTATATATAATCCATCTGTAAAAGAGTTAGAAAATACATCTGAAATGAAAGTATTATCTAATGAAATTTATGGAGGAATGCCTATACAAATAGGTTACTGTAATGGACATAATAATAAATTAAATGCTGTAGAGTACCATAGGGATAGCGAGGTTAATATAGCAGCTACTGACTTAATATTATTATTAGGTTATCAGCCAGATATAACTGGTGACTTCACTTATGATAGCTCAAAAATAGAAGCATTCTTAGTTCCTAGTGGCACAGCTATAGAGGTTTATGCAACTACACTTCACTATGCACCATGTGGGGTAGATGGAAATGGATTTAAATGTGTAGTAGTTTTACCAAAAGGAACAAATACAGATATTGATTTTTCTATACCTAAAGATGGAGAAAATATGTTGTTAATGTCTAGAAACAAATGGTTAATAGCTCATGAAGATGCAAAAATAGAAAATGCATTAAATGGAATTAAAGGAATTAACATAACACTATAAAAAATATTAAATAAAGGGGAAGATTAAAAATGAATAATATGCCATCAATAAAAATAGGAATTGTAGCAGTAAGTCGTGACTGTTTTCCAATGTCACTTTCAGAAAATCGTCGTAAATCAGTTGTAAAAGAGTACAATAAAAAATACGGAGAAATTTATGAATGTCCAACTTGTGTGGAAAATGAAATACATATGAGAAAAGCTTTAAGTGAAGTTAAAAAAGCAGGGTGTGATGCTTTAGTTGTATACCTAGGAAACTTTGGTCCTGAAACAGCAGAAACATTATTAGCTAAAGAATTTGGTGGACCAGTTATGTTTATAGCTGCAGCTGAAGAAAGTGGAGATAAACTTTTAGACGATAGAGGAGATGCATATTGCGGAATGCTTAATGCAAGCTACAATTTAAAGCTACGCAACATAAAAGCTTATATACCAGAATACCCAGTTGGAAATGCAAGTGAATGTGCAGATATGATACATGAATTTGAGCCAATAGCAAAATCAATTTATGGACTAAATAACTTAAAAATAATATCATTTGGACCTCGTCCACAAGACTTCTTAGCATGTAATGCTCCAATAAAGCAACTGTACAATTTAGGAGTAGAAATACAAGAAAACTCAGAGTTAGACTTATTTGAAGCGTTCAAAAATCATGAAAATGATGATCGTATACCAGCTATAGTAAAAGAAATGGAAGAAGAGTTAGGAAAAGGAAACAAAAAGCCAGAAATATTATCTAAATTAGCTCAATATGAACTAACATTATTAGATTGGATAGAATCAAATAAAGGCTCTCGTAAGTTTGTTGCAATAGCAGGTAAATGTTGGCCAGCATTTCAAACTCAATTTGGGTTTGTACCATGTTATGTAAATAGCCGTTTAACAGCTAAGGGGATACCTGTTTCTTGTGAAGTTGATATATATGGAGCTTTAAGTGAGTTTATAGGAACTGTAGTAAGCAATGACACTGTTACTTTACTTGATATAAATAATACAGTACCTAAAGACATGTTTGAAGAAGAAATAAAAGACAATTATTCATATACACTAACAGATACATTTATGGGATTCCACTGTGGAAACACTGCAGCTAGTAAATTAGCATTCTGTGAAATGAAATATCAAAAAATAATGGCACGTGCATTACCAGAAGAGGTAACTCAAGGAACATTAGAGGGGGATATAATTCCAGGAGATATAACTTTCTTCCGTTTACAAAGTACATCAGATGCTAAATTATGTGCATATATTGCTCAAGGTGAAGTTTTACCAGTAGCAACTAGATCATTTGGAGCAATAGGAGTATTTGCAATACCAGAAATGAGACGTTTTTATCGTCATGTATTAATTGAAAAGAATTATCCGCATCATGGAGCAGTCGCATTTGGACATTTTGGAAACACTTTATATGAAGTATTTAAATACTTAGGTGTTTCTGTTGAAGAAATAGATTACAATCAACCAAAATCTGTACGTTATAAAACTGAGAACCCATTTTTTTAGTAATTAAAAGATATATAATAAAAAATTAATAAATTTATAAAATATGAGGAATTATCTTTAAAGACAACAAATTAATTGTCTTTAGATAATCCCTTTAAAATTTTTATAAATAGAAACAAAAAGCTAAAAAAGACCTATAAAGTAGTATAGAAAATACCTAACATATCATTAAAAAATAATATAAACTATACTTAAAGTTGAATCAAAATTAATATTAGTTGGGGGAGGCATATTAAATTGAAATTTAGCAATGGAATGTGGTTAGACAAAGAGAATTATAAGATTTTATATCCTGCTGAGCTTTATGATATGGATATAGAAGAAGCTAAACTAACAGCATATTGTCCTTTTGTAAAAGTAAATACAAGAGGAAACACTTTAGATGGGGGAATGTTAACTACAGAGATATCTTCTCCTATGGAAAATATAATTAAAGTCAGAATTACTCATCATGCAGGAGTAAATGATAAGTCTTACTTTAAATTAAATGAAAACACGCCAGATATTAAAATAAAAGAAAATTATGATAACTATGAATTTATATCAGGTAGCTTAAAAGCACAAATAGGAAAAGGTGAAAATTGGGGAATCAAATTCTATAATAATGATAAGTTATTAACTGAAACAAGTAAAAAAGGTACAGCTCATATTACAACAGATAAAAAAGAAGTTTATATGAGAGAGCAATTAGCACTAGGAGTAGGAGAATTAGTATATGGCTTGGGAGAACGTTTTACTCCTTTTGTGAAAAATGGTCAAGTAGTAGATATTTGGAATCAAGATGGTGGAACTGCAAGTGAACAGTCATATAAAAATATACCTTTTTACTTAACAAATAAAGGATATGGAGTTTTTGTTAATCATTCTGAAAATGTATCTTTTGAAGTAGGCTCAGAGTTAGTTAGTAAAGTTCAATTTAGTGTAGAAGGTGAAGTCCTTGAGTACTATATAATAGGTGGAAATGACCTAAAAGAAGTTATAAATAACTATACAAATTTAACTGGAAAACCTACACTTCCACCAGCGTGGTCATTTGGTCTTTGGTTAACGACTTCTTTCTGCACAAATTACGATGAAGAAACAGTAATGACATTTATAGATGGAATGTTAGAAAGAGATATACCACTTGAAACTTTCCACTTTGATTGTTTCTGGATGAAAGAATTTGAATGGTGTAATTTTGAATGGGATAATAGAGTGTTTCCAGACCCAGAAGGAATGTTAAAAAGAATTCATAATAAGGGTATAAAAGTTTGTGTTTGGATAAACCCATATATAGGTCAAAAATCACCTCTATATAAAGAAGGTACTGAAAAAGGATATTTTGTCAAAACTGGAAATAATAAAATATGGCAATGGGATAGATGGCAAGCAGGTATGGCTTTAGTCGATTTTACTAATCCAGAGGCTTGTAAGTGGTATAAGTCACACCTTGAAAGATTAATTGACATGGGAGTAGATAGTTTTAAAACCGACTTTGGTGAAAGAATACCTGTTCAAGATGAATTCTATGGAATAGATGCACTAAAATATGGTATAAAATACTACGATGGATCAGACCCTAAGAAAATGCATAATTATTATACTCAATTATACAACAAGGTAGTATTTGAACTTTTAGTAGAAAAACTAGGAAATGAACAAGCGTGTGTATTTGCTAGATCAGCAACAGTTGGAGGACAAAATTTCCCAGTACATTGGGGAGGAGATTGTTTATCTAATTACTCTTCTATGGCAGAATCATTAAGAGGTGGATTATCTTTAAGTCTTTGTGGATTTGGATATTGGAGTCATGACATAGGTGGATTTGAAGAAGGGTGCACAGCTGATATTTACAAAAGATGGACTCAATTTGGACTTTTATCGTCTCATAGTAGATATCATGGAAACATTGAGTACAAAGTACCATGGGTATATGATGAGGAAGCTGTTGAAGTAACTCGTAAATTTACTAAATTAAAAATGAAGCTTATGCCTTATTTATTTAAGTATGCTGTTGAAGCAAAAAATACTGGTATACCTATGATGAGACCTATGATACTTGAGTATTGCGATGATGAAACTTGTATAAACCTAGACCGTCAATATATGCTTGGTAAAGACTTATTAGTAGCTCCTATATTTAGTAATACTGGAGATGTAAGTTATTATTTACCAGAAGGAAGATGGACAAATTTATTAAATAATAAAGTATCTGAAGGTGGAAGATGGTACA
This sequence comes from Romboutsia sp. 1001713B170131_170501_G6, assembly GCF_015668195.1. Lineage (NCBI taxonomy): Bacteria > Bacillati > Bacillota > Clostridia > Peptostreptococcales > Peptostreptococcaceae > Romboutsia > Romboutsia sp. 1001713B170131_170501_G6. The sequence continues at coordinate 803,770 of NZ_JADPFC010000001.1, forward strand.
AGGAAAATCATGATTATATGTCACTACCACTAATGGTCAAAGATAATACTATAATTCCTATAGGATATAATGATAAAAAGCCAGATTATGATTATTTAAAGGATATAGAACTTAACATATTTGAATTAGATGAAAATAATAAAATAGAAACTATATTATATAACTCACTTGGAAAAGAAGCAGGAAAAGTATCTGCAATAAAAGTTAAAAATAAGATAACTGTTAAGACAGAAGGAATAAGTGGATACTATAAAATAGTACTTAGAAACCTTAATGCAATATCTGAAAATGCTAATTGTAAGTATAATTTAGAAATAGGAACAGTGGCACAAGCTAAAGATAGTGAAGTTATATTTACAGTAATATAAATGTAGAACTAACTAAAGTCAATGAAGTTATATTAAAATTATAAAAGTATTGACAGGGATAACTTTAAAAGTATTTAGAATTAGGTAATTTTATTATAAAATGAGTTGGTATAAATTTATACCAACTCTAAATTAGGGGGACTAATTATATGGGAAATACTATGAACCAAACTATAGATAGTGATACTCAAGTAAATGACAAACTTTCAGGGTTGGAGAAGGTTGGTTATGCTACAGGAGATTTAGCATGTAACTTAATATTTAGTACAGTTGGAGCATTTTTAATGTATTTTTATACAGATGTATATGGATTAGCTCCAATGGCGGTATCTATGATTTTCTTAGTCGCAAGAATTTGGGATGGTATAAATGACCCTATAATGGGTGTTATAGTAGATAGAACAAAATCAAAGCACGGTAAATTTAGACCTTATCTTTTATACGGTGCGCTACCGTTTACATTATTAGCTATTTTATGTTTTACAGTACCTGATTTTTCTCCTACTGGTAAACTTGTATATGCATATGTTACATATATAGGATTAGGTATGGTATATACCTTAGTAAATGTACCTTATGGAGCATTAACATCAGCAATGACACAAGATTCTACAGAGCGTGCTAACCTTTCTGTAGTAAGAATGTTCTTTGCATCAGTAGGAACTCTTATAGTAACTTATGGTGTACCTAAGTTAAGTATAATGTTAGGTGGCGGAAACTTAGCTAAGGGTTATCAACAAACAATGACAATATATGGCATAGCAGGTGGATTATTACTATTATTCTGTTTCTTCACCACTAAAGAAAGATATAGTGTAGTAAATGAAAAGGGTGAAAAAGCTGGGTTTAAAGATATAATAGTTTTACTTAAAAATAACAAGCCATTAGTTATATTATCACTAATATTTATATTAATGTTTGGTATTATGTCTATAATGGATGCTGTTGGCATATATTTCTTTCAATATGTATTAGGTAGAGAAGACTTAATTCCAACATATATGGTATTAGGAAAAGGTGCTGTATTAGTTGGATATGCTGTTACTCCACTTTTATTAAAGAAATTTGATAAGAGAGAAATAATATTTTGGTTTACTGTAGTTACTTTATCTCTTCCAGTAGGCATGATGTTCTTAGGAAAAGAACATATAACTTTACTTATGATCCTTAGAGTAATTCATGGTATAGCTTATTCTAGTACTGGAATAATGTGGAGTTTAGTTCCAGATACTATTGAATATGGGGAATTAAAAACAGGAAAGAGAAGAGAAGGTATAACTTATTCTATAATAGGGTTTTTCTTTAAGTTTGGAATGGCTTTAGGTGGATTAGTTCCAGGTGTAGTACTATCTATGACAGGATATGTTGCAAATGTTGCTCAAACTCCACAAGCTTTAGCTGGTATTCGTGCTGTAAATGGTATTATACCGGTAGTACTTACAGTAGGTATGTTAGTACTTATAAAGATGTATCCGTTAACTGAAGCAAAATGTAGAGAGATAGTAAGTGAATTAAGAAGTAGATAATACATATAAAAGGTGAGGGAAAATTTCTCACCTTTTTTTAGTTTCATTTATTTGTTGGCGCTTTTGGCTTGGTGTACAATTATATATTTTCTTAAATAACTTCATAAATTGTTTATAATTATAAAATCCATTATCCTGAATAATATCTAATATATTGTTATCTGTATTTATAAGGTCATTATACATATTTTCAAGTCTAATATTGTTTACATAAGAGGTAAACGTTATTCCTATATGTGTTTTAAAAAATCTAGATAAATATTGAGGTGTTAAGTTTACAACTTCACTTGCTGTAGATAGAGAAATTTGTTCTTTGTAGTTTTCTTTTACATAATCAGTTATAATTTTTAATCTATCGAAATATTTATCTGTATCTTGATAAGATATTGAATCTGTAGAAATTGAATAATTACCATATAAAATATATAAAAATTCATATAATAAGGCTTTTGAGTTTAATATATATAGTTGGGGTTCTTTGCTATATACTTCATATAATTTATTTAAAGTGTTTTTTAATTTATTTACAGTAACATCATCAATATTATCAAGTAATTCTCTGTAATTAATATGTAACTCACTTATATTAGGTATATTTTCTTCTAAAAACTTATACGGAATTTGAAGAACTATAGATTCATTACTATCAGGACAAATAGCTGAATGAACTTGCTTTGGATTTAATATTATTAAATCATTTGATTTTAAACTCAATTTTTCATTGTCTATAAAAAGATCAAAACTTCCATTAAGTATAAGAATAACTTCAAGACTATAATGCCAGTGTTTAGCTGTAAAACTTCCGTTATCAACAGATAGATACAGCTTTACACCTATATCATCATGGATATTTACTGATTCATGTTTAAGTGTATTCATAATAGACTCCTAAATAAAACAATTTTTTTGATTTTTCCTAAATATCTGATATATATAAATATTATCATAGATACTAAAAAAAAATAAATGAAAAATGTTATTGAGTTGATGTTCTTTGAAGTTTTTTTATAAGCAGATGTTTTAAATGGTGTCATTGGAATTATTAATACTGGACTTATTGTAAAATATATAATAAGCGCCCTATAGAATCTAACTCTACGGAACGTTTATTGTATAGAAAAACAAATTAGCATAAAATTATATATGTGATTGCAACAAATGTATAGTAGCAAAGTTTAGTTAGATATAAGCTAGATGATATTAGGTAGCGGCATTTTGTAAAGCAAATTATTAAATAATAGATTATTACGGAATATATAGGAGATAAGTTATGGATAAATCAAGAAAAAAAGAATTAATACAACAATACAAAGAAATGAAACCAGAGATGGGTGTATATATGTTTAAGTCTATAAATACAAATACTGTTTATTTAGGTTGTGACAAAAACATAAAAGCAACAATAAATGGTGATAGGTTTAGATTGAATTTAAACAATCATAGATGTAAAAAACTTCAAAAAGATTGGAATGAAAACAAAGAAGAGAACTTTGAAATAAAGGTAGTAGAAGTACTTTCTTATGATGAGGATGAAAGTAAAGTTGATTATAGTGAAGATCTAAAAATATTAAGAGAAATGTGTAAAGATAGATTTACGGATGAAAATGTAGAGGAAATATAGAAAGTAGAATATAAGCTAATTTAAAAGCTATGATAAATATTGAAGTTATTAGTTATGGTATAATTAAATTAATTAACTAACTCAATAAATTTTATCGTAAAATAGGGTCAACTTTAGCTTCAACAGTTGCAAGTTATGCCCTAGGGTTAATAGGATACATTGTAGGAGCTGTATCTCTGCTGAAAATATAAGATACTTAAATACAGGTATGATAGTTGTAACATGTATACTTGAAATTATAGGAATATATTTAAGATTTAATTTAAATAATAAAAAACTCAGCAAATGTATAATGAATTAAAAGAAAGAAGATGAAGGGGAGAATAAAAATACGTACTCGTTTTTTACCTAGATTAACAAATTATGAGGTTGAAAAATATTTAGATAAAGAAGATATAAGTATATTTAAAAAAATTTACTTATATCTTTTTTTACGACTATCAATAGATAGATAAAACTTTTCGATTATTATTTAAGTTATATCACAAAATATCTGTATAAAATTAAATATATAGAGAATTTAGTAATCTAGATTTTCTTGTAAAGTAATGTTACAATGTTTAAAGTTATTGGAATAATAAGGATGTGAACTAGATGAAAAAGAAAGTATTATTTTTAGCAATTATTTTTATATTTATAATAACAATAGGTAATTGCATTTATTCTAAAAATGATCAACTATCTAAAAGAGAAAAGGTAGAGGACTTTGAGTATGTGTACAATGCTATCAAAAATGGATATCCTTATCTAGATGTAAATAAGAGACGTAACAATCTAGATTGGCTAGGAAATAAGGATAAATATCTAAAAAGAATTAAAAATACTAAAAATGACGAAGAATTTATAGAAGAAATGTCATCTATATTATCTGACTTAGATAATAGGCACACTGAATTAATAGATAATAAAAAACGATATGAACTTTTTAAAAAATCATATTCTAATAATAATTGGTATGATTTTCTTGATGATAAAAAAGTGGTAGAGAGATATAATTCTATAAAGCCTAAAATAAAAATATCAAAGGATATTTTTTTAAAAAAAGAATTAATTTTAAAAGATGTAATTAAGAATAAGGTTGGATACATATATTTACCATCAATGGCATCAAGGAATGGATCTACAGATAAAGATCTAAAGATGATTGGAGATTATATTAAAACCTTAGGAAAACACAAAGCTTTAATTATTGATATAAGAGGAAATTTAGGAGGAAGCGATAGGTATTGGCAAGGAATAGTATCTAAGCTTATAAAAAATGATATTAAAATAAATGGTTATAGAACTTATAGAAATAATAGTAAAATAGTTAAAAGATATACTGATGTAAGAAATATAAAGTTAGAACCTATAGAAAATCTACCAATGAATGTAAAGAAGAATGCACCAGAGGAAACTTTAAAAAATTTTAGTGATTTTGAAAATACGTCTTATACTATAAAAGCTAATAATGATTTGAAATTTGAAGGCAACATATACTTGCTTGTAGATGAAAAAATATATTCATCATCAGAGTCATTTTCTATGTTTTGTAAGGAAACTAAATTTGCAACATTAATAGGACAAACTACTGGAGGAGATGGTGGAGGACTAGACCCTGTATTGTTTAAGTTAAAAAACAGTGGCTTAATAGTTAGGATGGCAAGTGGTATGTATTTAAATAAATATGGTATATGTGATGAAGAATTTAAAACTACTCCAGATTTTAAAATAAAAGATTGTAAAAGAACTACAAATTTTAAAGATGATAACTGTATAAAAAAGGTATTAGAACTTGAAAATATTAATGATTAAATAATAATCAAAATCTACCTAACGTTACTTTCTTAGTTGGAAAAATGAAAGAGGAAAATCAACACTTTTAGAAGCTGTAGAAGTGGGTTAGGGATTTAATCTAGATGTTAGGATAAAGTACTATTTTATAAGAAGTAACTTTTAATAATGTATGCTATGTTTATTAATACTAATACTTTAAATATATAGAAATTATCTTAATTACCAATGTAGTATCTATCTATACAAAAGGGAATAGAGCTAGAATACATAGATGAGACAAAAGGAACTGATTACATCTTCTCTTTGTTTTTGTGTTCAAGTAATTTTTCAGTAATTGTTATTTGTAAAAAAGAGCCAATAATTATAAATGAAAATTAGATTAATAAAAGGATGTAATTGTAATAGATAAAAAGAAAGTACCTGTAAAAATGGTTGATATAGTATCACTAAAATTAATAAAAGAAAGTAGTGTTCTATATGTAACTGTAAAAATAAGTAGTCATTATGATGCTTGTAGATTAGTGGAGAATTTTTTAGTAGATAGTGATAGAGAAAAGTTTGAAGTAGCATGTTTAGATATAAAAAATTAGGAAGTTATCATAGAAGTTGTAAGTATATATAATAAGTAATTTTTGTATAGTATAGTAATAAAAGGTAATTATATATAAGTCTAAAAAGTTTTAAAAAACATAAAATTTTTTATAACAGATTTGTAACTAAAAACCTGTTGAAAGTTTAATGTTATATGTTTTATACTACAAAAGTCGACACGTAAAAATAAATTAATTTAAGAATAAAATTTTATATCGGAGGATAAAATATATGATAAAACGTATAATTCCAGTAATACTATCTGCAACATTACTTATGACAGGCTGTACAAACACTAAATCAGAAACAAGCGATACTATAGAATCAACAAAACTTACGTATTCTAATTTAATAGATGAAAAAACTCAAAATGAGATAAGAGATATATTAATAGAAAATAAAATAGATAAAAAACAAGCAGATTATTTTATTAAACTTGTGCAAAATTATAATGATAAATCAGATATAAATAAGTTAAAAACATCTAAGCAAGATTTTACAACTATAAAAACTCAGCAAGTTCCGTATGATGAATTATATCTAGATGAAAAATGGGACTTTAATAAATTGAACTATATGGATTTTAACTGTAGATTAACTGCATTTTCAATATTTAAAAATTTCATTAAATCAGAAGATAAATTTATAGGTGATTCCACTTCATTAATGTTTGATAAAGATGCAATAAATGATAATCCTATGAGTAAATTTAGCAAAGAAGATATAGATAAATTTACTAATTTATATGCAGCTGTAAAAGTGAAAAATACACAAGATATAAATAAGCATGCAGAAACTATAAAGAAAGAATGGGAAAAAAGAAAAATATCATTTGTAGGTAATAAAAATATATCAATGATAAATGTATTTTTACATTCACCAGAAGATAGTGAGGTATTTGTAGGACATGCAGGTATTTTGTTACAAACAAAAGATGGATTATTATTTATTGAAAAATATGCACCATCTTTACCATTCCAAGTTTCTAAATTTAAAAATAAATTAGAACTAAAAAAATATTTAATGGATAGATTGGATAATGATACATCTGGTAATGGTTCATCAAAACCAATAATAATGGAAAATAATGAGTTAATTAAATAGAGTAAATTGAAAGTTTCAACTTAATTTCTTTAGATATATAATGTTCGTTTCCAACATTGAAATTCACGAAAAAGGTATTGACTAAATCGTCAATACCTTTTATTTATATATATGTGAACTTAGATATAATGATTTTTATGATAAAAAGTGCTTAAAATAGGAGCATTTTCTAAATTATTAACAATTAGAATTAGCATGTTAATATATATTCATATGTGTCTTCTTTTGTAAGTATTGCTAAAACTCAAGTGTTAAGTAAAGCAGATACTAATGAAATGATATTTTTACTTCCTTTAATTGTAATAAATTCTTAATAATATAAAATAGGACTAAATTTAATGTCTTGATAATAAGAATGAAAAAATGATATGCTAAGTATTAGATAAAATTAAGAATTTAAGTAATATAAATGGGTTTGAGGTGGTATTAGTTGATAAAAATAGCAATATGTGAAGATGAAAAAGAACAACAAGGGTTGTTGAAAACATATATAGATCAAATATTTGAGGGATTAGCTCTTAAATATAAGTTGGAGGTATTTAATTCGGGGGAAGCATTACTTGAAAGCTATCAAAAAGATACTGACGTACTTTTATTAGATATACAAATGGGGCAAATCAATGGAATGGATACTGCCAGAAAAATCAGAACGTTAGATGATAAAGTAGAAATTATATTCATTACATCATTAATAGAATACGCACTAGAAGGCTATGAGGTAAGAGCTTATAGATATTTAATAAAACCAGTGAAATATGAAAGTCTAAAAGAAAATATAATAAATTGCATAAAAGAAGTGGATATAAAAAATAAATATATTATAGTAAAAGAACAAGGTAATCAAATTAAATTAGATATAAATGAAATAACTTATGTAGAAGTACAAAAAGAAACTATAATTATACATACTTTAAATGAGGTTTATAAAACTAAGGGAACAATGAATAATATTGAAAAGGAGATAGATTGTAGCAGATTTTTCAGATGTCACAAAAGCTTTTTAGTTAACCTAGAGCATGTAAAAAGTATAAAACAGTATGTTGCAATACTTGAAAATAGTGAGGAAGTACCTGTTAGTAGGTATAGATTTAAGGAGACAAAAGATAAATTTTTTGATTTAATAGAGGCTAAGTTATGTTAGGTTTTTATAGAGCTTTGAGTATTATAAATATGCTTATGTTCATGTTTTGTTTTTTTATGCTAATGAATAAAATAAGTTATGCTTATAAAGATAAAATTAATATTAAATCACCATCAATTTTATTACTAGTTATATGGTTGGTCGTAAGAGGTATACCTTTTGGATTTGTAGCACTACAAATTTTAATCAGTATAGTTTTAATATTAGTTTTAATTTGTAAAGTTATTTATAAAATAGATATAATAAAATCTATCATTTATTCTGTAATGTATAGTTTAATATATATATTGATAGAATGTAGTATTTATTGGTTTTTATTAATAACGTTTAAATATATGGGTTATTATATATATATATTGAATCTCGGAATAAATTTTTTAATTATTTTTTTATGTATTTATTTTCTTGATAAGCTAGAAGAGTTTTATAAAAATAACAAGTATTATTTATATATATGTTTAACCATAATCGTTAATATATTTATAATTGTACTTCTAAATATGTCAACTTCAAAAATAAGTGATTTGTATAGTATAGTAATAAAAAATAATATTGAATATAACAATATTGTATATACGGTTAAGATATCTAGTTTTATGGAATATGTATTTCCTTATATCTTATCTATAACAAACATAATTTTGATATTTATTTTTATAAATTCTGTAAAGTCAGAAAAAGAAAAAGCAAAAAAGGAACTTGCAAATGAAAAGTTAGATATGCAATATAAATACTTTTTAATAGTAAAAGAATCACAAGAAAAAATGAAACGAATATATCATGATATGAATAATCACATGGAAAATATAAAATCATTAAAAAATAGTAGTGAAGATGTAAATAAATATATTAACAATATAGAAGATGAAGTAAAAGAAACTAAAAATATTTATAACACAGGAAATGTACTACTAGATATTATCTTTCATGAAAAAAGCAAAATATGTATAGAAAATGGTATAGATTTTAATGTAGGTATAGATTTTAGTAAATGTGAATTTATAGAGATGATTGATATAAGTAGTATATTTTCAAATTTAATAGATAATGCAATAGAAGCATGTAACAAAATTGATGATAATAATATAGAAAAATATATAATTATAAAAAGCACTTTTATAAAAGGGTACTATGTAGTCAGATGTGAAAATAGCAAGACAAATAAAGTAATAATTAAAAATAATAAGATTTTTACATCTAAAAAAGATAAATTCTTTCATGGGATAGGTCTTGAAAGTATAAAGTCTTCAATAAAAAAATACAATGGAGAATTAAAATTTAAGGATAATGAGTATAAATTTATAGCTACTATTTATATACCAGTTGAATAAAAATTTAATAGGATTATTAATTTAGTAAACTTGCAAGTTAGGATTTAGTATGCTAGTTATCGGTGAAAAAATACCACTTGTCGGACTTATATTGAATCGAAATTTTAAAGATGTTACCTTTTATACAGAGAAGGTAGCATTTTTTTATACGATGATTTAGTACAAGAAGAGGAGGTAAAGTTTTGACTATATTTAAACTAGCAATAGCGTATATGAAAAAACAAAAGGGAAAAACAGTAGCACTGATATCAAGTATTGCACTTTCAGTAATGCTTATTTTTTCTATGATTGTAATTAGGGATTCAGGATATGATTCTCAAATACAAGAAGCAAAAGATTTACATGGAGGGTATCAAGTATGGTTTGAAGGCATTGGCATAGACAAAGTCAAAGAACTAGAAAGTGATAGTCAAATAAAAGAATCAAGTAAAGTTAAATATTTATGTGAAATAGTAGATAAAGAAAGTGGAGTTAAATTTAATTTAAACTCATTTGATAAAGATTTTATAGAATCTCTTAAGTATAAGATGGTAGGAAGAACACCTACAAAAGATGGAGAAATAGTAATAGAAAAAGAAACAGCAGAGCAGATGGGTATAAGTGACCCATTAAATAAGACTATTGATTTAATGTTAATGAATAAGTATGTGGATGATGATGGAGCTAATCAGATAGATAGTGTTAACAAAAGCTTTAAAATTGTCGGAATACTTGAAAAGCCAGATAGATATTATGAATCTTTATCTAGCTCAATAAGTGGAGTTAAGACTCAAGCTTTTATATATGAAGATGCTAAGCTCCCACTAAAAACTGAAGGTACATATAAAGGAACAATATTTCTTAAGTCAGAAAAAAATACATCTAAGTTTTTAAGTAAAATGGGAAAAAAGTTAAATCTTAGCTTTGATAATTTACGTGAAAATTCGGAAGTTAGTGCAGCTAAGTCATTAAAAGTCAGATCTGAAAATAGCATAGAAAATATTAAGAAGACTATTATTTTAATTATTGTGTCTTGTCTTGTAATATACAATATTTTTAATATTATTTTACAAGATATGATAATACAAATAGGACTTATGAGAGCAATTGGTATGTCAATGAAGAAAATTAAGAGTATGTTTGCAGAGTTGAGTCTTATTTATATAGTTTTAGGGACGACAATTGGTATATTATTTGGAATAATCCTATCGTACATGGGAGTGAAAATGGTGTATGGATATAGCTCTATGTTAACCATAGGAATTCCAAGTATAATTTATTCTTTTGCAGTTGCAACAATATCAGTATCTATAAGTAGTTTTATAGTAGTCAGAAAAGCTATGAAGATGTCTATAATTGATTCAATAAGAAGTAGTGAAAAGTATGAACGAAAATCAAAATCTAAAAATATTAAAACAAACAGAACACATAAAAATATGATTATAAGTATTGCGAGGAGAAATGTATGGAGAAATAAATCTAGAACTATCATAACAATGATTGTAATTACAATGGTCGGAATAATGTTTATATCTACATTTGCAGTAAAAGATACATTAAAAACTAATATAGAGGAGGGTATAACAGGCGGTATTTGGGGGATGTCTTATGGAAGTGTAGATAAAGCGGTAAGTGGTAGCTATAATGGAACAGAAAGCCTATTTTACAAAATTGATAAAGATATGATACAAAAGGTGAAAAATATAGATGGAGTAGAAAGTGTAGAGCCACACTTTAATAATCCTAATGGGTATATATTACTTTCCAAAGATCAAATATCAAAAGCTTATCAAGATGAATTAAACAGAAAAAATGTACTATATCAAGAAAATCATAATAATGAATATCCTCTTCTTATAAGAGGTTATAGTGATGAAATGTTAAAAAGTAGAGAATCTTTTATTAAAGAAGGAAAAAACTTGATAAATCTTAAAGAAGGACAATACAAAAAAGTTATACTAGTAAATAATACAAACTCACAAGTTACGCATTCATTTGAGGCAAAAGTAATTGATGGTGCAAAGGTTGGAGATGTTATAGATATAAAATTACCTGTATATAAAGGTGGTATAAAAAAGTATGAAATATTTAATGTTGAAGTTAGTGCTATTATGAAAGAAGTTTATGCAGCAGCTCAAGATGGTAATGTTGATGCCAATGGAGCACAGGTAATATTTCGGGAAGATGACTATAAAGAGTTAACAGGTCAAAAGGATTATAACAAAGTTTTTGTAATGACTCAAAAAGGTGAGTTATACCCAGTTGAAAAAAGATTAGAGAAACTAACAAAGGATTATGCATTTACATCAATCGGTGGTAAAGGTGAAGATTTAAAATTTATTGGAGCACAACAAAATTCAGAGGACAGACTATCAGTAATATATCAGTGCTTAATTTTACTTATACTTTCTGTGAATAGTATTTTTATTATGAGGAGCAATATCATTGCACGAAAAAAAGAAATATCAACACTAAGAGCGCTTGGAATGAGTATCAAGGACATCAAAAAAATACTAATAATTGAAAGTGAGTTTTATGGAATGGTAGCCTCTACAATAGGAGCTATAATTGCAACAGCTTATCATAATTGGGGTATTGCAAGCACTAATAAAACTCTTATTGCAGGAAGCTTTGAAAGGACTATAGAGCATAGCATTCCTTTAAAACAAATACTTATGCTCTTTGCGATTTTTAGTATCATAGGACTTGTTGCAGTATATTTATCTAAAGACAAGATAGAAGGGACATCAATAACTGATGGAATTTCACAAAATTAAAACAAATATATCTGAACATATAAATGATATATAAGGAGGATATTATGAAAAAATTAAAAGCATTAAGTTTAAATAAAATATATGGAAAAAATAATAATGGGGTCAGAGCTATTAATGAAATAACCTTAGAAATACAGCCTAATAAATTTACTGCAGTCGTAGGAGCAAGTGGTAGTGGTAAAAGTACATTGCTTCATTGTCTAGCAGGTCTTGATAAACCTACTTCGGGGAAAGTATTTATAGATGACTTAGATTTATATACTTTAAATGATGATAACCTATCAAAGATAAGAAGTGAAGAGTTTGGATTTATATTTCAAAGCTATAATCTAATACCAGTTATAAATGTTTATGACAATATAGTACTTCCTATTTTACTTAGTAGAGGGAAAATAGATAAAGACTATATAGATGATTTAATAGTTAAATTAGGGATAAGACCTCAAATAAAAAAATTTCCGAATGAATTATCAGGAGGACAGCAACAGAGAGTAGCAATTGCTAGAGCACTTGCAAATAAGCCTTCAATAATATTTGCAGATGAGCCTACTGGTAATTTAGATAGTAAAACAACTGATGAAGTAATGGATTTATTAAAGTTCTGTGTAGATGAGTATAAACAGACATTAGTTATGATAACTCATAATGATGAAATAGCTAACAGTGCGGATTATATTATAAATATTAGTGACGGTAAAATTATTTCAAAATAATTATATTTATTTTTATCATAGAAGTCTTATTATTAAAGTATTTATTAATATACAAAATGAATAATATAGAAAATATAAAAATAGAACCTAATTTAGGTTCTATTTTTATATTTCTTTAATCAATTCTTTAACAGCACATACATCAGCAGGAGCCCACTTTAAAGAATCCAAATTATCTCTCTTTAACCATAGAAGCTTAGAATGTTCATCAGCAACAGGAGTACCATCAACCAATTTGCATTTTAAACATGTAAGATTTACAATAATTTTCTCATACTCATGAGTATTATTATTAAAAACATCTATAGCCTTAACATCACACTTTAGCTCTTCTTTTATCTCACGCTCTATAGCTTCATGTAATGATTCTCCTTCTTCAACTTTACCACCTGGAAACTCCCACATATTAGGAAGTACCATTTGTGGTGATCTAAGTGCACAGAGTATTTCATTATTACCATTTTCTATTATAGCGGCAACTACTTTTACTTTTTCCTTCATTTAATTCACCTCAACTATTTTATATCTATTTATTATACCCCATATTTAATAAGTTTTCATTTGATTATGAAAAGTTAGAAAAAAGATAAATAAGTATAAAAATCCAAAGTATATAAAATAATAAAAAATAGATGAAGATAATTAGTCTTCATCTATTTTTAAATTTATATTAACAAAATACATTACATCTTCTATTTTTTTAGGTAAATAAAATTTATAGGTTACATAGGCACTATTATTGTCAGGACATTTAAAATACTTATTAATAGATAGTATATATTCATTTATTTGACTTACTGTACCATAAAAATCAACTGAAATATATTTTCCACTAATATCTTTTTTCATAGAGTCTATATCTTCTTTACTGAAATATTTATTAAGTATATGAGTATTTTGAGTATTTTTTATTACAAAAAGAAAGTTTTCATCTTCTTTTGCTGTAGTATTTTCAATAATATTATAAAGGTAAATATAAGTATCACTTATTTCTTCATTTAAATAAGCTAACTCTTTTTCTAGAGAAATAGTATTTATTGAATAACTATTTGAATTCAATAGCTTTTTCATATCTAAACCATAAAGAGTATCATTTATTTGTGTTACTTTTAAATTTTTAAAGTTATACTCATTTTCAAAAGCAGTTACAATTTCTAATATTTCTTTACTTTTATTTAAGTTATGTTCTAAATGTTCTAGTTCTTTCTTTTTCATTTCTAGTATTTCTTCTTGTTTTAATACTAAGTTTTTGTATTCATTTAAGTTTTCACTTTCTATAGTTTTCTTTATATCTGACAAGGATATACCTAAAAGTTTTATCCCAAGAATCAAACTTAGTTGTTCTAAATCTTTAAATAAATAATATCTATATCCATTTTCTTTATTAACCTCAGGTTTTAAAATTCCTATCTTATCATAGTATCTTAGTGTTTCTTTACTTATATTGAAAATTTTACTAACTTCACCTATTGAAAGCTTCATCTATAGCACTCCTTTTATATTTAGTATATATATTTTACCTAATCTATACAAATGTTTATAGTGAAAATAGTTAGATCCAAAATAAAAAAATTTCTTATGCATTAAAAAAAGTTACAAGAGATACAATTGCTTATATATCTTATAATATAATTATTTATATAGAGTTATTTTGTACTAGCATATTCTAGGACTTGTATATTCTTAGGAGTAGAGGGTAATTTGTATTTATACATCAAATAGAATGAAATAATGCAGGTAATTACTTCAGCAAAAGGAATTGTAAGCCAAATACCACTTATACCTAGAAGCTTTGGCAATATAATAATTCCTATAACTATAAATATTAACCCTCTACTTAAAGCTATTATTATAGATTCTTTAGCATATCCTATAGCAGTAAAATATGATGAATATATTATGCTAAATCCACTGAAAATAAATGCAAAAGCATATATTTTAGCTCCATTTTTAGCTAGATCTAGAACAAATTTATCTGAACCAACAAATAGATTAATTAAACTATCACTAAAGAAAAATAGTGTTATAAATGTAGATATGCATACTACAAATGATATTATTAACGATAGTTTTACTATAGCTTTAACCCTATCAAATTCTTTTGCACCATAGTTATAGCTTATTATAGATGTTATACCATCTGCAATTCCAAATACTGTTAGCATTCCAAATTGAGATATATAGTTAACACTTGTGAAAGCCGCAATCCCTGATTCACCAGCAATTTTAATAAATGCATTGTTAAATAAATATGCAGATACAACAGTAGCTAATGCGGACATAGCTTCAGATGAACCATTATACACAACAGGGATTATAGTATCTTTATTAAATTTACCTACAAAGAAGTTTATAAAATTCTCTTTTTTTAACATTGGTGATACAACCACAATAAATACAGAAGAGTATGAAAGTCCTGTAGCAAGACCAGCGCCAGTTATTCCAAACTTTAACTCTTTTATTAATATATAGTTTAAAATTATATTTACTAGTAAACTTACAATCATACCTTTAAAGTACAAATCAGGTTTTTCCACAAGTCTATCAGCAAATCCAATTAAAAAGGCTAGGCACATTGGTAATATACATATTGATATCACTCTTATATATTTTGAAACATTATCAATCAATATATCATTAGCACCTAGAGTAAAACCTATGTTTTTACTAAATAAAACTCCTATTATTGAGAATAAAATAGCACAGATGCTTAGCAATATAAGCGATGTTTTGAAAATATCTTGAGTTAATTTTTCATTACCTTCACCTAAACTTCTACCCATAAAGCTCAAAGAGCCTACACTAATTAACATTGAAAATCCTATAATAAATTGTATATATGGACTACCTAAGCTAACACTAGCCATAGCATTTGGTCCAATTAAATTTCCTAAAAACAAACCATCTATTACAGTTTGCATACCTGCAATTACCATGGCTATAATAGCAGGGACTGAGAATTTTATAAACAGTTTTGAGATTTTACCTTGTTTTAATATGTTTTCTTCCATATTGTTACCTCCATAATTAAGTTATGTTTTTGATTATAGAGGGTGAAGTAACTTCAAGGTCAATACATATTTTTTACTTTAATATTATTATGTCAGAATAATTGCAAAATACATAAACTATCTATAAGAAATGGACTTATATTAATATATACAAAGAAAAAATAATACCAAATAATAATTTAAAGCTTTGTACAGAAAAGAAATAATTATTTAATACTAGATAAAAAATCTATGTATATAATAGACATAGATTTTTTCTTGTTTTGAATATAGTTATGATGCTAATATTTTAAGCTTAAATATAAAGTAAATAATTACACAAAACACTTAATAAGTAATATATAATAAAATCGTAAGTAAGTTTTAGAAATTATAACATTTATAAAGTATAAGGAGGGTGGATATGAAAGTATTATTAGTAAATGGAAGTCCGCATTTAAAAGGATGTACTTATACAGCTCTAGAAGAAGTAGCAAAATCACTAGAAGCAAACGGCGTCGAAACAGAAATATTCCAGTTAGGAACAAAACCAATTTGTGGATGTATAGGATGTGGAACATGTACAAAAATTGGAAAATGCTTTATTGATGATAGTGTAAATGAATTTATAAAAAAAGCAAAAGGAGCAGATGGATTTATATTTGGTTCACCAGTTCACTATGCAGCAGCATCTGGGGCCTTAACTTCATTTTTAGATAGAGTATTTTATAGTGGTTCAAAACACCTTTCATATAAGCCAGGAGCATGTATAACAAGTGCTAGAAGAGGAGGAACTACTGCAACATTTGACCAACTTAATAAATATTTTACAATAAATAATATGCCAGTAGTAAGTTCTCAATATTGGAATATGGTACATGGAAATACTCCTGAAGAAGTAAGAAAAGATTTAGAAGGTATGCAAGTTATGAGAGTGTTAGGTGCTAATATGTCATGGTTAATAAAATGTATAGAATTTGGAAAATTAAATGGTATAGATATACCACAAAAAGAAGAGAGAGTAGCAACTAATTTTATTAGATAAAGTGTACATATGAAATTAAAAATTTAAAATAATAGATTATAAATTAAAATAAAGGATATAACTTCATATGTAAGGGAGGGATAATATGAAAGTAACATATATATACCATGATAGTTTCTCTGTAGAGTTTAATGAAGCTATATTGCTATTTGATTACTTCCAAGGAAAATTACCAGACTTTGACAAAAATAAAAAACTTTATGTTTTTGCAAGTCATAGTCATAGTGACCATTTTAGTCCGGTAATATTTGACTTAAGATCGAAGTATAAAAATATAAAATACATATTATCAGATGATATAAAAGTAACAAAAGAAAAAGACATTTACTTTGTAAAGGAAAATGAAACAGTATACATTGATGACTTAAAAATAGAAACTTTAAAGTCAACAGATCTAGGAGTAGCATTTATAATAACTGTAGAAGGTAAAACTATTTACCATGCAGGAGATTTGAACTGGTGGCATTGGGAAGGCGAAATTGATAGTGAAAATAAAAAGATGGAAAAGATGTATAAGCATGAAATAGAAAAGATAAAAAATAGATACTTTGATATTGCATTTGTACCACTTGATTCTAGACAAGGAAAGTATTTTTATTTAGGGTTTGATGAATTTATGAGAAATACCAATACTAAATTAACTTTTCCTATGCATTGTTGGGGGGACTATTCTCTTGTAGATAAGTTATCTAAAATGGAGAAATCTAAAGATTATAAGGATAGAATTATTAACGTTAATGAAATAAATAGAGAATTTGATATCAAGTAAGAAGTAAGTAGAACATATTGATAGTTACAAAAGAAATTTATACTGTATATAATGATAAATATATAGAATAAAAGAGGGGGTCGTGAAATACGATACCCTCTTTTATCATACTTATAATATTTTTAGTATTTGGATGGAATTTTGTATAACTAAGTTTCATTAAGTTTTATTCTTTAAATGTATAAATTTATAAGAAAAGTTACTTATATTTATATAGTTGTAAAATGTATTTGTAATTAAAATTTTAAAATAAATTTTACTATTAATTGAAAAAAAGGTAAAATAATGTATAATTATATATAAATACAATAAAAATAAAAAGCATAGGAGGAAGAAATTGAAAAGAGTTGCTATATATACTTGTGGGGATGTTTCACAAAGATGTACTGCTAATGGATGCTTTAGGGCATTTAATGAATGTAAAGATTCATTTGAGAGATATGAAGGTAATTGTAAATTAGTTGCTTTTAATACTTGTAATGGTTGTGATGAAAAGCCATTAGAAAGTTTAGATATAAAAATAGAAAAATTAAAAAAAGCAGAAGTTGATGTAATACATATATCTACATGCATAAGAGGGAGATGCTCTCATTACGAAGAGTACGCTAAAGAATTTGCTAAGCATTTTGAAGTAATTGGATATACACATGGGTCAAAAGAAGGCAAAAAGAACAATAATATAAATATACTAAAAAGTGAATAATCACAAGAAAGCCAGGTTAAAGACTTGGCTTTCCTATACAATCAATCAAAATTATCTATTTTTAGAAAATTTAAATAGAAAAAGTTATGTAGCTATTTAATTGGGTAATATTATATACGAGGTGATGAAATGGATAATTTAGAAAGTAGTTGTATACCTGACAATGGAAATTGCTCAGATTCTTTTAAAATAAGAATTGTTTTTGAAAGTATTTTAATAGGAGTAGGTGTAGGATTTATAGTTTCCTTGTATAGGTTATGCTCAAAATATGCAGAAAAAATTAGTTTAAATATCTATAATTTTATGGCTAACTATTTGGAATATGTAATTTTGGGAATACTAGTGTTTGCTATTATAGGATATATTGTTGGATACTCAGTTGAAAAAAATCCTATGATATCAGGTAGTGGTATTCCACAAATTGAAGGATGTTTAAAAGGAAGATTAAAAATAATTCATTCTTTTAAAATTTTAGTAAGTAAATTTGTAAATGGTGTACTAGCAATGGGCGCTGGACTATCTCTTGGTATAGAAGGTCCATCTATTCAATTAGGTGGGAGTTTTGCACACGCTATATCTAGACGATTTAAACTAAGTAAAAAAGAATTTGTATATTTATATTCAACAGGAGCGGGAGCTGGTCTTGCAGCAGCATTTAATGCACCATTTGCTGGAGTTATGTTTATCTTAGAAGAAGTACATAAAAGTTTTTCTCCAGTACTATTTATAACAGCAGTTGCAGCTTGTGTAAGCTCTGATTTAGTTACATGGATATTTTTTGGAGAAACGCACACTTTAATAGTTGACAAAGTTTTAAATATGCCAGCTAATTACTACATATCTTTAGTAATACTTGGAATAGTTATTGGTTTAAGTGGTGTTATATATAATAAAGGATTACTTAAAACTATAGACATATATTCAAATATAAATACAAAATTAAGATATAAAATGATTATACCTTTTATGTTAGCCATTGTATTTGGCATGTTTTTACCTCAAGTTTTAGGTGGTGGGGATAAGCTTATAAATAGTATATTATCTAGTGGACTTACTACTAAGTTAGCTATAATATTATTAATAGGAAAATATATATTCTCACTTATAAGTTTTGCACCAGGAACTCCTGGAGGTATACTATTTCCTATTTTAACATTAGGTGGATTAGTAGGAATTATATTTGGAAAAGTTTTAGTTTTAATGGGAGTTATAGATACTTCATATTTAAATAACTTTATATTATTAGCAATGGCAGGGATGTTTACATCTGTTGTCAGAGCTCCTATTACTGGATTTATATTAGTATTTGAAATGAGTGGAGCACTTACTCAGCTAGGACCTATTATAGTAGTCTGTGGGGTTGCGTATTTAGTAGCTAATTTATTAAATTGCCCTCCTATTTATGATTCTTTACTTGAAAATAAAGTTAAAGCTTATGATAAAATTAAAGAAAGCAGTAAATAATATTTAAATAGAAAAAAGCTAAGCATTAAGCTTGGCTTTTTATTTTAGTTTATTTAGCTTTTAATAGTAATTCACTTTGTTTAATGAATAACCTTATTTTATTATAGAGTTTTGTATATAACTTTTGATATATCTTTAGATTCTATAGTAGTTTCTTTTAACTCAAGTACATTTATTAATATTAACTTACTCAATCTATCATCTATATTATTTAAGAAATCTATAATATCTTTTGTAGAAATATCCTTATTTAAAAGCATATCTATATCGTAAAATAAAACTAAGTTATGTGATGAATTTTTATTAGTGTATTTCTTAAAGTTATTTACTAAGAAACGTAGTTTATTAATAAATATATGTTGCTTATGTACAAATTCATTTAAATCATCTGATAACAAAATATTATTATTAAAATATATCTTTTTATTAAGACGTATATTTTGAGTAATTACATCCTTTAAATCATCATTAATAGTTCCATTCACTAATCCTGTATTGTATAACTTGGCAAGTATTTGCTCATTTAAACTTAAGGAATTCTTAACTTCGTTTTTTGTAACATCACTCATTTTATATGGTAAAATTACTTTGTTTGCATATAGAGCAATTATAGTACCTAAAAGAACGAAAAATATTCTACTGATAGATAGCTCATTTATATTATTACCAATAGATGCTGCTCCTAGAGCCGAAATAGTTGTGCATATCATTTGATACTTATACTCTGTTTGGTAATTACTGATATATCCAACTATAAGTATAATAAAAGCTCTCATAGAATTATCTGTTACTATAGAGAATAAAATTTCAAATATAATTAATCCAATTATAGTTCCTAAGATTCTTTCCCTACCTTTAGTTTGTCCAGATTCAAGATAAGGCTGGACAATAGATGATAGACTGAAAACTAACCATTTACCATGTGGTATATTAAAGAAAGCAACTACAAATACACCAATACTAGTAATTAATGCACCTCTAAATGCAAAAGTAAACTTAAGAGAGTCCTTATTTAAATTATTTTTTAAATCATTTAATCTATCAACTGCATTTGATACGAAATACTTTTCACAAACTTCTTTTGAATTTTTTTCTTTTGAAAGTATTAAGTCTTCTTTTAATAAAATTACGCAACCTTGTAATTCATAAATTTTGTAGTACTTTGAGTTAGATTTTTCGCTAGCAATTAAGAATTCATCTATTTTAAGTATAACATCATCAACTGTTATATTTCTATCTATAAACTCATCTATATTACAAAGTAATGCTTTTATTTTATTTAAGATATAAGTAAATTCTTCATTAATTGTATTGTTTTTAACTTCATCTAGTATTAAGTTTACACTTTCTAAAAACTGACATATAAATAATGATTGGATTAATGAAACTGGAAGTTCAATATTTTTATCCAATCTTTTATATACATCTGATATATGCTCTTTTAGTGTATCATAAGTTTTAGAATTTAAATTATTTACACTTTCTATACTATCATTATTTATCATTAATACTATTTCTTCATTAATAGACTCTATTACCGTTTTAATAGTAACTTTAGATTGCTTTTGTAACTTATTTTTATTTGCAATCATTTGTACTGTCATTATAAAAAGTCCACAAAATATAAGAGATACTAATCTAGTAGGCAATTCATTGATGCTAACAGGTGTATAAAGCATAAAGAAATAACCTAGTGTAAAAGCAATATATGTAGGTTTTTTTGTATTATATGTAAATTGGTATAATATAAAAAATATAATGGCAAAAGTTATAACTAATCCTAAAAAAGCATTAGTTGATGCTAAAAATGAACTAACCCCAAGTAATACTTCAATAAATACAAAATATATAGTACTTTTTATTGGTGTTATTGTATAATCAGTACCAAGTAAAGAAAGAGCTGCTGTAATGCCTGCAACTCCAACTAAGGTATTAATTTCACCAAATATAGATTTAAAACCTATTATAGCAGCAACTATAACTAAAAACATTATAGTTGTTGAAATTACTTTTTTCTTATCCATGTCAAAGCTCCTTTGTAGTTTGAAAGTTTAATTTTTTATTAATTATACCCGTATTCTTTATACTTAAATCTAGAGTGTTACAGTTTTATCATTAACATATAATGATATTTTTATTGAACATGATATAGTTTAAACAAAGGCATATATGAATTTGAAAATTTATTTAAAATAATGATATAATTATTTGATAATATAATAAAATGTATAACTTATAAAGGGGAAAAATCAAAATGAGAAATATACTAGTAGTAGAAGATGACATTATGTTAAACCATGGAATCTGCTTTAATCTACAAGCAGATGGGTTTAATGTAATACCTGCATACAATCTAAAAGAAGGGGAAAATTTTTTTAATAGTAATACTATAGACTTAATAATACTAGATATAAACTTACCAGATGGAAATGGTTTTGAATTTTGTAAAAAAATTAGAAAAAATTCTAATGTAGGAATACTATTTCTAACTGCATGTGATATGGAATCAGACATTATAAATGGATTTAAAATAGGTGCTGATGATTATATAACAAAACCATTTAGTATAAATATATTAATGCAAAGAGTAAGAGCTTTGCTTAGACGTTGTAGTAATAAAGAAAAACATGAAGATATTCTACTTGAAGGGGAATTTGAATTTAATTTTGAAAAAATGCTAGTAACTAAAAATAAAGTAAATATTTTACTATCACCAATAGAATACAAAATACTGAAAAAATTAGTAAAGTGTAAAAACCAAATAGTTACAAGACAAGCACTAATAGATTCAATTTGGGATAATGATTCAGAATACATAGAAGAGCATGCCCTAACAGTAAATATTAATAGACTAAGAAGTAAAATAGAAGATAAATCGTCTAATCATAAATACATAAAAACTGTATATAAAATGGGATATATGTGGGTTGGTGAAAAGAATGAAAAATAGCAAAAATATTTTTAGTAACTATTATATAAACTTTTCTATTATATATATAATAATATCAATAATAGCACTTCTTTTAATCCGACAACAAACAGAAAGTATTATATATATGTATCCAAACTCTTTTGAGGAAGTTAAAAAAATTAACAATATAAGTTTTTGTTTTCTATTTTTATCATTAATAATAGGGATATTATTTATATATATTGTGAGAGTAAATATTATTAAATTTAGTAATGATATTATAGATAATATAGACGCTTTTATATCTGATAAAGAAATAATTTTAGAAACTAATGATGACACTTTACTATCTAAAATACAAAATAAATTTAAATATATGATAGAAATTATGGAAAATAAAAATAGCAGATACTTAGAGGAAAAAGACAATATAAAGTCTTTAATAGCTAATATTTCTCATCAAATAAAAACTCCAATAGCCAATATTTCTATGTATAATGAAACCTTAATAAATAGAGAACTAGATAGAGATAAACAGATAACATTTTTAAAAAATATGCAACAGCAAGTTAATAAATTAGAGTGGCTAGTTAAGTCCCTCATAAAAATGTCTAGGTTAGAAAATGGAATAATAGCATTAAATATTCAAAGATATAGAATAAGTGATACAATTGCAAATGCACTTAGTGGGGTATATTTAAAAGCAGAAGAAAAAAACATATACATAGATGTAGATATTGATGAAAAATTAGAACTTTATCATGATAAAAAATGGACTAGTGAAGCAATATTTAATATTGTTGAAAATGCAGTAAAATATACAAAAGAAAATGGGCATATAAATATAAAATTAGATAAAATGGAGCTATTTACTAAAATAAGTATAGTAGATAATGGTATTGGAATAGATGAAGGTGAGATTAATCATATATTTAAGCGATTTTATAGAAGTTGTGATGTAATAAACACAGAAGGTGTTGGAGTTGGTCTTTATCTAGCAAGGGAGATTATAAATAAGCAAAGTGGATATATAAAAGTAGAATCTAAAAAGGATGCAGGAACAACTTTTTATGTATATATGAAAAATTAATATACAAAATATCAAGCACTGTTAATTTAACAGTGTTTATTTTTGTTAAATATCTCAAAATTGTTATTATTCATATAAACAATATCACAATACTGTGAGGATTTTTAAAATATTTATATGATAACATTTAAGTAAATAAGATGAAAAAAATTAAAAGGGGATTTTAATTAAATGAAAATATTAGAAAGTAAAAATTTAAAAAAATACTATGGAACAGAAGAAAATATAGTAAAAGCACTGGATGGAGTTGATATAAGAGTAGATAAAGGAGAGTTTGTTGCTATAGTAGGTACATCAGGGAGTGGTAAAAGTACATTACTACATATGTTAGGAGGACTTGACAGACCTAGTGAAGGAGAAGTGGTAATTGATAACAATAACATATTTAAAATGAGCGATGAAGAACTTACCATATTTAGAAGACGTAATGTTGGATTTGTATTTCAAAACTATAATCTAGTTCCTATACTTAACGTTTTTGAAAATATAGTACTACCAATAGAACTTGATGGATGTAAGATAGATAGTGAATATATATATGAAATAATAAACACATTAGGGCTTAGTAAAAAAATAGACGCCTTACCTAACAATTTATCAGGAGGTCAACAACAAAGAGTAGCAATTGCAAGGGCTTTAGCCACAAAACCATCTATAATACTACTAGATGAACCAACAGGAAACCTGGATAGTAAAACTGAACAAGATGTCCTTGGGCTTTTAAAAGTAACTAGCAATAAATTTAGTCAAACTATAATAATGATAACTCACAACGAACAAATAGCACAAATGGCAGACAGAATTATAAGAATTGAAGATGGAAAAGTTGTAAGTAGAGGTGAGAGCCATGCTACGAAATAACAATCAAGAAATTATAAAAAAGCTAATTAAAAGGAGCTTTAAGGTTAATAAAATTAGAAATACTATATCTATTATAGCCATAGCATTAACCACAGTCTTATTTACATCACTATTTACAGTAGGAATATCTATGATGGATGCTTTTAATAGTTATATGATGATGGAATATGGAACAAGTTCTCACGTACAGATGCAAGATATAGATAAAAGACAGATAGATATAATAAAAAATAATGAAAGTGTAGACAAAAATAGTATAGGTATAGTTAAGAATATTGATAGTGCTAAAAATCCAGAGTTTTCAACTCAAACTGTAAACTTAGCAGTTTATGATAAACAAAGTGTAAAAAATTCTATACACACAGAAATGATAGAAGGGAGTTTACCGAAATCTAAAGAAGATATAGTTATGCCAATAGAAGTATTAGATATGTTAAAACTGCCTCATAAAATAGGTACTAATGTGAGTATAGATATTCCAGTAGTTAAAGATGGTGCTTATACTGGAGAAAATAAAACTTATAAGTTTAAATTAAGTGGATATTTCACATATAAGACAGCAACAGCTATTCCACTTCATGATATGTATGTAAGTGATGATTTTTACAATGAATATAAAAAATATAATGAAATAGGTCCTTTATGTATAAATTTTAATTTTAAAAATGATAAAAACTTAGAAAAACAACTTGAAGATTTAATTAATGAAATTAAACCATATTCAGGAAAATACAGTGTAAATCCAACATTTTTAGATAATCAAGTAACAAATCCTAGTGAATTTATAAAAAATGCTCTTCCAGTAGTTTTATTAGTAATTGTAATACTTACAAGTGGATATCTTTTAATATACAATATATTCTACATTTCAGTAGTAAAAGATATAAAACATTATGGACTACTTAAAACTATAGGAACATCACCAAAGCAATTAAGAAAATTAATAGTAAATCAGGCTAATAGATTATCATTAATAGGTATACCAATAGGACTATTTTTAGGATTTATAATAGGTAAAATATTACTTCCTTTAGCTATGAAATTTACTACTATGTCAGATTTAAAATCAATAGACTCAAGCAATATAGCTATATTTATAGGTGCTACTATATTTTCATATGTAACAGTAAGAATATCTTGTATGAAACCTGCAAAGCTTGCAAGTAGTGTATCTGAAGTAGATGCTACAAGATATAGCGACAGAGATAGCAATATAAAGAGAAAAGCAAAAAAAGGAAAAAGTGGCTCTAAGATTCATAAAATGGCACTTTCAAATATGTTTAGAAATAAGAAAAAAGCATTGTTGGTCTTAATGTCTATGTCTTTAAGTTGTATGATATTTTTAAGTGTATCAACTATAATAAGTAGTTCAGACCCAAAAAGAGCAGCAGAAGGTATGATGGTAGGTGATATAGAAATACAACATGGAGAAGCACAAAACTCAAGGATACATGAAAATATCATACCAATAGATGAAGAATTTATAAAAGATGTTAAAAACTTAGATGGAGTAAAAAGTGTAGATAGAATATATAAAGACTATCTAGGGCTTGTAGCTTATGAAGGAGCAATAAAAGAAGAATTACTAAGCCAACCAATAAATGAAGACCATGTAAAAAGATTTTGGAACGGGTATGATTTTAAAGAAGCTGCAGATACTAACAAAAGCGTAACATTAGATATAAGTGGAGTATCTTCAGGGAAAATAATTAAAGAAATGATAGAAAATAATATGTTAGATTATTATGGTGAAGGAAATATAATAGAAGGAAAGTTAGATATAGAGAAATTTAACAAAGGTGGATACATAATAATTAGAGGACATGAAAATAGTAAGATAAAAGTAGGAGATAAAATTAAGTTAAAATACCTTAAAGGAAATACTATAGAAGAAGGGTATACAGAGAATGAATTTGAGGTAATGGCAATAATTGGTGCAGGGGAAAACTTCAGCATGGATGTATATGTAAATGAAGATGACTATAAAAAAATAGTACCAAAAGCATATGTACAAAATGTAGTAGTTAATGTATACAAAAATGTAGGTGAAGTTGAAAAGAGTATAGAAAAATTAAATGATAGTTACGCCAATCCATATACTCATATTTCTTCAAAGAGAACATATATAGAAGAAGCTAAGGAAACTCAAGCTATGATAACTACTATAGGAATGAGTGGGGTATTTATAATAGGATTAATTGGAGTTTTAAACTTTATAAATACTATGGTAACTAATATAATGTCAAGAAATCAAGAATTTGCAATGCTAGAAGCAGTAGGAATGACTAAAAAACAACTTAAAAAGATGTTAGTACTAGAAGGTATGTATTATGGAGTTATAATAACCTTTATAAATCTTACTTTTGGTAGTTTAGCTACTTTTCTAGGATTTAATATTATGAAGCTTAGATACTCTGTATATACTTATCCAATAGAAGCTTTATTAATATGTACAGTGTTAGTACTTTTAGTAAGTGTAATTGTTCCTTTAATAGTTTATAAAGTAACTTCTAAAGAAAGCATAGTAGATAGAATTAGAGTAAGTGAATAAATTATAAAAATGTTTTTTAGTGAATTAAAAAAGCAAAACATTTATATACCACAACTTAATAGTTGTGGTATTTTTATATAGTATTTGAAATCTTAAATACGTATAATTACTTAAAATTTAAAGGATAGAAATTGTAAAAATGCTTATATCTTAGTTATTGAGTAAGTGTAAATCATATTAAGAGAATTTTAAAAGAATATGACTAATATTATAAAACTCCTATATATGATAAAATATAAATTATAAAACTTAAAAAATAGAAGGCTAATATACTAAATATAATAATGGTATTTATATAAATAGGAGAAAAATTATGAATAAGACAATAGGGGTACTAGCTCATGTTGATGCAGGTAAAACTACATTTTGCGAACAGATATTGTATCACACAAAAGCAATTAGAAATAGAGGTAGAGTAGATAATAAAGATACATTTTTAGATAACCATAACATAGAAAAGCAAAGGGGTATAACAATATTTTCAGAACAAGGAATGTTTAACTACAACAACTCTAGTTACTATTTAATAGACACTCCAGGGCATATAGACTTTTCACCAGATATGGAAAGATCAATATCTATAATGGATTATGCAGTTATAATAGTAAGTGGAGTAGATAAAATACAATCACATACAAAAACAGTATTTAGACTACTAAAAAAATACAAAGTTCCAACAATATTTTTTGTAAATAAAATGGATAGAGAAGGGGCAGAATTAAACCTAGTAATAAAAGATATACAAAATAGCTTAACTAAAGATGTTATAGATATAACTAATATCGATGTTAACAGTATCTTAAATGAAGAACTTATAGAATTTATTGCTGAAAGAGATGATAATTTATTTGAAAAGTATCTAAATGATGAGTATGATTACAATATTTGGATTGAAAATCTTAAAAATATGATAAAGGAATTAAAGATATATCCCCTATTAAGTGGTTCAGCTATTAATTATATAGGAATAGATAATTTTCTAGAAAAGCTAGATTTTTTAACATATACAAATTACAAATTAGAAGAAAGATTTATAGGCAAAGTATATAAGATAAAACATGATGATAATAAAAATAAGTTAACTTATATAAAAGCACTGCAAGGAAAAATTAAAGTAAAAGATGAAGTTTCATACATTGTCAGTGAAGAAATAATAATGGAAAAGGTAAATAACATAAGAAAATATAACTCTAATAAGTTTGAAGTTGTAAATGAAGCTGCTTGTGGAGAATTATTTGTTGTAAGTGGCCTAAATCATACTGTAGCGGGAGATTTCGTAATGGAATCTAGTTTTGAAAAAGAAGAAATAGAGAAAATATATAGTAGAAAAACTAAATATGAAATGGCTCCAACATTAAAATCAAAGGTTAAATTTGATAGCTCATTAAACATAAAAGAAGTGTTAAATGCTTTTGAAATATTAAATAAAGAAGAGCCTGCATTAAATGTTTTATGGGATGAAAAGCTTAAAGAAATACACATACATGTAATGGGAAAAATTCAATTAGAAATCTTAAAAGAAGTAATAAAAGAAAGATTTAACTTAGATGTAGACTTTGGAAAATGTGAAATACTATACAAAGAAAGTATATTAAAAAGTACTATAGGGTACGGGCACTTTGAGCCACTTGGACATTATGCAGAAGTACATTTGCTAGTAGAACCAAATACTAGAAACTCAGGGATTACTTTTAATAGTAAAGCACATATAGATGATTTAGCCATAGGTCATCAAAATTTAGTTAGAACTCATATATTTGAAAAAGAACATAGAGGAATATTAGGTGGATACCCATTAATTGATTTAAATATAATTTTGCTTACTGGTAGGGCACACAAAAAGCATACTAGTGGTGGTGATTTTAGACAAGCCACTTTAAGAGCTTTAAGACAAGGATTAGAAAAAGTTGAAAATGTATTACTTGAGCCATACTATAAGTTTAAAGTTGAGACAAACTTAGATTATATGGGAAGAGTAATATCTGATATTCAAAAGATGAACGGAGAATTTGAAACGCCAATTATCAATGAAAATTTAGTAACAATAGAAGGGAGAGGACCTGTTGCTACTTTTATGGATTATAGCTTAGAGTTATCTGCTTTTAGTAAGGGAAGTTCAAGTGTTAGTTTCATATTTGATGGATACGATGTGTGTCATAATCCTGACTATGTTTTAGAAAATAGGTCTTATGATAAAAATAGTGATAGTGAATATACATCAAACTCTATATTTTGTTCAAAGGGACAAGGTTATGTTGTAAAGGGAAGTGAGGCTAAGCTGCATATGCATTGCATAAAATAATAAATAAGAGCAAATAACATGTAAGGTTAACTATTATTAAGAAATATATTAGTTTTAAATTAAATATTTTATAATAAAAAAAATTTAATTTAAAATATTAAAAAAGCTAATGAATGATAGTATAATATAAAGAAATACAAAAGATTTAAAGGGAGAATTTATGAAAAATAAGCATATATTAATCGTAGATAATAGCGTAACAAATTTAAAAAGAGCAGAACAAATTTTAAAACCACATTGTAAAATTAGCTTACTTACATCTGGTGCACAGACTTTAAGATTTCTAACGAAAAACAAACCAGATTTAATATTATTAGATATAAATATGACGGATATGAATGGATATGAAATCTTAGAAAAAATAAAATCTAATAAAGATTTGGTTGATATACCAATAATATTTCTAACCTCACAAGTAGATATAGAAAGTGAATTAAAAGGAATTGAAAAAGGAGTTATAGACTTTATTAGAAAGCCATTTGTTCCTCAAATTATGATAAGTCGTATAAAGATGCATCTAGAATTATATGACTATAGGATAGATTTAGAAAAAAAGGTAATAGAAAAAACCAAGATGATAGAACATCTTCAAGATGTTATGATGATATCCATTGCAGAACTTGTTGAGTGTAGAGATGAAAATACTGGGGGTCATGTTAAGAGAACTGCAAAGTATGTAGAAATACTAACTAATGCTTTAGTAGAAAGAAATATATATAGTGATATATTAAGTAAAGATTATGTAAAGGATATGATACGTTCAGCACCACTTCATGATGTAGGTAAAATAGGTATAAATGATAAAACTTTACTTAAAAATGGATCCTTAGATGAAGAAGAATTTGAGTTTATGAAAACTCATAGTAAACTTGGAGGAGAGACTATTCAAAGAATGATAAATCAAACTGATGGAGAAAGTTTTTTATATATAGCTAAGGATATGGCACAATCTCATCATGAAAAGTGGGATGGAACAGGTTATCCAGATGGATTAAAGAAAGAAGAAATACCACTTAGTGCTAGAGTAATGGCAATAGCAGATGTTTATGATGCACTAACAACAAAGAGACCTTATAAAGAAGCTTTTACACATGAAAAAGCAGTTGAAATTATATTAAATGGTAAGGGGATAGCCTTTGATCCTGTTATAACTAAAGTATTTGAAGAAATAAATTCTGAGTTTGAATTAGCAAAACGTGTTCTTTAGGGAAATTTTATGTAATCAATTCTAGTTAAAATTCGCAATTATATAAATTTAATAAATAATATCTAAAATTTTTTTAATATATTTGATTATGATGAAATTTTAAATGGTTAAAAAATATAATAAAAAAGATATAGAACACCTTCTATATCTTTTTTATTATATTAATACTAAAGTCTATCATTAAATTATAGTAATATATAGTTATTTTGGATAAACATAAGATGTAAAATATAGCTTACCTGATGATATGATATATTTTTAAGATATAGTATTTAGTTTACTTTAATTACTACTAAGATTGCAATTAAATTGTTTAATGCGCAATTTTTATAAAAGGTAAAGTAAAATTTTTTGTATAACGCAATATAGAAAAGAAAACACAAATATCAGCATTAGAAATGAACGGTTGTATTTTACGTTTGGCACAAAAAAAGATGTAGAAGGGTATTATCATCAGAACTTTAATCCATTCGATAAAGAAATGAATGGAAAGAAATATAGGGTGTTATATAAATTATAATTTACCTAATTAGAAATATATATTTATATGAATAATTATATATGTACCGCGAATTAAGTTGAGTAATAGTATAAAAACTATTGCTCTATTTTATTGTACAATTTTGGATATTGTTATAAAGGTATCATAAGAACAGTTATAATGATTTAGAAATATATTTAACTTGTTTACTAAAAAATAAAATGTATTTTATGACAGGATTTAATAAATATAAGTAGAAATATATAACTAAATAATACAAATTATAAATTAGGAATAATAATTTAAGGAGGTATTTAATGGAGAAGTTTTTTGAACTAGAAGAGTATGCTCAAATTGAAGTTCTCCAAAATATCCAAGATAGCTTTGCAAATTCACTTGGTATGGGAGCAGTTATAGTAGACTACAAAGGTGAGCCTATAACGAAAGAAAGTAATTTCACTAAGTTTTGTACATATATAAGAAATAATGAGGAATTAAAAGGAAAGTGTTATAAATGTGATGCATATGGAGGGGTACAATCAGCTATTACAAAAAAACCACATATATACAAGTGTCATGCAGGATTAGTAGACTTTGCTATACCTATAATGGCAAACAATACATATATAGGAGCAATATTAGGAGGTCAAGTAAGATTAAAAGAAGATTTAAAAGAAGAAAACAATGTTTTAGATGATAAATATAATGAAGAATTATCTAAATATTATAAAGATATAAACATAAAGACTTATGAAGAAGTGAAATATGCAGCAGATCTTATGTACCAAATATCAAATTATATTATAAATAAAGATATAGTTAAAATAAATTCTGATTTTAATAACAATAAAGTCAAAATAGATAGAGCTACAAATATTGAATTAATAAAAGAATATAATTTAGATAATGAACAATACTCTGAAGAAATATACAAAGCAATAAACTATATTCATTCAAACATCAAAAAGAACATTACACTAGAGGAGGTAGCAAGTTATATAAATCTAAGTCCAAATTATCTGAGTAAGACTTTTAAAAAAGAGATTGGTATAAACTTTATAACCTATATAACAAATAAAAAAATAGAATTAGCAAAAGAAATGTTAAAAGATACAGATATACCTATTCTAAATATATCTATAGATTTATCTTTCAATAAACCTAACTATTTTAGCAAAGTTTTTAAAAAAATAGTAGGTTTAACGCCGAGTGAGTATAGGTGCACATTACAGAATAAGTAAATAGATGCTTAAAGGAGGAATTTTTTGAGTGCATTAAAAAAAGAATCAATAAAAGATCTTCTAAGTAAAGATTATTTAATGGAAATACTACCTGGCTTACGAGATATAAAGTTAGAAAATATAAAAACAAATGGTTTATCAGGAGCTAAAATATATAAAGTTACATTATTTTCTAGTGAGTATGATAAAAGTTTATATTTAAAAATAAACAATTTAAAAGAAGATTGGCTAGCAAAAGTAAATAAAGATGAAGGAAGAGAATTATCTATATTTAAGGATGATATATATTCAAAATTAGAAGAATTTATAAATGACATTTACTTAGGTTATTACGTAGGGAATAATAGTTATGCAATACTTATGAATGATATGTCTGCATATAAAAAAACAAATAACTCAGAGGAAGAGTGTCTTTACTATTTAGATAACCTAGCTAAATTCCACTCTAAATTTAAAGAACATGACGTAATAAATTACAAGGAATTATTAAGTGTTGATGAATATTGTAATTTTTTAACAAAGACTAAAGTAAGTGAAGTTGAGGAATTTAAAGAAAGTTATAAAAAGGGAATAATAATATTAAAAGATATTTTAGAGGAAAATTTATTTAATAAGTATAATGAAATAAAGGAAATAGACAGCCTGTTTTCTTATTATCCTAAAACCTTTTTACATGGAGATTATAGACCAGATAATACACTTTATATAAATCAAAATGATATAAGAATTATAGACTGGGCTAATAGTGGATGTGGACCTTGTACATTAGATGTATTTTGGTATCTTATGACATCTGTAAGTGTTAGATTCGATAAAACAATACTACTAAACCATTATAAAATGAGCTTAGAAAAGTATATTGGCTATAAATTAACTCAAAAAACTTGGGATACTTTATTAAAAGTTGGAATTTTAGCTTCATGCAAGATGTATTTAGTAGCACTAGTAGCTAATTCAACTTTAGAGGATAAATATGAGTATGCAGATATATATTATTGGGTAGAGAATCTAAAAAATGTATTGATAGACTTATAGATATAGTGCGTAAATAATTTTAGATAGGTAATTAAAAAAATTAAATAAAAGAGTAATAGTAGGAGCAAAAGCTTAAGACGATATTGCAAATAAAGTTATAAAAAACACAAGAAGTATAAATAAGAAAAAGTGGGGAATAAATGTGATAAAAGGTTTGTTTGTTAAAATAATAGGACTTACAACTATATGTGGTTTGCTTATTACAGGATGCACTAGCACAATAGAAAACAAAGAAAGCTTAAAAAATACATACTTTGAAGTTGTAAAAAGTGAACGAAATAGTAATGAAATAAAAGCTGTGGATCTAGAAGAAAAACTAAAGGATAAAAAAGTAGATATTTCAGATGGAATTGTATATTTAACTGGTGAAAATGGAGAACAAAAAGATTATTCAACTAAAATTTATACATTTAAAGAAGATAATAAATCTCTTAGTGTTTCTTATTTAGATAATGATAAAAAAGAAAATTTAAAAGATATAAAATTTGCTTCATATATTATAACCAAGGAAGAGAAAGAAGAAACTTATGCAGAAATTTATTATCAAGATATATCAGAAGCAAATGGAATATTTAGTTTTCAAATGTATCCAGAAAGCGTACAAGAACAAAAAAAATTAGTAAACTTGCTAAACAATAATAAAAGTAGTTTGTATGAAGCGTATTACAAAATAGCACAAAGTATAGAAGATGATAGTTCTTTAGAGTTAGGGAATATAGATCAGATAATAGATGATAAGTTAAAAAAAATAAATGGATTTGTTAACAATGACAATGAAAATTTAGTATCTTATTCTTTAAATAAAGATGGTTTAAATTTAAATTTAGTATTTGACGAAAAGACAAATAAGGCTGAAAGTGTAATAGTTGAAGACATTGAATCTAATAATATATCTTTAAGTTATTATAAAAATATGGAATATGGTATACAACTTTATAAGGGGAATAAAGATTTGAAAGAACAAGAAGAAATGGTAGATAAATTATTAGAATATGAAAAATAGTAAGGGTGATTCCTTACTATTTTTTTATATGAATATTAAATTAAAAATGTAAAGAAAAATATGGTGCAAAAAATTATCCTATTAAGATAAAATTTATCATAAAAATATTTAAAAAGTCTTAAAATTTACACTATTTAGATAAAATATTTCCATAAAAGTATACTAGAATTTAAATAAGAAGAAAAATAATTTTTGGAGGTACTCCCATTATGCAAAAAGAAGCTTTAGGAATGGTTGAAACAAAAGGACTAGTAGGGGCAATAGAAGCTGCTGATGCTATGGTAAAATCAGCAAATGTACAACTAGTAGGATATGAAAAAATAGGTTCAGGATTAGTAACAGTAATGGTAAGAGGAGATGTAGGAGCTGTTAAAGCATCTGTAGATGCAGGAGCAGTAGCAGCAGAGAAAGTTGGAGAAGTTGTATCAGTTCATGTAATACCAAGACCACATACAGATGTTGAAAAGATATTACCAAGTAACAACTAATATTAGATAAAAATTTAGGTTAAGGGGGAAATTTTATGAAAGAAGATTTAATGTCAAAGATAATGGATGAAGTAATGAAAAAAATGGGAGAAACTGAAATATCAGAAGTTAAGGAAGAAGCAGCAAAAGAAGTTAAATGTGAAGAAGCTAAGAGCTGTAGTTTAACAGAATTTGTAGGAACTGCAATAGGAAATACTATAGGTCTTGTTATAGCTAATGTAGATTATAACTTACACGAGTTAATGAATATAGATAAAAAATATAGATCAATAGGTATAGTTGGAGGAAGAACTGGGGCTGGCCCTCATATATTTGCAGCAGACGAAGCTGTAAAGGCAACTAATAGTGAAATATTATTAATAGAACTTCCTAGAGACACAGAAGGAGGAGCAGGACACGGTTCTTTAATAATATTTGGTGCAGAAGATGTATCAGATGCTAGAAGAGCTGTTGAAGTTACATTAAATGAATTAGAAAGAACTTTTGGAGATGTTTATGGAAGTAGTGCAGGACACTTAGAATTCCAATACACAGCAAGAGCGAGTTATGCACTTAACAAAGCATTTGGAGCACCTATTGGAAAATCTTTTGGAATAACTGTTGGAGCACCAGCAGCTATTGGAGTATTACTTGCAGATACTGCTGTAAAAGCTGCTAATGTTGATGTTGTAGGATATTCAACTCCAGGAAATGGTGGAACTAGTTATTCAAACGAAGTAATTCTTACATTCTCAGGAGATTCAGGAGCTGTTAGACAGTCTATAATAGCAGCAAGAGAAGTAGGAAAGCAATTATTATCAACTTTAAGCACTGAAGAATTAAAGTCATCAACAATACCATACATATAAGATTTTAAAATAAGGGGAGTGAATATATTGAAATCTAAACGTTTCGAAGTTCTAAGAAATAGACCAGTAAACCAAGATGGTTTCGTAAAGGAGTGGCCAGAAGTTGGTCTTATAGCAATGGATGGGCCAAATGACCCAACACCTAGTATAAAAATAGAAAATAAAATAGTAACAGAGTTAGATGGAAAGAAAAGAGAAGACTTTGATATGCTAGACTTTTTTATAGCAGATCATGCTATAAATTTAGAAAAGGCAGAAGAAGTTTTAAATATAGATTCATTAGAATTAGCTAGAATGCTTGTTGATATAAATGTTGGAAGAGAAGAAATAGTAAAACTTACAACTGCTATGACTCCTGCTAAAATAGTCGAAGTTGTAAGCCAAATGAATGTACTTGAAATGATGATGTCAATGACAAAGATGAGAGCAAGAAAAATGCCTTCAAATCAATGTCATGTTACTAATTTAAAAGACCACCCAGTTCAAATTGCAGCAGATGCAGCAGAAGCAGCTTTAAGAGGATTTGATGAACAGGAAACTACAGTAGGTATTGCAAGATATGCTCCATTTAATGCATTAGCTTTATTAGTTGGTGCACAAGTAGGTCGTCCTGGTATACTTACTCAATGTGCTGTTGAAGAAGCAACAGAATTAAAATTAGGTATGAGGGGATTAACAGGATATGCTGAAACTGTATCTGTATATGGAACAGAGTCTGTATTTATGGATGGTGATGATACTCCTTGGTCTAAAGGTTTCCTAGCATCTTCATATGCATCAAGAGGTCTTAAAATGAGATTTACATCAGGAACAGGTTCTGAAGTTCAAATGGGATATGCAGAAGGAAAGTCAATGTTATATCTTGAAGCTAGATGCCTATTCTTAACTAAAGGTTGTGGAGTTCAAGGAATACAAAATGGTTCAGTAAGTTGTGTTGGAGTACCAGCAGGAGTACCTAGTGGAGTTAGAGCTATACTTGCAGAAAACTTAATAGCTGCAATGTTAGATCTTGAATGTGCATCTAGTAATGACCAAACATTTACACATTCTGATTTAAGAAGAGTTGCAAGAAGTTTAATGCAAATGGTACCAGGAACAGATTTTATATGTTCAGGATATAGTGCGACTCCAAACTATGATAATATGTTTGCAGGTTCTAACTGGGATGCAGAAGACTATGATGACTGGAATATAATCCAAAGAGATTTAAAAATAGATGGTGGACTAAAGCCTGTTAGTGAAGATGAAGTTGTTAAAGTTAGAAATAAGGCAGCTAGAGTTATACAAGTATTATTTAAAGAATTAAATCTTCCAGAAGTTACAGAAGAAGAAGTAACTGCTGCAACTTATGCAAATGGAAGTAAGGATATGCCAAATAGAAATGTAGTTGAAGATTTAAAAGCTACTGAAGAAATGATGAACAAAGAAGTAACAGGAGTAGATGTAGTTAAAGCACTTTATAAAGGTGGATTTGAAGATGTAGCAGATAGTGTATTTAATATGTTAAAGCAAAGAATAGCAGGAGACTATTTACATACAGCAGCGATACTTGATAAGAATTTTAAAGTAAAAAGTGCTGTAAATTATCCAAATGATTATAGAGGTCCAAAAACTGGATATCAAATAAGTGATGAAAGATGGGAACAAATTAAAAATATTGAAAATGCAGTAAGTCCAGAAGATTTCTAAAAATAGAAAAAGAGGTGAAAATTGTGTCTATAGATGAGAAGTTATTAAAAAGTGTAATAGAAGAAGTATTAAAAGAAATGGTGGAAAATGATAATGTAGAGTGCAATAGCAAAAAAGAAGAAAAGAAAGAAAATATAGTATTTGATGATAATAAAAAATTAGAACTAGTAGAAGCAGGAGATTTGAAAAAAGGTACTAGAAGTGATGAAGTAGTTATAGGTTTAGCACCAGCATTTTTTAACCATCAAACTAAAACTATAGTTGGTATAGAACACGATAAAGTATTAAAAGAAGTTATAGCAGGTATTGAAGAAGAAGGCTTAACTTATAGAATAGCAAAAATTTATAGAACGTCTGATGTTTCTTTTATAGCACATGATGCAGCAAATTTAAGTGGTTCAGGAATAGGAATAGGGATACAGTCAAAAGGTACGACAATAATACACCAAAAGGATTTATTTCCTTTAAGTAACTTAGAATTATTCCCACAAGCTCCACTTATAGATTTAGAAACATTTAGACAAATAGGTAAAAATGCAGCTAAATATGCTAAAAATGAATCGCCAACTCCAGTACCAGTAAAAAATGACCAAATGGCAAGACCAAAATACCAAGCAATTGCAGCGCTTTTACATATAAAAGAAACAGAATATGTTGATAGAAACAAAAAACCTCAAGAATTTAAGATAACATTTAAATAAACAAGGAGGGTAATGATGAACCAAGATTTATTAATAAAACAAATTGTAGAGGAAGTACTAAAAAATATGAACTCTACTAATATAAATGAAGTTTCAGATATTGTTAAAGATGTTTTAAAAAGTGATAAAGTTACAAGTGCTAATTATCCATTAGGAGAGAAAATGCCAGAAAAAATAAAATCACAGTCTGGAATAAAATTATCAGATGTAACTTTAGACAAGGTGATAAAAGGTGAAATTGGATCTAAAGATATAAGAATATCTAAAGAAACTCTAGAACTACAAGCACAAGTAGCCGAATCTGTTGGAAGAAATGCATTTGCTCAAAATCTAAGAAAAGCAGCAGAACTTATAGCGGTTCCAGATGATAGAATTCTTGAAATATACGATGCACTAAGACCATATAGATCAACTAAGCAAGAGTTATATGATATAGCAGATGAACTAAAAAATAAATATGGATGCACTATAAATTCAGAGTTTGTTATAGAAGCTGCAAATGTTTATGAACAAAGAGGAAGATTAAAAGTAGTGGATTAAAAGTAGTTTGGAGGGTATTAAATGAAGATAGTAGCTGGTGTAGATATAGGTAATGCTACTACTGAAGTGGCCTTAGCAAAAATAGATGAAAATAACATTGAATTTTTATCAAGTTCTATAGTTAAAACAACGGGAATCAAAGGAACTATGAAAAATATCAATGGAGTATTTAAATCTTTAAAAGATTCTTTAGATAAGGCTAATCTAAAAATTGAAAATTTAGATGAAATTAGAGTAAATGAAGCTGCTCCAGTAATAGGAGACGTAGCTATGGAAACTATAACAGAAACCATAATAACAGAGTCTACAATGATAGGCCACAACCCTTTAACACCAGGTGGCGTAGGAGTCGGTGTTGGTGAAACAGTAAAAATTGATAAACTAGAAAGTGTAGATAAGAATAAAGATGTAATAATTGTTATACCTAAAGAATTTGACTTTGAAGTTTCATCTAAATTAATAAATTTATACTCAGATAAATTAAATATAAACGGAGCTATAGTAAAAAAAGATGATGGAGTATTAATTAATAATAGATTGAAAAAGAAAATTCCTATAGTAGATGAGGTTAGTTTAGTTGAAAAAGTTCCTCTAAATATGAAGTGTGCCATAGAAGTTGCACCAATTGGAGGTGTTGTTGAAGTCTTATCTAATCCATATGGAATAGCGACATTGTTTAATCTAACTTCAGAAGAAACTAAACATGTTGTTCCAATAGCTAGGGCATTAATTGGAAACAGATCAGCAGTTGTTATAAAAACGCCTAAGGGAGATGTTAAAGAAAGAAAAATACCTGCTGGAAATATTGAGATAGTTGGATTAAATAAAAAAGCTTTTGTTGGCATTGATGAAGGTGCTAAAAAAATTATGAATGCTATAAAAAGCGTAAATATTGTTTGTGATGTTAAAGGAGAACCTGGAACCAATGTAGGTGGAATGCTTGAAAAAGTAAGACATGTTATGTCTAATTTAACAAATCAACACCCAAAAAACATTAAAATACAAGACATATTATCAGTAGATACATTTGTTCCTCAGATTGTAAAAGGTGGTATTGCTAATGAGTTCTCATTAGAAAATGCAGTAGGAATAGCAGCTATGGTAAAAGCTGATAAACTCCAAATGCAAAAAATAGCAGATGAATTAACAAAAAGTCTAGGAATAAATGTAAATGTAGGTGGAGTAGAAGCTGATATGGCAATTCGTGGAGCATTAACTACTCCAGGAAGTAATAAACCACTTGCCATATTAGATATGGGGGCAGGTTCTACTGATGCTTCTATAATTACAAAAGATAATGAAATAAAATCAATACACTTAGCAGGTGCTGGAAATATGGTGACTATGCTTATAAAATCAGAACTAGGAATAGATGATTTTGAATTAGCAGAAGACATAAAAAAGTACCCATTAGCTAAGGTAGAGAGTCTTTTCAATATAAGGCATGAAAGTGGGGCTGTAGAATTTTTTAGTAAATCATTAGATCCTAAATTATTTGCTAAGGTTGTAATATTAAAACCAGAAGGTATGATTCCTATTGAAATAGATGAATCATTAGAGAAAATAAAATTAATTAGAAAAAGTGCTAAAGAAAGGGTATTTGTTACAAATGCTATAAGAGCACTAGAAAAGGTAAGTCCAACAAATAACGTAAGAGATATAGCATTTGTTGTTTTAGTTGGAGGAAGTGCACTTGATTTTGAAATTCCTCAATTAGTTACAAATGCACTATC
This sequence comes from Romboutsia sp. 1001713B170131_170501_G6, assembly GCF_015668195.1. Classification (NCBI taxonomy): domain Bacteria; kingdom Bacillati; phylum Bacillota; class Clostridia; order Peptostreptococcales; family Peptostreptococcaceae; genus Romboutsia; species Romboutsia sp. 1001713B170131_170501_G6. Next base: position 844,349 of record NZ_JADPFC010000001.1, read on the forward strand.
TCAGTATAATGTAGTTGCTGGAAGAGCAAATATAAGAGGTGTAGAAGGACCTAGAAATGCAGTTGCAACAGGACTTGTTCTACATTTAAAAGAAGAATAGGTGAGTTTTATGGCTAATAATATAAGTGTTACGAAAAAGCCAAGTATAAAAATATATTATAATAAAAAGCAAATAGATGAGTTGAAATTTAGAGAAATTATGCTTGGCATAGAAGAAGAGAATGTACCTTATGAAGTTTTAGGAATTTGTGAAGGGGATTTTATAAACTTAGGATACAATGCTTGTAATGACTCTATATTAGGAGTGGGAATTGGGATAAATAAAGATTTTATAATACTTCACTATAATAAACTAGAAAAAGATAGCCCTCTTTTTACTATAAAAACATCATCTGAAAAATCTATAATGAGAACACTAGGTCAAAATGCAGCTAGATTAGTCATAAAAAAGTATTTCAAAGAATTTTAAAATATTTATAGTATCATATAGGTTATCTAGTAATTGGATAGAGTTTTATATGTACTATAATATTATTTAAACATTATATTAGGGGGAGGGTAAAATGTCTCAATTAGCTATTGGAATTATAGAGACAATTGGCCTTGCAGCTTGTATAGAAGCAGCAGATGTATGTGTAAAATCTGCAAATGTTAATTTAATCGGATATGAGCTCTCAAAAGGTGGAGGTATGGCAACATTAAAAATAGAAGGAAATGTAGGAGCTGTTAAGGCAGCTGTAGAAGCTTCTGTTGTTGCTGCTAATAAGATAAGTAAGGTATTTTCTTATAAAATTATACCTAGACCAAGTAAAGAAATAGATATCTTAATTAAGAATAAAGAAACTGTAGGATATAAAGAGATACAAATAAATAATGGATATAAGGAAAATGAAGATTTATACAATGAAGATGATAAAGAATTAGTTAAAGATATAGTTGAAAATGTAAAAGTAGTTAATTTAGAAGATGATTTAAATTATATAAAAAGTGAAGAATTAGAAAATACCATAAAAGAAAATAACTTAGATAATAAAGAACATTATACTTGCAACTTATGTAAAGACCCAGAGTGCAAAAGACAAAAAGGAGAATTAAAAAATGGTTGCATTCATTACAATGAATTAAATGATTTTAAGGAGGAATAGAAAATGGGAGAGGCATTAGGATTAATAGAAACTAAAGGATTAGTAGGTGCAATAGAGGCAGCAGATGCAATGACTAAATCTGCAAATGTTGAGTTAGTAGGATATGAAAAGATAGGATCAGGATTAGTTACAGTTATGGTTAGAGGAGATGTAGGAGCTGTTAAAGCATCAGTAGATGCAGGGGCAGTAGCAGCTGAGAAAGTTGGGGAATTAGTATCTAAGCATGTAATACCAAGACCACATACTGATGTTGAAAAGATATTACCAAAATCTGAATAATATATAAATAGGTGATTAAAATGGATTTTAACAATAATGAATTAGTAGAAAAAATAACTAAAATAATAATACAAAAACTACAAGAAGAAAAAGAAGTTTTAATCCCTATAGGTATCTCAAATAGACATATACATTTATGTGAGGAAGATTTTAAAATACTATTTGGCAAAGACAAATCACTAAGTAAACTTAAAGACTTAAAACAACCAGGTCAGTATGCCGCAAATGAATGTGTAACTATAAAAGGCCCTAAAGGAGAATTAAAAAAAGTTCGAATTTTAGGGCCTTTAAGAAATGAAACACAAATTGAAATTTCTGTATCAGATGGCTTTAAATTAGGGGTAAACCCACCTATAAAAGAATCAGGAAATTTAAAAGATACTCCAGGTATTGAAATTATAGGACCTAAAGGTAAGGTTACCAAAGAAAAAGGTGTAATTTGTGCATTAAGACATATACACATGTCGCCAAGTGATGCTAAAAAAATGAATGTATGTGATAAAGATATAGTAAATGTTGAGATAGATGGGATTAGGAAAGCTATCCTAGGAAACGTATTAGTTAGAGTAAGTGAAAATTTTAAACTAGAAATGCATTTAGATATGGATGAAGCTAATTCGTGCTTAATAAAAAATAATGACTTAGTTAAAATTGTAGAAAATAGGTGAGAATGTGAATCTAAATGACTGCAATAATAAGGTAAAAGAGTTTTCAAGACTTATAAAAGAAAAAAAGTGTAATAAATACAAAGGAAAATTAAAAGTTGGAGTAGACTTAGGGACTGCAAATATTGTTTTATCTGTTGTAGATGAAAATAATAACCCTATAGCTGGAGCTATGAAGTCTTCATCTGTAGTTAAAGATGGAATAGTTGTAGATTATATAGGTGCAACTAGTATACTTAGAAAATTAAAAGCAGAGGTAGAACAAATTATAGGATGTGAACTAACTTATGCTTCAACTGCAATACCACCAGGAATTACTGAGGGAAATACTAAAGTTATATGTAATGTAGTAGAATCTTGTGATATGGAAGTTTTAAATGTAATAGATGAACCTAGTGCAGCAGCTACATTACTTAAAATAAATGATGGAGCGGTAGTTGATGTGGGTGGAGGAACTACAGGTATAAGTATAATAAAAAATGGCGAAGTGGTATTTACTGCCGATGAACCAACAGGTGGAACTCATATGACATTAGTTCTTGCAGGATTTAATAAAATATCTTTTGAAGAAGCAGAAATTATAAAAAAAGACAAAAAGTATGAAAAAGATACGTTTATAATAGTAAAGCCTGTCATTGAAAAGATGGCATATATAGTTAAAAAATATATAAAAGATTATGATGTAGACACTATTTATGTTGTTGGTGGTGCTTGTTGTTTTAGTGAATTTGAGAAAGTATTTAAAAAAGAAATTAAAATAGAAACAGTAAAGCCACTAGAACCACTTCTTGTAACACCTCTTGGAATAGCAATGAACTGTGGTGTATAGAAGGTGATAAATTGGATTTTAAAAATCTTGAAAATATAATTAATGAAAGAGTTGAAAAAGTATTTATAGATTATATAGTAGAAAAAGTATTTGAAAAGCTAGATAACTACAATAAAAAATTGTTAGTAGTATTTACTGGTGCTAGTATTGGATTTGAGGAGGCATTTAAATGTATTAAAAAACTTCAAGGTAATGGATTTAAATTAACAATAGTATTATCAAATGGAGCTTTAAATGTATTTAATGAAGATTTAATAAAAGAATTTTTCAAAGTAGAAAAAGTTATAAAAGAATATGATAATGAAAATATAATAAACCTAGTAAAAGAAAATACTATTATAATAATACCCACATTAACAGTTAACACCTGCAGTAAAATTGCAAATGGAATAAGTGACAATATAGCTACTAATATAATAAGCTACTCTTTAATTAGTGGTAAAAAAGTAATAGCAAGTATCAATGGATGCTGTCCAGACAACAAAGAAAGAATATCTGTATTTAAAGATAATATGAGTAATTCATATAAAGATTTACTTAGAAACAATATAAAAAAATTAAAAGATTATAATATTATATTAACTACATCAGTAAATTTAGAAAAAAAAGTTATAAAAGTATATAAAGATAATTTTAGTTTAAACATTAATAACAAAGATAATGATGAAAGTGATTATATATGTAATAAACAAAATATAGAATGTAATGAAATAGCCTTAAATAAGAAAATAATAAGTAAAATAGACATATATAGTTTAAAAAATTATAAAGTAATAAAAATTAATAAAGACTCTATAATCACTCCATCAGCTAAAGATGAAGCATTAAAATACAATATAAATATATTAAAAATATAAAGCTAGGTGAAAAATATGTATCTAGGAACTGTAGTAGGAACAGTAGTATCAACTACTAAAAATGAAGGATTAATAGGAACAAAACTTCTACTTGTAAAACAATTAAATGAAAAATTAGAAGTAGTTGGAAGTACACATGTTGTAGTAGACTCAGTAGGTTCTGGAGTCGGAGAAACTGTAATTGTTGCAACGGGAAGCTCTGCAAGAAAGATATTTTCATCTGATTCTCCTATAGACTGTGCAATAGTTGGAATAGTAGATAGTATAGAAGTTAACAATTAGGTGGGATAGTATGGCTAATTTATATACAAAAACGGGTGATAAGGGAAGTACTAGTTTATTTGGTGGTAAAAGAGTATCAAAAAATGATTTAAAAGTAGAATGCTATGGAACAATAGATGAGGCTATATCAATGCTTGGAGTTGCATATTCTCAAAGTAAAAATGAAGATATAAAAAGTTATTTAAATAAAATACAAAGAAAATTATTTATAGTAGGTGCTGAACTTGCTAGTGATGAAAAAGGATTGTCTATGTTATCATATACAGTCAATGAAGAAGATATAAAAGAATTAGAACATATAGTAGATGAGTGTAGCAAATTAAATGGAAGACAAAAAAGTTTTATAATACCTGGGAAAAATAAACCTTCAGCATCTATTCATGTTGCAAGAACTATAATAAGAAGAGCAGAAAGAAATATAGTTACGTTAAAAGAAAATGATAGTATTAGAGATGAATTATTAAAATATGTAAATAGATTATCAGATACCTTATATGCATTAGCAAGATTAGAAGAAACTTATTGTAAGATAGATGATATTAAAAATAAGGTTATAGATAAGTTAGAAAAAATGGATAATGTAGAAAAACAAAGTGAAGAGAATATAGAGTTTAACTTAGAAAATATAATAAAGATGGCCAATTATGCTCAAAGAAAAGCAAAAGAATTAAATGTTCCTATAGTTTTTTCTGCAGTAGATAGCGGCGGTAATCTTATATTACTCAATAGAATGGAAAATTCATTACTTGGTAGTATAAATATAAGTATGAACAAAGCATATACTGCGAATGCCCTAAAAATGCCAACTCATAAACTAGGTGATCTTTGTAAAAGCGGAGAAGCACTTTATGGTATTCAAAATACTAATGACAATAAAATAGTTGTATTTGGTGGAGGATATCCAATATATAGCAATGAAAAAGTAGTTGGAGCCATAGGGGTAAGTGGTGGAAGTGTAGAAGAGGATATGGAGATAGCTTTATACTCAATACAAATGATGAAAATGAAAAGCAATTAAGCAAAAGGTAATGGGGGGATAATAGTGAGTACGTTAAATGTTGAAGAAATAGTAAAAAAGGTCATGAGTGAATTAAATAATGTAAATTCTTTAAAAGAGTGTGAGTATGGAATATTTGAAAATATGAACGATGCTATAGAAGCATCATTCATAGCCCAAAGAAAGTATTTAAATCATAGTCTAAGTGATAGAGATAAATACATAAAGTCTATAAAAAATGAATTCTATAAAGAAGAAAATTTAACAAAGATATGTAAAATGACAGTTGAAGAAACTGGTATGGGAAATTATAGCCACAAACTCTTAAAAAATAGATTAGTATTAGAGAAAACACCAGGTGTAGAAGATTTAAAAACAGATGCTTATACAGGTGACAATGGGCTTACTTTAGTAGAGCTTTCTCCATTTGGAGTAATAGGGTCTATAACACCTACAACAAATCCAACAGAAACTATTCTTTGTAATACTTTAGGAATGTTAGCAGCAGGAAATTCAGTAGTTTTTAGTCCTCACCCAAGAGCTAAAGAAGTGTCTTTATTTACTATAAAGCTTATAAATAAAGCATTAAAAGAAGCTGATGCCCCAGATAATTTAGTGGTAACAGTAAAAAATCCTACAATAGAAAATGCAAACATCATGATGAAACATGAAAAAGTTAAATTACTAGTGGCAACTGGAGGACCAGGTGTAGTTAGATCAGTATTATCTACTGGAAAAAAAGCCATAGGAGCAGGGGCAGGAAATCCACCAGCAGTAGTTGATGAAACTGCAGATATAGAAAAAGCTGCAAAAGATATAGTTAATGGATGTAGCTTTGATAATAATCTTCCATGTATAGCAGAAAAAGAAGTTATATCAGTAGATGAAATTACTGATTATTTAATATTTAATATGAAAAAAAATGGAGCTTATGAAATAAAAGATAAGGAAACCTTAAATAAATTACAAGACTTAGTTTTGTCTAAGGATTTAAAGTTAAATACTGAATGCGTTGGAAAGAGTGCAAAATATTTATTGGATAATATAGGAATAAAAGTTGAGGATGATATAAAGGTAATAATAATGGAAACAGATAAAAATCACCCATTTGTTATAGAAGAGTTAATGATGCCAATACTTCCAATAGTTAGAGTAAAGGATGTTGATGAAGCTATAGAACTTGCCATAGAAGTTGAACATGGAAATAGACATACAGCTATAATGCACTCTAAAAATATTGATAAACTAAGTAAGATGGCTAAATTAATTCAAACTACTATATTTGTTAAAAATGGACCATCATATTCTGGTATAGGTGTAGGTGGAGAAGGATATACAACATTTACAATAGCTGGACCAACAGGAGAAGGTTTAACAAGTGCTAAAACTTTTGCTAGAAAAAGAAGATGTGTACTTGTAGATGGATTTGATATCAGATAAGAGGTGAGACTATGGAAAAAGATTTAACAAGCATTATTAAAGATGCTGGTATAGTAGGTGCTGGTGGAGCTGGATTTCCAACTCATGTAAAATTAAATGCAAAGGCAGAGTATCTAATAATAAATGGTGCTGAATGTGAACCTCTTTTAAGAGTAGACCAACAACTTATGGCTAAAGAATCTAGAAAACTTTTAGATGTTATAGATTTAGTTAAAAAACATATTGGTGCTAAAGTTGCAATAATTGGATTAAAATCTAAGTATAAAAAAGCTATAGAAAATATAGAAAATATAATTAATGAGTATGAAAACATAAAAATACATAAAATGCCTAACTTTTATCCAGCAGGAGATGAACAGGTATTAGTGTATGAAACTACTAAAAAAATAATACCAGAAGGTTCAATTCCACTTAGTGTAGGAGCTGTGGTATTAAATGTGGAGACTTTATTAAACATATATGATGCTTATTATAATGATTTAAAAGTGATTAATAAATATGTAACTGTAACTGGAGATGTTAAAGAAAAAATAACAGTTAATGTTCCTATAGGTATATCCATAAAAGAAGTTATAGATTTAGCAGGAGGAAGTACTTTAAAGGAATTTGTTGTTATAAATGGTGGACCTATGATGGGTAAAATAGTTTCATTAGATGATGTAGTTACAAAAACAACTAAAGGTCTTATAGTATTACCTAAAGAGCATAGTCTAGTTAGATCTATAAATAAAAATATATCTCAAACATTAAAGGAAGCTAAAACTTCTTGTATGCATTGTAGTTTATGTAGTGAAGTATGCCCAAGAAATCTATTAGGTCATAATATAAACCCACATAAATTAATAAGAATAGCAAGTTATTCAAGTATCTGCGATACTAAATCTAGTTTAACAACAGCATTTTTATGTTGTGAATGTAGGCTATGTGAATATGCTTGTGTTATGAACCTGCAACCTTGGAAATTACATTCAAATCTAAAGAAGCAAATGTCGTTAAATAATATAAAAAATGATAATAATAATATACCAATAGATGTACACCCATTTAGAGAATATAAAAGATACCCAGTAAGTAAGTTAATATCTAAATTAGACCTTTCAAAATATGATGAAAATGCAGATATAATAAACACTGAAAAAGAATTTGATAAAGTAAAGATATTATTAAATCAGCATATAGGAGCAAGTGCAACACCTATTGTAAAAAAAGGAGATAAAGTTCTTAAAGGGCAACTAATTGCATTTACAAAAGAAGATAAGCTAGGAACATCAATTCATTCAAGCATAGAAGGCTTAGTAAAAGAAGTAAATGAGAAGTATGTATTAATAGAAAGATAAATTTTTATTAGGAGGAGTAATATGGATATATTTGCAATGGTAGCAGCTTTTGGGGGAGGAGCATTTGGAGCTTTGATCGGAGCATTACCAGCATTTATACTTACAGGGGTAATAGCAATAGCGGGTGCAGCTATAGGTATGGCAGGTGGAGCGGACTTAGTTATTGGAAATGTAGCTTTTGGTTCTTTTTTAGGACCTCATATAGCATTTGCAGGTGGGGTTGCAGCTGCAGCTTATGCAGCAAATAGAAGAAATGTAGGTACTTCTAAAGTAACATCCACTGGAGAAGAAATTTTAGGTAGTGATGAAGTAGAAAGTGGAACAGCAATAGATTTATCTTTAAATCTAACAGGAGACTATAAAGTTTTATTAGTTGGTGGAATATTTGGAGTATTAGGTTTTTTAGTAAATTATTTGTATGCATCAGTTCTGGTACTTCCAACAGATACTCCAGGGATGACAGTTTTTACATTGGGTGTAATATCGAGATTAGTTCTTGGAAATAGTGGATTATTTGGGAAATATGATAAAAATGAAAAAAGAAAATACTTCTCTACTGGAAAAATACTTGGATATAACATAGTATTAGGTGCATCACTAGGAATAGTAGTTTCTTATGTAGCAGCATCACTTTCTAATACTTTTGAAGTAGCTCCAGAGGTAATATCATTATTCCCAACACTATGTTTTGGAATAAGTGCACTTTCTTTAATATTTACACAAACAGGCTCAGCAACACCGGCAACACATCATATAACATTAATATCAGCACTTGCAGCTGTTGTTTCAGGAAATCCTATATTTGGAGTAATATTTGGAGTTATAAGTTGTTTAGTAGGAGACTTTGGAGCTAATACACTTAACAGTAATTGTGACTCTCATATAGATCCACCAGCATTTTCAATATTTATATGTACATTTATAATAAATTTCATATTTTAATTAGAACTAAATAATAATTTTAAAATTTTGTATATAATTTTACATATTTAAATTATAGATAAGTATAATTTTAATAAAAAATATTAGCAAACATTATAAGAAATTAGGGGGACACAATATGAAAAAATCAATTGGACTTGTGGAATTAAAAAGTATTCCTATAGGAATAGAGGTTGCAGATATCATGTTAAAAACAGCAAATGTCGAATTAGTGTTAGCCAATCCAATTTGTCCAGGAAAATATGTAATAATAGTAAGTGGAAATGTAGGTTCAGTAGAAAATGCTATAAAAGCAGGTAAAGATAGAGCAGGAATATTTTTAATTGAAAGTCATGTGATAAATAATATACATGAAGATGTAATACCAGCCTTAACTGGTACTGTAGAACCAGGAAATATTAAATCTATTGGATGTATAGAAACAATATCCGCATTAACAGCTATAAAAGCTGGAGATGTAGCTCTTAAATCATCTAATATTAAGTTAATAGAGATAAGACTTGCAAGAGGTCTTGGTGGAAAGGGATTTATAGTAATGTGTGGAGACATAGCATCTATAAATTCTGCTATAAAATCTTGTACAAATGAATTACAAGAAAGTGGGGAGATAACAAGTACATCTTCTATAGCATCTCCTCATAAAGATCTGATAAATAAATTAATGTAGAGTAAAAATAATTAAAAAAATCTAACTTAATTTTATATATAGAATTGAGTTAGATTTTTTTTGCACATTATTAGGTGTTTTATAGAAATATATTAAAATAATATATCTTCTATTAGCTAGATTTTTCTAGATATAATAAAAGATATAAAAAACTAACTATATATATTTCTAATATTAATTTATGATATAATATTTTTTTAATTAATATTATATCATAAATTAATATTAGAAAGGAATTTACAATATGCCATTTACATTTTCGCATCCTGCCATAGTACTTCCATTTAAAAATAAGTACCTTAACTTTAGTGGATTAATACTAGGCTCCATGGCACCTGATTTTATATACTTTGTACTATTTAGTCCAAGTAGTAATATAGGGCATGAATTTTTAGGATTTTTCTTTTTTAATCTCCCAATGTGCTTTTTAATAAACTATGTATTTTACAAATATATACAAAAAGTACTTATATTAAGTATGCCTAATTTTATATTAAATAAATATATGTACCTTACTAAATTAAAAAACACATTACCTAGTAAAAAAGAAAAACTAAAGTTTGCAATATCATGTTTGATAGGTATGATAACTCATGTATTTTGGGATAGTTTCACTCACATTAGTGGATTTTTTGTTAATAATATGGATTTTTTAAGAGGTAGTATTAATGTATTTAATATGTCTATTTCAATTTATAAAATAATCCAACATAGTAGTACAATAGTAGGATTTTTAGTTATATTTATATATCTTTATACTATTAAAGATAAAAACACTTTTTATCCAAAAATGAACAAATCTAAGCTATATTTAAGCCTTGTATTAGTATTTATAATTGCTATGATTATTTCTTTATGTATTTTTGTTAAAATAGGTGCTTTTATAGGTATTGGTAGATTGGTTGTAACATTTATCAATTCTTTATTTATATCTTATTTAATAACTGGTTTTTTATTAGATAAAAATATAATTTAATAAATATTTTTATATAGAAAAAAATAGTGCATAGATATCTATGCACTATATCGAAATATCTACAAACACCTACATCTTTATAAAAATAAGAACTAATTATTGCAAATTATATACCAAGTCCTTTATATATTCTTATAATATCTAGATTATGATGTAAAAAACATAGCTCATATCTATGTGCTTTATGTAAATTGTAAAAATAAAGTTAATATATGGTTTATTTTTACATTAATAATATAGACTAATATATATTGAAAAATAGTGTAAAATAACCATATAATAAATAGTTACCATAGAGAAGTTATTGTGCAAAATATCTAATAGGTAAAATGTAGATAAATATTATGAAAATTCATAATGAAACTAAAATTGCGTAAAAAGGTCAGAATTCAACATAGTATGATATAATTAAGAAAATTAAATAAAGGGAAGGTGAATCTTAATGAGCAACAAAAAATTATCTAAAGGTGCTTATGGGGGTATATCAGGAAAAGATTATGTTCCTTACATAACAGACAAATCGAAGACTGGTGCAAATATGGCAGTATTAATAATAGGTATTATATTAGCCATAATATTTGCAGCATCAACAGCATATTCAGGAATGAAGGCTGGTCTTACAGTCGCTGCTGGTATTCCAGGTTCCATTATAGGTTCAGCATTTATAGCCGCATTTGCAAGTGGAAAAGGTATTCTTGGTAAAAATATTGTACAAGGTATGGCAAGTGGTGGTGAATCAGTTGCAAGTGGTATGATTTTCGTTTTACCTGCAATTTTATTAATAGGTAGCCAAGTTACATTTTTAGAAGGATTTATAGTTGGAGTAGGTGGAGTTTTATTTGGTATTGGAATTGCATCACTTGTTTATAATTATTTAATAATTGAAGAACATGGTAAGCTTATGTACCCAGAATCAATGGCTATATCTGAAACATTAGTAGCTTCAGATGCTGGTGGAGATTCAATGAAGTATATGGGTATAGGATTTGGTATAAGTGGACTTATAACTATATTAACAAGTTCATTCTTAAATGTAGCCAATAACGTTATAAGCTTTATTGGAAATAAGTTTTATAAATGCAAATTTGAAGTAGAAGTTAATCCTCTTCTTCTAGGGATAGGGTTTATCGTAGGGCTTGAAGTTGCACTTACAATGTTTGCAGGTTCCCTATTATCTCATTTTGGTATTATGCCTTTAATAGGATACTTTACTGATATGGCAGGCGAAGGTGCTAAGGTATGGAATGACCCTACAATGGCAATAAATCAAATGGGTGTAAATGACATAGCTGGCAACTATGTAAAATACATAGGAGCTGGTATGATGCTTTGTGGAGGTATAATAGGTGCAGTTAAATTAATACCAACTATAATAGCATCTGTAAAAGAAACTATGAAAGCAAAATCATCAACATCTGTTGACGGTGAAGATGGTGGCGCATTACAAACTATTATGCTATTAGGTGGAGTTGTAGTAGCAGTTGTAGGAGCATTCTTTATATCAAATGGTATAGTAATGGCAATTATTGGTGTAGTAGTATCTTTATTATTAGCAGGGCTATTTGTTATAGTTGCTGGACGTTTAACAGGTACTATAGGTACATCAAATCTTCCTGTATCTGGTATGACAATAGCATCTTTAGTTATAGCAACATTAGTATTTGTTATAATGGGATGGACTGACCTAGCAGATAATAAATCACTATTATTATTTGGGACATTTATAGTTATTTCTATATCTATAGCTGGTGGATATAGCCAATCTCAAAAGGTAACATATATAATAGGTGGTAGCAAAAATGAAATGCAAAAATATTTTGCAATAGCTGGTATAGTAGGTGTAATAGTAGTTGTAGGAACTACGCTACTACTTGCAAACCAATTAGTAGTAACAGGAGATAATCCTCCATTTGCACTACCTCAAGCTAACTTAATATCAACATTAACATCAGGGATCATGTCTGGTCAATTACCTTGGGTTATGGTAATAGTTGGTGTAGTTATGGCTATAGTTTTATATTTCTTAAATCTACCTATAATGACAGTTGCTATAGGATTTTATTTACCGATTGCAACAACTTCTATAATATTAGTAGGAGCTTTAATACGTGTATTTGTTGAAAAAACTTCAAAAGGTGATAAAGAAAAAGAGGTTAAAGTTGCTAATGGTATAAGCTTATCCTCAGGACTTGTTGCTGGTGGTTCTATAATAGGTTTAGTTGGTATAATACTACAAGTAACAGGTGTTATAAAAGGTGCTGGTCCTAGTGGATTTGCAGCTTCAAATATGATGGCTATTATACTTCTTTTAGTGTTAGTTGTACTTACTACATGGCCAATTGTAAGCTCTAAGGTAAAAAATAATGAGAACTAATGAGGAAATTTTAAATATTGTATTTAAAATAAATGATAAAATAGATTATGAAGTAAATGAAGGTGTTGTAATAATACTTGAAAAACAAGATCATAAAATTCAACAGTTTTTTAGAAAATTAAAATTTAAAATTCCAATGTATAAAAAAATTGAGCTAGATGAATATGGAAGCTTTGTATTTTCTAACATTGATGGAAAAAAAACTGTAAAAGAAATTGGTAAAGAACTAGAATTAAAGTATGGAGAAAAATCACATCCTCTATATGAGAGATTACTTATTTTTTTAAATCATATAGATGTCAATTGCAACTACATTCAAAAAATTAATAATTAAAAAATATATTATAAAAATAGGATATCTTTTAGATATCCTATTTTTATATAAGATATAAAATTACTGATAACTTATAAGTATAAGATATTAAAAAATATGAAAATATCAGAAAATCCATCTACAAAATAGATGGATTTTTGTATGGACAAAAATGAATCAAATTGAGGAAAAATGATTATTTGAATTGAGAAAAGTTAGAAATTGAAACTTTTTAAAATTAAAAATTTTTGTATTGAAAAAAATTATACTTATATTATAATTATAAATGCGACAACTTATGACAAAACTTGGTGAAGAAAGGAATACAAATATGCAAGATAAGCAACTTCAAAAAAATCTTGGTGCAGCTGCAGCTTTATCAACAGTAGTTGGTATGGTTATAGGTGGGGGAGTATTTTTTAAGCCTCAAGCAGTGTATGAATTAACTGGTGGAGAACCAGGACTTGGAATGATAGCATGGGTAATAGCAGGTATCATGACAATAACAGCAGGTCTTACTGCAGCAGAGGTTTCAGCTGCTATACCAAAAACAGGCGGTATGATGGTATATATAGAAGAAATATACGGCGAAAAATTAGGGTTTCTAACAGGATGGATGCAATCAGTATTATTTTTCCCAGCAACAATAGCTGCAATATCAGTTATGTTTGGACAACAATCAGCAATACTTCTTGGGAATGAAAATTTAGTAATACCTATGACAGTTGGGGTAATATTATTAGTTGGTGGACTTAATACATTAGGTTCTAAGACTAGTGGTGCAATACAAACAATATCTACAGTGTGTAAATTAATACCTTTAGTACTTATAATGGTATTTGGATTTATAAGTGGATCAGGGAATAATTCAATAACTACTCCTTTAGTAGGAGAGGGAATAAGTGCAACTAGTGTAATAGGGCAATTATTAGTTGCTATACTATTTGCTTATGATGGATGGATAAATGTCGGTACTTTAGCAGGGGAAATGAAAGATCCGGGAAAAGATTTACCAAAGGCAATAATAGGTGGATTATCTTTAGTTATGGCGGTTTATGTAGTAATAAATTTAGCGTATCTTTGGGTACTTCCAGCAAGTGAGTTAGCTAAATATGCATCACCAGCATCGGCGGTTGCAACAGAAATATTTGGACCTATTGGTGGTAAAATAATAACTATGGGTATATTAATATCTGTATTTGGATGTATAAATGGATATCTACTTACAGGACCTAGAATAATATACACACTAGGACAACAAAAAACATTACCTGAATTTTTAGGTAAATTAAATAAATATGATGTACCAGCAAATGCAACTATGGTGATGGCTTCTTTATCAGCATTGTATGCATTATCTGGACAATTTAACTTACTAAGTGATTTATCAATGTTTGCTATCTGGTCATTTTATGTATTAACGTTTGTAGGAGTTATAAAAATGAGAAAAACTATGCCAAACCTACATAGACCATACAAAGTTCCGTTTTATCCGGTAATACCTTTAATAGCAATAGCTGGTGGATTATTTGTAGTAATAAACCAATTATTATTTGCAGGACCTAAAAATACAATGATGTCATTAGGAGGAGTTGTAGTAACTCTTATAGGTTTGCCTATATATAATTATATGATGAAGAAGAATCAAAAGGAAAAAGATATAAAAAGGGCAGCATAATAAATTACGAATAAAAACACACAAAAATAATAGAAAATTTAAAATATCCAAAGTAAAAAATAGAACTTTAGAAGTTCTATTTTTTTTGTCTAAATTATTGAAATTAACTTCAAGAAAATGTTTACAGAAAAAACAAAAAAACTAAGTTTTTTTCAAAAAGATTTTTTATTGAAAAAAATAATTACAAGATTAAATAGATTATCTTTGTAAAGAAAAAAATTCATATTTAAATTTAAGTATACAAAGTTAATTTGGCTAAATAGCTGAAATATAAAAAATAACAGAAAATTTATATAATAAATAAAAATATAAAAATTAAAATGAACTTAAAATATTTTTCTAAAAATACATAATTTAGAAAAACGTTGTCGAAAAAAATAAAAAAATGTATTGAAAGTATTTCAAAAAATATTATAATGAAATTATAGAAAGCTTAATAAATAAGGAGGCATATATGGAAAATAAAGAACTTCAAAAAAGTTTAGGAATGTCTGCAGCTTTATCAACAGTTGTTGGTATGGTTATAGGTGCAGGGGTGTTCTTTAAGCCGCAAGCTGTTTATCAAACAACAGGTGGAGAACCAGGACTTGGAATGATAGCATGGGTAATAGCAGGTATCATAACTATAACAGCGGGGTTAACGGCAGCCGAAGTATCAGCAGCTATACCAAAAACTGGTGGTATGATGGTATACATTGAAGAGATATATGGTAAGAAACTAGGTTTTTTAACAGGGTGGATGCAAACGGTATTATTCTTCCCAGCAACAATAGCAGCACTAGGAGTTATATTTGCACAACAAGCAGTTTCATTAATAGGAAATGAGTCTTTAACTCTTCCTATAGCAGTAGGTATTATATTATTTGTTGCAGCGTTAAATACATTAGGATCAAAAGCAGGAGGAGCTATACAAACAATTGCTACTATATGTAAGTTAATACCTTTAGCACTTATAATGGTATTTGGATTTATAAAAGGAAGTGGAACAAATCCAATAATAACTCCACTAGTAGGAGATGGAATAAGCCCAGCCGGAGTTATAGGTCAATTACTAATAGCAGTATTATTTGCTTATGATGGATGGATAAATGTTGGTGCTTTAGCTGGAGAAATGAAAAATCCAGGTAAGGATTTACCAAGAGCGATAGTTGGTGGACTTGCAGTAGTTATGGGAGTTTATGTAATTATAAATTTAGCATATCTTTGGGTACTTCCAGCAAGTGAATTAGCTAACTACTCAGCACCAGCAGCAGCAGTTGCAGAGGCTATGTTTGGACCAATGGGTGGTAAATTAATAACAATAGGTATATTAATATCAGTATTTGGTACACTTAACGGATACTTATTAACGGGACCAAGAGTTATGTATACTTTAGCAGAACAAAAAACTTTACCAGGATATAAAACTTTAACTAAATTAAATAAATCTCAAGCGCCAGCTAATTCAATAATAGCAATGGCAACATTATCAGCTATATATGCATTATCAGGACAGTTCAACTTATTAACAGATTTATCAATATTTGCTATATGGATATTCTATGTACTAACATTTATAGGTGTTATAAAACTTAGAAAAGACCAACCAGATTTAGTTAGACCATACAGAGTTCCATTATATCCATTTATACCGGCTATAGCTATATTAAGTGGATTATTCGTTGTAATAAACCAATTATGTTTTGCTGGTTTACAAACAACAATGATATCTTTAGGAGGTATAATAATAACTCTTATAGGATTACCAATTTATAATTATATGCAAAATAAAACTAATTAGTAAAAAAGTACAAGCGTATTGCTTGTACTTTTTTTTATACAAGGATTTTATATTTAGTATAAAAATGGAAGATGCTTATTGACGTATTTATAAACTGTAGTAAATTTTTGTTTTTATTACGCAAAAATTTACAGAATAAGTTTCACCTTTTAGTGATATAAAAAAGGTTTTTTACCAATACTAAGATTATAAAAACATCTAAAACGTATAAACTTATACAGATATGTTCCTTAAAAGGCATAAATTGACAATAACTATAAAGGAGGAACTCATATGAAGAATGTAAGATTAAAACTAGTAATAAGTGCAGGACTTTTAACATTTGCTATGATGCCAAATAATATTAACGCTTTAGAAGATATAGATAAATATAATTGTTTACCTATATATTATGACGTAAATGAAACTAATAATATAAATAATAAAATCGCTTATATAACGATAGATGATGGTCCAAGCAAGTACACAAAAGATATACTACAAATTCTTAAAAAACATAATGCACATGCAACGTTTTTTATGATAGATATGAATATGAAAGTAAATAAGGATGCTGTGATAGAGATTGTTGAAAGTGGAAATAGTGCAGGATTTCATAGTGTTTCGCATGATGTAAATAAACTCTATGAAAATTATGACTCAGCTAAAAGGGAATTTGACAAAAATAAGGAAACTTTTTATGAAATAACTGGAAAAACATCAAATATAATAAGACTTCCTTATGGGAGTAAACCATATACGCCAGCCAAGTCATATGAAAATTTAGTTGATGCAGGGTATAAGCTTTGGGATTGGAATATAGATACTCAAGATTGGAAAAATGATTCTAAAAAAATAATAGAAATCGTAAAAGAACAGGTTAAAAATAAAGAAGAAGTAGTAATACTTATGCACGAAAAAAAACAAACAGTACAAGCATTAGATGAAGTACTTACTTATTTAAATGAAGAAGGATATGAAATACTTCCTATAAATGAAAAACAAATACCAAAGAATTTTTGGAATATTAATACTAGATAAATAGCTATCAAAATGATAGCTATTTTGTTTACTTAAAATTTTTACTAGACAAAATAATACAAAAAATAATAAAATAGGACATGGTTAAAATAGTTATATTATTTAAATAATATAGAAAGGATTAAATTTATGGATGACAAAAAAATAGTGGAAGATCCAAGGTATAAACAGTGCAATAAAGAAGCTATAATAGGACTTATTCTTGGAATTTTAAATCTTATATGGTGGTTTGGATTTGGATATGGACTGTCAAATAGACCAGTTAAAGAGTATACATATATACTAGGTTTTCCTGCATGGTTTTTTATGAGCTGTATAGTAGGAGGAATTCTTTTTTCTGCACTTACAGTTATTACAATAAATAAGTTCTTTAAAGATATGCCACTTGATGGCTTAAGCAAAGAAGAAGTAGAGAAGTATAAAAAGGAGTTTAAGTAATGGAAAATGTAAATTACAAAGTATTAATTCCTATAGTTATATACTTTATAGCTATATTTGGAGTAGGTTTTTACTCTATGAAGTTTGTAAATAGAGCAAGAAATTCAAATAAAGATAATTCTTTTATGGATGAATACATGACTGGCGGAAGAGATTTAGGTGGATTTGTACTTGCTATGACACTAGTTACTACATATTTAAGTGCAGGAAGTTTTATAGGTGGACCTGGAACTGCTTACAAAGAAGGACTAGGATGGGTATTTTTAGCGATGGCACAAATGCCAACAGGATATTTTACATTAGCTGTACTTGGCAAAAAGTTTGCTATAATATCTAGGAAAATAAATGCAGTAACTATAACAGATTTTTTAAGAGCGAGATATAAATCAGATATAGTAGTTATAATTACGTCGATATCGATAGTTATATTTTTTATAGCAGCGATGGCAGCACAGTGGGTAGGAGCGGCTAGACTTTTACAAGGTTCAGTAGGTCTTGATTACAACATTGCATTAACTGCATTTGGAATAACAGTTATAGTTCACACTGTAATAGGTGGATTTAGAGCGGTTACATTATCAGATACAATTCAAGGTGTAATAATGACTATAGCAACTATAGCTATATTTATAGGTACTATAATTGCAGGTGGTGGAATAAGTAATATAATTCAAAACATGGCTGCTATTAATGAGGGAATGATAACTCCATTTGGAGTAACACCAGGAAATATGACTATAGCTTGGGTAACATCATTTTGGATATTAGTGGGATTTGCAGTGGTAGGCATTCCATCAGTATCTCAAAGAGCTATGAGTTATAAAGATACTAAGAGTTTACATGATGGTATAAAATATGGAACGATAGTATCTATGATATTACTTCTTGGGATGCACTTAGTAGGGGCATTTGGTTCAACATTAGTTATAGGTATAGAATCTGGAGATTTAGTTGTACCAACATTAACAACCAAGCTATTTCCATCAGTAATAGCAGGAATCTTACTTGCAGGACCATTAGCATCTATAATGTCAACAGTAGACTCACAGTTATTAGTAGCATCAGGTTCTATAGTTAATGATTTAATTTCAAATTATATAAATCCTAGTTTAAAGACTAATTCTAATTTAAGCGGAAAGATAAGTATATTATGTACCGCACTTCTTGGTATTATAATATATTTAGTAGCTTTTAACCCACCAGAATTAATAGTTTGGTTAAATCTATATGCTAATGCAGGAATAATTTCTACATTTTTATGGCCAATAATACTTGGTCTTTATTGGAAAAGAGCGAACTCATCTGGCGCTATATCATCTATTATAGTAGGTATAGGATCATATATATTATTTAGTCAAATATGGAGTAGGCCATTTGGGATGCATACTATAGTACTTCCCTTAGTATTATCATTAATAACTTTTATAATAATATCTAAAAATACAAAAGCACCAGATGAAGATGTTTTAGAAACTTTCTGGGGTATATATTACAGATGATAAGAAAAAAGAGATACCTAAAATAAATGTATCTCTTTTTTATCTAATAATATAAAATTTTACTTAACATATACAGAGGATACATATCCATAAGCATTGCCAAATTTTATTTTGTGCCAATCATGCTTAGTGTCTATTATCTTAACTTTATCTCCTTTTTGCAAATATCCAATAGGTGCAAATAAAGTACCTCTTTCAGCTCTAACCTTAACATTGTTATTTAGTACAGTTTTTATATTGGACGAACTTCCTTTAATGTTAAAAAATTCTTTAACGCTATTAACTATACCATTAGCTATTTTTTCTTGATAGGCTTTTGTAGACAGTTTGAATCCTTCATTATTATTTGATATAAAGCCACATTCGATAAGAATAGATGGTTTATTGTTATCTCTTAAAACTTGCAAGTTACCTTTTCTAACACCTCTATCATTAGCTTTAGTAGAATTTAATAAATTAGATTGAACAATATTAGCAAGACCTTTATTGATTTTATCATAGTAATAAGTTTCTATTCCATTTGCACTTTTATTTTCTGATGAATTTTGGTGGATTGATATAAATAAATCAGAATTAGATGAGTTTGATTTTTTAGTTCTTTCAGATAAAGATACATATTCATCTTTATTCCTAGTTGTCTCAACGTATATGCCTTCTTCTCTTAGTAGCTTTTCTACTTTTTCAGATATTTTAAGGTTTATATTATCTTCTATTCTAGTACCATAACTTGAACCATTATCTTTGCCTCCATGACCTGCATCTATAAATACTTTGTAACTTTGGGCATTTGATATAGTCGAAGTTGACATAAATGATAAAGATAATAACAACGCTATTATATGTTTTTTCATATGTTTAATACTCAAAAGTGTTCCTCCTTAGATGTCTAAAATTAAATTCAACTTTAATTATACTAGTTTTTATAAATTTTTCAACCTAATGCAATTTCTTGACAACACAAACAAAGTAGAATTTTTAAAAAACTGTAAGAATATAATGTATCGTATATAAATTCTACCAATAAAATATTTATAACTCGTATCCTTTTACAAGTAGTATATTTAATTATGGACAATAAAAGCAATGAACATGAAAAAAATAAACAAAGCAAAAATTTGATTGATAAATCTTCTAAAAGTAAATCAAATAAAGAAAATCAAAGCCTTGGATTAGATAGATTTTCTTATGCAGACTTTGTTTTGTTATCTTCGACACTAGCATATGCAATAGTAGAGGAGCTAAATGAAGCAGACTTAAGCTTATTAATATCTTTTATAAATATGTTAAATGGAGATTTAGTTATGCTAAGAACGCAAGAAGCTATAAGATCAGCCAGAGAAGCAGAATTAAGCCAGCTTCAGGAGGAAGAAGTATTAGAAGAGACAGACACATTATCTGATACTATAGGAGAGACTATTGATGATACAGTGATATCGGATTTAATTAGAAAAACCAAAAACAAGAAATATAAAAAGAAAAAGATTAAAAGAAGAAAGTGATCAATGGCTGTATTGCATATTGGTTACTTTTTATTTACAAATAATAAATTAATACTAGGTAAATTTATACAAAAATATATTATTAATAAAAATGGTTTGATATAATAATTATTAGAAAAAGGATAAAAGGAAGTGAAATAATATATGAGGTGTACAAATTTTTACTTTAAGGGAAATGATAATTTAGATATACATGTGTATAAGTATGAAGATGAAGTCAATAAGCCAAAAGGTATAATTCAAATAGCACACGGTATGAATGAAACGGCTAGTAGGTATGAGTATTTCGCAAAATATTTAACAAAAAACGGTTATATAGTTTATATAAACGATCATAGAGGGCATGGTAAAACTGCTAAGAAAATTGAAAATGTTGGATATTTAGCAAAAGAAAATGGCTTTTATCATTTGGTTGAAGATATGAACATATTAACAAATATTATAAAAAATGAAAACGGAGAACTTCCTATATATTTATTTGGGCATAGCATGGGGTCCTTTGCTAGCCAAAGCTATATTATGAAATATTCACACAATATAGATGGAGTGATATTATCAGGTTCAAATGGAGACCATGGGTTTATATTAAACTTAGCAGAGATAATAATAAATAGAGAAATAAAAAAATATGGACGATTACATAGAAGTAAATTTATAGATAGCTTAATATTTGGTGGAAATAATAAAAAGTTTAAAAATACTAAAACAGAATTTGATTGGTTAAGTAGAGATGAAGAGGAGGTTAAAAAATATATAGATAATCCATTTTGTGGGTTAATATTTACTTGTGGTTTTTTCTATGATTTCATACAAGGATTAAAAGAAATAGAAGATAAACATAACTTGGCTAAAATTCCTCTCGATTTGCCTATATATATATTATCTGGAGATAAAGATCCAATAGGAAAGTTTGGAAAAGGTGTTTTAAATTTAAGAGATAAATACATAAATTTAGGAGTACAAGATGTAAGTTGTAAATTATATGAAGGTGGAAGGCATGAAATGTTAAATGAAATTAATAAAGATGACGTTATAAAAGATATATTAGATTGGATTAACAACAAATTAGTACAAAAAACTACATAATTATGTAGTTTTTATTTTTATTTTTTAAAAATAATTATTTTAGATAATTGATTTTAAAAAATAAAGTATAAAGAAGATATAAGTAAGAATTTATAAAAGTAAGAAAACTAATTAAAATTAAGTTTTGTACGCTAAAATTATATTAATACTTACAAAAATATAGTAGAAAGCTTAAAAAACTTTAAAATATATTGAAAGTTATATTGACAATAGAATGTTAATAATATATCATAGTTTATGTAAGAGGAAGAAAACTTAACAATATTAAGTTAAAATAAAAGAATACTTTATAAAAATTTAACTATAATTTAAATGTGAAAACGTATTTTTATAAAACTTTAATATTGAAAAGTTAAATAAAAAATTTAACCAAGTTAATTAAAAAATGATTAACGTTCTGGTTAATTTATAAAAATTAAATAAAATTATGGAGGAAAAAATGGGAGAAGGTTCATTCTTAACAGGGTTTTTGATGATATCAAACATCAAAACAATTATTTTTATCGCACTATTAATAGGGACATTTTTCATAGTTAAACACTTTGAAAAGAAGAAAGTAAAGTTCTCAACAAGAACAATCTACGCGACAATAATAGGACTTATACTAGGGGTTATAATACAATTAGTGGCAGGTCTTCCTGAAGACCCATCACAGGTGACTTGGTTACAAGAAGTAAGTAAGTGGTATGGATTATTTGGGTATGGATTTATGGATTTATTAAAAATGTTAGTAGTTCCAATGGTATTTGTATCTATAATAAGAGTTATAATAAACATGAAAGAAGGGGATAATTTACAAGCTTTAACATTTAAATCTTTAGGCATGTTACTTGGGACAACATGTTTAGCAGCAATAATAGGTATAGTAGTAGGAAATGTTATGAAACTAGGAGTTGGATTTGAAGCAACTGGTATAGAAGCACCAGAAATGAGAGAAATAACTCCATTAGTTGACACTTTAAGAGGATTATTACCATCAAATCCAGTACTATCTATGGCGGATGGAAATATAGTAGCTATAATAATATTTGCTACATTCTTAGGACTTGCGACAAACAGAACAAAGAAAAAATATATGGATATAGTTAAGCCATTTATAGATTTGGTAGAAGCATTCTACAAGATAATAGTAAGTGTTGCAATGACTGTTATAAAGTTTATGCCGTATGCTGTAGTTGCACTTTTAGCAAACACTATAACTGCAAGAGGATTATCTTCAATGATATCTGTTGTACAATTTGTAGCAGCTTTATATGTATCAGTAGCAATACTGTTTGTTGTTCACTTAATAATAATAACAGCTTGTGGATTAAATCCAATGACTTACATAAAAAATGCGGCAGAACCATTGCTTCTTGCATTTACATCTCGTTCAAGTTTAGGAACACTTCCTGTAACTATAGATACACTTGTTAAAAAGCAGGGTGTTGAAGAAGGTGTGGCAAGTTTTACAGCAAGTTTAGGCGCTAATATGGGGATGAATGGATGTGCTGGTATATACCCTGCACTAATGGCCATAACAGTTGCAAACATGGCTGGTATAGATAAAGATATAAGTTTCTATGTAATGTTACTTGTAGTTATAACTATAAGTTCATTAGGAATAGCTGGTCTTCCAGGAACTGCAACAATGGCAGTATCAGTAGTTGTATCAGGAGTAGGGCTTGGAGCTTATTTCCCATTAGCTGGTGGAATACTTGCAATAGATCCAATACTAGATATGGGTAGAACAATGATAAATGTAAGTGGAGCATCGGTAACTTCAATAGCTGTTGGTAATTCACTTGGCAAAATCGATAAAGATGTTTACAATAGAAAAAACACAGCAACAACTGAAGATAGAAGTGCTTAAATAAAAATAACCCTCATTTGTGAGGGTTATTTTTATTTAAGATATATATAATTTGATATAGTAAGTTTGCAACATTGTATAATAAAGAAGATATAATAACTAACATAAATTCCTAGTAGAATAAAATACTAAAAATAAAAAATTATATCTATAAAAATTACATATTTACATATTAAAAAAATATAATATATAAACCTAATAAAAAATATCATGATTTTATAAAAAAACTATAGAAATATAAATAATAGAAAAAGGATGTATATTAACTACATCCTTTTATAGTGAAATATTCATGAATTTAACTTTATTAAAAAGTATGATAAAATGGTAAAATAGTAAATATTTTAAGTAACTTATATATTATTTGTTTAGAGTAAAGTATTACCATAAAATAGGATAATTTATACTATAAAAATAAGGAGGGACATATGAAAAAGATAGATAAGATTATAGATGTATTTAGAAATTCAAATTATACAGAGATAAATTCAAAAGCCGCTGAAATGTCTTTCTATTTGCTATTATCCCTTTTTCCATTTTTAATGTTTACTATAAGTACTATAGCATATATGCCTGTTATTCAGATAAATAAATACATATTATTATTTGAGCATATGATGCCAGAAAGTGCTTTTAATATGATATCAGCTATAATTTATTCTGCTATGAAAAATAAAAGTAAAAATTTTATAATAACAAGTTTTCTGCTAACTATGTGGACATCATCAAGAGCAGTAAGGGCTATGATAAGAGGTGCTAATAAGTCTTATAAGGTAGAGGAAACTAGATCATTTATAAAGGTATTTTTTATAAGCATACTATCAACTATAACCTTATTATTTTTAATATTCTCATCAATGGTATTTTTAGTGTATGGAGAAAAGATAGGATACTTTATATTTGGACTTATTGGACTTGATAAGATATTTATGTATATTTGGGATATACTAAGATACACTATAGGTATATCAACCTTAGTTGTAATACTTATAAGTATATATAGATATAGTCCTAATAAAAAAGTAAAGATGTTAGAAGCAACGCCAGGGGCTATAATATCAACTCTTGGATGGATATTAGTATCTTTAGGATATTCTTATTATTCTAATTATTATGCAAACTATGAAGTTATATATGGAAGTATTGGTGGAATAATAGTTTTAATAACATGGATTTATTTAAGTAGTTGGGCTATATTGATAGGTATAGAAATCAATGCTAAAATTTACTTAAGAAGAAATATATACAAATATAAATTTAATGAAAAAATCTAATAATAATAGACACTTATTTGTAATTAGGAGAGATAAATAAGGTATGAATATATATGAATATATAAATGAAAGAGATATACTTTATAATTTATTTGATTGTATTAGAATAGTAGATCCAATAAAAAAAGTAGTTATACATCAAATAAAAAATAAGGTAGAGATAGAAAGACCACCTTGTTATGAGTTTTGGAATAGAAATCAAGTATGTGAAAATTGTATATCAATTAGAGCTTATAATGAGGAAAAATCTTTTTCAAAAATAGAGTTTAATAAAGAAAGGGTATATTTTGTAATTGCAACTTTGATCAAAATAAATGATGCAAAATATATAATAGAAGCGTTAAAGGATGTAACGGAAGACAACATACTAGAAGAGATAAGTAAAAAAAGTATAAGTGATATAACAAAAGAAGTTAACAGATTAAATGAGATAGTTGTTAAGGATGAACTTACAGATTGCTTTAATATAAGATATGTAAATGAAATGCTACCTTTTAATATATCAGATAGTATAAATGAAAATAAGACATTATCAGTTTGTATGCTAGATTTAGATTATTTTAAGCAAATAAATGATACATATGGGCATTTGTGTGGAGATTTTGTACTAAAAGAAGTAGGTAAGATATTAAAAGATAACATAAGAAAAGACATAGATTGGGTAGCGAGATATGGAGGGGAAGAATTTTTAGTTGTATTTAATAATATGCCATTAAAAAATGTAACTAAGAGAGTTCAAGCTATAAAAGATAAAATAGAAAAGCATGAATTTAAATGGAAAGATAAAATTATAAAAATAACATCAAGCTTTGGAATAAGCACATTAGATGAAGATACAAAAACAGTAGAATCTATTTTAGAATCTGCTGATAAAATGCTTTATCTTTCAAAAGAAAAAGGAAGAAATAATATATCACATAAATAATAAAAGTGCTTAAAAGTAGTATAAATACTAACTTAAAGGCACTTTTTTATTTAAAAATATAGCTTTAATTATGATATATAATAATATAAAAAATACTATCTAGTAAATATAAGTTTATTATTATCTGACAAATTTTCATTAAAGCTATAACCATCAATATTAAATTTTTTTAAATCTGAAATTTTATCTATTTTATTTTTTATTATAAAAGATGCCATATATCCACGGGCACGTTTTGCATAAAGACCTTTAGTTTGATAAGTGTCTTTGCTAGAATTATATTCTTTAAAGTTTATATCTATAAATGTATAATCTTTCTTTATAGATTTTAAATCTATACACTTTAAGTACTCAGAAGAAGCTAGATTTATTAGTATTTTGTTTTTATGTGTACTTAATTCATTCATTATATTTTGAGTTATTTTATCTTTCCAAAATTTATATAAATCATCCCCACGCTTATTAACTAATTTAGATTTCATCTCAAGTCTGTAAGGTTCTATTAAATCAAATGGCTTAAGTATACCATAAAGTCCTGAAAGTATTCTTATATTTTCATTAGCAAAATCAAAATCCTCATGTGTAAATTCATAAATTTTCATACAATTAAAAACCTCTCCATCAAAAGCTAAGATACTTTCGCACTTTGGATTATTTTTAGTCGATAGATTTTTATGTCTATTATGATTTAATGTAGTTAGATCTTCACTTAGATTCATAAGGTTTGATAGTTCTTCTTTTTTTAATAATTTTAAAAGTCTTATTAAGTAATCTATATCATCTTTAAATATAGGCATAGATTGTTTATGTAGTTTTATATTTTTATCAAAATTCATAGTTGTAGTAGGAGAAATTATAGTAATCATTTTACACCTCTTATATATTTTATTTGCTAATTTCCACTTATATTAATTGAAGTAAATTTCATTAATATTTTAAGTTGAGTTTCATAAGTTTATTATATACCCTTAGTACAAAAATTTTAATCATATAAGTATGTAGTATAAAAATATTTAGAAATAGTATATAACTGTGATAAAATTAACATATATAAAAAATTTATATAAAGTATGGTTTTAAGGAGTGAATTGTTATGGATAAAAATATAATTTGGGTCAATGAAAAAAGAATAGAAAAAACAATTAAAGCTTTAGAAAGAAATAATATGAAGGGTTATTTAGCAAAGGACAAGAATGATATTATAAATATAATAAAAGAGTTAGTTGATGAAAAGTCATTAGTAGCTTGTGGTGGTTCTATGACTTTATTTGAAACAGGTATTATAGATTTATTAAGAAGTGGTAGATACAATTTTTTAGATAGATATGAAGAAAATCTTTCACCTCAGGAGATGAAAGAGATATTTAGAAAATCTTTCTGTGCAGATGCATACTTCACTAGTACTAATGCTATAACAGAAGAAGGAGAATTATACAATGTAGATGGAATGGGGAATAGAGTAGCTGCCATGCTTTATGGGCCTGATAAAGTTATAGTAGTGTGTGGAGTAAATAAGATAGTAAAAAATATAGATGAAGCTATAAATAGAAATAAAATAGTATCTGCACCTGCAAATGCTAAAAGGTTAAATACTAAGACACCTTGTAAAGAAGTAGGCTATTGTATGGACTGTAGTAGTAGTGAAAGAATATGCTGTGAATATACTATTATAAAAAAACAAAGAATACCAAATAGAATACATATAATATTTATAAATGAAAGTTTTGGGTATTAAAATAATATACAATTTATCCTACACATAATGAATACATAATCTGTAAATAATATAATATGTATATCACCAAGGGTAGCAAGGAGGAAATATGAAAAAAGTAAAGCTTATATATAATCCAAACTCAGGTGAGAAAAAAATAACAAGCCAACTTGATAATATAATAAAAATATATCAAAACTATAACTACATACTTATACCATATAGATTAAGTAAACATCAGCACATAAGTAAAGCCTTTTTAGATATGGATGAAACTTATGACCATTTATTAATAGCAGGAGGAGATGGAACAGTAGATATAGTTCTAAATGCTATGAAAGAATTTAACATAGATATACCTATTGCTATACTTCCAACAGGAACAGCTAATGATTTTGCTAAAGCTTTAAATATTTCCTTAGATATAAATAAAGCCGTTAAAGATATAATTAATTCAGAACCTAAAAGTATAGATATAGGAAAAATAAATAATAAATATTTTATAAATGTAGCTAGTGCAGGAATGTTTACTGATGTATCTCAGAAGATAAATCCAGAATTGAAAAATTATATGGGAAAAGTATCTTATTATATTACAGGTATAGAGGAAGCTCTTCACCTAAGAAAGTTCAATATAAATGTAAATTCCAAAGAAGTTATGTACAAGGGTGATATGTATCTTATGTTAGTATTTAATGGAAAAACAGCAGGTAATTTAAATTTAGCATACAAAGCAGAAGTAGATGATGGTTACCTAGATGTCATTATATTTAAAGCAATGCCTATACCAAAATCAATACCAGTACTTATAAGTATATTAAAAGGTGAGCACTTAGATACATATAATGAAAGTGAGATATTATATTTTAAAACTAAAAAAGTAAGAATAGACTGTTGCGACGTTTTATTAACTGATATAGATGGAGAAAGAGGGCCAGATTTTCCTCTAGATATAGAATGTATAGAGGATGGAATAAAGGTACTTGGAGTAAAATAAAAAGGAAGCTAAATTTAGCTTCCTTTTTATTTATTATTTTGAAGGTTTGAATGAACTTTTTAAAGGAACAACTCTATTGAATACTAATTTATCATCAGTAGTATATTTAGTATCAACAGAGAAGAATCCATTTCTAACAAATTGGAATTTATCTAGAACTTTAGCATTTTCAAGTTGAGTAGGTTCTGCAAATCCTTGAAGTATTTCTAGAGAATTTGGGTTTATTTGTTCTAAGAAATGCTTACCTTCATTTTCAGGAGCATCATCAAGTATTAATGGTTCATATAATCTAAATTCACAAGGCTTAGCAGTAGTTGCCTCAACCCAATGTATAGTAGATTTTACTTTACGTCCTGTAAATCCTGAACCACTCTTCGTTTCTGGGTCATAAGTACAATGTATTTCTACTACATTTCCATTTTCATCTTTTATAACTTCATTACATTTTACAAAATATGCACCTTTTAATCTAACTTCATTTCCAGGGAATAGTCTAAAGTATTTTTTAACAGGTTCTTCCATAAAGTCTTCTTGTTCTATATAAAGTTCTCTACCAAATGGAACCATTCTTTTTCCTTTAGTTTCGTCTTTTGCATTATTTTCGATTTCCAACATTTCTATTTGACCCTCAGGATAATTAGTTATAACTAATTTTAAAGGTCTTAAAACACCCATAGCAAGTGGAGCTTTAGGTTGTAAATCTTCTCTTACGAAGAAATCAAGCATTTGACTATCAACCTTAGAATCAGCTTTAGATACACCTATCTCTC
Source organism: Romboutsia sp. 1001713B170131_170501_G6 (assembly GCF_015668195.1). NCBI lineage: Bacteria > Bacillati > Bacillota > Clostridia > Peptostreptococcales > Peptostreptococcaceae > Romboutsia > Romboutsia sp. 1001713B170131_170501_G6. The sequence continues at coordinate 873,984 of NZ_JADPFC010000001.1, forward strand.
TACAGAAGTTTCTTATAGCTTCAGGAGTATATCCTCTACGTCTAAGACCTGATATAGTAGGCATACGAGGATCATCCCATCCATCAGTTACACCTTCATCAACAAGTTGCTTTAACTTTCTCTTACTCATAACAGTATTTGTAAGGTTAAGTCTTGCAAATTCTATTTGTCTAGGAACATTTTCCATTTCACATTCTCTAACAACCCAATCATATAATGGTCTTTGGTCTTCAAACTCTAGAGTACATATAGAGTGAGTTATTCCTTCTATTGCATCTTCTAGTGGATGAGCAAATGCATACATTGGATATATACACCATTTATCTCCTGTATTATGGTGAGTTGAATGAGCTATTCTATATATTATAGGATCTCTAAAGTTTATGTTAGGAGATGACATATCAATTTTTGCTCTTAATACTTTTTCTCCATCTTTAAATTCACCATTTTTCATTCTTTCGAATAAATCTAAGTTTTCTTCAACAGTTCTGTTTCTATAAGGACTGTCTTTACCAGGTTCACTTAATGTACCACGATACTCTCTCATTTCTTCAGGTGTTAATTCACATACATAAGCTTTACCTTTTTTTATAAGAAGCACAGCTTTTTCATACATTGTATCGAAATAGTCTGATGCGAAGAATAAGTTATTCCAATCAAATCCTAACCACTTAACATCTTCTTTTATAGAATTTACGTATTCTACATCTTCTTTAACTGGGTTAGTGTCATCAAATCTTAAGTTTACTTTTCCTTTAAATTCTTTTGCAAGTCCAAAGTTTAAGCATATACTTTTAGCATGACCTATATGTAAGTAACCATTTGGTTCTGGTGGAAAACGAGTTATAATGCTGTCATGTTTTCCAGTTTCTAAATCATTAACTATAATGTTTTTTATGAAATTAGATGAAACATTTTCGTTTGACATATTAATAGTACCTCTCATTTATTAATTTTTTATCCATAGTACAAAAAAGTACTATAATCCATAATATTAATTTTAATCTAATATTGTAAAAAAATAAAGATATAATTAAATATATATACTTAAAATTATTATACGAATGATTAAATTTTATAATATAAATATAAAATTATGATAAATTTCCTTTTAAATAGTGAACTTAAATCCTAAAATACAATAAATAAAATGTATACTTACTAGATAAGTCTAAATAATAATAATATGATAGTCATTTTTTAAACTAATAAACATATATTTAGGAGTAGTTAACTATGGAAGAAATACTATATTCATTAACAGACCACAAAGTATTAGCCATAATAGTTGGATTTTTACTTGTAATGCTTGAGACTTTTGCACCAATACTTCCCTTAATTGCAATAGTGCTAGCAAATGCTTTTGTTCTTGGAATGTGGATGGGTTTTTTAGTGTCATGGGTAAGTTCAGCAATTGCATCTATAATTTTATACTATATAGCAAATAGGTTTTCAAGGTTAAAATACATACAAAAGTATAAATCAAAAGAACAAGTAAAGAGAGTAACTTCTTGGATTCATAGACAAGGATTTAACACTATATTTATCTCTTATGCATGTCCTTTTATACCAGATTTTCTAGTAACAATTTCATCTGGATTTGCAGGAACAGAAATAAAAAATTATATATCAGGAATGGTATTTGGAAAGTTTGTAATGTTTTTACTTATAAGTTATATTGGAGAAGATTTGGATAAGGTTTTTCAAGAACCTATTAAAATAGTAGTATTTATTCTATCTGTAATTATATCTTGGATACTTGGAAGAAAAATAAATAATAGAATACATACGGAAAATGTACCTAAATAAAATTAAAGAATATAAATATAAAATTTAGACTTTTCGACAAATAATTTCACAAAAATATTTACTATATATATATTTTTGTGATATACTTTTATAGTTATATTTTAATGAAGAGGGGGAGAGTAATATGAAAAAAGTATATATTATAACAACATATACAGGTACAGTATTATCGTTTCTTATAAGACGTATAAGTAAAACCCCATATGCACATGTATCGATATCTTTAAATGAACAATTAAGACCTATGTATTCATTTGGAAGGTTAAATCCTAAAACTCCTATATTTGCAGGGTTTGTGGAGGAAAATATAAATGAAGGTTTATACGCTATAAGGACTAACACTATGTGTCGTGTTTACTCGTTAGATGTTACTGATGAACAATATCATAAATTATACAAGAATATAATGAATGTAAGTGAAAATAGAGAACAATATGATTATGATGTAAAAGCACTTTTATATCTAAGTATAGATAGACCTAGAGAAAAAGAATTTAAATATGTATGTTCACATTTTGTTGCTGATATGCTAGAAAAAAGTGATATAAACATTATGAATAAGCCTTCTTATGAAGTAAGACCTAATGATTTCTATGATTATAAAGGTTTAGTACTAGAATATGAAGGATTACTTTCTAAATACTACGATAGAAATAAAAATGATATGTACTTAAGAAGAACAGTTAATGCATAAATACCTCTTGTTTTAAAGAGGTATTTATTTTTTTACAAAATATTAAATATGCATTAACTGAATTCATTTAAACTTAATAGTAAGCAATTGCAATTACTACCAAATTAATTAGCATAAAATAAAATTAATTAACTAACTGCAATCAACTGACAAAAACTTAATTTACTGACATAAAACTGACTGTTATTTAAAAAGTATATTACTTAAATTATCTGATGCTTTTTTATCCATTTCCTTGATTACATGAGAATATCTATTCATACTTAATTTAATATCTGTATGACCTAATCTTTCAGATACAATTTTCATATTAGTACCACTTAAAAGCATCATAGTTGCATTTGTATGCCTCAAGTCATGAAGTCTAACAGTTTTCATATTATTCTTTTTTAAGAATCTCTTAAAAGTTTTTCTAATAGCTGTATTGCTCCATGGGTTCAATTCAGCATTTAAACAGATTAAATCATATTCATTTTTTAAAAGTCCTTTTAATTGTAATTCACCCTGTTTTATCTTTACTTTCTTTAATATCTTCATAAGTTCATCTGGAGCATGTAAAGCTCTTTTAGATTTTTCAGTTTTAGGATCTTTAAATATAAAGCCTTCTTTACCTAGATAAACTATAATTTGATTAACATTAACTATATTATTATCAAAATCAATATCCTGCCATCTAAGTCCACATGCTTCGCAATACCTAAGTCCAAGTATAGTCATTAGCATAATAGGAGCTTGTATATTTTCACCTTCTAACTTTTCTATAAGTTCTTTAGTTTCTTCTCTAGTATAAACATCAGAAGTTGAATTATATTTTTTGTTTGGCATTTTAATAAAATCGCATGGGTTTTCATTAATTTCTTTTAATCTATAAGATTCCTTTAAGACAGTTCTTACAAATGAATAGATAACATCTGCAGTTCCTGTAACATGTTCCTTATAAATTTGATTAACGAAACCTTGCAAGAAAGTAGGATTAATATCTTTTAAAAGGACATTACCAAAATGTTTTTCTATATGTTTTGATATTAAGCTTTTTCTATTTCTTGTTGTAAGTACGGACCAACTATATTTGTTCTCTTCAACAAACTTAGAACAACGATCTACAAATTTAATATCTTTAGAAATTATAAATTTATTATTATTAATAGAGCTCTTTAAATCAATTAAATGTTTTTCTGCATCTTTTTTATTTTTATATTTACCTTGACTTTTCTGTCTTATTTTACCCTCTTCATCTATATACTCAATATAGACATTATAATTATTATTTCTTTTTCTTATAAATGTTGATTTAATATTCAAATGTCAACACCAACTCTCTAAAGCTTAATTTTAACCTCGATAGCTTTTCCTATTATACCTACATATCCATTTTCTAAGTCACTAGCTGGATAAAACATAGGTGCATACTTAGGGTTTTCTGATTGTAAAACAATTCCATTTTCTTGTTTATATATTCTTTTTAGAGTTGCTTCATCGCCATTAACCCTAACGGCCATAATATCACCATTACATTCTAAATAATCTTGTTTTCTTATAAGGACTCTATTACCTTCGTTGATTTGAGCGTTTATCATACTATCGCCCTTTACTTCCAAATAAAAATATTCTTCCCCCACTGATAATTCCTCCTGATGTATGTATTCAAAGTCAACTATATTTTCTTCAGCAAACATAGGAATACCAGCTTTTATAACTCCCAATACTGGTACTTTAACCATCTTATTACTGTCTAGTTTTTCTAAATTAGATAACTTAATATCATCAGTTTTATTGTCAGAAATATCATTTCCCAACAGGTAATCTGTTGTTACATTAAAATACTTAGCTATATTAGAAAGCATTTCTATATCTGGTTTTCTTTTTCCGCTTTCCCAGTTAGATACTGTTTGTTTAGTAACATTAAATAACTTTGCGAATTCAACTTGATTTAACCCTGTTTTAAGTCTTTCTTTTTTAAATCTATCACATAACATATCTACATTCCTCCTAACTATATTGTAAACTAAAAATTGACTAAAATAAAATTATATTACTTAAAATATAAAAAAATGAATACTTTTTCAAAAAAAGTTTAAAATAATGTTGACAGTAAACAACATGTTGACTATAATTTAAGTATAAACAGTCAACATAAAGTTTACAGAAAGGGGTTTTAAATGATACAAACAAATAATTTAGTAGCTTATAGAAAGCTACATAATCTAAAACAAGAAGATGTTGCAAAAATTCTTAATATGTCCAAAACTTCTTATAGTTATAAAGAAACTGGTAAACAAGAGTTTAGACTTAATGAAGCTAAAATACTTGCAGACTATTTTGGTACAACAATAGATGATATTTTTTTTAATAATTTAGTCAACATTTAGATGACTAAAATAGTTTAACCTGATCAGTATAAAAAATTAGGCAATATTTGGAGGGAGAAGTAAATGAGTGAAATAGTGAAAACAACAAATGAAGATATAGTTAGAGTATCTTCTAGAGAAGTATCAGTAATGATGGATATAAGGCATGATAATTTAATAGCAAAAATAGAAAAGCATACAGAAATATTTAAAAAAGTTACTGACCTAAAAAATAAGGTGAGTGATTTATGGATAGAAAGCACATATAAGGATTCAACTGGTAGAACTTTAAAGGATTATAAAATTTCTAAAAAAGGTTGTGAGTTTTTAGCTCATAAAACAACTGGAGAAAAGGGAGATCTATTCACTATAAAATATATGGATAGGTTTGAAGAAATGGAGAAGTCATTAAAAAAACAGAAGGTATTATCACCAATGGAGCAATTAAAACTTCAATATCAAGTATTAGAAGATCATGAACAAAGATTTGAAAAAATAGAAGAAAGACTAGATAGTTTAGAAATAAATCCACACCAGAAAAGAGCTATACAAAGAGCTAAGAGTAAAAGAGTTGTAGAGTTATTAGGTGGAAGAAAAAGTGTAGCTTATAAAGATGCAAGTTTAAGAGCTAAAGTATATGCAGATATGGGAAGACAATACAATAATTACTTTGATATAAGTGAGTATGCATATACACCAAGAAATAGATATGAAGAAGCTTTAGAACTAATAGCTACATATAATCTTACAGTTGAGCTTAGCATGGAAGTTAGACAAAGAAATAATCAATTAAAATTTTTGTAGGAGTAGATTATCAATGAAAAAAAATATAAATTTGGCAGATAGAATTTGGACAACTAAGCATTTACAACTTTATTTAGATATATCTCCTAATACTGCATATAACGAAATAAGACAAGCAGAAAAACAAGGTTGGTTCTTTGTTAGAAAAACAGGAAGAAAATATACTTTTCCTAGAGATGGAGTGCTTGATTACTATGAAGGGAGGTGTTAAGTGTGAATATGAATAAGACATTCTTCGATTTGACTTTACAAGATTGCATAGAACTACATGAAAAGAAAAATTGGGTCTTTATATATGCAGATGGTAAGTTTGCAGGAATGAGAATAGAAAAAGACCTACTGCAATAGGTCTAATTCAAAAACTAAAAACTAAAATTTATTCAATATAAGGAGGATAACACAACATGAATGATGTTGCAATATTATCTCAAGATAAAAAAACTAGAAAATATTTGGAAGCTAAAGTAATAGCAGATACAAAGGATATGCCAAAAGAAGAATGGCTAAAGCATAGACAAGCAGGTATAGGTGGAAGTGATGCAAGTTGTATAGCAGGATTAAATCATTGGAAATCAGCTATACAGTTATATATGGATAAGAAACAAGATAATCCACAAGAAATTAAAAGCTTAAGAATGGAATTAGGTAATAGATTAGAGGGATTAGTAGCGGAATTATTTACAGAAGAAACAGGGTTAAAAGTTAGAAATGTAAACGGAATACTTAAAAATGAAAAATATCCATTTGCATTAGCAAATATAGATAGAGCAATAGTTGGAGAAAAAGCATTTTTAGAATGTAAAACAACAAATAGTTATGCATTAAAAGAATGGGAAGAGGGAGTACCTTCTCATTATGAAATACAGTGTTTACATTACATGGCAATAACAGGAGCAACACATTGTTATATAGCAGCATTGATAGGTAATAGTGATTTTATATGGCACAAAATAGAAAGAGATGAAGAAACAATAGATTATCTTATGCAGATTGAAAAAGACTTTTGGGAAAATAACATTTTAAAAGATGAAGTTCCATTACCAGATGGAAGTGATGCATATAGTGAGTATTTAAAAGAAAAGTACAAAAAATCAAACGGACAAGAAATAGAGTTACATTTATTAGAGGATGGACCAGGAAAGCTTTTAAGATATGACGAGATAGTATCGGATATAAAGACATTGGAAAGTGAAAAGAAGCTTATAGAACAGGAAATACAGTTTTATATGGAAGAATTTGAAGTAGCCAAGGTAGGGGAGAGAAAAATAACTTGGAAAACTTCAACTAGAAATACAATAGATAGTAAAAGATTGAAAAAAGAAATGCCTGAGATTGCAGATCAATTTATAAAAACTAGTTCAAGTAGAACCTTTAGGATAGGTAAATAAATAAAAAAAGGATGGTAAATAAAATGGCAGATTTAAAAAATAAATTACAAGCTAAAGCAACAGGAACAACAACAGTAAAAAAAGTTAGCCCTAACAAAGCTATGGAGCAATTAATGACACAAATGGCAGGACAAATAAAGAAAGCTTTACCAGAGCATATGTCTAGTGAAAGATTCCAAAGAGTAGCACTAACTGCATTTGGTAGTAACCCTAAATTTTTAAATTGTGAGCCTATGAGTTTCTTAGCTGCAATGATGGATTCAGCTCAATTAGGATTAGAGCCTAATACACCGTTAGGACAAGCTTATATAATACCATATGGCAATAAAGTGCAGTTCCAAGTTGGATATAAGGGTTTATTAGAATTAGCTTTAAGAAGTGGCAAGATAAAGACCTTATATGCACATGAAGTCAGAGCGAATGATAAGTTTGAGGTTAAATATGGATTACATCAAGATTTAATACATGAGCCAGTTTTGAAGGGTGAAAGAGGAGATGTAATAGGGTACTATGCAGTTTATCATCTTGATACTGGAGGACATAGCTTTGTATTCATGACTAAAGAAGAAGTATTAACTCATGCTAGAAATAAAAGTAAAACTTTTAATAATGGACCTTGGCAAACTGATTTTGATGCTATGGCTAAGAAAACAGTTATAAAACAGCTTTTAAAATATGCACCTTTAAGCATAGAAATGCAAAAAGCTGTAAGTAGTGATGAAACAGTTAAATCTAAAATAGATGAAGATATGAGTTTGGTAAATGATGAATCAGATAGCTTAGAAGTTGATTATGAAGTTAAGGAAGACGTTCAAGAAGGACAAGGAACATTTGAAGATGTTAAGTAATGGAATTTATCAAAGAGGTGGTGGTATTTTACACACTACCACTTCTAGCAACACTAATAATGGTTAGGAGCAAAAGATAATGCAATTAATTTATACAGTATTGATTATAGATATAGTGGTTCTATGGTTAGTATATCAAATATATATAAGGTACTTAAGATAAGTAGGTGATGACACTGGAAAGAGCTTTTAAAGGCATCTGGATACCTAAGGAAATATGGCTTAACAAAGAACTAACATTATTAGAAAAAGTATTCTTTGTAGAAATAGATAGCTTAGACAATGAAAGTGGATGCTTTGCTAGTAATGAATATTTTTCAACTTTCTTTGACTTATCTAAGAATAGATGCTCAGAAATTATAAAATCTTTAGAAAAAAAGAAAATGATAAGAATTTCATATGTATATAAAGAAAATAGCAAAGCTATAGATAAAAGAATTATAAGGGTACTCGATAAATCGAATAGGGGTGTTCGAAATCTCGACAGAGGTACTCGAAATCTCGAAGAGGGGTATTCGGAAAACTGTGAAGATAATAATACATATATTAATAATACAAGTATTAATAGTATGTATATAAATAAAGATGATTCTCTTAAAGAATTTAGTAAACTTTATGAAAAAAACTTAGGTCTTATAAATGGAATAGTAGCAGAATGGCTTGTAGAAATGTCAGAAACTATAGATTGTAAACTTTTTAAAAGAGCTATAGAAATAGCAACAGAAAAAAGTAAATGTAATCTAGGATATGTAAAAGGCATAATCAGGCAATGGTTAGATGTAAATATAACAACGTATGAGCAATTAGAAGCTTATCAATTACAAAAGAAAAACCAAAAGGAAGTGAAATCCAATGACAGAGAAACAAAAAGAAGAGTACAAGAAGAGAGCTCAGAAAATGATAGAGCAAGTGAAGAAGCAAGAAGGGCAGAACTACTTAGAAGAATTAGAGAACTCGACGATTAGATATAAGTGTGATAAATGCAGAGATATGCTTTTTATAGAGTTAGAAGATGGAAGTTATGGACATTGTAGATGTAGAGCTTTAAGAATAGCGGAAGAAAAGTTAAAGGCTAGTGGTATAAGTGAAGAATTTAGAAGAATGAGATTTGAAACTTATAATTATGAAACTAATATGCAGACAATGGAAGCTTTTTTAACAGCAAAAAACTACTCTAAGAATTTCGAAGACATTAGAGTAGTTCGTAAAAATTCTATAATACTAAGCGGATCAGTTGGTGTTGGTAAAACTCACTTAGCGATGTCTATAGCAAATACATTATTAGATAGATCAATAGGGGTAATATATATGCCCTATAGAAGTAGTATTACCAATTTAAAGCAATCTATAACAGATGAAGAAAATTATCAACGTGAAATTAATGTTTATAAAAATGCAGAAGTATTGCTAATAGATGATTTGTTCAAAGGACGTATAACAGAATCAGATATAAACATTATGTATGAGATATTAGATTATAGATACTTTAAATGTTTACCAGTAATAATTACAACAGAAAAGCTTATAGATGCATTGTTAGATATAGATGAAGCTATAGGTAGCAGATTGTATGAAATGTGCAAGAATTACGTTATTGAAATAAAAGGTAAAGGATTAAATTATAGAATGCAAGGTGCTTAATAACAAAAGATAAGGGGAGATTAGTAATGATAATAATAAGAAGCAAAGAGAAGGAAACAATAGGTAAATATGTAGAGGTTATAGCAGAAGAATCTACTGTAATAGGGGTAACTTCTTCTGGATCTACAACAGAACTAGGGACTTATGTAAGTAAGGAAAGAGCTATATCAGTTATAGACTATATACACAGCTTTATACAAAATGGATACAAGAAAGACTATTTAGATAATAAATACAGAGTTATGCAAGAAGAGATATTTATAATGCCAAGAAATTAAAAAGTATATATGGGGGGAGAATTAAATGTTAGAAAGAGAATATAGAGTTCCAAATACACTAGGACCTAATGATCTAACTGATGATAAAACAATGCTAAATTATCTTGCATTAGCTAAATGTATAACTGGAGTGAAAATAAATGGTTCAATAAAATATCCTAGTATATCTCAGGCATGTTCTGCATATAAGCTATATTGCGACTTAAATCTAGAAGACGAAGTAAAACAAGACACTAAGGAAACTAAAACAACTAAAAAGATAAAACATAATAAAAGACTAAAAATATTAGCTACAAATGTTAAAACTGGGAAAAGTACATTATGTCATGGGAACGGAGAAGTTGAACTTTTAACAAGTATACCTGCAGGAAGTGTTGCTAACTACTGCAACAATGGGTGTACATATAAGAAAACTTGGAGACTTAGCAGAGTTGGTAAAAAAGAAGGACCTTCGAATGCTAAGCATGTAAGATTGACAAATTTAAAAACAGGAGAAGTAAAAGAGATAACAGGGCTAAACAATGTTGGAAAGTTCTTTAATAGATCACCAGTTACTGTAGGGATATATCTTAGAAAAGATGGAGCTTATAAAGGCTGGAAGATAGAATATATAGATTAAGTGGAAGCTATGGAATTATATAGAAAAGATGAAGTAGTAGCTAGAGCAGAACATCTTAAAAATCACTATGGATATGATGCACTTTCTGCTATGAATATAGCAATACAAGAATTACAACTACAAGATAAAAAAGAGAGTGGGGAAACGTATGAATATAATGATTGATTTTACATATATAAAAAAAGAGCAAAATAGGTTCTTAGAATACTTATTAGATGTTAAAGGATATAACTATCAAAAAGATAGCTTTTGTGTCCCATATTGGCTTATATTGGCTCTGCAATCAGAGTTAGGAGAAATACTACAAGCAAGTATGGTCCATAAATGGTGGAGTAATGAAAAAGTAGATAGAGAACATTTATTAGAAGAATGTGCGGACTTTTTAGCTCACTTAGGAAATTTAGCAAATTTCTTAGATGAAGATATGATATTTGGAGAACTAGAGGTACAGACAACCGTACCAGAAGTTACATTTAATAGATTAGCCTATAGGATAACAACTTTATCTGGAGCTAAAAGACAAGCTAGATACCAACTAAAAAATTACCTAGTACCACTATTTATAGAACTTTTATATAGTCTAGGATTTAATGTAGATGAATTAAAAGAAGCTTATGAATCTAAGATGGAAAAGAATTACTATAGATTTAAATAAGGGGAGATTATACAAATGAGAAATGTTAGGGATGAGGAGATTTATATTAGAGCTACTAAAGAAGAAAAAGAAAGCTTAAAGTATATAGCTGACATTTACGACATGAATGTATCTGACTTTGTGAGAATGCTAATAAGAGAAAGATTAGAAGAAGAAGGATACAGGGGGTAAACAGATGATAAGAGTATATCAATGTATACTAGGAAAGATATATATTACAGTAGGCCATAATTGGCTTACTGTGAAGCTTAGTCAACTGCTAGATATAGCAATAGTAGAGCAGCAAAGAAGGGAGCTTGAGAAATGTTTAAACAAGTAATTAAAGATAAAGAAATAGTAGAAGTTGCAGAAGTTAATAGTTTTAAAGTTACATACAAGAATGACTTTATCAACTATATAACAAAGGATCATGAAGAAACTAAAAGACTTAAATGGGAAGCTTGGATGTTAGTAAAAAAAGCTAATGAACATGCAGCTAAATATGAGATAAAAGCTAAAAAAAGAATGAAGCATATGACAGAAGATGAAGCATTTCTGATAAAAGAAGAATTCTTTGAAAAACATGTAAGAGACATGGACGATGAAAAAGCGCATAGATTAGGAGATTTACTGGAAGTGATGATTTTAAATTGGGGGAAGATGAAGGATGAAAAATTACTTAACTGCTAGAGAAATGAATGATTTGTTATGTGTAAGCCACTTATTAGAAATAAACAGTAAGACAGTTGATAGTTGGCAAGAACACAACAATATGACTAAGGATGAAGGTAAGTATCTTAGAACTGCTATAACATATACTGAAAAATTTATGAAGACATTACTTAGTAGGATGCCAGAAAAGGAAATAGATAAGTTTATGAAACGTACTATTAAAGCTCAGAAAGAACCAGTGCGAATACTTGATAAGTGGATGATGGATAGAGTGTTTGGTAGCTATGAGACGGAATATGAAATTGTAAAAGTAGAAAGACCAGAGTTTGAAAAATTAGCATACTTAGCTATAAACAATCACTGTAAAGATTGTGAAAGAAATTACTCTAAGTGTGAGTTGTATGATATCTTAGAAAACAACTTAGTTCCTAGATGTGAGATGAAGAATAATTGTGCTTATGCTTTTATATCTGAAGAAGCTAAGAAAAGAGCTGAGGAAAAGAAAAAAGCTAAGTTGGAATCTAAGGGAAAAGAAAGTAAGAGAAAATCTAAGAAAAAGGCTAATAGGTTTGACAAGGATCAGGAAGATTATACTTACAATTTCACACCAAGGAGGGCTAAATAGTATGAAACAAGGGAAGAAACTTTTAAGATCTCACAAAGAGGCTTTAACTAAGATGGGATTAGACCAAAAGAATTACTTACTAGAAAGAAGAGGTACAGATGAATTTGGGGCAAGATTTTTCCAGGTAATAAATTTAGAAAATAATAAAGTCGAAAGATATTATTTATAAATATTAGGGGGAGTAGTTATGAAATTTAAACTAAAGAAAAGAGATTTAGTAGTACATGAAACAGGAGAGATTGCAACAGTATTAAAAACATATACGAAGTTAGAAACAAATGAAGAAATAGTGCAAGTTTTCAATGAAAATGGGATATTTCATGATAAGTTAGAGAGTTTTAAACCAATTGATTGTATGTTACTTAGATGTAACAGTTGTAATAAAGAAAGCTATGAGATAGAGCTAGATGTAAATGATAAGCAAATGTATGTGTGTGATTGTGGAAGCTCAACATTTACACCATTAAATATAGCTATGGATGAAGAAATATACAATTATTAAAATACGAGGGGGAAATAACAAATGATAATAACTAAAAAGAAACATAATGAGGTAGTAGATAAATTAGAAAGAACTATAGATGTTAAAGATAGCAAAATAGAATCTCTTGAAAAAGATATAGAGTCAGGAAAGATAACTGTTGATGGATTAAGAAATAAATGTGAAGAGCTAACAAATGAAAACGCAAAGTCACAGAATAGAATCGGAGTCTTAAAAAATAAGTTAGGTGAGTTTGAAAAAACTATTATAGAAACAAATGAAGATAATATTGAGCTTAGAGAAAGAGTAAAAAAACTAGAAGCTTTACTAGAAGAGGAAAAAGCAGAAAAACTAAAGTTACAAGATGACTATAAGAAAATAGCAGTTGCAAATTATAAGTTAGTTAAAAGGGTAGAAATGATAGATATTTTAAAAGCTCAATATAAAGATCAGATAGATATAGCTTGCAAATGGTCTTTCGTAGATCGATATAGCGGAGAAACTATGGAAAGACATGATTGGAATAAGTTATCTAAAAGCGGTGTAATAGATTGTTATACGAAGATGGGGCTGATGTAATATGGCTGATATATTAAGTGTGAGAGAAAGAGCTTGTAGACACTGTAAAGGGACAGTCTATAGGATAAAAACGAAGCTAGGAATATTTAAGCAATGTAGTAGCTGCGGAATATTGCATAGGTAGGTAAGATAAATGAAAGATGTTTTAATATTAATTAGTTTAATCGCTATAATAGTTGGAGCACTTGATGTTCTAGCTATTATGGCTAGAAAATATAAGGATGGTGAATAGTATGTTTCAAAAAACAATACTTTGTGGAAGATGCACTAAAGAGGGAGATCTAAAGTATATACCAGGCTCAGGAATGGCAGTATACGAAAATTCAATTGCTATAGATAGAGGCTATGGAGAAAAAAAGCAAACAGATTTTTTCAACTTTAAATTATTTGGGAAAACAGCAGAAAGTGCCTCAAATTATGTAGGTAAAGGAAGCTTAGTATTATTAGAAGGTGGGTTCCAAAATAGAAGTTGGGATAAGCCTGACGGAACTAAAGGGTATGCTACAGAAATGGTAGCTAATACAATAAAATTCTTAGATAGTAGAAGAGATAATGTAGGAGAAAACTATAACCAAAACTTTGAACCAAGTGGGTTAGATCCCCAAGGGTTCCAAGCTATAGATGACGATGATATACCATTCTAGGATGGTTCAAAATAAACATCTATCTGGTGCTGAATAAATAGTGCCAGGTAGATGAGATATAGTTAATTTAAATAACAGAGAAACACATTCTTATGATTCGAAAGTAGGTATAATAGATAAAGACAAAATGTTAAAAGGGTATAAGAAGACGGATACAAAGACTGTATGAATATACGTAATAGTTGAATATATGAACATATTTAGTTTATAAAGTATAGAAATAAGAGGAAACTTAAAGAGGAGTTTTAAGATATGAAAAATACAATCACAGATTCTCTAGTTATTTGTGGAATAGGACTTATAGTTATAAGTATATGGCAAATGCTAGAAATGATAATTATAGGGGAAATAATTCCTAGTAAGGTAGATAGTATAGTGTCAATTATATTAATGTTTTCTTTATATGGGAATTACTGTAGTTATATTAAAAATAAATAGGTGGTGGAGATTATGAAAATAGGTCAAGAAATAATAGAAAAACAAGATTATGAAATAGAAAAAATGATTAGTAAAGATAAAATAAAGATAAAAGTAGGAGATAAAGGATTCGTAGATAGTAGAGGACGCGTTAACTATACAACAGGAGCAGGTAGAGGAGCTATAGTGAATTATGACTTAGAAGTAAAAGGGTATGACCATGAAAATATAGCAAAAATGATATTTAATAGATTAAATGCAGTATATGGGCTTGAAACGTACTTGGAAGATGAAGAAATAGAGTATAAAGAATTTGTAGAGGAAATTGAGGATGTACTAATGGATATATTATAAAACGACATGGCCGAGGTCGGTCAATATTAGGTCGATACTCGGCACATAAAAATCGGATTTGTTTTGCAGGAGGATCTATGAGTGAACAATTAAAGTTATTAGGTAATGTAATAGAATTTCCTAAAAATCAAGAAGTTAAGAATAAAGAGATATTAGATAAATTTTATGTTGCAACAGAACTTTTAAGAAGTGTTGCAGAAAAAGGATATGATTTCAATATAACTATAACTAGAGATGCAGCAGTAGAAATTTTTGAAGTTGATAAAGAAAAATTGAGAGATTTATTAGTTATAAGTACTAGTAAAGATTTTGAAAGAGAAATTAAGTATCAACGTAAAAACTATTTTTATGTAAAAGGTGATGAATTAGGATAAGAATATCTTCTCCAAGAGGGGAAGATGTTCACATAAAAATTGTATTTTAAGTGAACTTAGGAGGAAAGTATGGGTGTAGATAATTACAAAACTATTAAAAAATGTAGTGTAAATGATTTTATTGAAGATGCATTGAAAAGCAATGCTATAATGGCATCAATGCCTATAGAACATTACACGCAAGATGAATTAAAAGAAATAACTAAAAAAGCTAATGAAAAAGATTTTATAGTTACTATAAAGGCTGAATATAGCAACTTTTATCAAGGAGTCCTTATAGGGTTGATACATAAAGATAATATAAAACAAGAGTACAAAGATATTATGTAAATAAAAAACATATTTAATTAGCACATTGAAAAGTGAATATAAAATTTATTACTCAAAGACTAACTTAGTGTAAGGAAATTTGATAAAAATATATTTTATTTATTATTAAAACAATTATGCTATAGACTTTTTATAATATTTATATATAATACAATTAGTAACAAAATATTTAAATAAAATAAAGAATGAGGGGGAATATTCATGGAATATGTATTTAAATTAGGCATAATATGTTTAATATTATATTTGACGTATATATTTATTGAATACTGCTTAATTAGCTATACTGAAGATAGTACATCTTTAGTAGAAACATGGAACATGTACAAGGAAACAAAGAGACTATTGTTGCCGAGTTTGATTGTTATTGCTTTTGGTGTGGCATGCTTTTTAGATGGAGGTAATTTTAAAGAACCATTACAAATTTTACTTAAATTTATAATGTATACCTTTATATCATCAACTTTAGTATTATATGATAATTCGAAAAATCTAAAAAATATTAAAGAGTTGGATAGAGTTTCAATAAAAATCGAAAGAAGAATGCGTAAATTACGCAAGAAGAAAAATTACGATGAGAGTACAGTAGAAAATGATAAAAAAATAAAAGATCTACTGGAAAGAAAAGCATATATAGAAAATGGTACACATAATCAACTATATTATGTATATACTACATTATTTAAATTTGTAATGATATATGCTTCTTGGGGGACGGATACGAATTTTTTGATACTTCTTGTTTTAGTTGATTTTTTATCAGAAGTATTATTTAAATCAAAGTTTAAGGATTATCGATGGATAAGAGAAGGAATTAATTCAGTAATCAAATTATTGTTAGTTTACCATTTATTTGCTAGCGAAAACCCATTTTCACTAGTAGCGATTGGAACACTTCTTATTGCAACAATTGTATTAAGTATATCTAATAACACAAAAGTTGGATATAAATATGAACTACCTATGTGGATTAATATATCAATAGCTATAGCTATTCTAGTTATTACATATGGAGCACTAATTTTTACAAGAGATTTTTCACCATCAATAGATGAAATCAACCCAAAGATAGCAATAGATACATTTTTTAACTGGCTATTCAAACCTATGTAAGTCATTCATATATCTATATGCTAAAGAGGATAATATTGAATATTTTTATTGCAGTATAATGAACTATAAATAAACTAGAAAAATATACACAGAAAGAGTGATAAAATTTATATCACTCTTTTTAGCATGAATAAAATGAAATAAAACAATAATTTTCTAAGGAAAAAATATTAATTAAATAAATAAAAAATAGGGGTGAATAATATGAAGGTAACAGTAACACATTTATATGGGACAAGCAGAGAAGTAGCGGACAGAGCAAGAACTACTATAGGGCTAGGAGAAGGTCAAAAGCCAGTATCAGATGATTATATGAGAAAATTATATTTATCTGAGCATAGTCCAATAAGAACTCAACTCTATAAGATAAAATTTGAAGGAATACCATATGCTATAGGAATGCATTTTGCAAGACATAAAATAGGTGTAGAACATTTCTTTAGTACCCAAAGAACTGATAGAACAGGAATAGATAGAAGTGAAAGAAAACAAACAGATCCAGTTTTATATGAAATGGTAGCTAATCCACAAGCGATAATAACTATAAGTAGAAAAAGACTTTGTAATTGTGCGGATAAGGATACAATAAAAGCTTGGAAATTAGCTTTAGAAGAATTAAAGGAGATAAATAAACCTTTATATGATGCATGTGTATCAGATTGTGTATATAGAGGTTGGTGTATGGAGCATAAGTCTTGTAACTTCCATAAGTCAGATTTATTTAAAGAAATACTGCATAAGTATAGAATGAATATAAATAAGTAAATAAATTAAATAATGACTGAGTATGGTCAACAATAGGCGATGCTCAGTCTATAAAATGAAAATGATAACTATATGATAATAAATGGAGTTGAGTATGAAAAGAAGTGAAGCAAGTGAACAAATAACATTAATTAGATGGTGTGAACTACAAAAAGGAAAGTATCCAGAGTTAGGGTTGATATTTCATGTACCTAATGGGGGAACTAGAAATAAGTTCGAAGCAGCTAATCTAAAAAAACAAGGTGTAAAAGCAGGAGTACCTGATTTATTCTTACCAGTTCCTCGTGGTATGTACAATGGACTATTTATAGAGTTGAAGTATGGGAAAAATAAAGCTACAGAGAAACAGAAAGAATGGATTGAGAAATTAAATAAACAGGGATACTATGCAGTAGTATGTACAGGATTTGAAGAAGCTAAGAAAGTCATACAGGAATATATAAACATATAAAATAACATACGGGGTGAGATTATGGACAAGAAGAAATTATTTAGAGAAGTAGAAGGAAGATTACATAACTATAAGTACTTAGAGATGCAAATAAATAATTTAGAGTTAGATATAGAGCAAGAAAAAAATGAGTATAGAGGTTGTGGGGCTATAAGTTATGATGAAAGAACAGGGGTTACATATAATATAAGCAGATCTGTAGAGAATGAAGTAATAGCTAAAGAAAAGAGATTAGAGAAGCTAATGCAAGCTAAATTAGAAAAGAAGATAGAAAAACAGAAGATAGAAAATGCATTAACATGTTTAGATCAAAATGAAACTAATTTCTTTAATTTATTTTATAATAGTAAAAGTAAAAACAATATGAAGTATATAAGTATTAAATTACACATGGATAGAAGTCATTGTTACACTGTGAGGGAAAGGATTGTATATAAAATGATGGGAATGTTATATCCTACATATGATGATTTGCCATTATTAGGCTAAACCAACACTTTAACTACACTTTAACTACAAAATAAAGACTTTTCAAGGGGAGAAATGTGGTTTAATAGTAGTATAGAGAAAACTATTTATTCTTTAAAATGCTTAGTAATCTCTCTCCCCAATAAGATAACTAAGAAATAATATAAGCGCTCCGTTCGTGGGAGCGCTTATTACATGCACATAGAGGGTAAATGCAAGTTCAATTCTTGCCATGTGCTATAAAAATAACTATATCTATTGTTTTACTTAAAAAATACGATGTATCTTTATCTCAACGAATTTTGAACACTAAAAAAGGCTTATGACTATGACTCATAGGTCTTTTTTTATGCTAAAAATCAGAAGGTGAGATATATGGTTAAAGTATGGAAAGATGCAGGGGAAATAGCTAAGACAACTATACTAGATGAAGAATTATATAGTTATGAGAGTTTAATGAAACAGAAACCTAATTTTGATAAAACTCCAGGAGCAAAAAAAATATATCAAAGAAAAGAATATATAATTTTAAAGGCTTCGGATGGATATATAGTACATAATACTAAGAAGAAGTTTGAAAAAGGTCATAGCCATATTAGAAGCTTTCATAAGGCTAAATCAATAATAGATTTATGTGTTAGAAAAAAGTTACCTAATAAACCTACTAAATGGGAAATAGAAAGCTTGATAAGGGTAAGTAATGATAGTGGATATATAGATAAACTAAGGGCATTACAATAAAAATACAGAAAAATAAAAGGAAAACCTCGAATTAAGTAGAATTATATACTTAAAGGGAGGTGGTTATATGAGAAAAAATGAATTTGGATTTGATTTAGATGGATTATTCGATGAATTTGAAAATGAATTAGAAAAAGATGTAAAATCGCAATTTGTAGGAGAAGTAATAGAATGCGAGTGTCCTATATGTAATAGAGAAACTGAATGTAAGATATTAGAAATAGATAAAGCTATATGTTTAAATTGTAATAATGCTCTACAACTTAAATTAACAATAGAAAAATAATTTAGATGAACTCCTTATTGGGGTTCTTTTTATTTTACAAAACAAACAAATGAGGTGGTGATATGGAAGGTGTAAAAGAAAATATAAAAAAAGATTATATAGAAGGCCTGAAACAAAAGGAAATATGCGAGAAATATGATATATCTATCAACACTTTAAAGTCATGGATTAAAAGATATAAATGGGCAGAAGAAAAAAGGAATAAGGGTGCACCTATTAATAAAAAAGGTGCACCTATTAGTAATATAAAAAATGAAAAGAAATCAAGTGATAAACCTAAGTCTAGATTAACTAAAGACTCATATCCATTACAAGCAAGGCCAGGAAATAAAAACGCGGTCACTACAGGAGAATTTGAGACCATATTCTTTGATACATTAGAAGATGATGAACTTGAATTAGTAGATAATACTCCATTTGAAAAAATGAAACTATTAAAACAAGAGATACAGCTTCTTACAGTTAGAGAAAGAAGAATGTTAAAAAGAATAGATAAATTAAAGGAAGCTAATGAAGTTGTAATAGACACTGAAACTCATGGCACACAAGGAGATTCGGAAGTTAGCTTAGTAAACTATGAAAGTACTTTGAATAAGATACAAAATATAGAAGAAGCTTTAACTAGAGTACAGGATAAAAAGCAAAAGGCGATAGAATCATTACACAAGTTTGAAATAGATGAGCAGAAACTAGAATTAACTGTAATGAAACTTGAGCTTGAAATAATGAAACAAGGTGGGCAAGATGAAGAAGTTGAAGATGATGGTTTTATGGATGCTTTAAAGTCCGAAGTAGGTGATACTTGGGATGATTAAGGAGAGAATAAATAAACTTAAGGAAAAAGTATCTAAAATGAAATCTTGTAGAGGTTTAAATACAGTAAAGAAAGCTACTATAAAATTTAGTCCATTCTCAAAGAAACAAAAGAAAGTATTAACCTGGTGGTTGCCAGAAAGTCCAGTAAGTGATAAAGATGGAATTATAGCAGATGGAGCTATAAGAAGTGGTAAAACTATATCAATGTCCTTATCATACTCTATATGGGCAATGAATAATTTTAATGGTCAAAGCTTTGGTATGTGTGGTAAGACTATAGGATCATTTAGACGTAATGTTTTATTTTGGTTAAAATTGATGCTTAAGTCTAGAGGATATAAAGTTGAGGATAAAAGAGCAGATAATCTTATGGTAGTTAGTAAAGGTGATGTTACTAACTATTTTTATATTTTCGGGGGAAAAGACGAAAGATCACAAGATTTAATACAAGGTATAACATTAGCAGGATGTTTTTTTGATGAAGTTGCACTGATGCCTGAATCATTTGTTAACCAAGCTACAGGACGTTGCTCTGTTGATGGTTCTAAGTTTTGGTTTAACTGTAACCCAGACGGTCCATATCATTGGTTTAAAATTAATTGGATAGACAAACAAGAAGAAAAGAATATATTATATCTTCATTTTACTATGGATGATAATTTATCATTATCAGAAAAGATTAAACAAAGATATGCAGGTATGTACTCTGGAATATTCTATAAACGATATATTTTAGGTTTATGGGTAGTTGCGGAAGGTATTATATATTCAATGTTTGACAAAAAAAAGCATGTTGTAAAAGCTTCTGAGTATCAATACAAAGAGTATTATGTATCTTGTGACTATGGTACTCAAAATCCTACATCATTTGGATTATGGGGAAAAACTTATGATAATAAGCACATAATGATAAAAGAATATTATTATAGCGGAAGAACTACTGGAGTACAAAAGACAGATGTCGAGTATTCCAATGACCTAAAAGCATTTAAAGAAGGTTATAAAATTAAATATGTAATATTAGATCCATCAGCTTCATCATTCAAAACTCAATTAATAAAAGATGGATTTAAGGTATTACCGGCTAAGAATAGTGTACTTGATGGAATAAGATTAGTTGCAAGTTTATTAACTGAATTAAAAATATTCTTTGATGAAAGTTGTGAGGATACCTTTAAAGAATTTAGTTCTTATGTATGGGATGATGAAGCTTGTAAAAAGGGTGAAGATAAGCCAGTTAAAGAGCATGATCATAGTATGGACCAAATTAGATATTTTTGTAATACAGTAATTAAAAATAAAGGTAAATCTAAAAAAACATTAAGAAGATAGGAGGTGTTTTTATGAATGTAATGGCCGTAAATAACATTATAAATATGGAGCTACAAGGATTATTTCCAAAAGATAGATTAGAGGAAATGAATGAGATAATAAATTATTATAACTATTATGAAGGTGAAGATATTGACTGGATTAAAACAACGACTGATTATGTAGCTACAGAAAAGAAAACTAATTATATTAAGAAATTAATAGATGAAGAGGCTCGCTTTATGTTCTCTAAACCTCCATATTTTAATATTAATGTTGAAGATAATGAAGAAGTAGAGAAAAAATTAAATAAATATATAGCTAGGACACTGAAAAGAAACTTGTTTAATAATGATATTATAAAAGCTACGAAAGACTTTCTAATAGGCAAAAGGATAGCTCTTAAGTTAGTTGCTAACAAAGATACTAATAGAATAGAAATTGCTTTTATACCTTCACTAGAATTTGTATTTGTACCAAAAATAGACAATGTGAAAGAACTAGAACAAATAATATTTTACTATCAACTAGAAGAAGGTTTATCGAAAGAAGATCAAAGGTTTTGGAAGCAAAAGTATTATATGAACAAAGGATATTGTTATGTTAATGAAGCTATATATGATGGTACTGGAAAAATAGTAGAATCTATAAAAGACAATGAAAATACTAAGTTACCTTTTATACCATGTTATGTAATAATGAACGATGCATTAACTGGAGATATAAAAGGAAAATCAGATATAAAACCATTAGTAGAAAATCAAAAGGCCTATAATCAGCTTACAAGTGAAGATATAGATACAATAATAAAGGGTATGAATAGAATTATATATATGCTTAATGTGGATGATGATTCTATTATGGATGATAATGGAAAACCTAAAATATCATATAAAGCAGGAGCTGTTTGGAATTTAGAAAAGGATCCTGCTGCTGACAATGATAAAGCAGAATTAGGTACTATAGGTTCTGATTTTGGATATGACCAAAGAATAGAAAATGCATTAGATAGAGTATTAAGTGATATGTATAATAGTTTATCTATACCTAAACTTAATACAGAAGATTTAAAAGCTCTAACAAGTGCTAAAGCCATAAAGGCTATATATCAACAGTTTACATCTTGTATAGAGGAAAAAATGACTTCATGGATACCAATGCTTGAATGGATGGTAGAAGCTATTATAGAAATGTCTAAGATATATGGTATAGGTAATTTACCTAATATTGATATTGAAGATATGGAAATAACTGTACAAAATCAGTATCCATTACCAAGTGATGAATATGAAGAAATGGCTAATGATATGCAACAAGTAAATACACAAGTTATGAGTAAGAAAAAGTATATAGAGAAGTGGCAAAATGTAGCAGCAGATGTAGCCGATGAAGAATTAAAGCAGATACAACTAGAAAAACAATTATTAGAAGATAGTTTTAGTCAATTTGAAACTAATTTGGATGAGGATGATGATGGTGAATAAAGATACAAAAATATTAAGAGAAGCATCTAGTTTATTCATGGAAATGGCTTGTTTATACGAAGAGATTGCTGATTTAGAAGAAGCGGAAGATACAAAAGAAAATCAAGATAAATTAACAATGCTTATAGGTAAAATGATGCTTACAGTAAGCAGAGTTCAAGAATTAAATGTATAGTTTATGTTAAAATTTATTTGAAAGGTGATATATATGAGTAAATTCATAGAAAAAATACTTATAAAATTAATAAATAGCATAACCTATATACTTAGGAAATTTATATTTTTATTGGATAGTGATAAATAATGGCTAGCAAAGACTATTTAAGGCTATGTCAAGAAGCTCAAAGAAAGAAACTTAAGTTAGCTAAGAAGCAGGAGCAACAGATAAAGCAAATATACAATGATATGTATAAGAACTTATCTAAGAAACTTAATAAGGTTAATCCAGATAGTTTAACTAAAAGGTATTTAGAGGAGCTTCAAAGGGAATTAGCTAAAGAGATGAAGAGTATTCATAATAAAGTTGAAAAGATTGTTAAAAAGAATATAGATATATCAATAAACCTAGCTAATAATGTACAGCTAGATTTTTTTATGCAAATAAATGAACAATATAGTTTGAACATGAAAGATACTTTTTCAAGTATGTTCTCTAAGATACCTAAAGCTGCTATGGATGAAATACTATTTGGAACTTCATATAAAGACCGTAAAGGCTTATCTGAAAGGATATGGCAATATACAAAGAAGTTTGATAAAGATATTGATTATATAATTTCAGAAGGTATTGCAAATAAGAAAAGTACTTACGAAATAGCTAAAGACTTAGAAAAGTATGTTAATCCTAATGCAGCTAAAGAATTG
The DNA here is from genome assembly GCF_015668195.1 of Romboutsia sp. 1001713B170131_170501_G6. Classification (NCBI taxonomy): domain Bacteria; kingdom Bacillati; phylum Bacillota; class Clostridia; order Peptostreptococcales; family Peptostreptococcaceae; genus Romboutsia; species Romboutsia sp. 1001713B170131_170501_G6. The sequence continues at coordinate 897,822 of NZ_JADPFC010000001.1, forward strand.
GATTAGAAGAAAGTATACCCTAACAGTAGTAAGAAAGTAGATTATAATGCTCAAAGATTAGCTAGAACTGCTGTTAATCATGCTTTCCAACAAGCACAGAAAAGAAGTTGCGAAAAAAATCCTTATGTTGAAGGTATCAGATGGGTAAGTGCTGGTATTCATGGGCGTACTTGTCAATTATGTAAGGATAGAGATGGACAGCTATTTAAAATTAAAGATGTACCATTAGATCATCCAAACGGACTTTGCACAACTATTCCAGAAATACCTATGTCATTAGAAGAAATAGGAATGGAGCTTAGATCTTGGATAGATGGAGAATTAAATAGTAAGTTAGATAATTGGTTTAGTGAATATGGGGAGGAGTTTATTTAAATATGAAACAAATTAATTGTGATAAATGTGAAAAAGATTTTGATATTGAAGTAAAAATTGAACCTGTCATAAATGATGTTAAAAGAGTATTTTTCATTTGCCCGCATTGTGACAGTAAATACATTATATATTATCTAGATGCACAAATAGAAAAGCAGCAAGAGTATATTAGAATAATACAAAATAAAATAAGTGAAAGTGAAATCGACTCTAAAAAGCATAAAAAATTATGTAAGGAATTTAAGAAGCTTAAAAGAGAAATAGGATTAAATATGGACAAGTTAAAATTAAAATATGAAATACGAAAGTCTTAGTAATCTAAGGCTTTTTTATTGATCACATACCTAGATATATGAGGAGAAAGTCAGACTTAGTAATGCTATAACCGACCTTTTATCTTTTATCTATATTACTGCTAGATGTAAAAGAACAGGAGATATAGAAACTCTAGGACATGAAAAGTCGTAAAAATCGTAGGAGGATAGTATGAAATTAATAGAAATATTGAAAGCACAAGGTTTATCGGATGAACAGATAAACAAAATAACTGCATCTATGAAGGAAAATAAAGTTTATGAAACTTCATTAGAAAATATAGATGAAAGATACTCTAAGTTGAAAACTCAAAAGGATGATTTAATAGGTCAGCTAAATACTGCTAATACAACTATTGAGGACTTAAAAAAGAATAACAAAGACAATGAAACTTTACAACAAACTATTAAAGATCATGAGATTACAATAGAGACTCTGAAAAAAGATAGTGAGGCTAAGATAAGAAACTTAACTCTAAATAATGCAATCAACTCTAAGCTAGCAAAGGTTGATGATAGATATAAGAAGCTTCTTGAAACACAATTTGATAGAGAAAAATTAACTATCAAAGAAGATGGTACCATTGAAGGTCTAGACGAACAGTTTAAAACTTTATCTGAAACTTACTCAGAATGGTTTGAAGAATCAACACCAAGTAACTCAGGTGGATTAGGTAACTTTAATCGTAATCCTGGTGGAAAAGGTGAAGCAACAGAAAGCTTAGGAGAAAGATTAGCTAAGCAATCAACAGAAATAAACTCAAATTATGATTATTTTGGAGGTAGTAAATAATGGGAAAAATAAGAGTTACTGAATACTCAAATAGGAAAGAAATATTAAAGTACGATCATTTTGTAGCTGAGGCGATAGTATTAACACAAGCTAATTCAACTACGGTAGATGGTAAAAAAATAGTTAAAGCAGGAACTATATTGCCTGAAAATGGAGCAACTGCTAAAGGTGTTGTTTTATATGATGTAGATGTTACTGATGGAGATGCAACAGGTTCTTTAGTTATACATGGATTTATAGATAAAACTAAGTTACCAGCTCAACCAGATCAAGCAGCTATAACAGCTTTACAAATGATAAAATTTATATAATTTAGGAGGACGTTTAATATGAAGACAATATACGATATAGTAAAGGCAAAAGAAATAGGTGCCTATTATAATACAATGCAAAAAGAGAGAGCACCATATATAGGAGAAACATTATTCCCGGTAAAGAAAAAATTAGGGTTAGATCTAAAGTGGATAAAAGGGTCTAAGGGCATACCTGTAGCTTTAAAATCAAGTGGATTTGATGCTAAGGCAGAATTAAGAGATAGAATAGGATTTGCAGATGTACAAACTGAAATGCCTTTCTTTAAAGAAGCCATGCTAGTAAAAGAGAGTGATAGGCAAGAATTGAATAAATTATTAGGTAATCCAGCCAATCAACCTTATGTAGACTTAATAACTAAAAATATCTTTGATGATACTACAACTTTATTAGAAGGAGCAGAAGTTCAACTTGAAAGAATGAGGATGCAGTTATTAAGCGAAGGTAAAATCGCTATAATGGCAAAAGGTGTAGATGGAGTAGATAAGCCATTGGATTATGACTACAACTTAGATGTTTCTCAAAAAGTATCTACTGATTGGTCTTTAGTTGATGCAGATATAATAGGAGACATAGAAAAATGGTTAAATGATGCAGAAGACAGAACTGGTTCAAGACCAACTAGAGCAATATGTACATCTAAGACATTTGGATATATAGTTAAAAATACAGGGATAATAAATGCAATAAAAGGTATAAATACAGGTGTTGCTATAACTAAAGAGAAAGTTAAAAGGTTTATAGAAGAAGAGTTAAATATATCTATAGCTATAAATTCTAAAAAGTATAAATCTGAAGCTGGTGTAGTTACAAATTACTTTAAAGATGATGTATTTACATTATTACCAGCTGGTGATTTAGGAGGTACTTGGTTAGGTACAACTCCTGAAGAATCTGACTTAATGAGTGGAGCTACTGATGCAGAAGTTCAAATTGTTAAGCAAGGTATAGCTATAACAACTACTAAGCAAACTGACCCTGTGAATGTAAATACTAAAGTATCTATGATAGCTTTACCAAGCTTCGAAAGAGCTGATGAAATAGTTATAGCTACAGTTAAACCCTAATCAAACCCTAAACATAGATTTAGGGGAGCAAAACATAGACCTAGAAGATTTAACAGTAGCTGAATTAAGGAATATAGCTAAAGAAAAAGGGATAGAAGGTTATTCTTCTATGAAAAAAGTTAATTTAATAAAATCTTTAAAGTAGGTGTTATATGGGAGAAATTCAAGAACTTAAAATTAGATTGAGGGAGGAAAGTTCTCCCTTTTTTACTGATGAAGATTTAGCTTATTATTTAAAACAAAATAATAATGACTTAGATAAAACTACTTATGAATGTCTATTACTAAAATCTGAAGATGATAGTATAGTATTGCCAGGCGGATTGCAATTAGCGAATAACAGTAAATACTGGCTTAGACTAGCTAAGCAATATAAACCTAAAAAAAGGAGCATTATATTATGATAGCAAATAAAATAAAGCCTAAAGTTAAGAAGGTAATAGATAAATTTCCAACTTGTGTTGATATTTATAGAGATATTAAAAATGAGTTTGGAGAGCCTGGAGGAAAAGACCTTATATGCTCTGTAAAAGGCTTTTACCATGAAGGGAACAATATGATAAATGCTATTACTACTGATAAAGGTGAAGTTAAAAGAAATAAACAAAAATTTTTAATGCTTATCTATGATGAGGAAACTATTAAGATAGAAGAAAATGATTATTTCTTGCTTGATGATCTTAAGTATAAAATAAAAGACTTAGGAAATCAAAATAGATTAAATATTTACTTTGATATGCTCCTGGAGGAATGTTAATGAGTTTTAAATTTAATGCTAGTGGACTTATGAAAGGTCTAGCAGAAAGAGAAATTAAAACTAAAGCAGCAGTTGGTTTATATGCAGATAGTGTAGCTAAGAAAATGGAAGCTCATGCAAAGACTAATTATAAATGGACACCTCGAAGCGGTCAGGCTCACCAAACTCTTAATGGGATTTGGAAATGGCATGGTAGTGTAGCTAGAGTAGAGTTGAGTCATGGTGCTAGTTATGGTGTATACCTTGAATTTTGTAATGAAAAACGGTATGCAATAGTTAAGCCAACTATTGATTTAATAAGTCCTCAAGCAATAAGAGGATTAGCAAATATATTAAAATAAGGTGATATTATGTTTGCAGAATTGTATACATATTTAAAAGAAAAAGGATTTGATGTATATTCTATTGGTCAACACCAAGGAACATGCTCAAGTCCTTATTTAGTTATAAAAGAAAATGGAGAAAGTGATATAGCTGGAACATCTTACATTAATGATGTAGTTGAAATATTAGTTTATTATCCTATGGGTAGTTATAGCTTAATGGGTAGTTATACAGATGAGCTAAAAAGAGAAATGCGATACTTTAAAAAGGTAAATAGAGTTATAGATCCTATGCCTACTATTATTGATGATGATAAAAAAGCATATATGACTTCTTATACTTATAGAAAAATAAAAATGAAAGAAGGTAGATTAAATGGCTAATGAATTTACACAATTACCATTAACGGATGTTGTATTAGTACAATTAGTAACTAAAGAACAACCTCCAAAGACTTTATCGTTTCAAACTTCAGATGAAATAAAAACAGAAGAAGTTATTAAAGAAGGTGAAGCAAAAGAACTAATAATAAAAAATCAATTAATAGCTAAAAAGGAAGTTCCCGATTTAATGTTAGGATATGATTTAACATTTAAAGATAATGTTATGTCACCAGAAGTTATGCAAGTGGCACAAGGTGGAACAATAGAATATGATCCAGAAACAAGAAAGTTCAAAAAGTACGAACCTCCAGCAATAGGTACAAAACCTAATTTAACTGCTTTTGATACTATAGTATATTCTGAAATAGTTGGAGATGATGGAGCAACAGGTGAATATGCTAAATTTACATTCCCTAACTGTAAAGGTGGAAATGTACCTGTAAACCTAAAGGATGGAGAATATTATTCTAACGAATACAAGGTTAAGTCTAGACCAGCTATAGGTCAAAAACCATATACTTTAGAAATAGTTGATGTATTACCAAGTGGAGTAAGAGCATTTGGTTATGATTTTTATGAAGAAGTTGAGCCATTAAAAACAGAAAAAAAGAAGTAGTTCATAAGGATAGAGATTAGATTCTCTATCTTTTTTATTTTAAGGAGGAATTAATATGCAAGTAACAAGTTTAGAAGAATTAAAACAGATAGCTAAGAAAGCAAACGGTGAAGTTATAGAAATACCTGGATTTGATGATATGTCTGTATTAAATGTAAAGGTAAAAAGAGTATCATTAACTGATTTAGTACAATGTGATGTATTGCCTAATATTCTTTTATTAGAGATTCAAAAGATACTTGATAAGAAACAAAAAGGTCATGAAATGAAAGGTAAGGAGTATGAAAGGGCTGTTAAAAATTTAGAGCAATTTACAGAAATAGTTTACAAACAAGCTTTAATAGAGCCTAGTGTTGGTGATTTTGAATCAGTTGGTTTAGAGTTAAATAAAGTTCAGAAATCAATGATTGCAGAGTATGCAATAGGAGATACAAGTAGGTTAGAACGATTTCGTGCGTTCAGAGAAAGTCTTAAGAATAATAGCACAAGCAAAGAATTATAATAAACTCCCTAGTGAGATTCTAGGAATTACAAATACATATACAGCTTTTTGTTTTAACGAAGCATGCTTGCATATTCAATTAGCTCTAGAAGATAAAGATACAGTTATATTTGATGAAAAAAGACTTAAAGAAGATGGAACAAGAAGGACTTTCCTAGACATGGCTCTAGAGAAAGGAGGAAATCTATGAGTATAAATGCAGGTACTGCAATGGGGTATTTGGACTTAGATATAAAAGGATTTCAAAGTGGAATAAAAACAGCTACCCAACAGCTAGATATATTTAATAATAATACTGTTACTAGCGGTCAGAAAATGGAAGCCTTGGGCGGTGCTATGAAAAGTGCAGGAGCTAATCTTACTAAGTTTGTTTCAGTACCTCTACTTGGAGTAGGAGCTTTATCTATAAAGACTGCTGGAGATTTTCAAGCTGGAATGAGTAAAGTACAAGCTATAAGTGGTGCAACTAGTGAAGATATGAAAAAGCTTGAAAATATGGCTAAAGATATGGGAGCTACTACAAAGTTTAGTGCGAGAGATGCAGCAGATGCTTTAAGTTATATGGGAATGGCTGGTTGGAAAACAAAAGATATGATGAACGGTCTTCCAGGTATACTTGATTTAGCAGCTGCAGGAGGAACAGATCTAGCTTTAACATCCGACATCGTAACCGATGGACTTACAGGATTAGGACTTACTGCAAAAGATACAGGTATGTTTGTTGATATAATGGCAGCTACTTGCGTAAACTCAAATACTAGTGTTGAGCTTATGGGAGAAACGTTAAAGTATGTTGGACCAGTTGCAGGAACCTTAGGTATAGAAATGGATGATTTATCTGTAGCTATAGGGCTTATGGGGAATGCTGGAATAAAGGGTGGACAAGCAGGAACAGCATTAAGAGCTGGACTCGCTAACTTAGTAAAACCCACTAAAGAAATGCAAGTTGCTATGAACAAGTATGGGGTAGAACTTGTTAAAAATTCTGATGGCTCAGTAGACCTTATGGGCACTATGGAGAATCTTAGAAGTACACTAGGAGGATTAGATCAAGCGACACAAGCACAAGCATTAGCAACTATATTTGGTAAAGAAGCGATGTCAGGTTGGGCAGCTATTGTAAATGCAAGTGAAGGTGATTTTGATAAACTTACAGAGGCTATAGCAAACTCAGAAGGTAAGGCCAAAGATATGGCAACTACTATGCAAGATAACCTAAAAGGAGCTATAGATAATTTAAAATCTGCTTTTGAAGGTGCTTGTATTGTTATCGGTGAAAGATTAATACCTATATTTCAAGGTGTAGTAGAGTGGTTAACAAATGCTCTTACATGGTTTAATAACTTAGATGAAGGAACTCAAACACTTATTATATCTATTGGTGGATTAGTTGCTGCTATTGGTCCGATGTTAATGATAGGAGGAACTCTCCTTACAATGTTACCAAATATGGTAACTGGATTTGGCATGGCTAAAACGGCCACATTAGCATTGACAGGAGCTATAACTGCTACACCGATAGCAATAGGAGCATTGGTTGCAGCTGCAGTTGGGTTGATAGCTGTTATAGGTGATAATGCAAATGCTCTAAACTTCTTACAAGAGAAATTTGGTGTATTTGGAACTATTTTAGGCGCTATATGTGAGTTTATAGCAGGAGTTGTTCAGTTGACATTTGGAAACATGATTATAATAATAACTACTGCAGCAGAAGCTATAGGAGCTATATTAACAGGTAAGTTTAGCAAAGTAGATGATATAGTCAAAGAAGGATGGGCCAAAGTTGAAAATAATACTGCAAAAGCTATGAGTAATATAGTAGCAGAAACATCAAGTGCCTTAGAACTAATTAAGGCTTCAACTCAACAAGATTTACAGGGAGTAGTTAATACTTTTGATTTAGCTATGCAAGAATTACCTAATCTTACAAGAGATAATGCTAGTCAAGTAGCTAAAATCTTTACAGAGAACATGCAAAACTTAGATGAACAATCTCTTACAATTTTAAGAGGTACATCTGATAGTATGGCAGTGTTATTTGAAGGAATAACTACAAAGATGGATAATGAGCAAGCTACTAAAAAGTTTACAGCTAACTTAGAAAGTATGGCTACTGGCGGTAAATTTAGCGCAGATACACTTCAACAAGATATAGATAAAGCCTTAAAATTAATAAATGAAAACATGCTAATTGAAGGTGAAGCATTTAAACAAACTGCTACAAATGTATTTAATCAGTTTAAAACTATAGGACAACAAGGTGCTAGTGAAATGGCTGATAATGTAGTAGCTGAATTAAAAGGTATGGACCAGGAAACTTTTACTCAATTAACTAGCATGGGAACAACATGGAGCGGTATATTTAGTGGTATAAGTTTAGACGGATCAATGAATACACAACAAATGAAAGATGCTATATTAAATAATTTTAATAGTATGGGTATCGATGGATCTACACTTATAAATCAACTTAGAAGTGAAAGTACTAATCATATGAATAGTATGTCTAATGAGGCTGATAAAGCTACTAAAGATATGAGTTCTAAAGTTGATGCTAATACTAAAAGTGCTAAAGATAAAGCATCTAAGAATACAAAAGACTTAGCTACTGATGTAGATAAGAATACAAAAGATGCAAAAGATAAGGCAAATACAAATACTAAAGGAATAGCAACAGATACAGACACAAATACGAAAAAAGCTGCTTCTAGTGCAAGTAAGAACACTGCGGAAGGTGCTAAATCTGTAGAACAAAACATGTCTAAAATGTCCAAAGATGCTAAGGCTAATACTTCTAAGGTTGCAACGGATACAGATGCTGACTTTAAAAAAGCTAATAGAAGTATTCAACAAGAAGCTACTAATATGTATAATGGTGCAAAACAGTCATTTACTAAGCTTGCAGAAGTAGCAAAACAGTCTGGAACTGATATGTATAATGGTGTAAGAGTTTCTGCTGAAAAGATGTCTAGCAGTGCAAAAACAAGTGCTAGCAATATGTATAGGGGTGTTACAACTAGTACGAGATTAATGGCTGACAATGCAATATCTGACTGGAATAGAATTAGAAATGCTTATTCAGTGCCAATAACAGGAAAAATAAATATAACAAAAACTACAACAGAGGTTAAAGTACAAAAAGAAGCTCCTGCTTCATTAAGCAAAGGTATACTTAATAAAGATATTTATAAAAGAGCTATGCTAGCTAATGATAATCTAAATACAGCTTTTTATAGTGGGCAAGTAGCAAATGAAACTACTGTAAGTTCAATAAAGAAAGAAATAATATTAAAGTTTAAAGATAATAGTAAGTCTAGAAAAAAAGAAACAAGAAATGAGGAAAAGAAAATAACTATAAATAATACATATAATAGTCCTAAGCCTGTAAGTATAAGGGAATTAAAGAAACAAGATGAAATACAAATGAGAAGGTTAGCTATGCAATTAGGTTTTTAGAAAGGAGGTACAGAATGATAAATAAAATAGAATATGAAAATGAAAGAGGATTATCTATTGTATTAAATCGTGATGGCCCTCTTTTTTTATTTTCTGTAAAAGGTTTTGATGGACTAGAAGCTGATATAGTTAGCTCTAAAAGCGCTTATCAAGATGGTATAAGTATATATAAGACTATATTGAAAGATAGAGTATTAACCCTTAATTGTTACTTAGAGGTTGATAATGAACAACAAAGATATATATTGAAAAGAAAATTATACAATGCTTTCAATCCTAAGTTGAAAGGACATATGAAAATATATACAGACTCTAATCAACTAATAGGTGCAAGTAACTTAAGAGTTATTCAAGCTCCTATATTTGATGATGACTATGAATCCTTGAATGAACTTGTAGGTTTTCAAATTCAGTTATCTATGCCATTACCTTACTTCGAGGATATAAATGAAAATAGAGTAGATTTTGGGAATGATATAGGAAACTTCTTTTTTGATTTAGAAATAGAAGAAGAAGGAAAAGAATTATCTATAAAAAATAACTCTATAGTAACTAATATAACTAATATTGGGGACGCAGAAACTCCTATAAAAGTTGTATTTAAAGCTAAAGCAGAGTTGAAAAATCCTAGTATATACAATGTTTACACTAAAGAATATATTAAGATTAATCACACAATGCAAGAAGGTGAAGAGATAACAGTAACTACACATAAAGGCAATAAAAGAGTTGAGAGTTATCTAAATGGTGTAACTACAAATATATTTAATAATTTAGATTTAGGTAGTAGTTTTATATGGTTAGATGTAGGTGATAATGTTATAAGGTATGATGCCGAAACTATGATAGAACAATTAGAAGTGTATATATATTACACAAACTATTACTTGGGAGTTTAAATATATGGAGCTATATGTATTAGACTCAGACTTTACAGTACTAGGAACAATAGATAATTATGATTGTTTAGTATGGCAACGTAATTATTATAAACCTGGTACTTTTTCTATGCAAATAATACCTAATTTTCACCAGTTCCAACTCTTAAAAAAGGGAAATATACTTCTTAAAAATGATAATACAAAAGAAGCTATGTATATAGATCATAGAGAACTTGAAGAAAATGAAGATGGTATAGAAGTATTAGTAGTACAAGGATACTCTTTAGCTAAATGGATAGATAGAAGAATAACTTTATATAAAGAGTTAGAAAAAGGAAATACAGAAACTGTTATAAGGAATTATGTTAATAGACACTGTATGAATCCAACAGAAGTTAATAGAAAGATAGATAACCTTATTCAAGGAACTAATAATAATTTAGGACCTATAATAGACTATATGAGCCATTACAAACCATTACTTGAAGAATTAGAAAGTATATCTAAAGCTAATGAGTTAGGTTATAGAATTGATTTGGATTTAGAAAATAAGAAATACATATTTGAAGTTTACCAAGGACTAGACAGAACTATTAATCAAGAAATAAATTCAAAAGCTATATTTAGTACAGAATTTGAAAATGTATCTAATCAAAAGTATGTAGATAGTGACAATAACTATAGAAATATGGTTTTAGTTGCAGGAGCTGGAGAAAATGAAAATAGAAAAACTTTATCTTTAGGAGCTTCTAATAGTGGGCTTAATAGATATGAGTTATTTGTTGATGCTAGAGATATATCTGATACTAAACAAGAAGGCGATAATGAAGTTAGCATACCTTTATCGGAGTATAACAAACTTTTAGAAGCTAGGGGAAAAGAAAAACTTAGTGGATGCACTAGAATAGAAACTTTTGATTGTACATTAGACAATGCTAATAATCTTAAATATAGAGAAGACTTTGATTTAGGGGATAAAGTTAGCATTATAAATAAAAAATGGGGACTAGTATTACATGAAAGAATTGTAGGTATAGAAGAAACTTATGATACAGAGGGATTAAATATAGAAATAAAAATAGGTAGTAATATACTAACCTTAATAGATAAAATAAAGCAAAGAATGAGGTGATAGTATGGCAGAAAAATCTAGTTTTTTTACATCTCTAAATGGTGATAGAAAATATAAAAGTACTGATTTTGCAGAGTACTTTAGCACATTTATAGGCAATGGTGTTTTTCCTAATCCAAGTACTAATTTACAAGTAATAGCTAATGGAGATATGACAGTAACTTTACTACCTGGTCCAGCTTGGATAAATGGATATATGTATTATAATACAGATAATTTAATACTAACAGTAGAACATGCAGATAGTGCATTAAAAAGGATTGATAGAGTTGTATTAAGATGTGATTTTATAGAAAGAGAAATAAAGGCTTATATTAAAAAAGGTGTATTCTCTACCAAGCCTGTGGCACCTAATTTAGAACGTGGAGTCAATGCTTATGAAATAAGTGTTTCTGATATATTAGTTGAAAATGGAATTATATCTATACAGCAAAGTAAAATAACGGACACGAGACTAGATAGCTCAATCTGCGGAGTAGTAACACAAACAGTAGAAACTATTGATACAACAACATTGTTTAATAAGTTAGAAGCATATATAGATGAAGTTGGTCAAGATGTAAAAGGTTGGATGGATAAGGCTACATCACAGTGGGAATTAGATTTTAATACCTGGTTTAATACTATAAAAGGAATATTAGATGGAGATGTAGCAGGAAACTTAGCTAATAGAATACTAGAGTTAGAAAATAAAGTTGGAAATGGATTAACTGCTGACAATATATTGATGTCAGATGGTTCTACAGTTGAAACAAGTATTTTAAATAAAGTAAACATAGTAGTTACACAAGATAAAAATATAATTAGAAAAGATAAGACATTCTATTTTATAGTAACGGATGAACAAAGCACAGGCGGTTCTAATGTAAGTGGAGATATAAAAGTAAGTCCTAATATGGGTATAAAAATAGTTTAATTTAGGAGGGTTATATTATGGGATTTAAAAAAGTTAGAGTACAACTGTTGAATGAAGAAACAGGAGCAGTTATAGAGGAAGTTGATGTTGTTACTTCAGCAGATGCAGTCACATTCGCTGACGGAGAAACATTCCAACAAAAGCTAAATGCTGGTAAATTAACAGGACCAAAAGGTGCAACAGGAGAAAGAGGTCCTGCGGGAACAGTTGGACCACAAGGTCCACAAGGAGAAAGAGGTATTCAAGGAGCAACTGGTTCTCAAGGTCCAGCAGGTCCACAAGGACCAAAAGGGGATAAAGGTGATGCAGGTTCTCAAGGAGCAAAAGGGAATACAGGTACATCAATGAGATTTAAAGGTGCTTGGAGTTCCTCTGTCGCATATGTTTGTGATTCTAATTATGTAGATATAGTAACAAGTGGTGGGAATACTTATAGATGTAAAACTTCTAATACAAATCAAGCAGTAACGAATACTACTTATTGGGAATTAATATCACAAAGAGGAAGTGACGGAGCAAAAGGTGCAACAGGAGAAAGGGGGCCAGCAGGTGTACAAGGTCCTAAAGGAGATACAGGTTTACAAGGCCCTAAGGGAGACAAAGGAGATAGAGGGCCACAAGGACCAGCAGGACAAGATGGTGCTGGTGTAAGTATTGGTACAAGTTTAGGTTCGGCTACTCAAGGTAAATTATTTTTTAAAATAATAGGATAGGAGGTGCTAATATGTCTATAAAAAAAGTTGAAATACAGGACCATGAGGGTAATGTTTATCATCCACACACAGATGCAAAAGTTGTATTCACAAGTGATGGTAAAAGTGTTGAGGAAGAATTAAAAAGTTTAAAGCAGAGTGCCAATAACGGGAAAAATATAGTTGCGAACGCTATTGGCTCACCGTTAGCAAATACGGACACATTCGCAACTATGGGAACTAAGATAGATACGCTTACACAAACTTTTCAAAACACAGTAACTGAAAAGGGTGTAGAGGTGTTACCTAGTGATAAAATACCAACTTTAATAGATAAAGTTGGTAATATATATGCGTTACCTCCTAATATAGGTGGCTTTGATAAAACTTCTGAGGCTTTATATATAAGAAGAAGGGTGCCGCAATTAGATGATTATAATCGACTTTATAGTCTAGGCGACCAATTAGTATGTTATAAATCCGGATCTTCGATGGGTATATTTAATTTGCAAGATTCAAGTATAAGAGTTATTGATTCTTTTAATGTAACTAATTTATATCAATACTCATCTTGGGGTAATGGTAAAATATTTTATAATTATGGTTCTTCTAAGATAAGAACATTTAATACCGTTACAGGAACTTTCGAAGATTCAGATTTTACACCAAGTATAAGTGCGGACTACTTTAAGCCTGTATATTTTAAAGGGGTATCTTATTTACTCCAAGGTAATGACTCACGTCGAATGTATAAATTTAACCACACTACGGGTACTAGTGAAGCCGCAGGGGAGGTAAGTAGCTATGCTTTTAGAGGTAACTCAATTGTAATTGATGATTTAATTTACTTTGTGTATAGCATAACTAATAACAGTAATACATTTTTAGATAAGTTTAATCCAATAACTAATACGGTTGAAAGGGTTTTATATTTCCCAAGTCAAACTTCGGGTGTATACCCTTATGACTTGGTCTACAAGAATAATATTCTATACGTTTTTAACACTTATGTATATGCTCTTGATATAAATGCAAAAACAAGTACCTTCCTAAGTAATAATTTTATAGAATCTACAGGTATTCGTTTTTCTAGAGATGTACACGACGGACTTGTGATAGGTATCGAAAAAGGCAAACCTATGACAATAGCTTATAATATTGAAAAAACTTGGAGGTAAAAGATAAATGATAAATGGATTTTTTATATGGGACAAAGTAAGTAGTATAAATGGTAACAAAGCGAGTGTTGTTTTAGATAGTGATAAATCCTTCAAGGATGGCACAGTTGTATTTTTCACTAACAATGGTAGACCAACTGTACATGCTCTAGTTGAGAACCTAAGAGTTGAGTTGAATATGTTGGATCAAACTGATGAAGAAGTATGTCAATTAAAATTAAACAAGCTTATAGAGGAATTTAAAAGTGAACAACAAGAACAAATAACTTTAGAGGAACAAGCTAATAAAATATCCATTTTAGAAGGTGAACAAGAAACACAAAATGAAGAAATATTATCTAATATGTTAGCAACAACAGAAGTATTTGAAATGATATTAACGATGTCTGCACCTATGAGTGTTGATATAGAAAATAAAAATAAAAATAAAAATTTAGGAGGTAGTAGTATGGTAGAAGTATATGTAACATTAATATTAAAGGGAGTTAAGACAATAGATCAAGTTCCAGCGATAATAAGAGATCAAGTTCAAACACAATTGGATTTATTAACTAAGTAGGACCAGGAGGTTCTTTTTTATTGTAAAAAAATAGGTAATTATAACGTAAAATATGAATATAATTATAATAGAAACAAAATATTAATATAACCATAAGAGAGAGGAGTTGTCTAAAATGGGAGAATCAATAAATGATATATTTTTTAAAAATAAAACCAAGGATAGTATAGATTTAAATTTAACAAAATTTGGTGATTTTACTAAAATATCAATTTTAGACAATAGTCTAAAAGGAGATGCAAAATATAAATACTACGTTGGACCTGTTATAGAGGAGTGTAAACAATATATTTCAAATAAACTAGAAGTCAATATATGCAAATTTTATAGCAAATCAGAAGATAAGACTATTATAAAGACACTTAAAACTAGTGATGATGTAGAAGATTTTGAAAATTATATTAAATCATTAATTAAGAAAAAGAGACCTTGAATGTCTCTTTTTTTATGCTTAGAAAATAAAAAATATTAATTAAGTTATAAGTTAGTAACAATCTTTATATAATGCAATATAGTAAGGGTGGTTAATTGATATGGCAAAGAATAAAATATGCATTGAAGGAAAAATCAATGAACAAAACTTAATGGCTTACAACATGTATAAAGGTCATAATGAATTAAAAGGAATATCCGAGAAAACTATCAGAGGATATGAATATGATCTTTTTCAATGGTTTAGATTTCTCAACACCTATCAAGAGGATAAAACTTATAAGGATGTTACATCTGAAGATATAGAAGAATATCTTATGTTCTGCAAAATGAACGGTAATGAGGCATCTAGAATTCAAAGAAGAGCAGCATGTATAAGTAGTTTCTATATTTTCTTAAGAAAGAAAAAGAAAGTAAAGGTAAATCCTCTTGATGATGTAGAAAGACCTCGTAAAAAGATGTTTGTTAGAGAGAAGCATTTTTTAAAAATGGACCAGGTAGAAGAATTAAAATCTAAACTTCCAGAGTTAAATAATATTGTTGCTGAAACATTTGTATTACTTGCAATCAATACAGCAGCTAGAAGAAATGCTCTAAGAAATATAAAGTGGACAGATATAGACTTTGATGAAAGAGAGATCTATGTTATAGAGAAAGGTCCAAAAGAAGTTACATTGTATATCTCAGAGGATATAAAAAATAAACTTCTAAAGCTAAAAGAATACTACGAGGATAATAATATAAATCTTCCGTATGTGTTTATTACAAAATATCATGGTAAGTATAAGCAAGCAGGAGAAGCAGCAGTTTCTAAATGGGTAAGACAAGCAGGGTTACTTATAGGTATACCTAAATTAGCTCCTCATAGTCTTCGTAGAACTGCAGCAACTCTTTTATATCATAATGGGGTTGATTTATGGACAGTATCTAATATATTAAATCACCAAGATACTTCAACTACTCAAATATATTTACAGACTAATAAGAAAAAATTAAAAAACATTAAAGATAGTGTTAATTTATAAATTTAAGGACTAGGTATTTACCTGGTCCTTTTAATATGGAGGTATTGTATGGAGCAAATGATATCTGAATTTGCAGGACTTGGAATAGTGGGGTTAATAGGTGGATATCTATTTACAACTTTTATGAAAGAGAGAGCCGAAGAACGTAAAGTAAACATGGAAAATCAAAAAGAAGATAGAGAGTTATTTAGAAAGTCAGTCGAAACTTTTACAGAAACTTCAAAAACATATGCAGAAAGTATAACAAGTTTAACTATTAGAGTTGAAAATGTAGAAGAGGGTGTAACTAGAACAGAATCAAAAGTAGATAAAATTTTAGAAAAGGTTGGTGTATAGTATGAAGATAGCGATAACTGTAGGGCATTCTATTTTAAAGAATGGAAATTGTACAAGTGCTGGTGGATATGTACAAGAATATAAATATTGCAAAGAATTAGCAACATTAATAGCTAACTACCTTAAACAAGAAAAACATACAGTAGATGTTGTTGTATGTCCAGAAAGACAATTTAATAAAGCATATGAAGAAAAGGCATATAAGCTTAGTAAAGTTAATAAAAGAGGATATGATTTATTGGTAGAGTTGCATTTAAATGCTTTTAATGGATCTGCTAAAGGAACAGAAGTATTGTATTATTCAGATAGAGGTAAGCCATATGCTCAAAGAGTAAATGACAAGTTAGATGATATATTTATTGATAGAGGTATAAAAAAGAGAACTGATTTATACATATTAAGAGATACAGATTGTCCTGCAATACTTGTAGAAGCTTTCTTCTGCGATAATAAAGAAGATTATCAAAAGGCAGATGAAGCCCATGAAAAAGATTTAATAGCTAGAAAGATAGCAGAAGGTATTTTAAATAAGAACTTAGACATACAAAATAAGAAGTATAAAAATTGTATCTTATATGGAAATGATATAGATAAAGTTGGCGCAGAAATAATTAGTTGGTCTAAAGATGATTGTATTGTTAAAAATGTAAAAGATCATATAGCATGGGAAGGAACTAATCTATTTGTTATTGGTGGTCCTGCTAAACAAGAATTAGATAAAATGAATACAAAAGAAAAATATACATCTATAGCCGGTTCAGATAGGTATGATACGATAAAGAACTGTTTGAAATTTGTAGGTAAATAAAGTTATAATAAAAAAACTAATAATTTTAATTTAGAATATTTGACTTCAAAATATATTTATGATAAAATAATAAATAATCCTTGTTATTTGTAATGTTTTTATAATGGGAATAGATTATTTATATTTATTTTTTATTAACATCATTAAACCAAAAAGAAGTTATTATTCCTAAGTAGAATAGTCACTTCTTTTTTTATAAATAATTATATTTCAAAAATAATATATTAATATATATAAATAAATTTATATTGTTGATTGTTGTCAAATATTGTTATATTATACTATTAATAATATTATAATTTCCAAATCGTAGTGTATGTTT
The DNA here is from genome assembly GCF_015668195.1 of Romboutsia sp. 1001713B170131_170501_G6. Taxonomy (NCBI): domain Bacteria; kingdom Bacillati; phylum Bacillota; class Clostridia; order Peptostreptococcales; family Peptostreptococcaceae; genus Romboutsia; species Romboutsia sp. 1001713B170131_170501_G6. The sequence continues at coordinate 915,002 of NZ_JADPFC010000001.1, forward strand.
TTACAATCTACAAATTGTATAAGTTAACGACCCTAGAAAAGAGACTGTTATTATTTTATACAGCCTCTTTTTTATTTTAATATAAATTAAAAATTTAGTATGTGGAGGTAACCATGGACATATTTTGGATAATAATTATTGTATTTGGAACCTTGTATTTTTTTATAAAATGGCTAATTGATTTAACTGATAAAGTTAAAAAGAAGTTAGAAATCAAAAACACTAAAACAAATGTCGTTCCCATGAAAGTTGTTAATAAATTTTTTGTGGAAGGGAAACTTGAAAAGATAGGTGGAAACATATTACCATCCAAATATCCTGATTCCTATATTATAGAATTAAAATATAAAGATTCTTATTATAAGATTAATGATTATGAATTATACAATAACTCAAATATAGGGGATACAATAAGTTTACAACTTATTAATAACATAGATAAAAATGGTAATATTATTAATTCTAGTATAAAAAAAATATGAGCCGACAACTATATAGTTATCGGCTCATATTTTTTATATTCTAATATAATTGTATTGAGCTACATTTACATTTTTTAGATAAGATAAAGTATATCCTGCAACTTTTACAGCAGATGACCCTAGGTTAAATGCTGCTAATATTGCTATTACAGTGTTAAGGCCAGGAACTGCTGCAACAGGACCTATATATTCTAAGAATGCTGCTAGAATTTGCCCTACACTCACTCCAGGGCTTAGAGTACTTGCAATATTATTAACATTTTCTCTACCATTTTTTATTTCTTTGTATAGTCCAGCAGTATAACCTGTGTTCCAACTTGAGTTTTTATACCATGTCTTACTCTTTCCATAATAACTTGTAGCATGCATTTTATATTTTGATTTATAGTTTCCTCCTTTTTTTACATAAAAACTAAATGGGTCAGGTCCCCCTGTTCTTATAGGTCTAACTTCATAGGATTCAGCATATAAGGAAGATTCATTATTTTCATTTTCTAGATTTTCACTATATTTCTTAACATTTTTTAAATAATCTATAATAATACTATTTTCTACATTACCAGCATTATCATATGTTGTGACTCTTAACTGACCAGTAAAACCGTTACCTTCCGTTTTGAATTCCTTAGTTTTAGCGATTAATTTAAATTCGTCTTCTGTTCCAAACTTGGAGATAAAATCTTTTTTTACTTGTTCATAAAGATTTTCATTTGAGAAAGTATTGATTGATCCTCCTAACAGCAAATCTTCATTAATATACTTTTCCTCATTAATTCCCTGACTTAACACTAAATTATCACTTTTTGAGATTTCACCTGCATAAACAATATTTGCTATAGGTGTAAAGATCATTGATGAAACAATTCCCATTGCTATAATTTTTGATTTTCTTGATTTCATGAACTTTCATTCCTCCTGTAAACTAATATTTATATTGTAAAGCAGTATAACATGACAAATTTATACAGTAAATTATTTTTTATCGCAATTTTCAACAATATAATTGACTAAGTAAACTAAATTTTATAAACAATTTGAATGTTGAAATTCTATTGATAATTACATAAAATTTCTTGATGAGTATTTATTTTTATTGATACCTTTAATTGATATGCACAAAAACTGACCGAATAAAGGATATTCTCATAAATGTAGCCACTTAAGAAACATATATAACTAGAATTACTATTAGAAATAGATTCATTGAGTTAACTTAAAATAAGTAATTTTATTTCAAGTTAATCAAACTATTTTGGAATTGGAAAATAATTGAATATTTTGTATAATATAATCAAAGTTTACAATTGTTATATAATGTAAAATAATAATACATCTGATAACATATAGATAAAATTAAGAATTTGAAGGTTAGATTAACATAATCAATTTGTAGGGGGATAAGAATGAAAAAACTAAAAATAATTAGCATCATAGCTTTAATTTTAAGTACAATTTCAATGATTTGGGGTATTGGTGTAGTATGTTACTATGTTGAGAATTTGTTTATTCGAGGAACATCAGTAGCTATTTTAATTGCATCATCTATATTTGTATCGAATACAGTAGGATTGGTATTTAAAGAGTCAAAGTAATGCAAATTCCAATTTATAGAGTAAATTTAGTGAATAATATTAATATATTGCGAACAATTTACAGTAAATTAGAAAAACAACCACATCTTAGGTTTGGATACCTTGGAAATACTAAGGTGTGGTTATTTATATACTATAATTATTACGAAGTAAGCTAACATAGTCTAATAAAATACATTTTTCATACATATTTTTATGAAAATCGACATACATTGTATTGTATACTCATAGTGATTTACATAAAACGGAGGGGAATATATGAAAATAAGCAAAAAGTTATTAGCTTTGGGGTTGTCTTTCTCAATAGTTATATCTAATGTACCAGGAGCATATGCTTTATCTAGCATTGATAAAGTTCAAGGTAAAGACAGATATGAAACTGCAGCTATGATAGCAAGTAAGCAAAATTACAGTACAGCTATTTTGGTAAATAGTGATAAATCATTAGCAGATGGTTTAAGTGCTAGTGGATTAGCAGGAGCAGTAGATGCACCTATATTATTAACTAAAAAAGATAGTATACCTGGCTATACTCTTAATAAGTTAAAAGGAGTAAATAAAGTATACATAATAGGTTCAGAAAGTACAGTAAGTAAAAATGTTGAAGAGGAATTAAAATCAAAAGGTATAGTAGTAGAGAGATTAGGTGGAGCTGATAGAATTCAGACTAGCTATAATGTAGCTAAAGAAATAAGTGAAATAACTAAAGTAGATAAAGTTATTTTAACAAATGCATATAAAGGTGAGCCCGATGCAATGAGTGTTGCACCAGTAGCAGTAAGAGATAATGCACCTATAATACTAACTAATGGGCAAAGTATACCATTTAATGCTAAGGATATAGAGAGTTATGTTATTGGTGGAAAAACAAATATGAGTGATAACTTAGTTCAAGATACTAAGTCAGAGAGATTAGGTGGTACAGACAGATTTGATACTAATAAAAAAATAATAAATAAGTTTTATCCTGGAGTTAAAGAGTTCCATATAACTAAAGCATATAATTTAGTTGATGCATTAACAGGATCTACAATAGCAAAAAATACTCCGATTGTATTAGTTCACAACAACAGTGATAAGAGTATTTTAAAAGGAGCTACAAAAGTTACTGCTTTAGGGGGAATAGATCCATCTATAATACAAGAATGTATAAATGCTGTTAATGGAATAGTTTTAAGTGGAAACATAGAAGTACACTTTATAAATGTTGGTCAAGGGGATGCTACATATATAGAAATGCCTGATGGAACAGACATACTAATAGATGCTGGAGAAAGTAAATATGGAAGTACTGTAGTAAATTATTTAAATAGTCAAGAAAAAGGAATGGATTTAGATTATTTAATATCTACTCATCCAGATGCTGATCATGTTGGAGGTATGCAAGAGGTATTTAAACAGTTAAATGTTAAGAATTTCTACTATCCTGTAGATGCACCACATAACACTCAAACTTGGAAGAATGTTCTAAGCTTAGCTAATACAGAAGGGTGCAAAATACTAGACTCTAAACCAGGTACAGTTATAAGTGGTGGTGGTGCAACTTTAAAATTCATTCACCCTGCAAAAGATTATAATGATAATAACGAAGATAGTGTAGTTGGATTATTAGACTATAATAATACAGAGGTACTATTAACAGGAGATGCTGAAGCTATAACAGAGCAAGACATGGTTAGTCAAAATCTAGTTCCAGATGTAGATGTATTAAAAGTAGGCCATCATGGATCTAATACTTCTACTACACAAGAGTTTTTAAATAAAGCTAAGCCAGAACATGCAGTAATAAGTGTTGGAGAAAATAGTTACGGACATCCGACTCAAAATATATTAAATAGATTATTTGGTATAGGTTCTAAAGTATGGAGAACAGATAAAAATGGCCATGTAATTATGACAAGTAATGGTAACAATATAGATATGAAGGCAGTAGCTGGTGGTCCTCAGACTCAACCAGACACTCCAGATAATGGAGAAGATAATCAACCAGTTGAGAAAGCAGTTTATGCTAATGGTGGAAGTAGCTCATCTAATAAGTATCATAAAACAGCAACAGCACATGGTATGAAAGGTGCTATAAAAATGACAGAAAGTGAAGCTAAGAAAAAGGGCTACGTAGCTTGCAAGACTTGTTTTAGAAAATAAAAAAATAGGGGTTATATCCCCACCTATTTTTTTATGTATTTATTAGTATGTAAAAAATTGGTATAATTATAGTTGACATTGATTAGTAAGGGGAAAATAATATGTTTGGATTTGGTAAAAAGAAAGATAAAAATATTCCGGTTGAATTAAAAGACTTGAATAAAAAAAGTTTAGAAACTCATATAGAACTACAAGAAAAGGTTAAGGAATATTTATTAGAGGGAGAAACAGTTATTGTAGATGGAAGATTGGAATTTAAAAGTTACTTCGCTACAGAGAAGAGAATAATAATCATACAAGCTATGAATAAGAAGTTAAAAGGCATACAAGTTGATTCCATTTATTATAACAATATCGCTTCTGTAAAATATAGTGAAGGAATAATAAAAAAATTAAACTATGATTTAATAACTATAGATTTAAAAGGTACTATACAAAAATGTATGATACAATTACCAAGTGTAGTTACAAAAGAAATGTATAGAATAATAAATGAATATATAGCGGTTAATGCTTAATTTAAGTAGGTCTAGATGACCTACTTTTTATTTATTATAAAAAATTTAATTGGACAGGTAAGTTTCTGCACACAAACTCATAGTATGTATTAGAAATGAGTAAAAAATATATGAAAGTATAAGAAAGGAGTAGTTATGACGAAGAGGAAGCAATCCTTAAAACAACCTATAAGTTTTAAGCAAAATGTAAGAGATTTAGTCATCTATAATTATTTAGAGTCAATCAAGAATACACTTGGTAAAAGTAATTACATGAAAAACTTAGTTGAAAAGGATATGAGAAAAAAAGGATTATGGAAAGATGAGTATGATGATTAAAAATTAAAGAGCTCCAGGACGGCCATCCATAGAGCTCAAAGTTAAGTGAATTAAAATTATATAATTCTATAATAAATTTCTATAAATATTATTTAAACCCTTCAAATTAAATCTAAAAATCTACTCTAATAACCATGCATGTGCTATTCATATCTGCACTTATACTAAAGAAGATAAACACATTAGAAGCGCTTAAGAAGTTTATATTAGAAATTGTTTTAGAATTTAAAAAGAGATTTATTTAATTAACATTTCTATAATAGTTCCAATAGTACCAAAAGCACTAAACCAAAGAAAATTACTCATAAATTACCTCCAGATAAATTAATTATAAGATTATTATAACCAGGTAGAAGGGGGATTATACTATGTTACTAGGAAAATATAGAGTGAAAACATATAAGTTCGGAGAGTTTATAAAAGAAGATATTACATTAGCAGAGAAGGTTATAGCGAATATTAAAAATAATAAAGTTATGTATACTAAATTAGTATTTATGGTAGTTTTAATGCTACATATAGATATAAATGTATATGGGAATGAGTTTGCATCTAGCTTAGATAGAGTAGGAAATCAAATAATAGATATGCTATCAAGTTTCGCTAAATGGGGATGTATAGGCATGGGTACTAAGACTATGATAGTAACACTTTTGAACGGTGGAAATATGAAGCAGGCCATGACAGAAGGAATACAGTACTGGATAGGATTTTTATTCATACAGTTTTATCCTCAATTATTTGAAATGTTCAATGGGATTAAATTTTAAAGGAGGGATAGTGTATGTTTAAAAAGTTATTTGAAGCTGTAAACCCTTGGAATTATATAGAAGAATGGCTATTAGAAGTGGGAATAGACGTAGTGTTATCTAGCCAGTATATATGTGCTATAGCAGGTATGATAGGACTTATATTATATTTGTTTGGATGTAATAAAGGAAAAACAGTAGCATCTATATCGCCTGTAATATATGTAATAATTAGAATTTTAGGTTCTGTATTGTTAGGAATATAGGAGGAGTAGATATTATGTTTAAGAGAAAAGTAGAAAGCATAAAGCTTAGTAAATTAATTGAAGTTAAGAGAACGGAATATACAGTAGTTCAATTAATACCCACAAAATCTAACAAAAATAATTCAACCCATAGTATAGCTAATCTTATAAATAAGATGTATATGCAAACTAGTAAATTAATTAGAGTTGAAAATAAGAAACTTATCATAGAAACACAACTAAAAGCTTCTTATTATATACATGTTACTAAAAAAGAAGTGCAGTTCTTTTTCATAATACCTACTGTTCATCTAATGAAATTTAAATCTAAGTTTATGGAAACTTGGAAGAATATCGAGATAAGAGAGGTAGATAAGCTACCTATTAATAATATAAATGAATGCACGAAGTACCAGTTAAGATACAAAATGAATGATGCGTTAAGTTTAAATGTGGATAAAAGAAGTAATGATCTTCTTAATGCAAATATGTCAGTTCTAGAAATTTTAGAAGAAAATGAAAGTGTAGGGATATTATATAACTTTATCCCAACAGCAGAAAAGGAAAGTAATTATTTCAAAATAACATATAAGGAAGCTATCCAAAGATATAGAAAAGGAGAAAATCTAAAAAAGAGTAAAAATATAGTAGATTTAGGCATAATAACACTAAAATTTTTAATTCAATTTTTAGATGACTTTATAGGAGCGATTTTAAGTAATAATAAAACGACTCAACAACTATTTATATCTACGAATAAAGAGCCTTCTCCTAGCACCATTAGAAAGTCTAAAAGTGATATATGTAAAACTCAAGTGGTTATTTTAAGCAAATCTAAGGAAAAAGAGCGAGAAAAACAACTAGCTATATCTACATGTAATACTTTTAAGGCTATAAGTGATGATAATGAACTAATTGGAACTGAAATCAAACAAAATCTAAATGAATATACAACACAATTAAATAATGTAAAGACTGTAAATACAACAGAAGAAGAAGTAGGGAATTTTATATCAGTTCCAGGAAAAGAAATAATAGATATGTATAGTGTAATACAACATAATAAAATACTAGAAAGAAAAGCTCCGAATTGTTTAGAACATGGTGATGTAAGAGTAGGAACTGTAAAATGTAAAGATATAGAACAAGAGGTTTTTTATAGTATTGATAAACAGATAAAGAGGCTTGGGAGAGTTTTACTAGGACCTATGGGAGCAGGGAAAGATTACTACATGGTAAATATGGCAAAGGATATAATAAAAGCAGATAGAGGACTCATAGTTATTGATTATATAGATACTTGCCAGCTATCAGAAAATATTAAAGCAATCACACCTAAGGAAAGATTGTTAGAAATAGATTGTACAAATATAAAACAATTACAGTCATTTTCATATAATGAGCTTAGATATAAAGATGATGATGATGAATATACTAAAGTGTCTATATCTATGCAAAAAGCACAGCAACTACAAATATTATTAGATAGTATAAATGATGACAATGCTCAACTCACACCTCGTATGCTTAGATACTTATATGCAGCAGCTACTGTTGTATTTTATGTAAAAATAGATGCTAGCTTTAAAGATGTTATAGATATACTTACTAATCCCCAAAAGAGAATATCATTAATTGAAAGTATAAGTGATGAGGGGAAAGATATACTTGTAGATGAAATAGATGATTTAGAAGATTTGACTAAAGTAGATAAGAAAGGCAATATAGAAAACTATGATAGTAAAATAGATGGAATAATAGATCGTATAAGTTGGTTAAAGGCTAATATGTACACTAAGTTAGCTTTTACAAATAATAGCTCTAGTAATATAGATTTTATAAAAGAAATAAATGATAGAAAGGTAATATTAATAAAGATACCTGAAAAACAATTCAATAGTAGAATGATAAGAAATATATTAGCTACATTTTATCTTAGTAAAATATGGCTAGCGAAGCAACTTGGAGCAACTGATGCACAAACAGAGTTATTTATAAATGAGATACATCAATCTTATAATTGTCAGTTGCTGATGGAAAATATATTAGTGGAATGCAGAAAGTTTAATTTAACACCTACATTAGCATTACATTTCTTAAGTCAATGTACAAATAAATGTAAGAATGCTATTTTAGCTTCAGGGTCTTCTTTTTTACTATTAAGCGGATGTGATGTAAAAGCATTCCAAGAATTAAGTCACCAGTTTGAAAAGTATAATTACAGTGAAGAGGATCTAGTGGAATTAGAAAGATATAATGCTTTATGTCTTATAAAAAATGAAGATACAAATTATAGTGCATTTGTTGCAAAACTCCCAGCTTAATAGTTTGGGAGTATTTTTATGTACTTCTACATACATTTATATATAAATTTTAATATAAAAGGCCAAAGTCAAAATGTATAGACTTTGGCCAGGTCACTTACGACCAATTATACTGGTCGTTCATATATATACCAAACAAGTTTGTAACGCTACGCTTATATATTCACTTGTATAATGTAAGTGTATGCAAATAGCATAGTAAAAGTTGCATGTCCTATTGTAAAAAATAATTTTTATATTATTTTAGATTTTAAAATGTTGCTTCACCAAATTTAGCTTCTTGACTTTTTCTCAATATTTCCATAAGTTCATCTTCATTATAATTGGTAAAATTTTCATTAAAATTATGGAATTTAGTTTTTTTATATTTGTTTTGTGGTATACTATTTTTATCGTTAATGTTGGGCTTATCTGTTTTAGATAGTCCATTTTTTTTGCCCTTAAATACTTCATAGTCAACTTTATATTCTTCTATAGTTTTTATATTCTTTTTTTCTAGTTCACTAAATACTTTCTTCATATACTTATATGGATTGTCTACTTTGTTACCAGATGCAGATGTAAAAACTTCTTCAAATATTTCATAATCAAATAGATCACAATAATTCTTAATCATTTTAATAGTATGTGGCATAACTCTCTTTTCAAGCTTCATTTCTTTATATAAATTTATAACTTTTTCTTCTAATGTATTTTGATCATTAACAACAACATTATTTTCTTTTTTATTTATTTTCTTTTTACTTATTTTCTTTTTATATTCGTGATTTTCCGAAGTCGGATAATCCGATTTCGGGTTTTCCGTAATCGGTGAGTTCGTAGTGAATTCAACTGGTTGAGCGTGAACAATATATTTATAACCGTTGAATTTACCTTTCGTTCTAATTTCGCTACGTTGAATATATCCAAATGAAATTAATTCATTTATAGCAGACGTAATAGCATCTCTACCTTCTTTTAATTGCTTGGTTAAAGAAGAGATATATATCTTATGTTTATTTGAATTTTGAAATCTTATTATTTTTACATATATACCTAATGCTTTAGCACTAATATCTTTCTCATCTAGTATTATATTAGGAACCCTGGTAAATGGATCTTCAAATCCGCTACCCATTTCGAAATATGTTTCATTTTTAAATTTACTCATTACTTTCTCCTTAACTTATGTTAAAATCAAAAATGACTAGTTTGACTAGTCATTTTGTGGATAAAAATGTGGATAAGATGTGAATAAATATCTTTAACTGACTACTAACTGACATTTAACGACAATATTTAAAGTTATCCATTGATAAATAGCCATTTATAAAAAACGTATTTATTTTTTTACAATAAATGGATATAATGTAATTAAATATAAATAAATAAATAATAAGAAAGGGAGTATTTAATGGGAAAGAAAATAAAACCGTATATAATATCACTTATAATCATTTTGATATATTTAATCATAAAACTACCAGTTTTAGGTTTTGACTTTTTATCATTTACATCGACGCTTATACTATTCTTTGGTTTATCTGGCTTATTAGACATGATGCTTGACAGGTCCGAAAAGACTTCTAAAATGGCAAAATACAATTTTTTTATAGCTATAATACTTATAGTTTATAATATAGCTGTTCCATTTATAACATCTTCACCAATACTTCATTCTAAATCATATCGAAACTTATTAGGAGAAGTTAAGGAAAGTACCTTTACAAAAGATGTAAGTCCCGTAAGTGTAGCAGATATTCGTTTAGTAGATGAAGATATGGCTATGAAATTGGGAGACAAAAAAGTTGGCGAAGTACCAGCATTAGGAAGTGTTGCTAAACTTGGTAAATTTCATATACAAAGTGTAAATGGAAATTTATATTGGGTAGCACCACTTGTACATAGAGATTTAATAAAATGGATAACATCACTGGATGGAACTAATGGATATGTAATGGTATCTGCTAGTAATCCTCAAGATGTAAGGCTAGTTCAAGAGATAGACGGGAAACCTGTTAAGATAGTATATCAACCAGAAGCATATCTACATCAAGACTTACACAGACATATGTATTTAAAAGGCATTGTAAATGTAGGTATGACAGATTTTACACTTGAAATAAATGATGAAGGTAGACCTTATTGGGTTACAACATTATACAAACATGATATAGGATACAGCGGTGCTAATGCTGTTGGAGTGGCTACAGTAGATGCAGAAACTGGAGAAACTAAGAGATATAGTATAAAAAATGCACCAAAATGGATAGATAGAATACAACCTCAAGAATTTGTAACAGATCAAATAAATGATTGGGGATTATATGTGAAAGGATTTTTAAATTCTGTAATATCAGAAGAAGGCGTTTTAGTCCCAACTGAAGGAACATCTTTAGTTTATGGAAATGATGATAAATCATATTGGTATACAGGGATAACTTCTTCTGGCGGAGATGAATCAACTATAGGATTTATGTTAGTTGATACTCGTACTAAAGAATCTAAATTATATAAGCAACCAGGTGCAACAGAAGCAGCGGCTATGAGATCTGCAGAAGGCAAAGTTCAAGAGAAAAACTATGAAGCAACATTCCCTGTAATGTATAACATACTTGGAACCCCTACATATGTTTCATCTTTAAAAGATAAAGCAGGTTTAGTTAAGATGGTTGCATTTATATCAGTAGAAGACTTTAGTATATTAGGACTCGGAGAAACAAAAGAAGAAGCACTTAGAAATTATAGAGAGGCACTTTCTTCGAAAGGCAATAATATAAAAATAGAAAATGACACAACAACAGAGATAGTAGAAGGTACTGTATCTAGAATTAGCCCAGATGTAAAGTCAGGCAATACTTTCTATTATCTGACATTAGAAAATAAAGATGATAGAATATTTAATGCAACATCAAAAGTATCTATAGACTTACCACTCACTCAAGTGGGAGATAAGGTTAAAATAACTTACCAAAAAGGGGAAAAGGGGTTTGTAGATATAGTAGAATTTGATAATCTAAGTATAGGTAACATAACTAAAGAAAATAAATGATTTAAGTTAGAAGTAGCAAATTTGCTACTTCTTTTTAGTTTAATTAAATATAATATTTGAACTTTTAAATAAATTACTTAAAATTTGTAAATTTTATAGTACCTGCTTAATATAATAATATATGACTTTTAATATCAAATAACTTCAAGGAGATAGACGATATGCTTGGAATAGAAAAAGAGATATTGATTTTAGTAAGTAGAGTTAGGTGTATGACAGAGAATCAATTTGGAAAAGTTTTTGGGACAAGGAAGAAATTCAAAAAAAAATCTTTTAAAAAAACTTTAAGAAAGATGTGTAATGATTATACACTTAGAAAATATCCATGTAATATAAATTATTCAGGATATAAAGACAATTCATATGTATATTACCTAAATGGAAGTAAACAATATAAGGGTAAAGAGCTTATAAAGGTAATTATTGGATCAGAAGTAGCAATCAAATTAAATAATAATGGATATGATATAAAAAGATTTTATAGAAATATATCAGTAGGAAATTCAAAGTATGATTTATTTGTGGAATATATTGATAAGTATGGAGATATAAAGCAAATCTTGATAGACATAAAAATAGATGAAAAATTAAACACTTCTAAGTATGAAAATATGGATGAAAAGATAAAAAAATCAACAATACCTTTTTTTGAAACTCCAAAAGTAATAGTTATAACAGGGGAAGAAATAGATGATTTACAAAGAAGTATGATAAATAAGTTAGATGGTGAGGTTGAAGTAATAGATATATTTTTAAATAAATTGTTTAGATATATATAAAAGATTTGTATTTATAGAGAATATAATATTCAATATTAAAAAAGTGCAGATATTTATGACTACACTTTAAATATATTTAATTATGTTTTATTATCATATTTTTAATATTATTAAATATATAACATATTGCAAAAAGTTACTAACTAAAATAAGAATCGTTAAAAAATAGATTTCTAAATGAAAATTTACAATAATTTATCTAAAAATAAAATAAAAAAGTTTTTTAAAATATTAATTTCGATATTTTCTCCTATATAAACAACAAGTATGATAGAATTATTACTAGATAATAAGGAGGGATTTAATGAAATTAAAATTAATTTTACTATTATCATTGATAGCAATTGTAATGGTAGGTTGTTCTAAAGAAGACGATGACTTAGTTAGTCAGGGAAAAGTTGCTTTAGAAAAACATGAATACGAAAAAGCTAGAGACTTATTAGCAGATGCCTTACAAGCCGATAGTGCAGATGATGAGGCCAGAGCTATGTATATGCAAGCTGTTAAAATGGAAAAAGCTAATGAATATGAAAATCAAGGAAATTATAAAAAAGCTATAAAAGAGCTTGAACGAATAGAAGATATAAAAGATGGTTCATCTAGTATTAAAAATGAGGCACTAACTAAGAAAAAAGAACTTATAAAGCTAGATGAAGAGTACCAAAAAGCTCAGAAAGAAAGAAAAGAAAATGCAAAAGAAGCTTCTAAAAAAGGTGTAATTTATGCACAAAAACAAGTTTCAAGTATTCAAGCTAAAATACTAGCTAAAGAAGAGGAAAACAGAAGAAAAGAAGCTGAAGAAAAGCAAAAGGAAGAGCAAAATTTACAAGAAAACATGGAAATAACACAACCAATAGTTCCTAATCAACCGGTAACACCTCCTATAACTCCTTCACCAAATCCAGATACTCAGCCTATTCCTCAAACTATAGAACGAAAAATAGTAACTATAGTAGATAAAATTTTAAAATAAGATTGTACAGAATAATAAATAGCTATGATTTAAATCATAGCTATTTATTATTCTTAAATTTTATTTCATATAGCTAATATAAACAAATATTTAATTGAGGAAAATTATTATTTTGAGTCTTTAATATTTATCTGATTGTTTATGTATTTACCCAAACAAATTTTTATTAATGCTGCAAAAGGAACAGACAAAAAAACACCTAATACTCCAAATAATGAACCCCCTATAAGTACTGCAGATATGACCCAAAGTGGACTAAGTCCAACTTGATCTCCCATAATCTTAGGTCCGATTATATTTCCATCTATTTGTTGAAGAATAAAAATAAATACAAATACCCAAAGTGCCTTAAGAGGACTATAAAGAAAAGTCATAGAAATAGGTAGTATAGCTCCTATAAATGGACCGAAGTAAGGTATTATGTTAGTTAAAAAAACTATAAATGATAAAAATATAGCATTATCAATTTTAATTAAAAACTTAAATCCTAAAAAAGCTAGTATTCCTATTATTAATGAGTCTAATATTCTACCAACTATATAATGATAAAATATATAATTAGAGGTTTTAAAAAATTCTATAAAAGAATTAGCTTTTCTGGTAGTGGTAATAGCGTATAATAAATTCTTACAACCTAGTATTATCTTTTCTTTATCATATAAAATATAAAAAGATAATATAAGCCCCATTAAAATATTAAAAAATAAAGAAGTTATACTAAGTATATAATTCAAAATATCAGTAGAAGTTTTTGACGATAAATTATTAAGTTCTTTTAATAGTATATTTAATCCATCTTCTATTTTATATATCAATAATTTTAAGAGATCTAAATTTGATATATGCTTAGTAAGTACTGTCTCTAAAGTATTTATACAATAAGGTATCTCCTTTAATAAAGTGCTTAATGTATTTATTAAAGAGGGGATTATCATATTAGCACAGATAGATACTAATGATAAAATACCAATATAAGATATTAAAAGACTTAAAATTCTTTTAATATTAAACTTTTTTTCAAGAAATACCATCAATGGATCTATCAAGAGAGAAAATAAAATACCTATAAAAAAAGGACTTAGAATCATGAATAAACCCTTTATATTAGATAATAAATTCTCTGGCGAATCTATAAATTTATATATAAGTATAGTTATAAAAGCTATAAATACATAATACTTTATATTTTCCTTTGAAATCATAATATTCTCCTTAAAAATTTACTTAAATTAGATATATTAATAGTATTTCATATAAATGAAAAAAAATTAGGGTTTTGTTTTTAATAACAATGTATTATTATATATAATTGTAATAATAAAAAAAAAGTCTTATATCAGTGAATTATTAGAATGACAAAATATTAAAGAGAAGGTGTAATATGAGGATAAATAAATATATAGCGTCTTGTGGTATAGCATCAAGAAGAAAAGCTGAAGAACTTATAAATGATGGTAGAGTTAGTGTAAATGGAAAAATTATAACAGAATTATCATTTCAGGTAGATGAAGTTAAGGATATAGTAGAAATAGATGGAGAAAAAATAGGATTAGATGAAAAAGAAGTATACATAGTTTTAAATAAACCAGAAGGATATATAACGACAGTAAAAGATCAATTTGACAGACCAAGTGTACTTGATTTAATAACTGATATAAAAGAAAGAATATATCCTGTTGGAAGACTAGATTATGAAACTAGTGGATTATTACTTCTTACTAATGATGGTGATTTAACTTATAAATTAACTCATCCAAAACATGAGATAGATAAAACCTATATGGCAATAGTAAAAGGTGTACCAACTAATGAAGAAATAGAAAACTTTGAGAAAGGTTTGTATATAGAAGATTATAAAACAGCACCTGCTAAGTTTAAAATAGTAAAAATAAATGAAGAGAAAAATTATTCAATATGTCAAATAAAAATACATGAAGGTAGAAATAGACAAGTAAGAAAGATGTGTAGAGCTATAAATCATCCAGTACTTAGACTTAGAAGAGTTGCTATGGGTAAAATAACTTTAAAAGAAACTGAAGTAGGAAGCTACAGACACTTAACTAATGATGAGATAAAGTACTTAAAGGGTATAAAGTAGGTGAATTATGATAAAAGCTAAATATTTAACTAAGGTAATAGACATAAATAAATTGTATTTAGAACAAATAATAAATGAGGGCGATATAGTCGTAGATGCTACTATGGGTAATGGATACGATACAACATATCTTGCTAAGAAAGTAGGAGAAAGTGGTTTTGTATACAGCTTTGACGTTCAAGAAGAAGCTATACAGTCAACATCAAAAAAGTTAGAAAAAGAAGGTTTATCTTCTAGGGTAAAACTTATTTTAGATGGTCATGAAAACATGGACAAATATATTGATAAAGAAATTTCATGTGTTGTATTTAATTTAGGGTATTTACCAAGGGCTAAACATATGATTACAACAAAACCAAATACAACAATAAAGGCTATAGAGAATAGCTTAAAGCTACTTAAGCCTCATGGTGTAATAAGTCTTGCAATTTATACAGGACATGAAGGTGGATTAGAAGAAAAAAATTGTGTGCATAATTTTGTTAAAAACTTAAACCAAAGTGAATTTAATGTATTAGAATGTAAATTTATAAATCAAATAAATAATCCACCAGAGCTTATTTTAATAGAAAAGAAAAAAGAATATTAAGCCATGCTTTAAGCATGGTTTTTTTAGATGATTTATTTAAAAAATATTTCTTAAAAAGAATTAATTATATGATGCTAGATAAAAATAAAATTATATATGTTTTTATACAAAATCTTTAAATGAGTATTTAAAATATATATGTAAAAGTGGTATAATAATATTCGATGCTCAATCAGACATTAAAAATACAGAGAATTTGAATATAGAGGCATTTCTAAAAGAATTTAGAAATTTTGATAATATAAATTATAAGGAGAAAGAAATGGAAGATACTAGAGACTTAAAAGATAGTAAAAAACTTATCTCAGACATACAAGCACAATATCCAAGACTTAGTAAAGGGCAAAAGCTAATAGCTCAATATATACTATCAAACTATGATAAAGTAGCTTTTATGACAGCTTGTAAATTGGGGGAAACAGTAGGGGTTAGTGAATCTACAGTAGTCAGATTTGCAAATGCACTAGGTTATTCTGGATATCCTAAACTTCAAGAAGCACTACAAGAACTTATAAAAAATAAGCTTACAACAGTTCAAAGAGTGGAAATGGCAAAAGAATATTCAGATGATAGTACAATACTTAATAAAATACTAAAAGGCGATATAGATAATATAAAATCAACGCTAGAAACAATAGATGAAAAAGCATTTGAGGAATCTGCAAATAAGATACTTAAAGCCAGAAAAATATATATATTAGGTATGAGAAGTTCATTTACTATAGCTCAATATTTAGGCTTTTACTTAGATATAATACTTGATAACGTTCATATAATAAGAATGGATATGGGAGATGCATTTGAACAAATAGTAAAAATAAATGAAGAAGATGTAATAATAGCTATAAGCTTCCCAAGATATTCTAAAAAGTCATATCAAATAGTAAGCTATGCTAAAGAAAAAGGAGCTCATATAATATCATTAACAGATAGTTTATTTGCGCCAGTTGCATCTTTAGCAGATGATGTATTATTAGTAAAAAGCAATATGGCATCATTTGTCGATTCACTAGTACCTGCATTAAGTATAGCTAATGCGTTAATAGTATCTGTTGGTATGAAAGAAAAAGAAGATATAAAAGAACACTTTAGTGATTTAGAAAAAATTTGGGATCAATATTCCGTTTATGAATAGGTTTAAAATAAGCAATATACTTAGCAAATTAAGTTTGGTATATTGCTTATTTTTTATAGTTTTTAAAGTACCGTATAATCTTTTAAGTTTATAAATTATTTATATACATTAAAATGCTTTAAATATACTCCATCTTTTTCTTTTTTAGAACGAGTATCGAAAGGATTATTTATAAGTGCTTTTATATATAAGCTAGGATAATTATAACTTAAATAATTGATATAATGACACCACATATAAGTTAGATATCGATAAACCTGAGATATATCACTTTCTAAATGCTCCTTTTCATATTCTTGAATATCTAGATTGTATCTAGTATCAATTTCTTCTTTCAAGTGAAAAAGTGCCATAATAGTTTCTGTAAAGGTTTCGTGATCATGTAAATATTCATTACTTATTAAAATTACAAGTAAGTTCTTACTTTCATGAAGAGAATTTTTTATGACAGTTAAATCAATATTATTTAAGTCAATTTTATAGTCATATTTAGATGTAACTAATTTAATGTTTTTAAAATAATCAGCATCATTTATTAATTTATCTAAATCAACCATATTTCTGATATTATTAATATTTTTATCACCGATAGTAAATTGATTAAGCAATTTAGTTCCTACCTCTGTGAAGAATACACCTATTAGTAGGCTAAGCTTTTCTACTATATGTGCCCTTTCTCTTTTTTCTAGCAATTTATCTATGAATAACGTTGTGAAAAATACCTCCATAGGGATAAAGGCTATATCTGCAAATAAAAATATCAAAGTATGATGAGCATCTTTAAATACTAAGTAATGTATATAGTGCAAAAACAATGACAATAAAATAAGAAATGCGCCTATCAGCATATTTCCATTTTTAAATTTTTTCATTAAATCCTCCAGTTTTTTTAATCAAATACTTCATTTACGTATAGAAAGTAATTAATTATGCTTTTAATAACTTTTGCCAAAGTTAATGATGATATACATTTTTAGTTAAGATAAATTTTACCTAGTATTATAAAATAACTATATTTTTAATTTATTTGAATTATTTTTTAGATACTCTCTTTTATTTTTATAATCTGGTATTACACTTTCAACTAAGTTCCAAAACTCTTTTGAATGATTCATATGCTTTAAATGGCATAACTCATGCACTAATATATAATCAATAATATCAATAGGTGCTAAAAATATTCTCCAGTTTATGTATATATTACCTAGGGAAGAACAAGTACCCCATGTAGTTTTTTGTTCTTTAACTTTAATATTTTCAGGATATATATTTAAAATTTTAGAATATATGTTTAATCTTTCTTTAATTTTTTCATTACCAGAGGTTATAAACCATTCTTTAAGTAATTCGTAAATTGTATTACGCCTATTTGATATACTTATATGAGAGCTTATATCTACTATAAACTCACGTTCTTTTAAATATATACTATTTTTAGATAAGAATTTATCATCATTAATTCTTAATGTATAGAGATTACCAAGGTAATAAATATTATCTCCATCTATAAGTTCAAGTTTTTTTGTATTAAAATTTATCTCATCAAATTCACGTAATTTATTCGATATCCAAGAAATCTTAGATTTAAGTAAATCATTAATATAGGAATTAGATATACCACTTGGTGAAGTTACAGTAACTATCCCTGGATATTTAACTTTAATAGAAATGTTTTTTATATTAGATTTTTTTATTATAGAATATTTTATAATATTATCTTTGTATTTAATTTCATGCAATGATTTAACCCTCCAAATAAATGTATTAACTTTATTTTACATAAAAAAATAGATTATTAATATAAAAATATATTGACAATGTTACAAAAAGATAATAGAATCATTAGAAATAAATAATTTAGAGAATCTACGTATAATCCCAATGATATGGTTTGGGAGTTTCTACCAAGAACCGATAATTCTTGATTACGAAGGAGTTTTACATGATTTTAGTGTGCAAGCTTCTTTGTGATCAAGAATTTTTTTATATAAAAAATTAAAAACATAGAAAATTAGGGAGGCGATTTATTATGAGGAAATTACCCAAAATAGAACTACATTGTCACTTAGATGGGAGTGTTAGACCACAAACAATAATAGATATAGCAAAGAGGGAAAATATAGAGATACCTTCATATAAAGAAAATGAAATAAAAGAATTAGTAATGATAAAAAAAGATTGCACATCGCTTAATGAGTATTTAGAGAAATTTGACTTACCAAATAAAGTAATGCAAAGCAAAGCAAGCTTAAAGCAAATAGCTTTTGAACTTTTAGAAGATGCACAAAGAGAAAATGTAAAATATATAGAAATTAGGTTTGCACCACTATTACACATAAATAAGGGGTTAAGTGTAAAAGAAGTAATACAAAGTGTAATAGATGGAATAAAAGAAGCTCAAAAGATATATGATATAAAAGGTAATATAATATTATCTTGTTTAAGAACTATGAGTGTAGAGGATGGTATTAAAGTTGTAGAATCTGGGAAAGAATTTATAAACAAAGGAGTAGTGGCTATAGATTTAGCAGGATGTGAAGAAGAAGGATTTTGTAGTAAGTTTAAGCCTGTAATAGATAAGGCTAGAGAATATGGCTATAATGTAACTATACATGCAGGAGAAGCAGCAAGTGGGCAAAATGTTATAGATGCTATAAATTTACTAGGAGCAAAAAGAATAGGTCATGGTGTTAGAATAAAAGATATGAAAGAAGCCTATGATTTAGTAAAATCAAACAAAGTATATCTTGAGATGTGCCCAACAAGCAACATTCAAACTAAAGCAATAGATGATTTTAATAATTATCCATTATATGATTTTTACAAAGATGGAATATATGTGACGTTAAATACAGATAATAGAACAGTATCTAATATAGATCTAACAAATGAGATAGATTTAATCTTTGATAAATTTAATATTAATGAAATAGAGTATAAAAATATATACTTAAATGCAGTAGAAGCAACATTTTCAGATGAACAAATTAAAAATTGGTTAAAAAGCTTTATATAAATAAAAATCACCTCTTGAGTAAGTTAAATTACTCAAGAGGTGATTTTTGCTTAAAATGATTTATCATTAAATTAAAATATAATTTATGGTCAAAAATTTATTATAGTTTAGGCATTTATTCGAAAAAGCGAGCAAATATAACTACATTTTTTTAGGTTCATCATAAGTAGTACCAAATGTATCTACTTTAATTGAATCTATAATTACCTTTCTAGTAGGAGCATCATTTTTGCCAGTCTCAATATTTTCTATTTTAGAAACTACATCTATACCGTCAATAACCTTGCCAAAAGAAGCATATTGTCCGTCTAAATGAGGAGAATCTTTAGTTACTATAAAGAATTGACTTCCAGCACTATTTTTATTTTGACTTCTAGCCATAGATAATACTCCTTTAATATGCTTTAAATCATTTTTAAACTTATTCTTAGTAAACTCTCCATAAATACTATATCCAGGACCACCCATACCAGTTCCATCAGGGTCTCCACCTTGAATCATAAAATCTTTTATGACTCTATGAAAAGTTAAACCATCATAAAAACCACTATTAGCTAAGTGTATAAAGTTATTAACTGTATTTGGGGCTATATGAGGATATAGCTCAGCTCTAACCGTTCCAAAATCCTTAAATATTATAGTAGCAATAGGAAGATTTTCAGGTGGAGTTCTGACTTCATCATCAATTTCACTATTTGAAGAACATCCAACTAAAGCTAAAGCACCTGCAATTAAAGCTCCTATAAAACCTTTCTTTGTCTTATTTCCCACAAAATCACCATCCTAGTTAAATTTTAGTCGTTTTATTATAGCATAAAAAATATATTTTTTTGTAATAAAAAATTAATATAAATTTTTATTATAGCATTATATATAAATTAGTACATATAATATGTAAATATATTTATATATAAGTTAAAAATACTTTTTACATTACAGAGGTAAAAACATGAAAAAATACAAAAATGCCTATCAATACTTTGTAGAGTATTTTTATTTTTAGTTATAGCAGTTAATATAAATTCTTATGCAAATGAACCTATAATGGAGTACAAATTTACTGTAGAGCAACAAAAAGTAAAAAGAGCAGAATTTATATGGAGAACCTGTATAAAAAAACTTAGACAAGAAAAAGTATTAAGCAACACAGATGCTAAAGCTATAAATAAATATATATCTGACAAAATGAAAAATAAAAGATATGAAGCTCATATCAATAACTATAAGTATCAAAAAGATGCATTAAAAATAAAAAATGTAGATGAAATTGTATCTAAAAATATAATAACTAAAGAACTGGGAAAGATATTAAAAAAAGAACTGGCAAGTTATAATCTAAATAACTTAGACTACTAAAATGCTATGTAGAAAATACATATAAAATAAGGTACTATAAAATGGTAAGGGGGGAAGATAATGAAAAAATATAAAAATATAATATTTGATATTGATGGTACTATATTAAATACAGCAAATATGAATATATATCCATTAATCAAGCTAATTAAAGAGGAAAAAGAAGTAGATATGACATATGAAAGCCTTTTATTTGCTTTGGGTCTTCCAGGAAAGAAAACTCTAGAGATATTAGGATTTAATAATATTGATAAATCTTATGAAAAGTGGGTTAAGTATGTAAATGAATATGAAAAAAAGGCAACACTTTATGATGGAATTGAAGATATTATAAAACATATTCATTCTAAAAATATAATATGTGGAATTGTAAGTTCAAAAAATAAGTCTCAATATAAAGTTGACTTTATGCCTACAGGACTTCATGAGTGTATGAGTGCTATAGTATTAGAAGAAGATACAAAATATCATAAGCCACACCCAGAACCATTAAAAAAAGTAATGGAAATGTTAAATATAAATTCATATGATACATTATATATAGGAGACTCCATATCGGACTATAATTGTTCTAAGAGTTGTGAGGTAGACTTTGCTTTAGCTTTATGGGGAGCCGTAGATAAAAATATAAATGCAACTATAAGTTTAAATGAACCTAGTGATATATTAAATCTTATATAAAGATAAAATAGATTATGGATATATAACCATAATCTATTTTATATTATTTAAATTGATTAGTATACTTTTTATTTTTCTTATCCTTACATCCTAAATCTTCTTTTTCAAAAGAAGGGCAAGTTCCTTCTAATCTTTTTTTAGTAGTATTAGTCATTTTAACATTACTATCTGAATTAAATTCTGGTCTAGTATTTTTCTTCATAACAATTTTTCTCCTATCATATCTTTATAGTTAGTATGTCTATATAATTTATAAAATATTTATTGTAAAAATATATAAAACCATATTTATAAAAAATAATAAAAACATTGACTTCCATAGCAAAAAGAGTATTATATTGTTAGTATAAATATATAAATTTAACAAAATAAGAGGTGATAATATTGCACCAAATTAGAGTTCATATCAAAGAAAGTCGATTGATCTTAATTTCCTTTTTAAGGTGGTTTGTATTAGCATCTATATCTGGTGCTGTTGTTGGATTAGTAATCTCTTCATTTTTAAATTGTTTACAATTTGCAACAAATACAAGAAAATCTAATCCGTGGCTTTTATATTTACTTCCATTAGGAGGGGCATTAGTAAGTTACTTATATGCTAAATTTGGAAGAGATTCAGCTAAGGGAAATAACCTTATAATTGAAAGAATTAATGAAGGACAAGGTCATATACCATTTAGGATGGCGCCATTGGTATTTTTTGGAACATTTGTTACTCATTTGTTTGGTGGATCAGCAGGTAGAGAAGGTACTGGAGTACAAATAGGTGCAAGTATTTCAGCAAAGATAGGTAGAATACTAAAATTAAAAGGATTAGATTATACAATATTAATAATAAGTGGAGTTAGTAGTGGTTTTGGGGTAGTATTTGGAACACCTATAGCAGGTACTGTATTTGGACTTGAAGTAAGCTCTATTGGTAAAATGAGGTACGAAGCTATAATACCATGTTTTGTATCAAGTTATATTGGAAACTTTATAGCTAAATTACTTAATGTTCACCACAGTCACTATAATGTAGTTGAGGTTATAGGTGGTGTTGACGTATTTTTTAAGGTAATATTGTGTGCAGCTTTATTTGGTCTTACAAGTAAACTATTTGCAGAACTTACACATGAATTAAAGAAATTTTTTAGCAAAAAAATACCAAATTCAACTTTAAAAAGTTTTATAGGCGGAATAATAATTATAATTATTGTATTAATACTTGGAACCAGAATATATTTAGGATTAAGTTTGGATTTGCTAAGTGATTCATTTACAACAGTAGTTTCTAAAGATTCATTTATAATAAAACTAGTATTAACTTCACTTACTTTAGCTGTAGGTTTTCAAGGTGGTGAGGTAACTCCATTATTTGTAATAGGTGCTACACTTGGAAATTTACTTGCTGGAATAGTTGGGTTACCTATTTCATTTTTAGCAGGTATGGGTATGATAGCTGTATTTGCTGGAGCAACCAAAACTCCTATATCATCATTTATAATGGGTGTAGAGCTATTTGGTTCTTCGAATATGGAATATCTATTTATAGTTTGTGCAATAAGTTATGTGTTTGCAGGTAGAAGTACTATATATACATCTCAGAAAAATTCATTATTTAAACCAGATGAAGAAGATATATACATTTAAAGACAATATATGATAACATAAAAATATATATAATTAAAAGGTAGGGAAAAATATGAATAAAAAGGGCAATATTTTAATAGATTCACTTTTAGAACAAGGAAATATTTATAAGTTAAAATGTAATAAATGTAAATCTGTATCAGTACAAATTACTGAAAATAAAGAACCAGATTATAAATGCTCTGACTGTGATGGAACATATACAATAATTAAATAGTATCCATGTAAAATAAAAGTAAAAAGTACTTGCCAAAGTTAAATAACTTTAGTAAGTACTTTTCCTAATTTTATTCTCTAATAAATAACATTAAATTTAAAATATATATGTAAATAGAACTTTTTATTTAAAGCATTTAGAACATGGACTATAACCTTTATCTAAAGCTTCTTTTTCAGTCAATTTTATAGCCCCCTTCATTCCATGAGAAGTTCTTGATTTATGATAGTATTTAGACTTACTATTACCACCATTAGCATATACTACATTTTTATCATTTGAATTTATAGTCCCAGAACTTTCTTTTTCATTTACCTTAGACATATCATATCCTTTATCAGTTACATACCCATCAATTGACCATATATTTAACTTATTAGATTTAGCTTCATTTTGAGTTTTATTTAGTGAGTCAAGATGTTTAGTTTGATTGTATATATAACCAACTCTTGCCAATCCTTCTTCTACAACTCTTTCATTATACATTTCTAATTTTTTGTGTTCAGGACAAGTATACCATAGATACCCAAGATACCTTCCATATTTATCTGTTGAGGTTTTTCCATCAAGCTCAAAGTAAACAGTATCACCCTTTTTTAGCAATGATTTAGCAAATTCAGAAGCCTCAGGACCATATTTTTGGACACCAAGATTTGGATGCTTAGTTTCCGGAGTATCTATTAATAATAATCTAGTATCAACTTCTTTATTATTAGGAAGTATTATTTCAACTGTATCTCCATCCACAACTCTATCAACAGTAGTTTTTATTACATCTTTAGAATTTACATCTAAATCTTGACTTACATTACTCTTATGATTAGAAATCTGGCTATCTAAGACTTTAGAATTAGATGTTTTACTAGTACATCCTACAAAAAGTAATGGTATTGATATTACAATAGATAATAAGCTTCTTTTATATTTTAGTTTCTCTAAAATTTTCATTTTATTCACCTCTTTTACATACTTTATATATAATACTATTTATCTTGAATTTGATGCAACTATTTTGTAGTAAAATGATGAAATTTGTTTTATAGAAATTTTAAAGTATTTTTGATAAATTATCAAAATTAATATATATAATAAGCAATATATATAATAAAAATTAAAGTTTATGCCTAAAAATGATTACATAAGGATATAATGGGTATATA
The DNA here is from genome assembly GCF_015668195.1 of Romboutsia sp. 1001713B170131_170501_G6. Taxonomy (NCBI): domain Bacteria; kingdom Bacillati; phylum Bacillota; class Clostridia; order Peptostreptococcales; family Peptostreptococcaceae; genus Romboutsia; species Romboutsia sp. 1001713B170131_170501_G6. Next base: position 940,042 of record NZ_JADPFC010000001.1, read on the forward strand.
GTTATACATAATTTAAAACTTTTAGGAGGATACAAATGTCAAATTGTAGTTCATGTCCATCAAAATCAAGTTGTAAGAGCCAATCTACTTGTAATATAGAAAATAATCCAAAAAATAATATAAAAAAAATTATAGGTGTTATGAGTGGTAAAGGTGGAGTTGGTAAATCAACTATAACAGCACTACTTGCTAAGAAACTAAATAAAATGGGATATAAGGTTGGTATCCTTGATTCTGATATAACAGGACCTAGTATTCCAAGACTTATGGGTGTATCAAATGAGAGAGCTATATCTCCAAATGGTAAAGATATATACCCTGTAATAACTAAAGAAAATATAAAAACAATGTCTGTAAATTATATGGTAGATAATGAAAACCAGCCAATAGTTTGGAAAGGACCATTAATAGGAAATACTGTAAAGCAATTTTATAGAGATGTTATGTGGGAAGAGTTAGATTATTTATTAATAGATATGCCTCCAGGAACAGGAGATGTAGCATTAACTGTTATGCAGTCTATTCCTTTAACTGGAATAGTAATGGTATCAGTTCCTCAAGATATGATATCAATGATAGTTGCCAAAGCTGTTAATATGGCCAAAATGCTAAATATTGATATATTAGGTGTAGTTGAAAATATGAGTTATATACAATGCCCTGATTGTGATAAAAAAATAAAGTTATTTGAAGGAGAAGAAACGGAAAAATTCTTGAGTGAAATGAATTTAAAGTTACTTGGAGAACTTCCTATGACTAAAGAAATAGTAAATATAACTCACAATGGAGTAAATGAAATAAGTAAGGAATTAGATAGTATACTGACAGGTATAGTGAATAATATAAAATAATAAATAAAAATAAAGCTACTAAATTAGTAGCTTTATTTTTATTTTAAATCTATAATCTAATATATGATTAATATAAGGGAGATGACTATTATGAAGCTTATAGATTTACATTGCGATACAATAGATAGACTAATGGAAGCAGATAAAGATTTATATGAAAATAATTTTTCTGTAGACATAAAAAAATTAAGAAAATCAAATTCTATTTTACAAGTATTTGCATTATATTTTGATCTAAATAAATATAGGTTAGATCCATATAAAAGATTTGAAGACATGTATGAAAAATTTAATAAAGAGATAATTAAAAATAGAGAGTATATAGGTCTAGTAACAAGTTATCAGGATATAGTATCTAATATTAATAATAATAAAATATCAGCAATTCTTTCAATCGAAGAAGGAGGAGCTATAAATGGAAATATAGATAATTTATATAAAATACATGATAAAGGTGTTAGATTGATAACATTAACTTGGAATTATGAAAATGAAATAGGCTATCCTCATAATAATTACGATTTTAGTGACAATCCTTTAAAATCATTTGGGAAAAAAGTAGTTGAATGCATGAATGAACTTAATATGATAATAGATGTCTCTCATTTAAATGATGGAGGGTTTCATGATGTAGCTAATATATCTAAAAAACCATTTATAGCATCGCATTCAAATGCTAGAAGTATAACTAATGTCACTAGAAATCTAAGTGATGACATGATAAAAATATTAGCCAATAGTGGTGGTGTTATGGGAATAAATTTCTGTAGTTATTTTACAGGAAAAAGTTCTATAACTAAAATAGATGATATAATACATCATATAAAGCATATAGCAAATATTGGTGGGATAGATGTAATTTCTATAGGAAGTGATTTTGATGGAATAGAAAATATAGTCGAAGTTTATGATATAGGTGAAATGGAAAAACTTTATAACTCACTAAAAAAAGCTGGATTTAAAGAAGATGAAATTGATAAAATGATGTATAAAAATGCATTAAGAGTTATAAAGGATGTTCTCTAGAAAGTTTTAAAGAGAATATATTAACATAATATAAATCTAAAGAATATCATACATTAAAATGAATTTTGGGAGGTATATTATGAAATATGCTAGCTATAAAAAAGGAGTTATAATTGATATAACTAGTATTGAAAATGGTAAGTATATATTTATAACTATAGGTGAAGAGCCCGGTAATATATACACTTATACAAGGCTTGTATATTCTGATAAGACTTTAATACTAGATCATGAGTATAATGAAATATCTGTTAAAGATTTAAATATAGGAGACTTTGTAGTCGCATATCATTCTAATATCATGACCTTAAGTATACCACCACAGACTAATGTATATATAATTGAAGTTAAGTAGTTATATAAGGAGACAAAATATGAAAAAGCTAATGATTATAGAAGATTCAAAGACTATAAGAGAAGAGTTAAAAGCGTTACTTAATAGGTATGGTTATGAAGTATTTGCATCAGACAAGTTTGAAAATATAATAAATGATGTAGAAAATGAAAAACCACATTTGATATTACTAGATATTAATTTACCTATATATGATGGATTTTATATATGTAGAGAGATAAGAAAGATTTCTAATATACCAATAATAATAGTTACAAGTAGAGATAATGAAGTAGATGAACTTATGAGTATAAATTTAGGTGCAGATGATTTTGTAACTAAACCCTATAATACACAAATACTTTTAGCACGTATAAGTTCTGTATTAAAAAGAGTTTACAATGATTCAGGAAATATGGATATTCTTGAATACAAGGATTTAAGTTTAAATCTATCAAAGGGAACTGTAAAATCGTCTACAGGTTCTTTGGAAATTAGTAAAAATGATATAAAGATATTATCTTATCTTATAAAAAATAAAGAGAAAATAGTAACTAGAGAAGAATTAATGAACTATATGTGGAATTCAGACTTATACGTTGATGATAATACACTATCTGTAAATATAAATAGGCTTAGAAAAAAATTAGAAGAAATAGGTCTTAAGGATTATATAGAGACTAGAAGAGGGCTAGGGTATATAATGAAATAAAAAAGTACAGCTAAATTAGTTGTACTTTTTTATTTCATTTTATTTTAGATATATTTATTAAAATCGACAAATTACTTTATTTTATGTAACTATATATGTAAATTTGAATATATATATACTAAAAGAAAACTATAAATTGGAGGGTACAATGTCTAAAAAAAACAATAAAAATTCTAAGACTAAAAAGATAAATCAAAAAAATTCAAAGAATAAACCTCAAGATTCTATAAATCTAAATAATGAAATAAAGGAGATTTTACTGAAAAAGTTAATAGAAAAGATAAAATAAAAAACCTGAAACTATCAGGTTTTTTATTTTATCTTTTTAAAGAATAAGATTAAAACTTAAGGGAAAAATTAAATAGTAAATTATAAAATTGTATAAGAGGTGCAGACATGGCAAATGAAAGACAAACTATAATACATAGTTCCCTTGGTTCTGTATTTAGTGTTTTTAGTGAAGAAGAACTAAAAAAATTAACAAAAGAATGTAAAAGAAGAATTGCTATCTCTGGAAAAATTAATTCTCCAGGTATAATAGAAGTTCCTAAAGGTGCAACACTTGCCGAAATAATAACTATGGCAGGAGGGCTATTAAATGATAGTGGATTTAAAGCAGCACAGCTAGGTATACCATTTGGTGGATTTATAACTGAAGATAATTTAGACCAAGAATTAGATTTTAAATTATTTGATAAAAATACAAGTCAAACTATAATAATTCTTTCTGACGAAGACTGTATAATACAATATGCTAAATTTTACATAGATTATCTTTTAGGTAAGATGCAAGATGGTAGTTTAGACAATTATTTAGTTGCTAAAAAAGAGATAATAAGAATGTGGAAATTACTTGATAGAATCAGCAAAGGTAGAGCTAATATGAGAGATATTTTCTTTCTAAGAAGACTTGCAAGTACAGTAAAAGAAAAAGTAAATCAAAAACACAATATAATGGAAGAAATTATAGATAAGTTTTATGATGAGATAAAAGAACATATAGAAGGCCACCGATGTTATACATTTCAGTGCAACCATCTTATAAAGCTATCTATAACTAAAAAATGTATAGGATGTGGAGCTTGCAAAAGAGTTTGTCCAGTTGATTGTATTGAAGGCGAAAGAAAAAGTAGACATTACATAGATTATACAAGATGCACTCACTGTGGACAATGTGTAGCTGCTTGTCCAGTAAATGCTATAACTACAGGAAATAATACTTTTAGATTTTTAAGAGATCTAGCTACACCAAATAAGTTAGTAATAACCCAAATGGCACCTGCTGTTAGAGTTGCAATAGGTGAAGCTTTTGGACTTGAACCTGGTACTAATGTAGAAAATAAAATATCATCGGCGCTTAGACAGATTGGTGTAGATTATGTATTCGATACCACTTGGGCTGCAGATTTAACTATTATGGAGGAAGCTGCTGAGCTTCAAGAAAGAATAGAAAAATATTATTCAGGTGATAAAAGTGTAAGACTTCCAATGCTTACATCTTGTTGTCCTGCTTGGGTAAAATTTATAGAACAAAATTATGCAGATATGTTAGATGTACCATCATCTGCTAAGTCACCTATGCAGATGTTTGCAACTGTTGCAAAAGATATTTGGGCGAAAGAAAAAGGGTTAGAAAGAGACCAGGTAACATTGGTTTCTATAATGCCTTGTATAGCAAAAAAATATGAAGCTTCAAGGGCAGAGTTTTCACGTGATCTTAATTATGACGTTGATTACGTTATAACAACTAGTGAGTTAATGACGTTATTTAAAGATTCAAATATAGATTTAAGTCAAATAGAGGATTCTCCTATTGATTCAGTTATGGGTGACTACACAGGAGGAGGAATAATATTTGGTAGAACAGGAGGAGTTATAGAATCTGCGACTAGGACTCTTTATGAAAATATGACTGGTAAAAAACTAGAAAAAGTTGAATTTGAATCTCTTAGAGGATGGGATGGCCTAAGGGTTGCAGAGGTTAAAATTAATGATTTAACATTAAAAATAGGTATTGCCTATGGTTTAAGAGAGGCTGGTAAACTCCTTGATAAAATAAGAAATAAAGAAGAATTTTTCCATGCTATTGAAATAATGGCATGTCCTTATGGATGTGTTGGTGGAGGTGGACAACCTAAAGCTAAAAAAAGACTTGAAACTCTTCAACAAAGAGCTGAAGGTTTAAATTCCATAGATAGATCATTAGACCTTAGAGTATCCAAAGAAAATCCTAAGGTAAGAGCAATCTACGATAAGCACTTAGATCATCCATTGAGTCATAAGGCTCATGAATTACTTCATACTGAATACTTTGTTAAGGTAAAAAGAGGAAAAGATGAAAACACTGATGCAAGTAAAGAAGAATAGAAACTTACTTAAATAAGCTTTTAAAGAAAGAGTGAATTTTATGGGTAATAAAAAAATATTTTTGAGAGATATTAAAAATAATGAACAGATAAAGACCTCTCTTATGGTTATGAAGTATCTTCATAGAGATGGTAATAAATATGTATTTAATATGAGTGATAAAAGTGGTCATATTAAAGCTAAACTTCCTTACAGAGTACCATTAGGTAAAGTTTTATCTATAAATTGTAAGAAGAATTCTATTTTGGATATAGAAGAATTTGATGAAATTAAGGATTATGACCTTAAGGATTATTTACCAACAACTAAAGAACCTATAGAAAATATACTAAATGAGATAGAAGAAATATCAAAAAAATATATAGTATCTACAGAAGGTAAATTATTAAACGATTACTTTTTCAAAGATGAAGAATTTTTAAATAAATTTAAAGAAGCTATAGGTGGAGTATCTATGCACCACAATTATATAGGAGGTCTTGCTGAACATACTTTAAATGTAATGTACTTGACAAAAGTGTTATGCGAAAGATATTCTTGCAAGAGAAAAGAAATAGCAATATTAAGTGCTAAGCTTCATGATATAGGCAAATTATATGAACTTGAATACCATGGTCCATTCAAGTATACTCTACAAGGAGAATTAGAAGGACATATAGTAATTGGAGTTCAGATGTTAGATAGAGCTTTTGATAATATAGATTATACATTTAGTGAAGACTTTATAAGAAGAATAAAAGGATGTGTAACTCAACATCATGGTAAGTTAGAATATGGTTCTCCAAGGCCAGCTAATATGGAAGAGTCATTTATAATAAATTATGCAGATTCAGTTGATGCTACTATGAGTAAGATAGTTCAAATAAAAGATAATACAAGTGATGATGAATGGTCTGAGTATGATAGAAGGATAGAAACAAAGCTTTATCTATAAAACACAAATAATTCTAAAAGTGAAAACTATATGAAATATTGGTAAAAAGTATTATAAAGTCACGAGTAAAACTTGTGACTTTATTTTTTATGTAATCTATATGTAATAATATTAATGATTTGTTATACTTGTTTATATATAAATAAAAATATAAGGAGAATGATATGAATAAAAAAATAGGATTTATCGGTTGTGGTAATATGGCTAAAGCTATGATTAAAGGAATTATAAATTCAAAGCTTATTAAAACTGAAAATATATATGCATCAGCTTTAAGTGAAAATACTTTAATTAATGCAAAAAATAAATTTAATATAAATACAACAAAAGATTCAAGAGAAGTTGTGTTAAAGTCAGATATAATTGTTATTGCTGTAAAACCTAATATATATGATATAGTACTTAATGATATTAAAGATGTAATAGGTAATAAAATAATAGTAACTATTGCAGCTGGAAAAACTATAGATTCTATAGAAAGCATAATAGGTGATGATAAAAAAATAATAAGAACTATGCCAAATACTCCAGCACTTGTAAACGAAGGTATGAGTGCACTTTGCAAAAATAAAAATATATCAGATCAAGATTTAAGAGATATAAAAAGTATTTTTGATTCATTTGGAAAAAGTGAAGTAGTAGATGAAAATTTAATACATGCTGTTATAGGAGCTAGTGGTTCATCTCCTGCATATGTATTTATGTTTATAGAGGCTATGGCGGACTCATGTGTATCTCATGGTATGTCAAGGGATATGGCTTATAAATTTACATCTCAGGCTGTTATGGGAGCTGCTAAGATGGTACTAGAAACTAATATTCATCCAGGTGAATTAAAAGACATGGTATGTTCTCCAGGAGGAACTACTATAGAAGCTGTAAAAGCTTTAGAAGAAGAAGGTTTTAGGAAGTCTATAATAAAAGCAATAGATAATTGTATTGATAAGTCAAAAAAAATGAGCAATGCTGACCTTTCTAAAAAATAAATTATAATGTATAATGAATAGTTGTATAAAATATTAATACAAGTTTTATAAATTTATATTTGGGTAAAATATGTAGAATAAAGAAGAACTACAGCGTTTAAATACCCATTATAATTATTTTATAATAAATATAAATTAGTTTAATTAAAATAAAGATATAAAAGATTAAGGAGACATATATGAAGAAAGTAGAATTACTAGCACCAGCAGGTGACTTAGAAAGATTAAAAATAGCTTTTACTTATGGTGCAGATGCTGTTTATCTTGGTGGAGAAATATTTGGTATGAGATCGGCTGCTAAAAACTTTACTATAGAGCAAATGGCTGAAGGTGTAGAATTTGCACATGAAAGAGGAAAGAAAGTTTTCGTTACAATAAATATAATACCAAGAAATGAAGAGTTAGACCAATTAAAAGCATACTTATTAGAATTAGATAGAATAAATGTAGATGCAGTTATTGTAAGTGATCCTGGTATATTTACTATCGTTAAGGAAACAATACCTAACATGGAGATACACATTAGTACTCAAGCTAGTACAACGAATTCATTAGCATCAAACTTTTGGTATAAAGAAGGCGCCAAAAGAGTAGTTATGGCTAGAGAATTATCATTTAAGGAAATAAAAGAAATAAGAGACAATGCAGCTGAAGATATGGATATAGAAGCTTTTGTTCATGGAGCTATGTGTATGTCTTATTCAGGAAAATGTGTTATAAGTAATTATACAACAGGAAGAGATGCAAACAGAGGTGCTTGTGCTCAACCTTGTAGATGGAAATATACTTTAGTTGATGAAGTTAATCCTGGTCAGTATGAAAAAGTTGCAGATGAGATAGATTCTTCATTCTTCTTTAATTCAAAAGATTTATGTATGATAGAGTATATACCACAAATAATCGAAAGTGGTATAACAAGTTTAAAAATAGAAGGTAGAATGAAAACGGCGTATTATGTAGCTACTACTGTTAGAGCATATAGAATGGCACTTGATGAGTACTATAAAAACCCTAAGGAGTGGAAATTTAACCCTATGTGGCTGGAAGAACTTAAAAAGGGAAGTCATAGAGATTATAGTACTGGATTTTATATTGATAGACCAAGTGAAAAAGCACACAACTATGAATCAGCTTCATATATAAGAAATTACGACTTTATCGGAATAGTCAGAGATTATGAAGAAGAAACTGGCCTTTATATAGTAGAACAAAGAAATAAAATGAATGTATTAGATAAAATAGAGGTTATAGGACCATTTAAAGAAACAATGGATGCGACAATTCTTGAAATGTATAATGAAGATGGTGAAGAAATAGAATCTGCTCCACATGCAAGACAAATTGTTAAAATGAAGTTAGATGTTAAAGTAGACAAGGATTATATGTTAAGAAAACCAATTGTAAATATAAAAACAATTTAATAAAATGTAAATAAAAAGTCCTAGTATTAATTTATTAGGACTTTTTATTTACATTTTATTAAAAAACATATATTTAAGATTAAAGATGGAGTATATAGTAAAATTTTGTATTAAATTATATAAAGGGAATGTAAATTATATAGTTGAATATATACTAAAACAATATTTATTTTTCAATAAGGAGAAAAATAGTATGAAATTTATTAAAAAGTCTATTGTGATATATATACTTATAGTTTCATTTATAATATTTATATTTTCATCAAATAAAACAACATTTATTACAAAAAATACAAACTCATCAAATGAAAAAGTTAACGAAAATATTAAAATAAAGAGCTATGTTCTATCTAGTACTAAAGAAAAATTAAGTAAAGAAAATGTAAAAAACATAGAAAAAGATAGAGTCTCAAATATTGTCTATAAAAGAGAAGATATTACTATCGAAAGTGGAGTAAAAAAAGAAGAACTTGAAAATGTATTTAAAAATTATAAAGGTGCATCTAGTATGACTCATCTTTCTAAGGCATTTGTTGATGCCGAGGAACTTTATGGTGTAAATGCATTTACAATGGCTGCTATAGTAGCTCTTGAAAGTGGATTTGCTACATCAAGGAGAGCTGTTGAAGATAATAATTTAACAGGATTTGAGGTCTATACAGATGAATCAAAGGGAAAGTTATTTTCTACTCAATATGAATCAGTCATATATACAGCTAAGCATCTTGCTAATAACTACCTTACAAAAGGAGCTATTTATTATGAAGGGGTATCTGTAGATGATGTACAGATACATTATTGTCCTGATGAAGGAAAAAATAAGGAATGGGAAGTAAAGGTAGATAAATTAGCTTCTGGATTCTTAGATGTATATAAAGAACTTTACGTAAATGAATAAAATATATCTAATGTATTAGCTTATAATAATATATATTAATCATAAGATATTATATATTTATAGATGGGAGGATGATTTATGCAACATAAAAAGGTTGAGTATATAGAGATAACATCTAGAGAATTAGATATATTAAAGCTTATAAATTTAGAACAATTTGATTTAAAAAAATGCTCTAAGCAATTTAATTTATCTTTAAATGAAATTTCACAATTAATATTAGATATTAGAAGAAAAGTAACAATAGCTATTATTGAAGATATTCCTATAAAAATAACTCAATGTGTGACAAAGGAAAAAGTAAATACTATTTGTAAATTTAGGTGTGCTATTTGTGGAAGTATTTATACTATAGATTATACAAGTGAAGAAATAACATGTCCATTATGCTTTTCAAAAGAAGTCATGACAAATCAAGATGCTGGTTTCCTAAAATAAATTAATTTAAAGTTAAAAAAATCTATGTAAAATACTTTATATTAATTATTATTATAAATAAGTATTTTACATAGAACACATCTAATTTATTACAAATCCACCATTAGAGCTTATAACTTGACCTGTTATAAAATTTGATTTTTCACTAGCTAAAAATAAAGCTAAATTAGCTATATCTAGAGGAGTACCCAGTCTTAACAATGGAGTTTCATTTTTTAGATCTTCAATAACATCTTCATGTATATCATTTAACATATCTGTTTGTATAATTCCAGGTGCTATAGCATTAACTTGAATATTAGAAGGCCCTAATTCTTTTGCTAGAGCTTTTGTCATACCTATGAGTGCAGCTTTCGATGTAGAATATGCTACTTCATATGATGCTCCAACCATTCCCCATATAGAAGATATATTTATTATTTTACCGCTATGCTCATATAACATATACTTTACCGCAGATTTAGTAGTATAAAAAACACTATTTAAATTTGTATTTATCATATTATTCCAATCTTCATTAGTTGTATCTGTAAACATCTTATAATCAGTTATACCAGCATTATTTATAAGTACATCAATTTTTTCAAAATTACCGATACAAAACTTAACCATTGCATCTGCTTCTAAAGGATTTGATATATCTGCCTTATATAAAACTACTGAATACCCTTTTGATATTAGTTCATCGTAAAGTTCATTAGCTTCTTTTTCTGATTTATTATAATTAATTAATACATTATATTCATTTTCTGCAAATACTTTTGCCATTTCGCGACCGATGCCTCGAGAGGCACCTGTTATTAATACTGTTTTCTTACTCATATTTAGTTTTGACCTTTCTTAAATCTGTTTTATAAAGTAAAAAAATTTTATATAATTATAAAATACATATACCTACACTTTATAGCTTTTGTAAAATATTATCCATTTCTTTGCTTGTTAGTTTTCTCCATTTTCCAGTGGGTATTCCCTTTAATGTTAAATCCATTATCCTTACTCTTTTTAATTTTATAACATTATATCCAAATACTTCACACATTCTACGTATTTGTCTATTTAATCCTTGAGATAATATTATTTTAAATGTACGATCATTTATCTTATTAACATGACATTTTTTAGTTACAACCCATTTATTATTAACGGGATTAAATATTTTAACCCCAGAACTCATTTTTTCTATAAATTTTTGATTTATATTTTTATCAACTGTAACAACATATTCTTTTTCATGGTTATTTTCAGACCTTAATATTTTATTTACGATAGATCCATCATTTGTTAAAAGTATTAATCCTTCTGATGGCTTATCAAGCCTTCCAATAGGAAATATTCTTTCTGGATAGTTTATATAATCAATTATATTACCTTTAACATGACGTTCTGTTGTACATGTTATTCCAACAGGCTTATTTAATGCTATATATACATTATTTTTTTTAGGAATAATTCTTTTTCCATTAACCTTTACAATATCATTAACCTCAACAGACTGACCTATTTTGGCTATTTTTCCATTTATAGAAACTTTTCCTTGTTGTATTAATTTATCAGCTTCTCTTCTAGAACACATTCCAGTAGAGCTAATGTAATTGTTTAGCCTCATATCGTTCTCCTTTGTTTCTTAATTGTAAAACATCTTAAATAATACTTTTAAAGTATATTACAGTTGCATATGTTAATCAAGGTGTAAATGATGACTTAAGTGTGTTTGGTTTGTAAATTTAAAAAAAAGATGTTTCTTACCAGAAGTTAAAGAAATATTTAGAGTAAATATTAAATTTTATATATGTTAGTTAACTTTATGATAAATAATATTTATAAGTTCGCAATTGTTATATAATTCAAAATAATTTTATGATATTTTATATTAAATAATGGAGATATATTATAAAAAATATATCAAGATGATCTAATAAAATTAACGAAAAATATAACAATTTATAAAATTTAATTGTAATCCATGAAATTAAACATAGGTTAAATATTTTGTTTTATTATATAGAAAAGTTTAAAATTAATAAAAATAACTCTATTACATTCAATATATGTTATAGGGTTATTTTTATTAGAGAGAGAGTTCATAAATTATATATATATATATATCATATAAAATAAATATATTTGATATTATATAAAAATTATGAGGAGAAACTAATATGGCGCTAAATACCAATAGAATATTAGAACAGATAGGATATTCAAGAGAAGAGTTTGCTAGAGAAATGAATTGGACATTAGATGAATTGTCAAAATATGAGAAGGGAGAATTAAAATTACCCGCAGAACAACTTATAACAATTATACGTATAACTGATTTACAACCTAAAGATATTCAGATAGATGATAGTAAAGAAAAGTTTTTTAAAACAAAAATAAGTCCTAGAAATACATGGAAACCTTCGAGAATAACTCAAACTAGTCTACTTGAATATATAAAAGAAGGTATTGAGAATATTAATGAGACTACTTGTAAAACAGAATTAGAAAGAGTAAAAAATTGTATTAGCACCCTAAGAAAACCTAAAATTTCATTTGCAGGTCAGTCAGATGTAGGAAAAAGTACTTTAATTAATGCATTAATAGGATCTGAAAAAATGCCTGCAAAATGGACTCCAACAACTTCAATTGTAGTTCATATTAAACATATAAACGATAGGCCAGAGTTTATAAAAGATAATGTATGGATTTTTGGGAAAAATAATAATGAATTTTGGTCAGATGAAAAGTTAAATGATGAAGTATATTGTAAAAAGTTTTTGGTAGGCAAAGGTGATTATTCTTTGCTACAAACTTATGGTACTCATCAATCAGAAAATAATAGAAATAAAGAAGCATTTTCAGCAGTTACATTTATAGAAAGTGATTTGCTTGAAACTTGTGATATATTGGATTTACCAGGATTTGCAGCTAATTTAGAAGATGATGCGTTACATAAATTTAATACACAAGAAAATGAAACGGATATTCTTATTTACTTAAGTAGATCGAATGGTTTTTTACAGGATAGGGACTTAGATTACTTAAACTTATGCTTAGACGCTTTAAGACCTATTGAAAGAAAAGGGGTAAATGATTTAGATAAATTAGAAAACTTATTTATTATAGCATCACAAAGTAAAGCAGTAGGTAATGGCAACTTTAAGGAGTTACAAGAAATACTAGATAGAAGATGTAATGCGTTCTGTAAATTATTACGAATAGCATCTGAAGAAAATGGGGAAAAATCATTACTTTATAAAAGAAGCAAAATAACAGGATATGATTACACAAACAAGGACATTAGAGCAAGATTTTTTACATACGAAAGAGATATAACAAGGTTATGTGAGAGATTTAATAAATCATTTCAAAAAACAGCAGAAAAATTATCACAAAGTATCTATAAAGATTTTTCACAAAAGCTAGGTGCTATTTATGGCAGTTCAATAGAAACTATTAAATCTAAGATTAATGAATATAAATTAATAATGGAAGAAAGAGAAAAATATATTAAATTACTAACAGCGATTAAAGAAAATGAGCCATTGAGAAAGTCACAACAAGATGAATCAAATAAAAAAGTCTTTTTTGAAATTACTAATCTTAATACTTCAACAAAACAAGAAATACAAACTATTTATGATGAATTTATGAATGTAGAAAGTTTGATAACATTAATAGATAAAAATAATTATAAAAATAATAAAAGTGATAAAGAGCAATTTAGCTCACTAGTATCAAAAATATTAAAGGATAGAATACAACTTGTTATAGAAAATAAGTCCAATGATTTTTCTAAAATTCTAGATGAATATTTAAAAGAGTATGATAATAGATTTAAGAAGTTACTAAATTTAGGTTTAGAAAAAGATATTGACTTAAACTTTGATACAGTAACATTATTTGCTACAAGTATAGCAAGTATTGGTGTAGCAGGTGCCGCAGGGATTTGGCTAACAACATCATTTACATCAATGATAGTGACATCATTGGGGGCTTATGCAGGTTTAGGTTCTATAATAGCATTTGGTGGTGTTATAACTATTGCGGTAGGGGCTGTAATAGCGGCTGTAATATCCGCTTTGAGGATTTTTTCATGGAAGAAAGATTTATGTGAGGCGATAATCAATTCATACAAATCAGAAGAATATATAACAAAGATATTTTCAGAAGTTGATAAATATTGGAATGATACTAAAAAAGCATTTGAGTTATCTGTTAAGCATATAGAAGATGAATGGAATAAGAAAATAAATGAGTATGAAAATTTAGCAGATGAAGAAAATTTATCACAATTAGAAAATAATTTAAAAGATGCTAGGGATGGATTAGATTTTTTTATGAACATGCCTTTAGTAAAAAGTTAACGATGGTCTATAGAAATATAATTAATAAAATTAAATTAAATGTATAGAGGTATATGATGGATATAAATAATAGTTTTTATAAATACTTAAAAGAAAAAAATAATGTATTTGATGCATATACAGTAATAAAAAATTATTTTAGTAAAGATACTTCAAATGAGATATATTTTAGTAATTATATTGAAAGTGCATTAACATTAGCTCAATTAGATATTGATTTTAATGATAGAAAACAATATATCTATGAATGTAATAATGCGTTAGCTGTTTTCTCAGAGTCTGTAGAAATGAATGAAGAAACATTGAACACAATTAAAAATACAAAAATGATATTGCAAGAAACCTTTAATAATATTTGTAGTGAAGAAGATAAATTTTACTCTAAAAATGAGATAAAGATTCAAAATGAAAATACTAAGTTATTAGATAAATTATCAAATATCAAGTTAGGAATATCAAATGCAAAAACACAGCTAGAGATGGACAAATTATTAGCTAAAGTTGTAGAAATTGAGAATTGCTTAAATAAAGATTATTTTACTTTAGAACAAAATGAAATTTATGAAACGCTTACGAAACACTATTCTAATACGATTTCTAGTAAAATGGAAGAATTAAATAAAAATATATTATTAGAAATGAATAAAAAAGCTGTTAAAAGTTTTAAAGAAGCATTTGATAGTTTTACAAAGAAAAAATCATTGTATAAAGATACAGAATCAAATTTAAAGGCGTTAGTAGTAAGTAAATTATTTCCTTATGATTCAAGTAAGTTATTTAACGAAACTTTAATATACTATAATCATGTTTATGCACTAATTTTTCAAGAAGTCAGTGATGAACTAAAATTTAAACTGACAGAATGGTCTATTCAGACTACAAAAATAAAGTAGGTGGTATATTTTTATGATTAGTAAACAAAAAACTATTTCTTATGTATCCCATTTACAAAGAGACGATAACAATAAAATTAAAACAATAAATCATAGAGTTAGAAATTCTATTGTAAATACAATAGAAGAATCAATGAAACAAAATAATAAAACTATATATAAACATATATATAGTAAAGATCAAGATAATAATACCAAAGTAAACTATATAAAAAGATATTCTATAGATTCACCTATAATTGCACCCACTACATTTAGAACTAGGACTATAACAGAATCTTTTAATAGTGAGTTATCAAGCTTTCATGATCAATTTAAATCAATGAATAAAACAACAGGAAGTAGAAATTTAGGAGTTAGTAATGCGTGGAAATATGAATATGCCGAGGTTAAAATGGGTGGAGAAGGTACTCGTAATTGGACCAATGAACAAAAGATTGAATTGCTTGAAAATGGTAAAGTAAAGTATATGGAAGGTCATCATATAAATAATGTTTCTCACCATGCTGAACAACAATCTAATCCTAACAATATTAAATTTTTGAACAGAGAAGAGCACCTATTAGAGCACCATGGTGATTTCAGAAATGAAACTAAAGGTAAAATGTATGATAGAGATCAAAGGTTAATAAAAGTTAATTCAAAAAGAGTAATAAAAAATGAAATATACGGATTAGGAACAGCTGCAGCAATTGGACTTGGAATAGGATTTACAATTGGATTCTTAGTATCATTATCTCAAAATGATTTAAATCCAAATAGTATAAAATATGCTTTCATAACAGGAACTAAATCAGGTATTGAAAGCTCTGCAATGGCAATGGGAGGACATATAATAGGAAGAAGTATAGGTTCAGTAGCTAGCGACACCTTAACATCATGCGTTATAGGATGCTTAGGTAAAAATATTGCTGAGGAAACATTAAATAATATTTATAAAATGTGTAATATAGGAGTTGTTGGAACTTTAAGTATAGCGATATTTTCAATTTATCAATTTACAAAAATGAAAATGATGGGATTATCAACAAAGGAATGTTTAATAAGAACAGGAAAGTCGGTAGGATTATCTTTTTCAGTATTAATTTTATCTATTGTAGCCCAAGGTATATATGGTGGATCAATAGGCGTCATAGTATCAGTTGTTGCGGGTATAATCATGACAGGAAAAATACTAAAAAAAGAGATTAAAACTAGAGAGATAGCTAAGAAAATAACTACTTATAGTATATCGCTTACAGAACCACTTTTTGCATAACAAATTTAGTGCTTAGTTAATATTTACAATTACAATATATTTAATTAGTATTTAGGTATTGATGATTTAAGTTTATATATTAGTTAAAGTAAATAATATTAATATATTACGAACATTTATATTAAAAATAACCATACTAAGTTATTGAAAAAACTTTGGTATGGTTATTTTTTATACACATATTATCACAAAGCAATATAACAGAGTATAAATTTTTAATTTAATCAGATTCTATTTGAATTTTAATTATTAGAAATGAACAATAAATATAATAAGTAGATAAATTTATATAAAAAACTTCATATAAATATACTAAAATATGTAGTATAGAAAACATTTCAGGGTGAGAAACAAAGTGCAACCAATACTAGATAGTAATGAAAATTTAATAAATAGAATGCAAGAAATACTACAGCAATCTAGATTTCTTTTCTAGATCTGCGACAACTGCACATGTAGTTATGCAACTCAACTCAGAAAATGGAGGTAATAGAAAGTATATAATGGTACAACTTCCAGAAGCAACAGATGAAAAAAGTGAAGCTTATAAATCAGGATATAAAAATGAAATAGGAAAAGAGCGTATAAGAAGAGCTGGAGATAAAATACTTAAAGAAAACAAAGATAAAGAAGGAATAGAAAATCTAGATATAGGATTTAAAGTATTTAGAGTAGAAAACTCAAACATAAGACTTTACTGAATATATATTCGAACACAGGAAATAACTTTTTTTCAATCTACATGATTAATATAATGATAGTCTTTATATAGTACATTTTTTAAATGTAAGTGTCTTCTCTTTAAGACGAATTATAAATCAGAATCTAAATATAAATGTATGTATAAATGACAAGAAAAACCGAGTTTATATTTTTGGACCTCTCATAAATATACGTAATTATACGAATTATATATATTTATGTATTTCAATTTAATTTTATTTTCCATAGTAACAAATCATAGAAATTTTTCATAGTATTTAGTAACACTATTAAAAACTCCCTACAATAATCTTAAGACAAGAGTTATCTAGATTTTTCAAAGATAAAACCAATAATTTAACTTAATGTAGGCTAGTTATGATAGTTAATAAAGTGACTTAGGTTTAAGTCACTTTATTTTTTGAATTTTATCTTTAGCTAGTACATATATATAATTATATAAATATTAAGGGAGGAGAGAAGTTTTGAATAGTTTACTTATAAATATATTAACAGTTTTCTTTGTTTTAGTAATACTTATTTATAGCATTATAAATATAATCTTAAATAAGGCTTTATATAATCATATAAATAATGATTATATAAATTTAAATGAGCATAATCAAAGAAGTATGATGTATAAATCTATAAAAGAGAAATATAATTTATATTTACTAGAAAATAGCCATGCTCAAGTTAATATAACTACATTTATTGAGGAAATTTGTTCTAATTTAACATTTAAAAAGAGATATGTACTTGATAATATTAAATCAATAAAGAACTCATCATCCAACTGTATATTACTTGGTGTATTAGGAACCTTTGTTGGGCTTTCGTTAATGCTTTTAAGTATAAATACTAGTGATATAATAAATTCACTTCCTCAAACTATAAGTTCGATGCAAACTGCATTTATAACTAGTATTTGTGGAATAGTTAGCTCTATTGTATTAAATGCCATACTTTCTCATAATGATTGTGAACAAATATTAACTATGTTTATGTTAAAATGTGAAAATTTACTAACTTCTGATATAACTCATAATAAATCTAAGGACTTAGATAATAAAATAGAAGATGTAAAAGATACTATAAAGCAAATTAGCAAATCAATAGAATCTATAGAGAAGTTTGATGATATATCAAAAGATTTAAATAAATTTAATAAAGACTTTATAAACAGTATAAAAACGTTAGAGAACTTACTTCTAGGATCTTCAGATTCTATAAGAGTATTTGATCAAGATATTAGAAAATTAGATAAACAATTTAATATATTGAATATAAAATTTAGTAAATTATTTGACAAATATGATGTTCAAGAGGATATAAATAAAGAAATATTATTAGATATAAAACTTACTTCTAAAAATATAAATGAGTCTGTTGAAAATCAATACAAAATGAGAGAGTTTTTAAGAAGCTTATCTGCTAACTTCGCTTTATATGAAAGAACTGCTCAAGACTTATTAGTTAAACTTGTAGATTATGAAAAAAATCTATCTAATATGCAAGGTAACATAAATAAGGAGCAAATAAACCTAGATCAAACAGTAAAACATTTAGCATCTGTAATAGCAATTTCAAGTCAAGATATAGATGAAAAATTGAATATGATATTTGATTACATAGAAATTTATAAAGAAGCTGTAGCTATGGATTATATGAAAGAAGATAAATATAAGCCTGAAAATCAAGAAGAAATTTATGATATAGAAGAAAGTGATTCTAATTATAGTAAATCTAGTGAGTTATTAAGAACTTCAGATGTATCAAGAAAGAAAAGACAAAATAAGTTCATATCTATAGATTCAAAAAAAAGAAATAAATTAAGTAAATCATCTTTAAATAAATTAATTGGAGATGGTAAAGATGATAAATAAGTATAGAAGAACTATTAATAAAGAATTTGAAAAGAGTAGCTTTTGGCCAACTTTTACAGATATGATAGCAACTGTATTGATGGTTATAATGCTCATACTTTTTAGTAGTGAATCTATAACAGGTTCAGTTGAAAAAGATTTAGCAAAAAATATAAATGATTCAGTTAAAAATACATTAATAAATCAAGGATTAGATGTATCAGTTGATGAAAATAACGGATTAGTAACTTTTGGTGAAAGTACTATGTTTGATGTAGATAGTTATGAGTTAAAGCAAGAAGCTAAAGAGATGCTTAAAATATTTATTCCAAGGTACGTAGAAGCTCTTTATAGTGATTACGATGGTAATATATCAAAAATAGTAATAAAAGGTCATACAGATGATGTGGGGAGTTATTTGTATAATCTAGACCTATCTCAAAAAAGGGCTTATAGTGTAGCTACATTTATAGTAGGTGAGGAAATTGGAGATTATAAATATAAAGATAAGGTATTAAAGGATATCGAAGCTATAGGTAGATCTGAGGCTGAGCTTATAAAAAATACCGATGGTACTATAAATAAAGATGCATCAAGAAGAGTAGAGTTAATGTATGAGATTGATGTTGATTAACAAAAAGGTGGATATAAACCACCTTTTTATAATTTTACATATCAAAGATATCTATTAACCATTTAGAACTATGATTATCTCGGCAAAGGTATATCCAAGACTCATATGTATTATTTATATTTTTAGGAGTAGTATAATCAATTTTGTACTTAACTTTATAGATTCTAATATTGTCGATGCTTTTTTTGCTATATTTTGTGTATGATTTTAGTAAACTATTGTTTGTTTCTCGTTCTAGTGATTTTAATGTGATTTTATCTATATAATTTAATTTAGAACTTAAAAAATTAATTTCATCTTGATCTGTAATGATTTGATTTATTTTAGATATGTCTTTTTTATTAATTGAGTCAAAATATTCATTTACAACTTCTCTAGAAGTATCATTTTTTTCTATACCTTCGGACTTTATCGTTGCTAAAAAAGAAAATATAAGCATAGGTATTAAAAGTAATAATGCTAATGTTTGGTTACTCTTAGTTTTATTTTTTATGAAATCACCTCCTAAATTAACAATTCTAATTAAATAAATGCTTAAATTTAGTTATTTATTCCTGGAAAAGGTATATCTAATTATAGTATACTATCATATAAGCTAAAAATAAATTATAAGTTAAAATTTATTAATACTTGATATTTTAAGGAGGCTAAAATATGAATAACACACCAACAGCACATAATAATGCAAAGCTAGGAGATATAGCAGAGACTATATTACTTCCTGGAGATCCACTAAGAGCTAAATTTATAGCAGAAAATTTTTTAGAAGATGTAATTGAATATAATACTGTTAGAGGTATGTTTGGATATACAGGATATTATAAAGGCAGAAGAATATCTGTACAGGGAAGTGGTATGGGCATACCATCAATAGGAATTTACTCTTATGAATTAATACATTTTTATGGAGTTAAAAATCTTATAAGAATTGGCTCAGCAGGAGCAATAAATGAAAAATTAAATTTACATGATATTGTAATAGGAATGGGCGCTTGTACTGATTCAAATTTTGCATCACAATATAATTTACCAGGTTCATATGCTCCAATAGCAAGTTATAAATTACTACAAAAAGCAGTAAATATAGCTAATGATAAGGGGACTACAGTAACTGTTGGAAATATACTTTCAAGCGATGTATTTTATTCTGATACAGGACTAAGTAATTTAGAAAAATGGAAGAAGATGGGTGTGCTATGTGTAGAAATGGAAGCAGCGGGTCTTTATATGAATGCTGCTAGAGCAGGAGTTAATGCACTTACTATACTTACAATATCAGATTGTCCTTTTACTGGAGAAGAGTGTTCATCTCATGATAGACAAGTAGCATTTACGAAGATGATGGAAATTGCGTTAGAATTAGCTTAAATATTAAATTTTCAATCATAAATAAAAGATATGGCTGTAGTACCATATCTTTTATTTATTTAAAAACACTTAAATTTATTATAATACTCTAAATACACCTGTAACAATTCCTATAACCTGTACATCTCTAGATGTTAGAACTATTGGTTCCATAAAATCATTTTGAGGTATTAGTCTAATAACATCTCCATCTTTTTCAAATGTCTTTACTGTAGCATACTCATTATGAATAAGAGCTACTACTATCTCAGAGCCAACAGCAGTATTTTTTCTATCCACAATAACATAATCTCCATTTAAAATACCTGCATTAACCATACTATCACCTTTAACTTTTAAAACAAAGTTATTGCTACCTTTAACTAAGTTAGCTGGTAATGTTATGTACTCTTCTATATTTTGTTTTGCAAGTATTGGTAGTCCTGCTGTAATTTGTCCAACCAAAGGAAGATTTAACATTTCTGGAGTAGGAAAATCTGATTCGAATCCAGCTTTATCTAAAACTTCTATAGCTCTTGGTTTAGTAGCATCTCTTCTTATATACCCTAATTTCTCAAGCTTATTTAAATGTGCATGTACAGTAGAAGTTGATTTTAACCCTACAGCATCACATGTTTCCCTAACTGATGGTGGATATCCCTTTGAGGCTATCTGATCTTTTATAAATTCTAATATTAATATTTGCTTACTACTCAAATCTATATACATAAAATCTCTCCTTCCTAATCAAATATTGCATTATACTTATATTGTAGCACAATGTTTCCCTTTTCTCAAACATTCGTTCCAAAATAAAAGGTATTTACTATTTAATCTAAAGAAGCTTCTTTTTCATCATCTATCCATTCGAAATTATTTACGATATCTCTTTTAACATGTTTTTTATGTGCAGCATAAAGTTGAGTAGTAGTAACATTGTCATGATCCAATAAATTTTGCACATCATATATAGAAAAACCATTTTGGATTAGAGAAGTAGCGGCAGTAGCACGAAGTTTATGAGGGCTATAACCACTATCTCTAGAGGTTTCCATAGAAATAGACGTATATTTTTTTACAAGTTGTCTGATAGCTTTTGGTGTAATTCTTTTATTTTGTAAAGATAAAAATAAAGCATCTTTGTACTCTTCAGCCAGTAATTCATCTTTTGTCCTCTCATTATAAATATAATCCTTAACAACAATTTCACAAGTATGATTAATTGGCATCAAAACTTCTTTACCTCTTTTTCTATATATTTTAAATTCACCTCTAGAAAAGTTAAAAGAGGAAATATTTAGTTCCCTAAGTTCATTTAATCTAAGGCCATAAGTAACAAATAAAGCTAAAATAGCCTTATCACGAAGCTTAGTTTTTCTCCAATAAACTTTTTCTTTATCGGTTAACCCATAACCATTTTCAACAGAATCAAGCATTTTAGCGACTTCATCTATTTCAAGTCTTTTTATAGCATCTGGTTGAGGTTTAGGAAGTTTAATTGGATTAAAGCCATCAGTTATGTTGCTTTCTAATTGTTCATTTCTAAACATAAACTTAAACAGAGTAGAGAGAGATGATTTTTTTCTAGCAAGGGCTCTATTGTTGTTTTCATAAATCAAAGTTGTATCTTGGGATGTTTGTTTATAATATCTAGTACAATAATCACCTAAAAATAAGTTGACATCTCTTGCTTTAATCAAATTAAATTCTTCTAAGGTAATATCACATATTTCTTTAGCAACTGTTAGTTCTTGAGATTCAACTAAGTAATTACAGAAAAATTTTATATCTTTTAAATATGCAAGTCGAGTAGAGACAGATACAGATCCTTTTAAATAAACAAAGTAATCTTTCATAAACTTAGGCAATGATTTTTCTATTATTATACATTCTTCTATAAAATTGTTATCACGTATAACAATGTTATCTGGTTTATCTGATTTATTATGTATTTTTAATATTTTTGTATCCTTCAAAATTTACCTCCAATTATAAAATAAAAAGTTATTATAACTATAAAATATAATAACACTAGGTTTTTCTTATTTCAACTATTCCTAAAATATAAGTATTACTTACAAATTATATTATAAAGAGATTGAGTATAAGCATTTTGAAGCTTAAAATAAAGCATATTAAGTATACGTATATAATAGATGAAAAATCGTTCGTTAATACATTATAGTATATTAATTGTAAACTGTAATACGGAAAACTCTTTATAAAAAATATAAACACAAAAAGAGTATTAATAAGTATTAGCAAATTAATATAAATTAATTAAATCTATACAAGCATAAGTCATAAGTGCAAAGAGTTAAATTTCATAGACCTGCATGCATAATATTATTAATTTTAACAACTATTCCCTAAATATACATTTAAAGACTAGTTATATTTTAAAGATTTATAAATATAACCACTACTTCCAATTATTAATATTACATTCATTTTAATTTTTACTATTAATATAAATGTGCATTGAATCTGCATGCGTAATTAATAAATGCATTAATTAAATTTATATTAATATATTTTTTATAATATTAAATAAAATATACCTATACAATAAAATTTATCATATAGGTATATATGTAAACTTATAAACATTTTCCAATTTTTCTATATTTGTCATATCTTTTAGAAACTATCTCAGTTTCAGTAAGTTTTTCATAGTAACTAAGTCTATCTAGTATAAATTTCTTTATTTTGTCAGCTACTAAATCTACATCTTCTTGAGCACCGTTTAATGGTTCTTTTATAACTTTATCAATTATTCCAAGTTCATATAGATCTTTACTAGTAAGTTTCATGACTTCACTAGCTTCTTTAGCTTTAGATGAATCTTTAAATAATATGCTCGATAGCCCCTCTGGAGAAATGACTGAGTAAACTGAGTGTTCCAACATACATACATCATTTCCAACACCAATTCCGAGTGCTCCTCCACTTCCCCCTTCTCCGATTATAAAGGATATGATAGGTACTTTAAGTTTGCTCATTTCAAGTAAATTCTTAGCAATAGCTTCACTTTGACCACGTTCTTCAGCTTCTATACCACAAAATGCCCCAGGCGTATCTATAAATGTAATTATAGGTCTTTTAAATTTTTCAGCTTGTTTCATAAGCCTAAGGGCCTTTCTATATCCTTCTGGATGAGGCATTCCAAAGTTTCTTTTAATATTTTCATGAACATCATTTCCTTTTTGATGCCCTACAATGGTAACCTTAAAATCATTTATATTACCTATCCCTCCTATTATGGATGGATCATCTTTAAAAAGTCTATCTCCATGAAGTTCTATAAAATTAGAACAAATTCTATCAATGTAGTCTTTTGTTGTAGGTCTTTTTATATCTCTACTTAAACAAACTTTTTCATAAGCTGCTAAATTAATATTAGCTTCATCTTTTAATTTACTTAGCTTTTCTTCTAATTCTCTTATTTGATCACTTAAATCCATTTGATTAGCTTTAGATATTTCGGTTAAATTACTTATATCTGCCTTTAATCCCTGTATTTTTTTATTTATGTCAATGGTATTTATATTCATTTTATTCCTCCATATAGGTATATTCTATAAAAACTTCATTACTTTAATTTTGAATTAGATATTTAGCTTGAATGTAAATATTCATTTAATTTAATATTTATCTGTAAAAAATTAACGAATAAATTTTTTATTTATTCGCTAACTTCTATTTATTTAATGTAGTGAAAGTATAGTATATAATGTATCTTTTAAATATCTTCTATTAACTATCTTATCTATAAATCCATGTTCTAGTAAAAATTCAGATGTTTGGAAGTTGTTAGGAAGCTTTTGATTTATAGTTTGCTCTATAACCCTTTTACCTGCAAAACCAATTAATGTATTTGGTTCAGATAAAATTATATCTCCAAGCATAGCAAAACTAGCACTAACACCACCAGTTGTAGGGTGTGTTAATAAGCTTATATATAATAATCCTTTCTCTTCAAGTTTAGAAATGGCCTGAGAAGTTTTAGCCATTTGCATTAAGGACACCATTCCTTCTTGCATTCTAGCCCCTCCTGAGGCTGTACAAATAATTATATGAAGATTATTATTAGCTGCATATTCTATAGAGCATGTTATTTTATCCCCAACAATACTTCCCATACTTCCCATCATAAAATCGGGATTCATTACACACAAAACTATTTTTATTCCATTTACATTACAAGTACCGCAAATAACTGCTTCATCTTCTTTTGTTTTTTCCTTGTAATTGTTAAGTTTATCTAAATAGTTGGGAAACTCTAATGGATCTTGAACATCAACTTTAAACATAAACTCTTTAAAAGTATCACTATCAGAAATTAAATTTATTCTATCTCTAGCCTTAATACTATAATGTGTTTCACATTTTGGGCATATATTTAGATTTTCTTCTATATCTTTTTTAAAAACATGATTATTGCAACCTTTACAATATATCCAAAATTTATCATCTACACTGTTTTTTTTAAATTTATTATCTAGAGAAACTGTGACATATTTAGTTTCTTTAGATGGTAAAAACTTTTTAATCATAACTATTTCTCCCTTATATGGTTGTTGCTATCTGTGTATTTCCTAAAAATTCATTTTCGATAAATTTAGTATAATGCCTATCTTCTAAGAACGCTTCACTATTTATAAGTGATTTTTGAAAATCTATATTAGTTTTTACGCCGTCTATAATTATTTCATCTAAAGCTCTATTTATTTTTTTTATACACTCTTCTCTACTTTCGGCCCAACAAACAAGCTTACCTATCATAGAATCATAAAGAGGAGGTATAGTATATCCAGAGTAAACAAAAGTATCAAACCTTGTTCCAAATCCACCAGGTATATTTATTGATGCTATTTTACCAGGACATGGTTTAAACTCTTCTTCTGGTATTTCAGCATTTATTCTACATTCAATAGCATGACCTTTAAATACTATATCTTCTTGAGTAAAAGGTATAGGCTTGTTATCTGCAATTAATATTTGAAGTTTTATAAGATCTATTCCTGTAATCATTTCTGTAACAGGGTGTTCTACCTGTATTCTTGTGTTCATTTCTATGAAATAGAAGTTTTTGTCATTATCTACTATAAATTCTATTGTTCCTGCACCTATATACTTAATTCCTTTTACTATATTAATAGCACTTTCATATAAATTATTCTTCTCTTCTTCGTTTAAATAGTTAGAAAGTGATTCTTCTAGTACTTTTTGATTTCTTCTTTGCATAGAGCAATCTCTTCCACCTAAATGTATTGCATTTGAAAATCTATCGCCAAATACTTGAATTTCAATGTGTCTAGGATTTTCTATGAACTTTTCAATATATAAATCACTACTCCCAAATGATGCCAAAGCTTCAGAACTAGCTATATCAAAACTTGAGAAAAGCTCATCTTGTGTATAGGCTATTCTCATACCTTTTCCACCACCACCATTAGAGGCTTTTATAATTACTGGATAACCTATCTTATTTGCTACTTCAAGAGCTTCTTCTTTGTTTCTTAGTACACCATCAGAACCAGGAACTACATTTGTACCTAAACTAATAACAGTTTCACGAGCTCTAGATTTATCGCCCATTAAAACCATTTGTTTTTTACTTGGTCCGATTAAAATAATATTATTTTCTTCACATTTTCTAGCAAATTCAGGGTTTTCTGATAAGAATCCAAATCCAGGATGTATAGCATCACATTCAAGTTTAAGAGCTAAATATATTATATTATCTATATTATTATAGCTTTTTGATATATTATTAGGGCCAATACATATAGATTCATCCGCTAGATATCTATGTAGACACTCACTATCCGCTTTAGAGTATATAGCAACTGTTTTTATATTTAGTTCTTTGCAAGTTCTAATTATTCTAACAGCTATGTCTCCTCTATTAGCAATTAATATCTTTTTAATCATAATATACCTCCTTATAATGGCCTAATCTTAAATAAAGGTTGATTGTACTCTACTAATTCTTCACTTTTAGCTAATATTTCTACTATTTCACCTTCTATGTCAGTGTTTATTTCATTCATAAGCTTCATTGCTTCTAATATACATAGCTTATCTCCTTCTTTAACTATATCACCAATATTTACAAAACTTTTCTCATCAGGACTTGGTGATGAATAAAATGTTCCCATTAAAGGAGCTTTTACTATATACAAATTATCTTCATCTTTAGAAATATCATTTTCACTAATATTTTCATGATTTTCATTTTCTAATTCTATTTCTTCACTATTTATTAAAGTATTTTTTTCATTTTTAATATTGTTTTTTATAAAACTATTTTTTCTCGATACTTCTAGTCTTAGTTCAGAGTTTTCTAATTTTACATATTCTAAACTTGTATTATCTATAGTCTTTAAAAGTTCTTTTATTTCATTTATTTTCATGTGACTTTACCCCCTTATATTATTACCAGGTACTAATATTATATCATAAAAAAGAACTTTGTAAACAAATTATGAAGTTATATCATTTTATATAAACAATAAAAGATACTAATTTATTAAATTAGTATCTTTTATTCTTGATCTAAGTTTTCACTAATATCTATTATTTCTTCTTTAGATAAACCTGTAATATCAATAATAAACTCTATATCAGCATTTTTTAACAAAAGTTCTAATGCTATTTCCTTTTTTGTGTTAATTAAGCTTAAATTCATCTCATTACTATTTAACAAAGAATTATTTATAGCATACTCATCAACTTCATCATCACTGTCAATCTCTTTGTATTTTTTTAATACATTATCCATAAATACATTAAATAATATAAATAAAGCAGGTATTAAAAAATATATCCTAGCCCCCATAAAACCTATAAGGATATTTAATGAAATAAAGACCAGATTTAATTTATTTAAATTATCATTTAAAGTCTCTTTACCAGTGCTATAAGCTTTTATTATAGATAATATAAAAGTTATTATACATAAAGGTAGTAAGAGGTAACTAGATACTATTTCAAAAAAATTCATAGTATCGAAAAGTACAGAAATATTACTATATGTAGATATAAATCCTTTTAAATATGCATATACACATGCCATTATTCCAAATATGGCTCCAAGGGCTTGAGTATACCAATTTATAAATCGTAAATTCATAATATCCCCCCCTAGATATCTATATATAATAAATATGCTGTTTATTATTTGAATATTTCTATATTATATAAATTACTTAATTAAATTATAAGCTGTAGTTAATATTTCTATATTATATAGATTATCTTGAAGCTGTATTAAATCATTAGTTAATTTTTTAGCTTCATTAACATCTCCTATATCTATACATTTGTAAATTTTCTTTAGTATAATAAGTTCATTTTCATTTAAGATATTTTTGTTATTATTATTAAGTTTATGATTATATATACACATTTTAAACTCCTTTAATTAATTTAGTTATATTAATTATTATTTAATATGTTTATTTTTATACAAAATAGTATTATAATTAAATTTATGTATATTAAAAATTAGTACATAACTATTAATGCCATAAGCTAATGATTAAATATACTTTATATGGAAATAATATAAAATAAATCCACTGAGTTAAGGGGAGTTTTGAATATGTTAGACACTATAGAATTTATATTAAAGATTTTATTTTTAATTTTATCTATTGTTTGGATTGGAAAAATCATGGTTTTAAGAAGTGATAAGCAAATTGTTATAAATCCACTACTTATAGGAATATCTGCAATACTTTCAGTGCTACCTCATCATTCAAATACTGAGTTACAATCAACAAGAATTATTCTATACATATTATATTTGTTAGTTGTATGCTTTGGATTATATACTATGAGAAGAAAAAATGGAATATTTTAAAAAATAAGAGGCGATATCACCTCTTATTTTTTTCTAGCTTCGCATCTAAATATTTTCATTCCATAAGACATAAATTTATCTTCATATTCTGTTGTTACATTTTCAAATTCACTATTTGCTAAGTCTAGAGATATATTTTTCAATTTCCAGTTGTTATCAGTTATTTCATTTAAACTAAATTCAAATAAGTTTTCATTATCAGTTTTAAAATGTATTTCACCATCATCTTTTAAAATTTCACTATACATATTTAAAAAGTTTTTATGTGTAAGTCTTCTTTTTGCCCATCTTTTCTTTGGCCAAGGATCACAGAAGTTTATATAAACTCTAGATAGTTCTTCCTTTTCGAAATAGTCTAATATGTTAGATACATTTGCCCATGCAAATAAAATATTACCAGAATTATTTTCTACAGCCTTTTCTACAGCCTTTAATAGAACTTCTTCCTTTATTTCAAAGGCTATATAGTTTATATTTGGATTTTCTTTAGCTAAAGTAGTTAAGAATTTTCCTCTACCAGTACCAAATTCTACATGTATAGGATTATCATTTCCAAATTTTTCATTCCAGCTTCCTTTGTACTGTTCTATATTGTCTCTTAGTACATAATTTTCATGACTTAATAATTTTATATCTGCACCTTTTACTTTTCTTCTTCTCATAAGTTGCTCCTTGCTTTATACTTTATTATCTATTAATAATACATTAATTTTAGTGAAAAATAAAGAGTATTAGCATTTGCTAATACTCTTTTTAAAGATTAATGTCCGCAACCAGAACATCCTCCGCCGCATCCATTATCATCTTTCATATTTTCAGGTATAACTTTAAAACCGTATCCTGTATCTTCTATAACTATATCTCCATACTTAGTATAGTCTTCTTTACTCATTATAAAGTGTAATCCCTCTACATCGTATTGTAAATCGTCAGCCTTTTGCTCATCCAGAGCAATTCCAAATGATGGACCGCCTCAGCCTATACCTGCGAAGTATACTCTTATATTATGAGGTCTATCTTGATTATCTTTTAGTATGTCTTTTAGCGTATCTACCGCTGTTTGTGGTAAAGTAACCTTCATGTAATCATTTCCTTTCAATTATTAAATTTATATATATTATATACTTTTATTATATATATAATCAATTAAATTTTACAAAATATACTAAAAATTAATAAAAACATATCATTTAATTTATATAAATCTATTTATATTATACCCTTTGGTATCAATAATAAACGAATTTTATTTTACTATATAATTATTTTACTTTATATACCATATATTTACTGTTATAATACATAAATGTGATAAAAATTGACACTTTAATATAATGGGGGTAAAAATGAAAAAGGAAAATTCTAAATTACTTGTAGAGGCTTTTGGATTAGTATTAGGATGTATATCTATGAGTATAGGTATTAATATGTTCTTAAAGCCGCACACAATAGCACCAGGAGGGCTTAGTGGTCTTTCGGTAGTATTAAGTAAAGTTACAGGTATGTCAGTCTCTTTTATAATGTTGGCTATAGGTGTTCCTCTAGTTATATTTTCATTTAAAATACTTGGAGGAAAAAATTCTATAAAAACCCTAATAGGTACAGTCATGTTTTCTATTATAGTAAATTTAATGGCTCCAATTTCTGACCTAGTTGTGACAAATGATTTATTATTATCAGCTATATCAGGTGCTATATTACTAGGTGTAGGTATAGGAATAATGTTTAGAGCAGATGCATCTACTGGTGGTACTGATTTAATTGCACTTATACTGAGTAAAAAATTTAAAGGTATTAAGCCTACACAATTTATGATATGTTTAGATGCTTTTGTAGTTATATCTTCAGGAATTGCTAGCAAAAATATTGAAATTGCTCTTTATTCTGCTATAGCACTTTATACAATGGTTAAAATAGCAGATGCAATAATGGAAGGATTTGATTACTCTAAAGCTTTCTTTATAATATCTAAGGAAGCGGAGAGCTTAAAAGAAGTTGTAACTAGTGATTTATCTAGAGGTGTTACTATATTAGATGGTAGGGGTGGATATACTGACGATAAAAAAGAAGTACTTTTAGTAGTCGTCCCTAGAAATCAAGAGATTCATTTAAAAAGACTAGTTAAATTAAAAGATCCTAATGCATTTATAATAGTTAGTAATGTTCATGAGGTGTTAGGGGAAGGATTTAAAGTCTTAGAAAGTTAAAGCGGTATGTAAATACCGCTTTTATTTTTTATATACCCTAGAATCTATGATCATTTCTCCTTTTTGTGTTAAATTACATATAACTAAAGATGGTGTTGTGTATTCATAATCATCTAAAAATGGAAAAAGCAATGTATATCTTCCTTTTCTTAAATTCTTAAACTCATATAATCCATTTTCATTGGTTAATGAGTAAGCTTTATTTCCGTTACTATCTATAATAGTAACAATTTTTTCTTTCAATGGCATACTTTTAGCATCAGTACCTGTTTCTCTATTTTCTACAAATAAATTTCCAGATATTCTTGATAATGAACTTATTTTAACTATATTATCAGCTTCAAAAACATTTAAAACATTTTTTATCTTTAAATTTATTTGCTGAATTATTGTTCCGCTTAATATAGTAGATTTTGAAAATGGAACTTCATGGTAAAAATCAGCTTTTAATAAACAATTAGAAAGTATGTTTTTTATCATTACTTTAGAAATTGAATATAATATAGAAGGTCTTTTATCTGTTTTAATCGAATTATAGTTACCTCTTACTTGGATATTGTCTAATAATACTATAGTGTCATCACTAAAATGAATTGGACTATTAAAAATATAATCTTGACCTTTATAGACAGTTACAGGATTTAACATTATATACTGATCGCTAGCTATAATTTTAATATTATCAGAGCTAATAGAATCTAAAAAAGTTAAGTCTTGAATTTGGTTATTTGAAATATTTAATATTTGTAACTCTGTAAGATTAACTAAATTGCTTATCTTGGATATATTATTACTATCTAATCCTATAGATTTTAAATTTACTAAATCACTTAAAAAACTAACATCTTCAATTTTATTTTCTGATAACTCTAATGTATTTAAATTAATTAACTTGGAAAGTAAAGAAGCATCTCTTATTTCATTTCTACATAAATTAAGGGACTTTAAATTTATTGCATATTCTATCCCCTTTAAACTGGATATATTTTTATCTGATAAGTCTAATTTTTCTAATTGTTTTAATTGATTTTTTGTAACAGCAGATTTTTCTATACCTAATATACTAGATATAACATACTTTAAATGTCCATCTATCCAATTATCATTCATATCTTTCATAAAAAATTCATCTCCTTATTATAGATGTTAAATTTCATTTATATTTGCTCATTAAGTAATTTTTTCGTGATAGTTTATATAAATTACATTTTACTTTTTTATTAGATGAATGAAATGTTTTGTAATAGGATTTTATATATTTAAAATTTAAGTTTTCTAATGGCTTTATTGAATAATTATTATCTTCATAAGTTATAGCTATAATTTCCTCGAGTTTTAATTTTTTAAATCCATATTTTATAATTTCTCTAGCTAACTCAGTTGATAAATCATACCCCCAATAAGCTGGATTTATGCATATTCCAATTTCCCCCTTTTTATTATCTTTAGAGATATCATTAAAACCTATATTACCTATAACTTTTTTGTTTGATTTTAATACTATTACATAATGAGCTAATTTATTATCATTATACTTTTTTAAGAAGAAATTTTTTATAAATTTTCTAGTTTCATAAATATTCTGATGTGCTTTGAATGGAAGATATTTTACGACTATTTCTTTGCTATAACACTCATGCAAATCTGGAGCATCTTTTAAAGTTACAGGTCTAAGTATACAACGTTTTGTTTCTAAAATATTCATTTTAGAGTTGTACATTTTTAACTCCCCTTTGATGAAATTTAATATAATTTTGATCATAATTATATATTGATTTTTTAATAAACTATAAAAAAAATCAATATATAATTAAAAGACTTTTATATAACTTATGAGATTTATGTATTAACTGTTCTTTATAAACATAAAATATATAGTTTTATGCCAAAAAAATAAAATGTAGTATTTTCAATATATTAAAGTTATATATATCACTTTATGTCAGTTATATGTCAGGACTTTAAATGTTTTTATTTTTTCTTTTATGATATAATATATATAGATTTGTAATAACATGGAGGAATAGGATGAGTTTTGCATTTATAAGAAAAAGAAGTAAAAACTATATAGTTTATTTAGAATATAAAGATGCTGAAAGTGGAAAAAAGATACAGAAAAATATGGGGTCATTCGATAAAAAAAGAGATGCATCTAAGAAGTTAGTAGAGCTAAAAGAATCTATTTTAAACAATGAATTAGCTACACCAAATTCTATAAAATTCGATAATTTTTTGTTGGATTTTTTAGAAAAACACAAAATAAATTTATCTATAACTACATATAATTGTTACCTAAGAATATGCAAAAAGTATATAATACCTATGTTAGGAAATCATAGATTAGAAGATTTAAAACCTATACATATACAAAATTATGTAGATGATTTAGTTGGAGTTCTTAGCCCTCAAACCATAAAAATACACATAAATATATTAAATCTAGCTATAAAAAAAGCCTATAGATTAAGACTTATAAGGGAAAATATTGTAGATTGTGTAGAAACTCCTAGAGTTAGAAAGTTTAAAAATAATATATATGATAAAGAAAATATGGTGAAATTACTTAAAACTTGCGAAAATACACCTTTAAAATTACCTATATATTTAGCTTCTGGGTTAGGGCTTAGAATATCCGAGATATTAGGATTGACTTGGGACAATATAGATTTTAGTGAAAATACTATAACAATAGATAAGATAACTGTAAGGAATGAAGGTAAAGTTATACTTAAAGAGCCTAAAACTGAGAGTTCAGAAAGAACAATATCAGCACCTATGGAAGTTATGTCTTTACTAAAAGAACATAAGAAAAAACAATTAGAAGCAAAATTAAAAGGTAAAAAAAATCCTTTAAATTTATTATTCTATAATAAAAATGGACAGCCTATAGCTCAAGATGTCCTTAGTAAAAAATTTAGTAGATTTTTAGATGAAAATAATTTAGAACATATAAGATTTCATGATTTAAGACATTCTCATGTAACTTTACTTATAAATTCCAAAGTACCTATAAAAGTTATATCAGAAAGAGTGGGTCATTCTAATATTAATACAACATTAAATATTTATGCTCACGCACTTAAGAACATGGATGTTGAAGCTAGCGAAAAAATTTCTGAAAGTTTATTTAAGTTAGGATGACAATAAATGTTTTATTTTGGAATGGTATTAAAACTAACCTTTTATATAGATTTTTAAGCCGATATTTAAATTTATTCAGACTATAAATATATGAATTTAAATACAGTCTCTAAACTGAATTAAACAAGCATTTTCATATTTTGAGATTATTTTATTTATAAAATACAAAAAAGTTTTAAAATAATTTAATTATGTAAACTTTACTATATATAACACATCCATTATGTGAAATTTAAATTGTCTAACCAATTTATAAAATAAAAATGATGTTAGTTCAAAATAACATTCTTTCTAACATCATTTTTACTTAATAAAATTTATACACAACAAATTATTAAATACCTTCTAAAAAATCTTTAATAATAGAGATATATTCTTTTGTGTTTTCTACATATGGATTATGTTTACTTTTTAGTATTTTTATGGTTTTGTTTTTAAAATCAAAATCTTTATAATGATTAATTCCAATAGCATAATCTTCATCACCACAAATTATAAGTGTTTTAACATTTAAGCTTCTAGTTAGATTTGTATAGTCATAAAAATAATCTTTATTATAAAATGCTTTTTTAGATAAATTTTCATTAACCATATTTTCATCTATTATTTTAACCTTTTTATAATTAGAATAATTTATATATTGTAATTTATAATACAAATTATCTTTAATCAGTTTATTTGCAATCAAAGTCCACTTAGTTATAAGTTCATCGTATTTATATGTATCAATATCTATATTTAATAACTTACATCCCTGCTCTACTTGACTTTGTAAAGAATCATTTAAATTCAAAGTGCAATTAGTTAATATTAAAGCTTCAACATTTTCTTTATACTTATATGCATAATTTACTGCTATTATCCCACCAAAAGAATGTGCTATTAAAACAAGTTTGTTTATTTTAAGATCTTTACGTATATCCTCAATATCATCAACTAAACTGTCTATAGAATAGTTATCATCCAAGTTACCATCAGAACGTCCACATCCTCTTTGGTCTAAATATATCATATTACAAAATTTACTAAACTCATCCTTACAATAAACTTTAAAGTCTTCACTCCAAGACCCAGGACCACCATGTATATATATACAGTTTTTCCCTTCTCCATATTTTTCAATATATAAATTTATATTTTCTCTATTTTTTATAAACATAAATACTCCTTTATTTTTTAATTTCTAATGACAAGTACAAATTATTTTATAAAAATTTTAAAAATTGCCTTCTGAATTCGAATCTTTAAATTGGATTTTAAGAGATGTTTACAAAAATTATGTTGATTTATATCTATAATAAATAATATATGCTTAAAATCCAATTTAAGTATTTTCACTTATTTTTAATCGTTTAAAGTGAAATAAATTTTAAAATAATTTAATTATGTAAACTATAATGAATTATATGATTTTTAGTTTAAAAAATATATAATTCAAAAGTATATATATTTTTTAATCCAAAACATACATAATAAGGTAAGTATAGTACTTATAGAAATCTACACTTACCTTTAACCATTAAATCAACCCTTTTTTTATTTTATCAAAAGCATAATCAATAGCTACTTCTAAATTACCGTTGTTTTTACCACCACCTTGAGCTAAGAATGTACTTCCTCCTCCTCTTCCATCAAGTAGTGTCATTGTGTCTCTTAAGATATTGTTCATGCTAACATCGTTTATATTTTTAGAACTAGCAAAAACTAAATTAACTCTATCATTATTTTTAACTCCAATTAAAGATATAGTATTTTCCGACCCAGTTATTTTAGATGCTATTTTAGATATGTATTTGATATCCTTGTCTATGTATATCTTTTTTATAATAGATATATCTTTTACCTTATATGAATTATTTATCATCTCTTTTATTTCAAAATTTACAACAACATCTTCAATCTTCCTTTTTTCATAAAGAGCATCTTCAAGTTTATCATGAAGTTTTTTAACACCATTTATAGCTTCTTCTTCAGTTGAACTTAAATATCTACAAATATCAGTTAAATAAATATCTCTTTTTAGAGAGTTATTTATTGCTCTTTTTCCTGCTAAAAATTCGATTCTTATAGAATCTTTATTTTTTTCCCATCTTCTTATTTTTATCATTCTAACATCTAGTGTAGACCTTGGGTGAACACCACAACAAGCATTAGAGTCTAAATCACCTATTTTAACGATTCTTATTTCTTCTGAAGTATCTGGTAAATCTCTTCTTATCCATACCTTTTTTAAATCTTTTTTAGATGGAATCAGTGTTTCTACCTCTATATTTTCACTTATTATATCATTTGCCATTCTTTCGACTTCTCTTATTTCATCAGTAGTAAGAGGACCTTTTATATCGACAGTACTTATCTCGCTACCTAAATGAAAAGCAGTTGTATTTTTTTTAAATAAAGTATAAAAGCATCCAGATAATATATGTTGTGCAAAATGTTGATGCATTCCATCTTCTCTTCTTTCCCAATCTATAAAACATTTTACTTTATGTATCTTTATAGGTTTTTTTTCCACTACATGGTATACTTTATTGTCTTTTTCATATACATCTAAAACATCATGAACATCAATCTTTCCTAAATCGCAAAACTGTCCACCACCACCTGGGAAAAATGCTGTTTTATCTAGTAATATATGATATTTTCCATCTACTTCTAATATTTCCTCTATTTCTGCAACGAACTCTTTTATGTACTGATTTGTATAGTATAATTTTTCCATATTACCTCCTATATAAAATTCTTTATAATTGTAATTTTACACTACTTCTTATAAAGAAAAAAGGGTTCTTAATAATATTAAGTTTTAAGCATTTTAATTTAATTAAATAAACCAAAATGCAATTTACCTCAATAGGCCGACTTAAAATAATTAAGTTAATCTAATATAAAATAAAAAGAGGGTTTAACCCTCTAAAATAATATATATAATCAAAGTAGCTTTTTTAGTTTGAATATTAGAATGCCTATTATAACTATTATAATCATAACAGTTATGACTATTGGATAAGCATATACAAAGTCAAGCTCTGGCATAAATCTAAAGTTCATTCCATATATACCTGTTATAATAGTCAATGGCGATGATATTGCTGTAAGTAAAGTAAGTTTTGTTATCAAGCTATTAGTTTTTTCTGCTACTTGAGAAGCATAAATATCAAGAAGCTTATCTGCTAGTTCTCTAGTCGACAAAGAAAATGAATAGAGCTTCTCTATACCGAAATCTATACTCTGGAAGTTTTCAAGATTTTGCTTTCTTATATCAGAGTATTTTAAGTACCTTATATTTTCCTTTAATATTCTATCACCTATATATAAAAGAGGCCTTGTATTTTTTACGATAGACCTAGTTATACCTCTTATATGATTTATTTTTATTACATGTTCATCTATTGCATTTTCAAGTATATCATCTTCTAATTTTAATATAATATCTTCTATCTTTTCTAGTATTTCAAATTGATGCATTATTATATTTTTAAGTATTAAATAATTAACCTTAAATAAAATAAATATATTAGAAGTATTATTTAACTTAATATTATTAGTTATTATGTTTTTTACAAATTCAAATATAAAATTTTCTTCATTGCATACAACTAATACAAAATTTTCTGATAAATATATGTTTATTTCTTCTACGTATATATCATCATTATTTATTATTTCAAAGGTATTTATACTAAGAAAATCATACTTATCAAATAAATCTAATTTTATATTTTCATCAAATCTAAGGCAATCATTAAAAGTAATTTCATCTATTTCTAATATGTCTTTAAGCATATTCAATTGTTTAGGATTACTTAGTATAATATAAGAACTATTTTTATTGTAAAACACTTCATTAAAACTATCATATTTATCTCTAGTATCTAAGTTAAGTATATACATTTTATCACCTATGTTATATTATTCCTTATATTTACACTTAAATACGTACACATTTGTTTTGTATATTAAAAAATCCTAGGTATATCATATTAAAAAATATACCTAGGATTTTAAGCTATTTTAAATTCTCTAAAATGTTATAGGCCTTTTCCTTAGTAGTTAATGTAAGTTTAGCATCATCTGTTAAACTTTCTCCTACATACTTCTTATCTGCAAAATCAGCTCCATTTTTTATTTTTATAAAGTATGGTTTATTGATATTTGACTTAGTTAATATAGTATATGATATTATATCTTTTTCTTTATCATAATTCCATACTTGTACAGATATAGCTGTAGTATCATGTAACTCTAACTCTGATTTTATGTAAACGGCTTCTACTTCTCCTCTAATAAGTTTTTTCATCTCATTTTTACACAGTCCCATGTTATCCCCCTAGTTATGTTATAAGAATTTTCTAATCCATTTTTGAAGTTAGATATATATGTACTCATTTGTTCAAATCCTGGTGTTATCTCAACTATAAACACTTTAGTATAAGTATTTATTTTTTCACTTCTGGAAATGTAGTATATTTCTAAACTTTTATCCCTATCTAGCAATAGGCTTTCTATTAATAAATCTTTTCTAGTGTATTTTTATTTACTTGGCAATCTTTTTATGATATCAATATAACTATCTAAATCTTTTATAAAATTTTCATCCTTTATATTATTTA
Organism: Romboutsia sp. 1001713B170131_170501_G6; assembly: GCF_015668195.1. NCBI lineage: Bacteria > Bacillati > Bacillota > Clostridia > Peptostreptococcales > Peptostreptococcaceae > Romboutsia > Romboutsia sp. 1001713B170131_170501_G6. The sequence goes on from NZ_JADPFC010000001.1 coordinate 978,888, forward strand.
GTATTCATTTTATCTATAAATTTATTGTATAGTCTTAACATATGAGGCTCATTTTTTATGTATTCATCTAATTTATTTATAGGTATCCACATAACTCCACTATTTTCATCTTCTTTAACTATTAATTCTTCATTTTCATCAGCTTCTACTAAATATGCTATAGATAAATGAAGATGAGGGGCTACATATTTTCCTCTTTTGATGTGGCTTTTAACTTCTAATATGTCTATAGAAAATATATCATCTCCTATTATCCGTGGATTTTTAACACCTGTTTCTTCTTCCAATTCTTTTATAGCTACTCTTAAAAAATCATCGTCTCCATCATTATGTCCTCCCATCCATGACCAAGTATTATAGATATTGTGGTGTACCATTAAAACTTTATCACGTGATTTATTTACTACAAATGTAGAAGATGTTAGGTGAGCTATTTCGTTATTTCTAGTTAATACATCTTCAAAATCATTTATAGCTTTTAATATTATTTCCTTATCTTTACTTTCTTGTTCATTAAATGGCTTATATTCTTTTATAGGTTTAATCCATTTCATATTATCATCCCCCTTGCTGTATAAGTATATATTAACATATAAATATGTAAATTAATGTAGCTTTTGTATTATTTTATATTCAAGATTTTTTAAACTTTCTATTTTATTACTATCTCTTCCTATTTTATTATCTAAAAGTATCATATAATTTATAATTGACTTTTTTACATATTCTCTTTAATTGTCTTTCATTAAATAATATCTAAATGTTCATTTATACCCATATATTTTCTCATAGTTTTCTAATAAATTTATTTTAAGATTATTTTTTATTCTACATAAGTTGCCTTTAATCCTTTTACTTAGATATAATAATTTATAAACTGTATGAGCTAATAAACAATTTAATATGATATGTAACAATCTGTTTTTAAATTTAATATATTATAGTAAACATATTTTTAGGAGTTGACATTATGTATAAATATGCTTTAGATTTTTTAAATGAATATGTTGAAATATACTCATATTTATCTAAAGAAAAGCTATACGGTGAAATCATAAGAGTAACCCCTATAGAGGTTGTTTTGAATAGAAAACATATAGATAAAGCATCTAATAAGAATTACAACTTATATATACCTTTAACATCTATAATTTATATAAAGAAACTCTAATATAAATACATGCAAACAAAAGCGATAGCTTTAAGCTGTTGCTTTTGTGAGCGTATTTGTTACTTTATTAATTTAAATATGCTATTAAAGAATTTATCATATATCTTTGCAAAAATTTTTTTAGATAATATATATGTTACAAATAAAGGACTTGCAAGTATAATCCATATAGTCAAAATATTTTTATTCCAATCAGGTACTAAATAAAATATTATCAATATTACATATACATGGTAAACATACACATACATAGTCGACTTTCCCATTGAAGTGTAAAAAGTCTTTCTATCAGGTATCACAGTTATTATAAATGTAGAGAGTATTATACTACACAAATATAAAATAATCCTATACATACTACCCTCAAATACACTTATTCCAAGTTCTAAATAAGAATATGAACCATATAAAAAACTATAGTTTATGATATTATTTTCGGATATAAATAAAGCTAATGCCATAAACATACTTATTCCCAGAATGCTAATCCATATATTTATATTATTATATAGCTTGTTTAATGTATTTATATCAGTATAATATCCTAATAAGAAAAATGGCAAATATACTATAGTCCTTGAAAAAGATAATATTGAGCCATTAGGAACAAGCCCAATAAGAATACCAAGTATAAAACTTATAGGAAGTATGTATTTAATTTTTATTAAATACTTAAGAGATATCCTCCAAAAAAATAGGCTTAATAAAAACCATAAGGTCCATCCTGGATATATAACTGGTATGTAAGTTTCTTTTGTATATAGATATGCCAAAGAATACCAGATCATATTTAACACAATATACGGTATAAGTAACTTTCTCAAAAGAAATTTTTTGCTTTTGTTTATATTTTTTGAAAGTAAACCTGATATAAATATAAATAAAGGCATATGGAAAGTATATATAAATATATACATACCCATTAAAATATAATTACCTTCCATATATCGTTCTATTAGATGACCAAATACTACAAAAAATATGAGTACAAACTTTATATTATCTATGTAGTAATTATTTTCGATTTTATTCATAGTTACTCCTTTACTTTTAAAACACTTACTATAATCATTAGTTATAAAAATGTATCTATATATCTATTTCCTTTATATCGTCTATTTCCTTTATAAATCTTAATATATATTCAGAATATTTATTTCCGCCTCCTCTTACTATATCTATTGTATCTTCATGTTCTGCTCTTTTTATTGTTTTAAGTATAGTATTTTCATCTAGATTATTTACATTTTTAATAAAAGATATAGAAGTATTAACATTAATCAAAGAATCACGTTCTCCATGAATACACAGTATAGGTAAATTAACTTCCTTGTTTAAAAGATTTATAGGGTTTGCTTTTTTAATATTACTTTTATATATATAGTTGCTTACTAATATTTTAGAGTATGTAGAAGTACACTTTGAAAAGTCAAGCACTCCAGACAAAGATATAAACCCTTTTAACAAATCTTTATTAATATCGTATTTTAACTGTCTATTATGATCAAACACTAAACGAGAAGCTAATTCTCCACCTGCTGAATACCCTGCAATTACTATACTATTTATTTCTTTATTACATTCTATAAAATGTTTTAAAGCTTTAAATACATCATCTATCTGAGTTGGATATCTATGAAAGGGTACTAGTCTATATCCACATAATACAGTCTGATATCCTAACTTATAAAAAAATTTTCCTACACCACTATAAAGTGATGGATTTCCATGCCACCAACCTCCACCATGTATAAAAAATATAGTTGACTTTAAATTGCTGTTGTAAGGAGTATATACCTTATAATATTGTCTCTTATTATTACCATATTTAATAATTTTCCCTTTTATATTATTATCTTTTATGTAGCTATTAGTTATAGTTTTTCCTATATTCAATAATTTAAGTTTTATAGATTTTAAGTTCATTTATATACCATCCTTGAATTTTTCTTCTATAATATATAAAAAGACATGAATTTTAATTCATGTCTTTTTATATATTATATGCTATTATATTTTTATAATTCTTATTCTAATTTCTATTTAATAGCTTCAAGTGCAGCTATATTTAACAAACTCCAAGGTTTATTAAAGTGAGGTTGGAAGAAAAAGTCTGTTACAGCTAATTCTTCTAAAGTCATTTCATTTTGTATAACTACAGATAATGTGTTCATAAATTGAGTTAAATCTATCTTAGATATAATTTGACCACCTAAAATTTTATGATTATCTTTATCAAATACTAGTTTTAAAATAGCTTCCTCAAATGTTGGCATAAATTCAGGTCTATAATTATCTTTAACCATCACTGAGCCTACATTAAATTTAGTTGTTGTATTTGCCATTTCTTCTGTAAGTCCAGTTGAGGCTATTGATAAATCATATATCTTTATTCCTGAAGTTCCTTGTGTTCCAAGATATTTTAATTTTGGTTCAATTAAATTTTTAGCTATTAAAGTTCCCATTCTAACGGCGTTTGTAGCAAGTGGTATATATCTAGTATCGTTAGCTGGATTATATTTAACTACACAACAATCTCCTGCTGCAAGAACATCTTTAGCACTTGTTCTCATATACTCATCTATCATTATAGCTCCATTAGGTAACATATCTATTTTGTCTTTAAGTAATTGAGTATTAGGTTTAAACCCAATACAAAGTACAACTAAATCTGACTCAAATTCGTTTTTATCTGTTATAACTTTACTCACCTTACCATCTTTACCTTCAAATTTTTCAACCTTTTGACCAAGCTCTAACCTTACACCTTTTTCTGTAAAAATTTGTTCTGCTATATCTGTAAATTCAGAATCTAAATATTTTGACATTATTCTATCTTCTGCATCTATTAATATAGTATTTTTCCCTTGGATTTTAAAGGCTTCAGCGAGTTCTACACCTATATAACCAGCACCTATTACAACTACGTTTTTTGCATCTTTACTTTTATTTATTATAGTCTTTGCATGATCATAGTTTTTGCATAATACTATATTTTCTAACTCTCCACCTTCAAACTTAGGTACTATAGGCCATGAACCAAGTGTTAATATTAACTTATCGTAAGTATCTTCTAATATTTCATTATCTATTAAGTTTTTTACCTTTACTTTTTTATTAATAAAATCTATATCTAAAACTTCATGTTTCATATTTGTTTTAATTCCTAAATCTTCTAATCCTTTAGGAGAGTTATAAAAAAGCTTTTCAGGCTCAGTCACAACTTTTGAAATACTTAATGCTATACCACATGATAAAAATGATATGTTATCATTTTTTTCATATACTACTATTTCACTTTCGGGATATTCTTCTTTTATATTAACAACTGCAGCTGTTCCTGCATGAGTACATCCTACAACTATAACTTTCATCTTTTTTACCTCCATATTGATATTTTATTAACATACTTTATATATACCCAAAGCTTTATATAAAAAACATAATTATTAATATTAGTATTATCTTATGTAGATATAGTTATCTATATTATTCTAGATATAATTATTTAAATAACTACTAATTATATAAATTAATTATTCTATAATCAACATTTTTATGTGACTTTTTTATTTTAATTTACATTACTATTTTATACAAATAAAAAGCTTAGATATTTAATCTAAGCTTTAAGTAGTAGTTTACTTCATTATAATGATTTTATAAATGCAACAACATCTTCTATTATCCAATCTGGTGTTGATGCACCAGCTGTTATTCCAATATTTTCATATTTTTTTAATGTATCTATATCTAATTCTTCTTTTGTTTCTATTGCGTATGTGTCTACATACTCTTTACATATATTAACTAGTTTTTGAGTATTTGAACTATGTTTCCCACCTATTACAACGACACAATCTACTTCATTTGATAGCTCTCTAGCAGCCTCTTGTCTTACTTTTGTAGCTGAACAGATAGTATTATTAAATACCACATTATCTAAAATAGATTTTAAGTAATCTGTTATTTCTTTATATAATTCCATATTTATTGTAGTTTGAGCTACTACGCAATATTTCTTATCTTTATCAAGCTCTAAATTTTTTGCGTAATCTAGTGTTTTTATTATTATAGCATTATTTTCACACCATCCATTTATACCGATAACTTCTGGATGCTTATAATCTCCTATAACTATTATCTGATATCCTTTATCATAGTAGGCTTTAGCTTTTCTATGAATCTTTTTTACAAAGGGGCACGTTGTATCTATTATACTTATATCTTTTTCTCTAGCTTCTATATATACATCTTCACTTACTCCATGCGATCTTATTATCATATGTTTTGAATTTGGAACAGAGTTTATATCATCAATAGTTAAAAGTCCCTTATTTTCATATTTTTTAACTGCTTGTTTATTATGTATAAGTGGACCTAGTGCATATATGCCATCACTATTTTTTTCTAATTCATCCCAAGCCATTTTCATAGCTCTTTTCACACCAAAACAAAATCCTGCTTCTTTAGCTATTTTTACGTTCATATCATTCTCCCTATATCAAAATAATTATTTTGAATGTATATAATAATTTTCTTTAATAACTTCTAATACATTTTGAGCTAATCTCTCATTCTCCTCAGTAGTAAGCTTTTTACCATAATATTCTTTAAATGATATAGGCTTATCTATATATACTGTAACTCTATTAAAAAATTTATAATTACTTATTATAGATATAGGAACAACATCAGCCTTTCCTTTTACAGCAAATACTGTAAGCCCTCCTTTAGCCTGTCCAAATCCTGGTTCTTTAACTCTAGTTCCTTCTGGGAATATACCTAATATATATCCATCTTTTATAGATCTTAAAATACTTTTTATAGTTGACACATCAGGCTTATCTCTATTTATCGGTATAACATTTAATTTATTTAAAATAAATGCCAGTGGTTTTGATTTAAATAATTCCTTCTTAGCGATAGCTGCTATTTCTCTATTTTGTATTGCTGATGCTATAAATATAGGATCTAAGTTTGATTTATGATTACAAGCTATTATTATATTTCCTTCATTTGGAATATTTTCTTTTCCTATAACTTCAAATTTATAAAATGTTTTTGAAAACATTAAAAGTACTTTTGTTGCAAAATTATAAAAACTCACATCTATCTCCCTTCAAAACTAAGCTTATTATAAATTTATTTTAGATACTACACTTTCAACAACGTCATCTATCGTTTTTCCAGTTGTATTTATTTCTATAGCATCATCAGCCTTAACAAGCGGCGCAAATTCTCGATTAGAATCTATTTCATCTCTCTTTATTATATCTTTAATTATTTCTTCAAGAGTTGTTTCATATCCTTTTTCTTTTAGTTCCTTGAAACGTCTTTGACCTCTTTCTTCTGGAGTTGCTACTAAATAGAATTTATAATCTGCATTAGGGAATACATATGAACCGATATCTCTTCCATCTAATATAACTGAATTTCTTTTTCCTATTTCTCTTTGAACATCTACCATCAAATATCTAACTTCTTTAATTTTAGCTACATTAGATACATTGTTACTAACTTCCATAGTTCTTATTTCTTCTTTTAATATATTTCCATCTAGATATATATTATTATCTCTAAAATCTATATCTGTGGCTTTAGCTAGTTTAATTACTTCTTCTTCGTCGTTTATATCTATATTATTTTTTAAGCACTTGTAAGTTATTGCTCTGTACATTGCACCTGTATCTATATAGTTTATGTTTAATCTATTTGCTATTATTTTAGCTATCGTACTTTTACCTGCTCCTGCAGGACCATCTACTGCTATTACTAAATTTCTCATAATTATTTCTCCTAACTTTTTATCTATTATCTAATGAAGTTTATTTGTATTCATTTGTTATTAGATCTTTTCTTAAGTTTTTAGCATTATTTAAATATATATGTTTTATATCTTTTTTTGATTTATCTGTATTTACATACATCATAATTCTAACACACATTTTAAGACTTCCCTCTATATATTTTTCTTCAAAGTTAAGCATAGGAACGTCTGTTATATCTAATATATCCCTAACTGCCACTGATGGATATACTTTATCTAAGTCATTTGTCATTGTAAAACACATACTTACTATATCATCAATATCTAATGTATTTTCTATTATTATAGTTTGCACCAATTTTGCAGTCTCATCAAGTATATCTGCTTTAGTATTAGAAACAACCGTTGTTGCGCCTCTTATTGCTAATGTTTTCATATTAATCACCTATACACTTATTCCCGCTAAATATCCTGTTGAAAAGGCTATTTGTAAATTATAGCCTCCTGTTTCTGCATCTATATCTATTAATTCCCCCGTAAGATATAAATTTTTTATTACTTTTGATTCCATAGTTGAAGAGTTTATCTCTTTAACTGTTATTCCACCACTTGTTACTTGCGATGTTTTTATCCCTTTAGTACCATTACAAGTAAGCTTCATAGATTTTATATAGCTTATTATTTTCTCTTCATCTGCTTTTGTTAATTCATTTGCTTTTTTATCAGTAAAATTAAGAATCTCAAGAATCTCTTTTAAAAAGTTTTGTGGAAGTAATCTTTTTAAATTATTTATTATATTTTTATTAGGATTTTCTCTTATTATTTTAGATATTTCATCTAAACTAGTATTTGGCAAGAAGTCTATGTTAAGTTCTATTGGGTTATCTTCTATATGTTTATTTATATAAGAAGACAATTTAAGTACACAAGGACCTGTTAGGCCAAAATGTGCAAATAATATATCTCCCACTTGATATATTTTTTTATTTCTTATCTTGCAAGATATTTCTACATTTTGTATAGATACACCTTGTAATTTTTTTATCCAATGCTCCTTTATAGTAAGTGGAGTAAGTGCTGGATATATTTTTTTCAATGTGTGATTATACTTAACTAATACATCATACATTGATCCATCTGAACCTGTATGAGGATAGCTTTTACCACCCGTTGATATTATAACTTTATCTCCTCTTATATTTTGGCCATCATTAAGTATTACACCATAAACTGTATCATTTTCTACTATTATATCTGTAACTTGTTTATTATATATAACTTTAACATTGTTATCTTTTAAGTCATTTTTTAGTATATCTATAACTTCTTCTGATTTACCTGATTTAGTATATACTTTATGATCATTAAAATCTTCTATTATATATTCTAAGCCATTACTTTTAAAATACTCTAATAAGCTATGATTAGTAAATGTATAAAAACTACTATATAAAAATTTTTTATTAGTTACTATCTTATCAAAGAAATCTTCTATATCTCTATAATTAGTGAGATTACATCTTCCTCCGCCCGTAACTTTAAGCTTTTTTCCTAATTCTTCATTTCTTTCTATAAGTATAACTTCATTATTATTCTTTGAAGCTGTAATAGCTGCCATCATACCTGATGGACCACCACCAACTACTATTACTTTTGACATAAATATCTCCTATTCTAATGCAGAGTTGTTTATCTTTTCATTATTTTTTATATGGCTAGTATCATTCATTTTTATTATTACTGGACCATAATCTCTATATTCTACTATGTTTAAAGCTGTGTTATCTTGCTTTATTCTGTATATATTTTCCATACCTGAGTTTAAAAATGCTAATAGTAATACTCTAACTGTTACAGAATGACTAACTAATAATATATGTTTATCATTATATTTTTCATTTAATTCTTTTATAAATACTTCTAATCTATCCTTTATTAAATGAAGAGTTTCTCCACCTTCTATATTTACTAGATGAGGTTCATTTCTCCAAGTGTTATAAGTTTCTAAATAATCTTGTTTAATTTCATCTATTAAAAGGCCTTCCCAAACACCAAATCCCATTTCTCTAAGTGCAGGTGTTTCTTTTACCTTAACACCTATTTTTTCTCCTATAAGGTTAGCAGTTTGTATTGCCCTTCCTAAATCACTACTGTATATGTAATCTATTGGATACTCTTTTAAAGCTTCACCAAGACAAGTTGCTTGTTCTTCGCCCTTAGCTGTTAAATCAGAGTTACCATGCCCTTGAGTTTTGCCTAATATGTTCCAATTAGTTTGTCCATGTCTTACTATATAAAATGTATTAGCCATTTATTGCCTCCTATGTTGTATATAGTTATTTTTATCTTTTACTAAATTTTTATTATACCATAAATATAATTTATTAAAAAGATATATCATTTTAACTATTCCCTAAATATCAATTTCAATAAGTATCTCTATCTGTGCTAGTGCTTTTATTTCACCACTACTATTTGCTCTTGTTATTATATATATTTCATGGAAATCTCCAATAACTTTTATATTGTTTTCCTTTATATAGTTTGTTATTAAATTATAATATTTTTTTATATCATAAAAGGTATCATCAAAATACATTGTAAGGTAGTTTCCTTTAGGTAGAATTATTATTCTCTCATCTGTATTTAATGCATCTTCTGTTTTTATCATAGTTCTTGTGTAAGTTAATTTATCTTTATTTATTAAGTCATTGTAAGATGTGGCAAAAACTATTTGATAATTAAATGTATTATACATTTCCTCTATCTCCACTAGACTTTTTCTAAGATTCATTTCAAATTCTTCTGTATACCTTCCAGAATAATTATATTTTATCATTTTTCTTTCTTCATTATATTTTATAAATACGTTGTTAAGTCCAATAGCAAGCGAGTCCTTTATATCATTTTCAAGGTGTTCTATACTTTCCTTTATAGTATTTAACTCATGTAGTTTTTTGTTTACAAGATCCTTTTGTTTTTCAAGTGTTTTTAGTATAGATCCTAATGAATCATAGTCATTCATTACATCTTTTATTTCATCCAATGATAGACCTATTGCTTTACATTTTTTTATAATATCAAGCTTCATAAAGCTTTTTATAGAATAATATCTATATCCTGTTTTTTCATTTATATAATCTGGATTTAACAAATTATATCTATCGTAGTGTCTTAATGTTTCTATAGATATGTTATTTAATTTAGCCATTTCTCCTATTGAAAAGTATTTTTCCATTTAATCACCTCTAAACTTATATCTTTTTATAGTATATGCTAAATGACCATATACTTAAAGAGATAACATTCTTTTATAAAATAAATTAAAAAAAGAATAGTTTCAAGAGTAAAATTAACATTAAAGTAAATTATATATTTTTAATTTGCAAATAATAAAAAAGCTATGAACAATAAAGATTTTACTCTATTATTCATAGCTTTACTTTTTACTATGCAGTTTCTACAAGTTTATTTATTGATTTAGTTGTTGAAGTTTTTATATTAGCTATTAAGTTTATTGCTATAAATGTTAATGATTCAGATACTAATGTACCTGCCCATATACCATCTGCCCCGAATACTTTAGATAGTACAAATAAAGATATCGGTAAGAATATAACAGATCTAAATAAACATATTAAAGTAGATAATTTAGGCATCTCTATAGCCTGGTAAAACACTATTGTTCCTATATTTAACCCAACCATGAAATAACTTAAAGTTCCTAGTTTAACAGCAAAATATGCTATTTCTAATATTTGTTTATCATTTGTAAAAATTCCTATTATTTGTTTTCCAAATACATAACATGCTACTACAAATACAGCTGTTGTAACTATAGATGCTATAGAATTAATTTTGTAATATTTTAACACCTTATCTTTATCTTTTCTTCCAAAGTTATAACTAATAAGAGGTTGTGCTCCTAATGTCAATCCAAATAGTACCATATATATATTAGTTCCAATATAATTTAATATACTATATGCCGATACTCCTATTTCTCCCATAACATTCACTAATGTCAAATTATGAACAAGTACTATAAAGGAGAAACTTATTTGAGATAAGAAAGAAGGAAATCCTATCTTTAATAAATCACTTATAACTTCTTTTTCTATTTTTACTCTCCCAAAAGTTAAACAACCTTTTTTCTGTATAAAATGAGGAAGCATTATAGCTACTGTTACTATCTGTCCAAGTCCTGTTGCTATAGCTGCACCTTTTATTCCAAGCCCAAATGGGAATATAAATACATAATCTAATATTATATTAGTTATAGCACCTGCTATTATGGAATACATTGCTAGTTTTGGCTTTCCGTCATTTCTTACGAAACTGTTAAGTGCTAATCCTACTAGGTTAGGAATACAAAATATTGCATAGTATTTTAAGTAGTCAACTGCTAATGTTTCAAGAGCTTTTGTTGCTCCTAACATTTTTACTATAGGCTTTGCAAATATAACACATACTAAACTTATAAATACAGTTGCTATAAGTAAGAATTTACATACTTGTCTAAATATATTTACTGCTTTTTCAATATTTTTAGCCCCTATATTTTTAGAGATTAAAGCTCCTCCACCTACAGCCATCATATTAGCTATACCAACTAACATCACGGTAAATGGAAGTACTATATTGACTGCTGCTAACGCGTTATCTCCTACACCTTGCCCAACAAAAATTCCATCTATTATAGTATATAATGCCGATACAAGCATAGCAAAGGCAGAAGGAATTGCATACTTTAAAAACTCACTTATCATAATATCACTCCTTTTCACTTTCTTCCTTTTAAGATTATAAACTCTTGTGTAACAAAAGGGTCAATATATTTTTTATCAAATTTATTAAAAAGTATATACTATTTAATAAAAATCGGTAAATAGTTTACAATATTAATTTGATTTATATATTAATATTTAGTTTATAAATAGAGAGTTATTCTGTATAATTATGAATATATGATTATTACTATAAATTTTGGGAATAAATTATTGTAGCTATTTACCATTTACTAATTAATATTGCATTAGATTATATAATTGTAATTTGCAAACAATTATATTAAGAATTATATTAAGAAAGGAGTATTTTATGATTTCTAATTTTTTAGTTAAATCTTTTATTAAAAATAGTGAGGATATTAATAATGAAAGTGTTAGGAATAGATATGGTTACTTAGCAGGAATTGTTGGCATAGTTTTAAATTTACTACTTTTTATAATTAAATTTTCAGTAGGATTTATAACATCTAGTATAGCAATAACGGCTGATGCTTTTAACAATTTCTCTGATATGGCATCTTCTATTATAACTATCGTAGGATTTAAATTAGCTAGTATGCCTCCAGATAAAGAACACCCTTTTGGACATGGACGAATAGAGTATATATCAGCTTTAATAGTTGCATTTATGGTTATGTTTGTTGGTGTAAGCTTTACTAAAACTTCTATACAAAGAATACTAAATCCAGAAGTTGTAGTATTTGAATTTGTACCATTTATATTATTACTTATATCTATTTTAATAAAGTTATGGCTAAGTATATTTAATAAGTATATTGGGAAAAAGATTGATTCATCTGCACTTAAGGCATCTGCTGCAGATGCACTTGGAGATGTATTTACTTCAAGTTGTGTTGTATTATCTTATCTAGCATCAAAGTATATATCTTTTCCAATCGATGGTTATATAGGAGTTTTAGTTTCTTTAGCTATAATCTATGCAGGATTTACATTAGTCAAAGAAACTATAAGTCCTTTACTTGGAGAAGCACCAGATCCACATTTAGTTAAAGCTATAAATGAAAAATTATTATCTTACGACTACATATCAGGAGTACATGACTTAATAGTTCATAACTATGGTGTTGGAAGACGTATAGCATCTGTACATGTTGAGATTCCTGCTACTATAGATATTATGACCATACATAATATTATAGATAATGCCGAATATGATATATCTAAGGAACTTAATATCCATTTAGTTATTCATATGGATCCTATATGTATGAAAGATAGTGAAATAGTTAAAACAAGAAATGAACTTAATGAGATATTAAAAAAACATAAAGATATTAAATCTATGCATGATTTTAGAATTATTGGTAATGATGATGTAAAAACTTTAGTATTTGATGTAGTAACTTCCCATGATAAAGATACATCTGATGACGAAATAATAAAGTATATAAAAGGTGAAGTAAAAAAAATACATCCTCACTATAAATGTAAAATAGTAATAGATAAAGACTATAATTAAAATAAAAGGTGCCTAAATTCAAATAAATTTAGTCACCTTTTATTTTACAAAAATTGATAATAGTACAAACATGTATTAAGTATAGTAATTTAGTTTTTTTATATTATTAAAGTATTGTCTTATATATAAGTTTAATGCCTACTAAAAATGTTCCTGTTCCTGGTCAGAAAAATTAGAATCTACAAATACTTCTATAAACCCTCCCATACATAAAAATATAAGTGTTTCCATTTACAATTATCTCCTCTTTTTGTTTATTATAAGAGTATTAACTTATAGTAGTATATCATATATAAATTTGATATATTTTTAATATGAATAAATTTACTTGGAGGTATTTAATGAATCATTGGAATGAATTAATATATATATATCCATTTTTAAATACATTAGATGAAGAAACTAAATCAATTATAAAAAATTCTTTAATAATTAGAGAATTTGATAGTGATTATACATTAATATATGAAAGCTCTTCTTGCTTAGGTTTCTCTCTTATAATAAGTGGCTCTATAAGAGTGTATAAATTATCAGATAAAGGTAGAGAAGTGACACTTTATAAATTAGAGGAAGGTGATACTTGTTATCTTTCCATATCTTGTATGCTAACTAATGAACATTTTCCAGCATTTGCAGAAGTTATAGAACCAACAGTTATTGCTTTTATACCAAGTTCTATATTTAATAAGTACATTTATAATACATTAGAGTTTCAAAAGTATATGTTTAAAAATCTTTATATTAAATTTAACAATGTGTTAAAAGTATTAGAGGAAGTGGCTTTTGAAAGTGTAGATATTAGAATAGCAAAATATTTATTATTAACCTCTCAAAAAACTAATGGCAGCAAATACTTATATTTAACTCAAGAAAAAATAGCACAGGAACTTGGAACTAGTAGGGAGGTTGTAAGTCGTATGATTACTGATTTTAAGAATAAAGATATACTTATTTCAAGTAGAGGTAAGATTAGTATATTAGATTTTGATAAATTAAATAGCATAGCAAAGTTATAATTATATTTATAACTTTGCTATGCTATTTTTAATGTATGGTTATAATATTTTACCATTTTCCATTTAATAAAAAGTTCTTAGCTTTTTCATCCGCTTTAACCACAATATCTCTATCATAGCCCATAAACTCAAGGAGTCTTATAGCATTTCTAGTTTCTGATCTTCCCTTATGCAATTTATAATCAAATTTTATGTCTTTATTTGTTATAGTTTCTTCAAAGTGATAATTTTCAAACTTATTTTCAAGTATATGAGTAAGTTCTATATCGTGAGTTGCTGCAAAGCACAAAGTGTTACTTTTGTAAAGGGCTGATAGTACTTCACAAGAAGAAGCTATACGCTCTATGGTATTAGTTCCTCTTAATATTTCATCTACAAAGCATAAACAAGGTATATCTTTATTAGAGTTATCTATTATTCTCTTTAGAGATTTTATTTCTACTATATAGTAACTTTCATTGCTAAATATATCATCTTTTAAAGCCATTGATGTGTATATATTAAAGTATGATGAATTGTATTTTCTTGAAGTAGTTGTATATATAGTTTGAGCAAATATTGCATTTATTGCTATAGTTTTTATAAATGTTGATTTTCCCGATGCGTTAGAACCTGTTATTAATACATTTTCGTCAAAATTAGCAGAATTAGTTATTGGATTTTTTATAAGAGGATGATATATATCTACAAAATCTATGTGGTTTTGATATTTACTTTTACTAATACTAAGAGTTGGTTTGCAGTAGTAATCTAAACTTTCTCTAAAAGATGCAATTGATATTAATGCATCTATAGTTCCTACATAATCATATATAGCTTTAAAGTCATCTGCATTTTTTATAACAGTGCTTTTGACTTTTTCATATCTTTTAAGTTCTTTTAACAATATCATATCCATATATTCACTAAATACATTCATATCTGCCATTATGGCATTAGTGTTTGAGCCTAAGGATTTTTTTCTAATATGTTTTATGTTATCTAGATTTGTTGATATATCTTTTAAGTTATCATTTATTTCATTTATATTTAAATCTTTTAATCTTTTTGTGGTATTTATTAAAGATATCATATATGTAAATCCATCTACATTATAATTATATTTTTGATTACTTTGACTTATCCAAACATTATATCCTATAGATGCTATAAGTGGCATAATAAAATATATATTAAAAAAGGTTAATATTAAACTTAATACTGGTATATATGATAGTACAGTATACTTTAACAGTTTACTTCTGCTATAGTCACATTTATTAAATAAACAGTTTGTAGTATATAAATCATCACTTATACCTAACTTTGCTAGAATATATTGAACCTCAAATCGTTTATCTGGATTTTTTGTAAAATACTCTATTAAGTTATCTCTTTTTTTAAGTTCTTCACTTTTATATAAAGGTGTTCTTAGTATGCTATATAATATTTCTCTTCCTGCAGTACTTTGAGTATTGCTAATTTTTTTGTATACTTCGTCCATACTTAAATCATTCCATGTTATATCATCTATACATTCTTCTATATTTTTATTCCTGAAGTAACTAGATACGCTGTTAATTTTATAATCAATATCTTCTTCATTTACTTCCTTTCCATATTTGTATAATATATCTTTTTTTATTTTCTTATTTTTTTTTATCTTAAAGTATAGTTCTATAGAGAAAAGCATTAATAATAGAGCTATCAAACCAAATATAAATTCTAAGATATTGATATTTAAATTAATATTTTTCATTTATTCCTCCCGTGTATATCATTATATTTATGACTTACCAGTTCTAATTTAAATTTTACTTAAGTCGTATTTCATACTACACTATATAAAAAATAGTATATTATTACTTACCTTTATTAACTAATTTTCTTAAATCTATTATTCTAGATATTATATCTTCAAATTCATTATTTCCTTTTAAAGAACTAAAAGTTTCATTTAGAGAATCTATTAGCATTTGATATATATCTATGTCTACTGTTGTGCCTTTATTTATATCATCAAGATTATCAAAGTATGCTATTTTATTAAGTTGTCTAGGTATATCAGTACCTAAACGTTCTATGCTGTTTACCAATTTATTTAGATAAATTAATGAAGTTTTTATATCACCTTTTTTTAGATTAACATGAGCTAAGTTTGAGTTTAAAAATGATCCCATTTGATTACCATCATATACTAATTTATCAATATCAATAGCTAGTTGATAATACAGACTAGCTTTATCAAAATCAATATCTTTTTCATCAATATCATCTTTATAACTATAATAAGAAATTGCAAGCCCCATACAAGATGTCATAGCTTCTCCAACTGAAGCATTTAAGTTTTGTTGCATTAATTTTCTTGCCTCATATATCTTATCTTGTTGCATATATACAAAAGGTAACATTACATCTGGATTGCAGGTTGGTTTGTATATTTTTTTCAAAACTTTTTCTGCCATATCATTTTTTCCTACCATCATATAGTTACTACCCAGCTGTATAAGAGAAGATTCTTTTAAAGATATATCATTTGTGTTATCCACTATGTCTTCCAAAATTTCTATTATTCTATTTGTTATATCTTCTGCGTTTAAATAATTTTTTCCCTTCATCATCACTAGAGAATAAATATAAGTTAGTTTAAATTTTAACTTATAATTAGATGGATATTTTTTAATATTGTTATATCATTTTCATTTAGTTCTTTTTTATAGTTTAATAGTTCATCTATTGTTACCTCAAAATAGTTAGCAAGTATGGGAAGTACTGTTATATCTGGATAACTCGTACCATTTTCCCATTTAGATACTGCTGGTATTGATACTCCAACAATGTTTGCTAATTGTTCTTGTGTAATATCTTTATCTCTTCTTAGTAATTTAATAGTTTCCCCTATCTTTATTTTATCCATATATTTACTCCCTTAATATGTTATATTTATAGTATAAATTAAGTAATATATATTAACAATGGAAACATAGTTAACCTTTAATTAATAAATTTAACTTATAGTTAAATTTTAATTGAGATACTGTGTAGGCGAATTATTTCTTATTGCCAATAGATTCATCTGTTATTAAAAATTAAAAGACCTATTAAGTTTATACTTAATAGGTCTTTTGTATATTTTTTATTTTATTAATTAGTTTTTGGTAAACACTTCTATATTTTCTCCATTACCATCCACAACTACAGTACATCCACTATAAACTTCTCCAGATATTACCTTTCTAGCTATTATTGTTTCTAAAGTGTTGCTTATATATCTCTTAAGCGGTCTAGCACCATATACTGGATCATACCCTTCTTTTGCCATAACCTCTTTAGCACCCTCAGTTATTTCTATATCTATATTCTTTTCACTAAGTCTTTTTCTTAATGCGTCTACGAATATATCTATTATCTTTTTAATACCTTCTAAGCTAAGTGGCTTAAACATTATTATATCGTCAACTCTATTTAAGAACTCTGGTTTAAATCTATGCTTCATTTCATTCATTACCATATCTTTTGTAAATTCATCTATGTTTTCACCAGCTTCTAATAAATGATGACTTCCTATATTAGATGTCATTATTATAAGTGTGTTTTTAAAGTCTACTGTTTTACCTTTATTGTCAGTAAGTCTACCATCATCTAATATTTGAAGGAATATATTAAATACATCTTCATGTGCTTTTTCTATTTCATCAAATAATATTACAGAGTATGGATGTCTTCTAACAGCTTCTGTTAATTGACCACCTTCTTCATATCCTACATATCCTGGAGGAGGACCTATAAGTCTAGATACTGCATGTTTTTCCATATACTCACTCATATCTATTCTTATTATATTATCTTCACTATCAAATAGATTATTAGCTAAAGTCTTAGCAAGCTCTGTTTTACCAACCCCTGTAGGTCCCAGGAATATAAATGAACCAATTGGTTTTTTCTCATCTTTAAGTCCTGCACGAGCTCTTATTACTGCATTAGATACTGCTGTAACTGCTTCATCTTGACCTATAACCCTTTTATGAAGTTCATCTTCTAACTTAAGAAGCTTTTCTCTTTCACCTTCTACAAGTTTAGTTACAGGTATTCCAGTCCATTTAGCTACTATTTGAGATATTTCATTTTCTGTTACTTCTTCTTTTAATAATGCATTTTCATAGCTTGATGCCATCTTTTCTTCATGATTTTGTATTTGCTCTTCTAATTTTGGTATTATGCCATATTTTAACTCTGCTGCTTTGTTAAAGTCATATTCTCTTTCATATCTTTCAACATCGCCTTTAGCTTTATCTAACTCTTCTTTTAAGTTTCTTATATCAAGTATTTGTTTTTTCTCATTTTCATATTTAGCAGTCATTTCATCATTCTTAGATTTTAATTCTGCTAACTCTTTTCCTAAATTCTCTAATCTAGTTTTACTTTTTTCATCATTTTCCTTAAGAAGTGCTTCTTTTTCAGTTTCAAGTGTAAATATTCTTCTTCTTACAGTGTCTAGTTCTGTTGGTAGAGAATCTATTTCACTTCTAATCATAGCTCCTGCTTCGTCTATTAAATCTATTGCTTTATCTGGTAAGTATCTATCTTGTATATATCTATCAGATAACTTTGCAGCAGCTACTATTGCATTGTCATGTATTCTTATACCATGATGTATTTCGAATCTTTCTTTAAGTCCACGTAGTATTGATATAGTATCAGATACAGTTGGTTCTTCTGCTATAACTGGTTGGAAACGTCTTTCAAGTGCTTTATCTTTTTCTATATATTGTCTATATTCATCAAATGTAGTAGCACCTATACAGTTAAGTTCTCCACGAGCTAACATTGGTTTTATTAAGTTACCAGCATCCATTGCACCATCAGTTTTACCAGCACCTACTATTGTGTGTATCTCATCTATAAATAATATTATTTTACCTTCTGAAGATTGTACTTCTTTAAGTACAGCTTTTAATCTTTCTTCAAATTCACCTCTATATTTTGCACCTGCTATTAGTGAACCCATATCTAGTGCATATATTACTTTATCTTTAAGTCCTTCTGGTACATCCCCACGGACTATTCTTTCTGCTAATCCTTCAACTATTGCAGTTTTACCAACACCAGGTTCACCTATAAGTACTGGATTATTTTTAGTTCTTCTTGATAATATTCTCACAACTCTTCTTATTTCTTCGTCACGTCCTATAACTGGATCTAATTTATTTTTCTTAGCTAAATCTACTAAGTTAGTTCCATATCTAGATAAGGCTTCATAAGTTCCTTCAGGGTCTTGAGTTTCTACTCTTTGACTTCCGCGAACTTGTGATAATACTTCTAAGAAGTTACTTTTATTTATATTGTATTGTCTTAATACTTTTCCTACTGATGTATTGCCTTCCATGTCTATTATAGCAAGCATTACATGTTCTACACTTATATAAGAATCTTTAAATTCTTTAGATATTTCTTCTGCTTTTATTAATATTTCATTTATCCTTCTTGTAGCTGTTACACCTTGTGAACTTATGCCTTCCCCATGAATTTGAGGTAATTTGCTTAGTTCCACATCTATACTATTTTTTACTGAATCTACTGATACACCCATTTTTTCTAATATATTCGGTATAAGACCATCTTCTTGATTAACTAATGCACTTAATAAGTGTATAACATCTATTTGTTGATTATGATTTTTAACACCTATATTATAAGCTTCATTTAAAGCCTTTTGTACTCTTACAGTCATTTTTTCTATATCCATATGTATCCCTCCACTATCATAATATATATTATTTTCAGTAAAATCTTAATTATTTATTTTATTTAGAATTTTCTTATTAGCACTCTGGTTTGTTGAGTGCTAATAATTTATTAACTACAATATACTCCTATAAAAATACTTTGTCAATAGTTTTTTATCTTATTTGTCAATATATAATATATAAAGGTAAAAGCACCTGTTACAATTCCTTGTAATAGGTGCTTTTACCTTAGCTTTTCATATTATATTCTTGTAATTTTTTAATGTTTTCTAATTCTTTTATAAAATCATTAGCCTGAATATAATCTATATATAAAAGACAAGAAACTTCTTCTGTTTTTTCACTCATTCTAGTAGTTATTCTAATATGATCCTCTAATTTCTTTGTGTAAAATTTATATATTAAATCAAGATGTACTCTATCCCCATTTAATATTATATCTATACTTTCATTAGGAATCTCTACCTCTACATTTTTTTGTGTATGGCCCTTAGATATATTATTGTATTTAGTATATTTATAAGAATATCCCTTATAATCAAATCTATTACTTTCCTTTATTCTATTTAATATATATTCTCCCTCTTCCTCTTTTAGAAAGTCTTCTTTTTCAAAGAAATAATATTTAGCAAAATAGTCTAATTTATATTTTCCCATAGTTTCCTCCTAAGTTATATAATAATAGTATTTCTATATTTAATAATTATATGAAGGTTATTTAGAATTCAAATATATAAGGACTTAAGAATAAACAAAAGACTGGATTATACTAATTAAATATAATCCAGTCTTTTTGTTTATTAATCTTTGAATTCGTATATTAAATTTAATAAATCTAGTAAAATATTTACAAAATCTAGATAAAGATTTAATACATGTATAGATAAATCATTCTTACTTATTATATTTTTTGATTCTATATCATATTTTATTAAACTTATATCATATAATATATATCCTGAAAATATTATTATACTTAAAGCACTATATAATATATTTAGTGTCTGTGAACCTATAAATATATTTATTATAATTAAAACTAAAAGTGATATAAGACCTGCAAATAATATAGATCCTATACCTAGGTAATGCCCAGCTTTCTTTCTATAAGATATAAAGGCTAGTATCCCAAATAATATACAAGTTCCAAGTAAAGCATTAATTACTACAGATGTTCCTAAACTTTGTAAGTAAAAAGATAATAGTGGATATAAAAGTATACCATCTATAAATGTAAATAAGTAAACATAGTTCATCGAAAAACTTCTAGGTATTATACTTTTCTTAGATAATATTGCCATTATAAGTAAACCTATTATTAAAAATGGCAATATTAAATTTGCTACTTGTACAACACTTATCGGAATAAAAGCTTGCCCAAATGCAAACCCTATAAACATAAATAGTATAGATATTGCTAGATACTTAAAAATATCAGCCATTGGATTTGTAATTTCTTTATGCATTTTTATCATCTCCATATATTATAAAAAACTATATATGTATTATACCATATATTACTAAATTTATATTATATGAAATAATTTATATCAAATTAATTGATTATATTACTTATGTTATCAGAAATTTTATTTACTTTATCATTTGCTACATTTGTTAGATCTTCTTTAGTATTTTCTATTTTAGATTTTATAGAGTTAATATCATTTTGTAATTCTTTTTCTTTATCTAAATACTTACTTAAATTAATATCCTTTATAAAATCATCTAAATTTTCAGATAAATTATTTTTGTATTTACCTATTAAAGTTTTTAATTTATCATCACCTATATTAGCGAGTTCATCAATTGATGTAAGTTTATTTTCTATGTCTCTTAATTTCATGTCATCTAAATTCAATATTTTGTTAGTATAATTAGATATCTTCTTTTGATCTAAACTAGTATTATCTGACTTATCTACAGAAACTTTATCTTCAATTTCTTTTACAGAGTCTTTATATTTGTTTTTTATTTCAGATAGCATATTATCTATCTCTTTTATTGATTCGTCTGATTTTTCTTCAATATTAGATACTGCCTTTTCTTGATCTTTTTGTATATCATTTTTATCGCAAGCTACAATACCTAATGACATTAATGATATTATAATTAATGATATTATCTTTTTATTGCACTTCATTTATATAACTCCTCTTAATATTTTAGTATTTATATTTTACCACTAAAATCTAACTATTTACAACCTTATTTAATTTAATCAAAATAAATTATACATTTATAATATTTTATAGTTAACAAAATACGAATTAATTAATATCTTAATATTAGTTAAATATTTTGGGGGTGTCATCCAATGCTACAATCTCTTCTCTTGGTGCTATCACTTTCATTAGATACATTTGTAGCTAGTGTTGCTTATGGAACAAATAAAATTAAAATTCCTTTTAAATCAGCATCTATAATAACATTAGTATCTACAATCACTTTAGGTATTTCTTTATTTTTTGGCTCTTTGTTTAAAGATTTACTATCAGCTAATATAGCATCTATATTAAGTTTTTTATTGTTATTAGGCCTTGGCATATTTAGATTATTTGAATGTATAATTAAAAGCTATATAGATAAAATATATAATCATCAAGCTCCTCTAACATTTAAGTTATTTGATTTTAAGTTTGTACTTGAAATTTATGCTGATGAAACTAAAGCAGATTATGATAAATCTAAAATGCTTACACCTAAAGAAGCTCTTTATCTTGCAATAGCTCTTTCTTTAGATAGTTTAGCAGTTGGATTTGGAAGTAGTTTAGGATATATTAATTATTCAGAAGTTTTATTATTATCTTTAATTATTGGATTTTTATCTTTACTATTTGGTTGTATAGTGGGTTATCATATTAATAAGATTAGTAATATTAATTTGTCTTGGTTGTCAGGAGTAATGCTTATAGCTCTTGCATTTATAAGATAAAAAAAGAGTTATCTCATACTTGAGATAACTCTTTTGAATTATGCTACTTTATTACTGTTTGCCTTTATAACTTGTTGAGCTATGTTTACTGAATGGTCAGATATTCTCTCTAAATTACTTACTATATCTAAATAAACAACTCCATTATCTATTGTGCATACACTCTCATCTAATCTTTTCATATGATTTTGACGACATACTTTTTCCATTATATCAACTTGTTCTTCCATTTTGACAACTCTTAATGCTAAATCCACATTATTAGATTCTAAAGATTCAAGTGCATAAGTATATGTACTTAAGACTTTGTTGTATATTTCAGTTAACTCACCTTTACATTCATCAGATAATTTTAATTCTTTAGTTAATATTATTTCTGATAATTCAGCTATATTTTCAGCATGATCTCCTATTCTTTCTATATCATTTACAGTATTGAATAGATAGTCAACACCTTCTCTTGAATCATCATTTAAAGTTGTTTTAGATAGCTTCAGTAAGAAACTTAGTATAGCTTTTTGTAATTCATTTATCTTTATTTCTTCATTAAATGCCTTTTTTATTTTAGCATCTGACATTTCAAGCACACCTTCCATTGAACAAATCAGAGCTTTCTTAGCTTTTTCACCCATTCTTAAAGTCTCTTTAATAGTATTTGATAAAGCTATAGATGGTGTTTCTAATATTCTTTCATCTAAGAATTTAACAGTTTTTCTCTCTTCTATTTCGTCTTCTTTCTCTGGAACTAACTTCATAGTAAGTTTCACTATTAACTTAGAAAAAGGTAATAATAGTATAACGTTAGTTATATTAAATAAAGTATGTGCATTAGCTATTTGTCTACTTACATCATTTGGATCTAAGTGTGTAACTACCATTGTTATTGGCTTACTTAGTAATAACATAAATACCAATGTACCTATTACATTAAATGTTAAATGCATTGTAGCAGCTCTTTTAGCATTCTTACTAGCACCTATACTTGATATTAATGAAGTAACACAAGTACCTATATTTTCACCATATAATATTGGTAAAGCAGATGATAATGGTAATATTCCTTCAGATGCAAGTGCAAGTAACATACCCATTGAAGCACTAGAACTTTGAACTATTGCAGTTATACCAAATCCAAGAAGTATACCAAGTATCGGATTATGTCCAAATGATACTAATGCATTAGTAAATCCTGAAAACTCTTTTAAAGGTGCAACAGCTTCCTTCATAAAATCCATACCTGTAAATAATATACCAAATCCTATAAATATTTCAGCTATTGTTTTAACCTTTGGCTTAGAACTAAATAAGTAAAGTATTATACCTACACCTAATGCCATTGGCGCTAAACCAACTAAATCTAGTGATACTAATTGAGCAGTTATAGTTGTTCCTATATTTGCTCCCATTATTACACCTATTGCTTGAGGTAGTGTCATTATACCCGCATTAACAAATCCAACTACCATAACTGTCGTAGCACTTGAACTTTGTATTATAGCTGTAACTAAAGCTCCAACTATAACCCCCATTAGTACATTACTAGTTAGAAGTTCAACTATCTTTTTTAGTTTTTCTCCTGCTGACTTTTGAAGGCCATCAGCCATCAAATTCATACCATATAGAAAAAGACCTAGTCCCCCCATCAGGTTTATTGCTATTTCCACTATATTTCTTCCTCCTTAAAACTTAAATGTTTTTAAAATTAAATAATTTTATTATTTTATTATTACAAACTTATTCTATCAAAAAAATTGTCATAATGTGTTAAGCAAATGTTAATTTATTACACCTAATGTTAAATCTATGTTAAATAAAAGTTAGTTAAATTGATTTATGTTAAGTTTTTTAAATTTAAGTTAAAAATAATATATGTTATGTAAATAAAAAAACCCATTAAATGGGTTTTATTTTCTAAAGTCTTTTAAGTTATTTTCTATGCTTAAATTTTTTAATATTGATGTTAGTAATATTTGTCTAGTTTCTATTGATTTACCAAACTCTTCAAAACTTTTCATACAATCTAATTGATAAGTTTCGATTATTCCTTTTTCTAATTCCTCTAAATGTTTTACGATATACTCCTTTATATCTTCTTTGCTTTTTAACCTATCTATTTCTTCACCTCTTAAAACATGCTTAAATATTTCAAATCCTTCACCTTTTGCTCCCCATATAAATATTCTAAATGTTATTAATGCCATTTCACAATATATACCTGCACTTATAGAATTCATATGATTTATATCTTCATACAAATGTTGGTTAAAATCAAAGAAGTTACTAGATGCTATTTCATAAGTTTTTTGAGGTTCAAATTCAATATTACTTTCAGCTATGTTTTTGTCTAAATTTTCATAACCACTACTTTTTATAAGAATATCACATAATGGTGATGTATGTATTGATAATTTGTCTTTTGATAAAAATTGTTTCATAGTTTTGCTCCTTAATTTAAAATATATGTTTATTATAACCATGAGTTTATTTTTAAACAATAGTTATTGTAGAAAACGTCTCTAATAATTAGGTTCACTAGTATTCATTTTATTATATAAGAAATCTTCATATTAATTTGTTTTTTTAATTAATTTAAAACCATACCTTATATAACTATTTAGCCCAGTAATAAACATCACCATTTTTGCTTACTGCATATATATTATCGTCTTTTGTTCCTACAGTAAGCTTATTATTCTTGATTTTTTCTTTTATATCCTTTTCATTAAACCACTTAGTTTCTATAAACTTATCATCTAGTATACTTTTTTTATCTACCGTTTCTAATGTTTTTATAAATTTATCTATTTCACCTTTTGGTATTATAAATCTTCCATTTGCTTTATTTGAATCTAAGTTGTGAACTTCTTGTATATTTGTAGCACTAGTTGGTATATTCTCAGGAATCCAACCTCTTTCTATTATATCTTTAGCATCTTTATAACTATCAAACTTATGAATTTTTATATCCATACTACATCCTGTCAATATAGTTGCCAACATTAAAAATACTATTGTCTTTTTCACTTTCAATTTCCTCCATGTATGTTCTATTTAATATTATAAGCATATTATATATACTATATCTTAAAAATTAATAAACTCAACATTAAATAAATCTTAAATTATTTAGATACTATCTAAAAATTCAATAAAAAAGACCATCTTAAAATAAGTCTAGTTAATAACAAAACTTAATTTAAAACAGCCTTATATAATTAGTATTTAACTTTTATTGATCTTTAAATACCGTATTCTCAGTTTTCCATTGTAATAATTTTATATATAACCAAAAACCATATATACCAAGAGTTATTATAGTTAATGCTAACCATTTTATATAGTTAAAAAATAGACTAGCCCCAGTACCTATAAATTCAATCCTTCTTCCTTCTATTACTGTATTTTCGGCTTCCCATCTATATTTTATACACATAGCCCATGGTGTGGCTAGCCCTAATGTAAAAACAGTTATTAACCAAGCTAATATATTAACTCCAATAAGTCCTAGTAATCCACCTTCAAATCTTGATTCCATATGTTTCCCTCCTATTACGTATATATATTATTACATATATATAAAAAAGTATATAAACTACAACTTAATTAAATCTTAAATAAACCTTAAACTTTATAAAAATTTATTGTATAGTGATTTATTCTTTTGTTATAAATTTTTCTATAAAGTTAATAATTACTTTTTCTAAGTCGCCACTATCTTCTACTTCTATTATTCTAGGTGGAGCTAATTCACCTCCATGTTCAAAGTTTACGCTTGATATTACTATTTCCTTGTCCTCATAGTCAAAGTCAAGTATTAAACCTACTAGGTTATTTAAATCTATTCTAAAATCTCCAATATCTCTTATATTATAATCCTCATACTCATCATCACCATAACTTCTTAAGTTATATATCTTTCCATCTATAAATTCTACCTTATCTAAATCTTCATTAGTCTTACCTATAGCAAAATGAAGTGCATATTCTTCTCCTAATAATAAATTAGCATAATCACTTGCATCATTTATATCTTCGTAATCTTCATCAAATGTTACTACGTCCATATAATCTCTATCTATTAGACATACTCTTGATACATATTCTGGGTACTCATGTAATAATTCATCACAAGTATCTTTATAATAGTTTATAAAATTTTCTAATCTAAATTCTTCTGGTTTTACTCTTATTGCTTGCATATTTATGTCCTTTCTATACTAATTAGTTAGAAATTTAGTATACTATAAATCTAGTTTAATTTATAGTATGTTTGTATATTTTTAATACTTATCTAATATAGAATACTATGAATTAACATTGAATATATGTTTTTTAATACAAAAAAATCCCCTATGGATTAGGGATTTTTTTGCTATGCGCCTTGTTTAGAATCAATTTAAACTCCATCTTTTAATAATATTTATCCTATATAAATAAGTAAAATGCTAGATACTAAAAGCACTATTATCTTAATGCCATCTAACTTTAGAAGGTACACAGCTAATATATCATTAAATTTTTCAAGTGAATTTGTATAATGGAGTGCCCAACCGCTAGTGAATTATTTATAAAATGTATAATCATTGCTATATTTAATATAGGCTCTTCATATTAAATCAAATTATTTAAATTCTTTTTTATCATACATCTTTATACAAATTAACATAGATATTAGAATTGCCAAAGTACTTACTATGCTTGAAATTACCAAAGGATTTGTGTTATTTATATAGTATATTGTAGATTCTAGAAATCTTGGAGGTTCTTGTAGTATATCTGCTAATGACATTGAACAAAATATAACAAAAAAAGTTACGGCAAACATCATAAGTCTTCCTTTAACAATACCAAATTTCATTATAAGTGGAATTATAGTACTTATAATTATAGTTGATGATAATATAGATGTAGTAAGTAGCAAGTCTAAAGTTATATCTATATCTATTAAATTGTAAATAATAATAACTACAATAATTGTTGTTAGCATACTTATTATTCCTACAATATATTTTGATATTACATACTCTTTTCTTTTTACAGGAATTGTTCCTATAATATTATCTATTGTACTCATATCTTCATATGACATAAGCTGTCCTACCACAGCTATTGTAATAATACCACCTAGCATACCTATAAATGAGTTTTCAAATAGTGACATAACAACCCATACTACTAATATTAGTCCTACTTGTTTAAATATAGATTTAAAGTTTATTAAACTCATTTTAGTAAGATTTATTATATTATTCATATTAATTCCCCCTCGTATAATACATTAGTATATCTTCTAAATTAACTTTGTCATAAATCACTTCTTCCCCAAATATTTCGTATGCATGTTTTACATTTGATGTTAATCCTTCAAATCCAAATGAATTTTCATTAAATGCCACTAATGCTCTTTTAGTTTCATTGTCTAATAAATTTTTACCACCCCTTATCATACTATGTCTTTCTAATATGCTATCTTTATCTCCACTTAGTATTATTTTCCCATTATATATAAATACTAAATAGTCTGAGACCTTATCTAAATCAGATGTTATATGAGTTGAATAAAACACAGTAGCTTCTTCTTTTTCTATATGTTCTTGAAGTATATCTAAAAATTCATTTCTAACTAAATGATCTAAATTCGCTGTTGGTTCATCCATTATTATAAGTTTAGGGTGATGAGATAGTGCCATTGTTAATTCAAACTTTTTCTGTTGCCCCTTTGAAAGTTTCTTATATAATTTATTTTCATCTAGTTTAAATTGTTGTACGTATCTTTTATATAATTTTTCATCCCAGTTCTTGTAAAAAGAAGATACTGATTTTTTTATATCTTTTAGCTTAGATCCATTTAAGTATCCAGGAACATCACCAATATAACCTATTAATTCTTTTGTATTTATGTCATTTTTTTCAAATTCTTTTCCAAATATTTTTATACTACCACTATCTTTAAATATCATATCCATAATTAATTTTATTGTTGTAGTTTTACCTGAACCATTTGGACCTATAAACCCTGTTATATATCCCCTTTTTATATCTAGATTATCTATATCCAAATTAAATTTATCTAAATTTTTCTTTAAATTTCTAATCTCTATCGCATTCATAATATACCTCCTTATATCTCTTCATATATACTTTTAAATATTTCTAATCCTTCTTCTAATGTTATACCTACTGATTTTACTTGTCTTATTATATCTTCTAACTTATTTTCTATTTCATATAAAGCTATTTCTCTTAATCTGTCTGTATTTTGTGTTGATACAAAAGTTCCCCTCCCTGTAACAGTTTCTATAAATCCCTCTTTTTCAAGTTCTTCATAGGCTCTCTTTATAGTTATTATGCTAACCTTTAATTCTTTTGCAAAATTTCTTATAGACGGAAGACCCTCTCCTGGCTTTAATGTTGAGTCTAATATTTGATTTTGTACCTGGCTTTTTATTTGTTCATATAAGGGTGTTGTTGATGTATTACTTATATTTATATTCAATTTTACACCTCTTTTCTTTGCTAATATTTAGTGTATATATAATGTGTATACTATATATACACACTTTATGTACACCTCATGTCAACCTATTTTTAAAATTAATTTGAAAAATTTCTATATTAATACTTTTATTTAAGTGCAGGTTTTATAGAATTATTTTGTAACAATAAATTAAATACTATTGTAATATACTAAAAATATAGTATCATTTTTAATAACTTTTTTATAATCTATTGTATATGGTTTTAAATAATGTTAGTATATGCTGATGGATATATCTTACATAAAAAGGGGGAATGTTTATGACTAAAGATATGACTACTGGTAATCCAGTAAAATTAATTTTATATTTTTCTATACCACTTCTTATAGGAAATATTTTTCAACAATTTTACAATATGGTAGATACAATAATAGTTGGTAGGTTTTTAGGGGTTAATGCTCTTGCAGCCGTTGGATCAACAGGTTCTATGATATTTTTGATACTAGGTTTTGTTTTAGGTCTTGCATCAGGTTTTTCTGTTTTGGTTTCACAAAGATTTGGTGCTAATGATGAAGAAGGTGTTAAAAAAGCTGTAGGTAATGCTATTATATTATCAATAATTATGACTATTATAATTACTATCATAAGCGTATTTTTTGCTAAACCACTTTTAAATCTAATAAAAACTCCACATGACATAATAGATGAAGCGTATTCTTATATAGTAGTTATATACGGAGGTATATTTGTTACATTTTTCTATAATATAATTGCAAGTATACTTCGTGCACTTGGAGATAGTAAAACACCTCTATACTTTTTAATTGTTGCATCTATTTTAAACATAATACTGGATTTAGTATTTATAGTTAAATTTTCTATGGGAGTAGAAGGTGCTGCTTATGCTACTGTTATTTCACAAGGTTTTTCAGGTATTTTATGTTTGATTTATACTTCTAAGAAATTTCCTATATTAAAACTAGAAAAAAAACACTTTATTTTGGATAAAGAATTTTATAAAAAGCATCTAAGCATAGGAATCCCAATGGCTCTTCAATTTTCAATAACTGCTATTGGTGGTGTTATACTTCAAAGTGCTGTTAACTCCTTTGGATCTACTGTTGTTGCTGCACACACTGCCGCTTCTAAGGTAGAACAACTTGTTATGCAACCAAGCGTAACATTTGGTGTTACTATGGCGACTTATTGTGCTCAAAATCTTGGTGCTAATAATATTGAAAGAATCAAAGAAGGGGTTAAAAAGTGTACATTGATAAATATAGCTATTGGTACTATTGGTGGGATTATGCTTATAGTACTTGGTGAAAATTTTGTTAAGCTATTTGTGTCAAATTCAGACCCGAATATAATATCATATGCTACTAAATATTTAACTACAGTTTCTTTCTTCTTTATCCCTCTTAGCTTAATATTTATATACAGAAATGCACTTCAGGGGATGGGATATACTTTCGTGCCTATGATGGCTGGTGTTTATGAATTAGTTGCTAGAACTATAGTTGCATTTACTCTGCCTTTAATTATTGGATATACGGGTATTTGTCTAGCAGGTCCAATGGCTTGGATTGCTGCATCTGTACCTTTAATTATTGATTACCATAAAAAAATTAATAGTATGAATATATCAGAGTGTTATTCATAATAAAATAAAAACAAATCTATATTTAAAAGCTAGCTTAAAAAATTTAAGCTAGCTTTTTATTCACCTACACCAAAATCAGTATTATTATATAATACTTCTATATTAGGATTTTTATCTAATAACTCTTTATATTTATTAACAAACCAATTAACTATTTCATCATCTCTTTTAACATCTGATGTATTATTTACAAATACATTTATAGTAGCATGATCGAAATTATTTAAAACTATATCCATATCTTTATCTATCATATCTTTGCTTTGACCTTTTATACCTACCATCATACATGGAGAATCAAAATAGGTTTTAAGTTCTTCTACACTTTTAAATTTAGCATTTTTATTTAAAAAATTATTTCTAAAATCATAATCAAAACTTTCTACACCTATTTTAAAAGTTATAGGTACTTCAAAATATTCTCTCATCTCTTGTATTCTATTTTTGTATGACCAATGACTTTCTAAAAATAATCTTTCAATATTTTTTTCTTTTATTATATCTTTTATTTTAGCAAGTGTAGCTTTTGGAAGTTCAAAACAACTTCCTGAGTTTATAACTTCTAAAACTTTATATTTTCCTGTTATATTTTCAAGTACTTCAAAGTTTAATTTATTTATTTCCTCTTCTGAATCTGAGTTATCTAATATATAATCACAAAAACTACATTTTCCCCATATACAAGGAAAACTTTTAAGTAATACTATTTCTCTTTGTTTTTTATTAGTTATTTCACTATATCTGTCCATTTTTTCTCCTTTATAATAAATTAGGTATCATACATAGTATAATACCTAATTTTATATATTATAATCTATGTTTAATTTAAGTTTTTAAAAATTAGTTATTATGAATTTTATCTATTTAATAATATCTGTGATTTTACATTTCTAGGAAGTGCATTTACACAAAGACCTACTACTAGTACTGCTACAAATTTATCAGTATAATCTGTAAATATTTGTGTTATAAACACACTTAATACATTTGGAACTCCGATTACACTTAGTATTTGAACTATATACGATGAACCTGATGATGTTATACCTCCAAATAAAAATGCACTTATCATTGCACTTATTATTGATGTTGGTAATGTAAATATAAATACTCCAAGAGGAGTTTTTATACCTTTTAAGAATCCTTTATTATACATTAAACCAGCTAAGTACCCTGTGCTTATTTGAACAGGAGCAAAGTATATTGAATATATATCAAAAGTCATTCCGCTTACTAAGCTTCCACATAAACCTGTTATTACTGCATATTTAGGTCCAAGTAAACATGCTATAAATATTGTTCCTATAGAGTCCATATATATAGGAAGTCTTAAAGAATAAGCTATAAATGCTCCTACTACATTTAAAGCTATCCCAAAGCTTATTAAAGTTAAGTTTCTAACGTTTAATTTCTTTTCCATATTATATCACCCCTTTTACAGAGTCTATAATATTACTTTTGTCTTTAAATATCCTTTTTAGAAACATCTTCATAAAAGCTTTTTCATCTACTTCTGTAAGTATATGTGCATTATTCTTCTCTTTATAAAAATCATATGCATCTACTATAGTTTGACCTATAGCTTTTCCTTCCTCTACTACTTCAACATAAGAATCAAATCCGCTACATAGATTTTTATCTATAAAATATGCAACTGCTAATGGATCATTTATTACACAACCTATTATGCCTTCTTGATTCCAATGAAAATCTATATAAAATCTAGTTATTTCTGTTATATATTTAGATATATCTTTATCTAATTTATTCATAAATTCAATAATATTTGGTGTTAACACTATTTTTCTAGTTACATCAAGTCCTATCATATGAATTTTTTTAGGTAAGTTTTTATAAACATATTCAGCAGCATGTGGATCTACCCAGTAATTAAATTCGGCTACTGGTGAACAGTTTCCATGACTTTTGTAAGTCCCGCCCATAGAAACAAACTCATCTAGATTATTAAAGGCTTTCTTATCTTTAATTAATGCTTTAGCTATATTGGTAAGCGGACCTAATGCTATAATAGATACATCTTTATTTTTATTTAAAGTATCTACTATAAAGTCTACTCCATCATATAAAATTTCAGCATCAACATCTTCATAAAAATTTTCTCCTATACCATCTTCTCCGTGAGTATCTTGTGCTGTTATAAGTTCTCTTTTTAAAGGTAGTTCTTCTCCTATATATACAGGTATATCTAGCGAAGAACACATTTGAAGTGCTTTTAGAGCATTTTTGGCTCCTAAGTTTGCAGGTACATTTCCACTACATACGGTAAGCCCTAATACTTCTAGTTCTGGTGAATTTAATGCTAGAAGTATTGCTAAAGAATCATCAATTCCTGGATCACAATCAATTATTACTTTTCTTTTTTTCATTTTAATCTCCTCCATAAACATTTAATGGAGAACTATACGCTTTTATTTTGTGCATTAAAAAAGCGTATCTAGGATACGTCTATATACTGCCACTATATAAATCCCTAGTTTTTTATACTTGGAGTTCTCGAACAAGTCCCAGATAACATTAAATTATCTAGTATTTTCAATTATTTTTACGGTTTATTATAGTTTTTGTCTAGTTTTTGTCTAGTTTTTTGACTTATAAACAACTAGCTAACAAATCTAATTTTACAATAAACAGTTGTGTAATTCAATAAAAATAAAATTTTATTTTTTATAATTTAGGTTTATATTATTCATGATAATATTGATAACCTAATAATATTATAGACTCATATTTAAGTGTTATTATTCATAGATTTATTATATGCTTGTTTAAAAATTTAAAGTTAGTTGGTGATATATTGAGATTATTAAGAACCTATAAAAAGCCATTAAAATTAGAAATACTAACAAGTTTACTTTTAATATTATCCACTGTGTGTGCTCTTTTTATGTACAATACTCCTTTAAGAAGTATTTATGAATTTATATTTAAAGACGTTTATATAATAAATGATTTTTCATTTCATATGTTTGTAAATGATTTTTTAATGGCTATTTTTTTTCTAGTATCCGGTCTTGAAATAAAACACGAAATACTTTATGGAAATTTATCTTCTTTTAAAAAAGCATCTTTTCCAGTTATAGCCTCTATTGGTGGTGTTCTTGTTCCCGCAGCTATATTTATATATTTAAATAAAAATACTGCTTTTTTAAATGGCTTTTGTATACCTATATCTACGGATATAGCTTTTGCAGTAGGAATATTTTTACTTTTTTCTAAAAAACTTAATCCATCACTTAAAGTATTTTTACTTTCCTTAGCTGTTGTAGATGATTTGATTTCGATAATAGCTATAGGTGTAGTTTACTCATTAGATATAAATTTAATCTATTTATCTATAGCACTTTCAATTGTGCTTTTACTAATTATAGCAAATAAAGTATTTAATATTTACAGCATATATTATTACCTTATATCTGGTTTATTTTTGTGGTATTTCATTTATTTAAGTGGAGTTCACTGTACAATAAGTGGGATATTATTAGCTCTTACAATTCCTTCACGTAATAATAATGGATATAATACCTTAGAAAGACTTCAGAGGATTTTAGTTCCTTTTAATAGTTTATGTATAATACCACTTTTTGCATTTGCTAATACAGGTATTTCTCTTACTTCTAGTATAGGTTCTTCTGATACAAATTCTTTAGTCTATGGTATAGTTTTAGGGCTTTGTTTAGGAAAACCTTTAGGAATAATGCTTTTTAGTTTTATTGGTTGTACTTTTAGAATTGCTGAAAAGCCCTCTGGTATAAGTTGGTTAGCTGTATTTTTAGTATCATTAATTGCAGGTGTTGGTTTTACAATGTCTATCTTTGTATCTGAAGTCGCATTTATAAATAATATAGCTTTAATTGATATTTCAAAAAGAGCTATATTGATATCTTCTTGTATATCCATATTATCTAGTATAGTTGTAATAAGTTTTTTTGATGTTAGAGTTAAACTTATGCTTAAGAACAAAAATTCTTTAGTAAATAAATATTACATATCATAATAAAAGGTGTTATCTCTATTATTTGCTGAGATAACACCTTTTATTTACAATTTAGCCTTTTCATTAACTAAAATTACTTCTTTTATAGCCTCAATCACTCCATTATCATCATTAGATTTAGCTATAAATCTTGCCTTAGACTTTACTTTATCTTTAGCATTCTCCATTGCAAAACTATAATATGCAGACGCCATCATTTCTAAATCATTCATATTATCACCAAATACCATAGTCTCATCATATTTTATATTAAATTTATTTTGAATTATTTCTATTCCATTTTTCTTATCCCCAGTATATCTACATATATCAATAGAAAATCTCCCAGATATAGTTACCATGAACTCATTGTTTAAAATTTTAAGTTTCTTCCAATTTTTATTAATAGCACTTGGTCTTCCAAAAACTGTAACCTTTATAATATTGTCTTTTATTTTCATAATATCCTTAGTATATTTTATATTAAGTCCCCATAGAATCCCTATGAACTTAGCAACTTTACTCTCACTATATATAATATCTTTTCCACAATAAAGTGTATTGTGCTTAAAAAATTTTCTTACAACTATTGCTATCTTTTTTAACTTATCTTTTTGTATATAGTTCTCAAAAATAACTTTACCTTTATATTCTATATAATTTCCATTGTTTGCTGCAAATACAATATCTTCATCTATATCTTTAAATACTTTCTTTAAAGAAAATATATCTCTTCCACTTATTGCTGTAAATATTATATTATCTTCTTTTAATTGTTTTAATATCGTATAAAATTCTTTGTTTATCTTTTTCTTTGAATTCAATAAGGTTCCATCCATATCAGATGCAATTAATTTTATCATCTGTACCTCCTAAAATTTCTAATCCTTATAATTTAATATAAAATATATTTATGTATAAATCATATACCCTTATTAACTTTCTTTAAACTAAAAATACTCCCTAGTAAACATACTAGAAAGTATTATAATATATATCTTTTTTAACTTTTTTAAAAATTTATCTAATAATAACTTATAAAAATACTTAATGTCTATTATTCTTCATTTTTTTTGAAAAATATCTACTTATAAAATGAAAGCTTATTATTTTTTGAGATCTTTGTCAATTTTAATACGAAGTATCCAATAAATAATATACTATATATACTTAATTTTAATATATCAACTTTATCATCATTTAAAATTGAAAGTACTATATGTACATAAACTAATATATAAAATGGATAAGCCAATCTTTGTAACTTTTTCCACTCTATATACTTCATTTTAGCTCTTACTTTTTTAAGAGATGTTATAAACAATGGAATCATTATTATAAATGCTATTAAACCAAAAATTAAATATATAATATAAAGTTTAGTTATGGGCTTATAATTAAGTAATTTTACTATAAAACGTACTAAATACATTATACAATGAGGAAATATTAGTATAGATCCTAAAATAGCAGCCTCTGCTCTTATTCCTAACAATTTTTTCGTTATTTTCCATCTTGGATTAAGTGCTCCTGCAAACATTACTAGTACAAAAAATGCTATTGAAAAATTTCCTTTCATAGATGCTTTTTCAAATTCGCCTATAAATCCTTGTAATTTCATATCTGATGTTAACCTAAATATTTCATAAATTACTGTTGATGTTGCTACTATCGAAGCTATTAAATAAAATAACCTTGAATGTTTTCTTATGCTAGATGTAAAAATTAGAGCTAAAGCCACTATAAAAATTAATGAATAAACTAATCGCATATTAATTCTCCTTTTCAATTTATATTGATAATCATTATTATATTTTACTGTTAATACCTTGTCAATAGTTTTAATTAGAATTCTTATAAAATATCATATGGAAAAATTTACTAAATAACAAATTGTAATATTTCTTTAAATTTTTAGATTTTTGAATTTAATTTATATAGTTTTAATTTTATTCATATAAATTTTCTAAATGTATATACTCTACTATAGATATCTTTTCCTAATCCCAACCTTACTTATGATAAAAATATTGCATAACATATTTATAAATTATACGAATTATAAAAAATTAATATTAAAATGAGTCATTAATGTATGGCTCAAAAGGGGGAATATTTATGGATAATCAAAACAATTTTAAGCCATTTATTCCTGCTAATAAAATAGTTCCTGAGTTTACCGTTACATCAATAGTTCTTGGGTGCTTATTAGCTGTAATATTTGGTGCTGCAAATGCTTATCTAGGTCTTAGAGTTGGTATGACAGTTAGTGCATCAATTCCTGCTGCTGTTATATCAATGGGTGTTTTAAGAGTTATATTAAGAAGAGATTCTATACTAGAAAATAATATAGTACAAACAATAGGTTCAGCTGGAGAATCTTTAGCTGCTGGTGCTATATTTACATTACCTGCTATGTTTATATGGATGAAAGATTGGGGACTTGGAAGTCCAAGCCTAATTAAAATTGCTATTATAGCTTTATGTGGTGGTGTACTTGGAGTATTATTTATGATACCTCTAAGAAAAGCGCTTATTGTAAAAGAACATGGTGTATTACCTTATCCAGAAGGTACCGCTTGTGCAGAAGTTTTACTTGCTGGTGAGGAAGGTGGATCTAAAGCATCTATAGTATTTGCTGGTCTTGGTATAGCTGGTTTATACAAATTTATAGGTGATGGTCTAAAACTATTTCCAACAGAAATTGAATGGGAAATACCTGGATATCACAATGGAGCCTTTGGTATAGATGTATTACCTGCATTACTTGGAGTTGGTTATATATGTGGATTCAAAATATCTGGATATATGTTTGCTGGGGCTATAGTTGGTTGGATAGCATTAATTCCATTAATATCACTATTTGGTGCCAATATGACACTTTATCCTGCCACAGTTCCTATAACTGAACTAGGATTTTGGGATATATGGGATAATTACATAAGATATATTGGTGCTGGAGCTGTTGCTTGTGGAGGTATTATTAGTTTAATAAAATCACTGCCTCTTATAATAGACACATTTAGAAAAGCTATGAAAGATTATTCTAATTTAGATAAATCTGAAAGTTCACTTAGAACTGATCAAGATATGTCTATGAAGATAGTTTTATTTGGCTCTTTATTAGTAGTTATAGCCATATGGTTAGTTCCTTCTATTCCAGTTAATCTTGTTGGAGCACTTTTAGTTGCTGTATTTGGTTTCTTCTTTGCAACAGTGTCTTCAAGACTTGTTGGTATAGTCGGAAGTAGTAATAACCCAGTTTCTGGTATGGCTATTGCTACACTTTTAATAAGTACTATGGTGCT
The DNA here is from genome assembly GCF_015668195.1 of Romboutsia sp. 1001713B170131_170501_G6. Lineage (NCBI taxonomy): Bacteria > Bacillati > Bacillota > Clostridia > Peptostreptococcales > Peptostreptococcaceae > Romboutsia > Romboutsia sp. 1001713B170131_170501_G6. The sequence goes on from NZ_JADPFC010000001.1 coordinate 1,017,220, forward strand.
TAAATCAACAGGACTTGTTGGTCAAGATGGTATGATGGGTGCAATAGCTATAGGTTCTGTAATATGTATTATAGCTGCAATTGCTGGAGATGCTTCTCAAGACTTAAAAACAGGTTATATTGTTGGTGCAACTCCTAAGAAGCAACAATATGGAGAGCTTATAGGTGTATTAATTTCTGCTATAACTATAGGTGCAGTTCTATACTTATTAAATGCTGCTTGGGGATTTGGTTCAAAAGAAATACCAGCACCACAAGCTACTCTTATGAAATTAGTTGTTGAAGGTGTTATGGAAGGAAATCTTCCTTGGACTTTAATATTTGCTGGTGCAGGAATAGCTTTTGCTGTTGAAATAATAGGAATACCTGTACTACCATTTGCAGTTGGGCTATATCTTCCAATACATTTAAGTGCTGGAGTAATGGTTGGTGGTATTATTAGATTATTCTTTGAAAAGAGAAAGAAAGTATCTGAAGATGATAGAAAAGAACAAATTGATAGAGGTATATTATATACTTCAGGGCTTATAGCTGGTGAAGGATTAGTTGGAGTGTTACTTGCTATATTTGCAATAATAAATGTTGGAGAATCAAGTCTTGCTGATACTATAAACCTTTCTTCTTCTGTTAATTTAGGTCAAATAGGTTCTATTATAGCATTTATAATACTAATACTTACATTATTTAAGTTTACTATCTCCTATAAAGATAAAAACAGCAGTAAAACATCGTAGAATATAAAAAATATATAAGCATATACTTAAGTAGGAGAAATTTTCTCCTACTTATTTCTTTAATTAAAGAAAAGTTGTTTATTTTAAATTTGTAGGAGTGGTATTATGAAAAAAAATGATAAAAACTACTTAGACTTTATTCCTATCAAAAACTCAAAAATAACTTGGTATGAAGATAACTTAGGAATAGTAACATTAGAAATAACTAGAAAAGGATTATTTGATAAGATTGCTCAAAATTTATTTAAAGTCCCAAAAAGTAGTTCTATAAAATTAGACAAACTAGGAAGCTATGTATGGAAAAATATAGATGGTGAAAGCTCTATATACGATATATCTAAATATGTTAAAGCTTCATTTGGAAAAGACTGTGAACCATTATATGAAAGATTGATTACATATTTTACCATACTTAAAGATAATAAATTTGTTTCTTTAAAAAAGGATGGTAGATAATGGATATTATTATATACATATTATTATTTGCAGTGGCAACAATAATTATTTATACTTGGGGACTTATAAAAGAGAGAAATAAATCTAATGATTTACTAGACTTACTTTATAATAAATCTTATAAAGCTGTTATGAAAGCTTTTAAAACTAAAAAAACTTTATCTAAAAAAGATATTGAGAATGAAATTTTAAATCTAAAAGCTTCTTTATTTTACTCTAAAGATAAGTTAGTTATAAAAGATCCATCTCATATATCTAAAATACTTATTGGAAAAATGCTCAAAGATGGTATTATAGAAAAAACTACCAATGGATATAGTCTAAAATAGTTAAAACTATATTTGATTTATAATTATATAATGAAAAATATTTTTAGTTAAATTAAAAAATGAGCTATTTAAAATAGCTCATTTATATATATAACTCTAATTTACTTTTAAACACTATCCTATTTATTTTAATAAGCCTTTGTTAACACCTTTATAAAGTATTATAAAGCTTATTAAAAATGATATACTTGCTACTAAAAAAGCAACTACTATAGATAAATACTTCATAATAACTCCTGATATAAGAGTTCCTCCCATTATACCTAATGTCATAAGTGTTGATGTCAATCCATTTATTTTTCCTAAATATTCTTGATCTGTAACTTTAGTTATAAGTGCCATTACATATCCACTAAGTATTCCACCTAGTATATTATCTATAAATTGAAGACTCATGGTAAATACCGGATTTGTTGAATATCCTTCAAAAAATACTGTTATAGCAAATACTCCTATAATAGTATATAATACTTTCATATTCATATATTTAGATATTGCTAAATATAGTCCACCACCAACGATTACTCCTACTCCTGCTATTCCTGAAAAAAACTGATAAAACTCTTTGCTAAGGCCTAGCCTTTCTGTTACTAAGAATATATCTAGATTATTAGCTATTCCCATAGCAAAGGCTACTATAAAAAATATTTTAGATAATAACTTTAGTATTTCTTTTTCATTTAAATATTTAAAAGTTAACTTTATATCTTCACTTATACCGCTACTCTCTATTTTTTCAAAATTTCTTTTAGGTAGTGTTAATAATAATAAAATAGATACTAAGAATAATCCTGATAATATTATTAGTGTTTTACCTATTCCAAAATTAAAGTAAAAGTAAGAACCTATAAATGGTCCTATAACAAAAAATCCAGAGCTTAAAAGCTGATTTATTCCAACAGCACTTTCTATATGTTCTTCATCTATATATTCCTTAAAATACTTTTGTGATGCAGGATATGAAAACTGTGTAACACTAGCAGAAACTAATACTGCTAGAAATATAGCTACTATATATCCTTTAGATATAGCTAAGCCTAGTATTATAAAGGATATAAAGCTAAATAAATCTCCACATATCATTAGTTTTTTAGGATTATACTTATCAGCTATTATACCTCCTATAAAAGTAAGCAAAAACATTGGTAAAAACTCTATAAAGTTAAGTGATGATATTGCTAATGGATCACTATTTGTTATATCCATTATAAAAAACATTATAGCTATATTTCTTATCCATATAGCCATTTGCTGTATTATGTCTGTTATAAGTATTGTTAAAAATACTTTATTTTTAATTAAATTCAAAATATATACCTCCTAAGATCTTGATGGATTTATTCTAATTTGTAGTAAAAATTATATTTTATTGTAGTGCATTAAAGTATCTTTGCTTATATTGAAAAGTTTACTAACTTGCTCTGTTAAAAGTTTCATATTTATCACCTTAAAATAATTATAAACTATGGTGTAAGACCATAGTCTATAATATTTTTAGCATTATATTTACTACTAAACTTAAATAATTTAGTTCATACTGTATAAAAATATATATAATACGTGTATAATGTAATTTACAAGATATGTAAAGGAGTTAAAAATGAATACATTTGAAAAATTGAACTTAAATGAAAATTTAATAAAGGGACTTAAAGAACAAAATATAACTTCTCCAACAGAAGTTCAATCTTTAACTATAAAAGATATATTAGACAATAAAGACTTATTAGTAAGCGCTCAAACGGGTAGTGGAAAAACTTTAGCTTATTTACTTCCTATGTTTGAAAAAATAGACGCTACGAAAAGAGAAACACAAGTATTAATACTTGCACCTACTCACGAATTAGTTATGCAAATAACTGAGCAAGCTAAAACTTTATCACAAAATTCCAATATGGATGTTACTGCCTTTTCTATAATAGGTGAAGTAAATATTCAAAAGCAAATAAAAAATATAAAATCTATAAAGCCTCATATAGTAGTTGGTACTTGTGGTAGAGTTTTAGATTTAATAAAACAAAAAAAACTTAAAGCACACACTATAAAAACTATAATACTTGATGAAGTTGATAGTTTACTTAGTGGTAAAAATGAAGAAGTTGTTGAAAGCATAATAAAAACTACACTAAGAGACAGACAAATATTAGGATTTTCAGCTAGTTTAAATGAAAACACTATAAGTATGTGCGATTACTTAATGAAGGATATGAAAATGCTTAAAACCAAAGATACGTTAGTAATAAATCCTAATATAGCTCATATGTATTTATATGGGGACAGAAGAGAAAAGTTTACATTACTTAGAAAATCTCTAGCTTCTGCTAATCCAAGTAGGTCTATAGTGTTTGTTAATGATGAAGATAGTATAGAAGTTATAACTGAAAAACTTAACTATCATAATTACAAAGCTGTGTGTATATCTGGTAAAATGACTAAGGAAGACAGAAAAAATGCACTTAGTGCTTTTAGAAGTGGTAAAGTCCGTATTTTAGTATCTTCTGACCTATCTGCTAGAGGATTAGATATAGTTGAGGTTAGTCATGTATTTAACTTAGACTTCCCACCTAGTAAAAATGAATATATACACAGATGTGGTAGAAGTGCCAGAGGAAATAGAAAAGGAACTGCAATATCTATAATAACTAATCAAAATCTATTTACTATAAGAGATTATAGAAGAAATTTTAAAATAGATATGAAGGCTGTCGAGTTAAAAAATGGTAAATTTATAGAGGTCGATTTTGATAAAATGAAAAAAGAAGCTAGAAAAAAGGCTAAAGAAAATGAAGTTAGAAAAGAAGAAAAGGTTAGTAAGAATAAAAAAGTAGATAAGTATGCTCACAAAAAAACTGACAAATATGCACATAAAAAATCTTCAGACAAGAAACTTAATAAAAATAAATAACAAAAAGACGGTGTCGTATTTCACGATACCGTCTTTTATAGTTGCTTTTGTAAGTAAGTTCTTATTATGTCTATTATCATTGTTGGATATTCTCTTATTAGATAATTAATTCTTACTCCCATAGTTGTAGTTGATGCTAAACCTTCATTGTCTAACCCTAATATATCTCCTATAAGCATAGCCCTTGTCAAATGAAAATCACTAGTTACTATTAATACTTTTTCATCTTCATCATTTCTTTTTTCTAATATATCTTTACTAAATACTAAATTTTCTAAAGTTGTTGTAGCTTTATCTTCTTCTATTATTTTAGATTCATCAACACCCTGGCTTATAAGATACTTTTTCATTGCATCAGCTTCTGTAGTAACAGCACCTTTTCCAAGACCACCTGATACTATTATATTTGTATCTTTGTTTAAATTATAATATTTAATAGCTTCATCTAACCTAGCTCGTAATGTTTTTCCAACTTTGTAGCCATTAAGACCTGCACCTAGTACTATTACATAATCTAACTTTTCTATGTCCTTAGCTTCTTTAAAGCCAAACATAGTGTAAATTATCATACTTTCTACTAGTATAAAAGATGATATAAATAATATTACTAGTACTGTATATACCTTATATAGTATTTTAATGTATTTATTATCTTTTTTATCATACAATCTTTTAATCACTATATTTAAGTATATTATACACAAATTTACCGTTATAAATACTGAACCGAAGGTTACTCCTTTTAATGCCATTACTATTATACTAAATATAAATAGAGCTATTATTTCTCTTAATCTTACCATCATTACACCTACACTTTAGTTGTTTTAATAATATTCTTGGTAATTATTTAAAATAGATTTAATACTATTATTCAAAGAAAGCACTTGAATACTCTACTACTCCACTCGTACCCTTAAATTTCTCTTTATTTAATACTAATACTTTAAAAACATCATTTGAAACTTCAAAGGGGGGTTTTATATAAAATTCATTAGCATTTATAAATCCAAACTTAGAATAATAACTAGGATGACCTAATACTACTATAGAAGAATATCCTAAATTTTTAGCTTTTTCTATAGATTCATTTATTAGTGCCTTACCTACTCCTTTATTTTGATGCTTTGGAAGTACCGAAATTGGAGCAAGCGCTAAAGATTCTCTAGATTCATTTTCATTCTTTATATTTATTTTAGTAAGTAAAGAATATCCAACTACTTCTTCATTTATTTCTGCCAATAAAGCTAATTCTCTTATATATTCATTACTATTTCTTAGCCTATCAACCAAGTTATGCTCATCTTTATCACTAAATTCTGTATTTTTAAAACTTTCTTTTACTACATTTTTTATTATCGGATAATCTTTATCTAGTTCACACCTTATGTTTATCATTATATTTTACTCCTTCAGACTACTTTTTATCATTTAATTATCACACATATATTAATAGTTTTCAATTATTCCATTTATATTATTTACTACTAAATTAATATAGATAAATGTAAATTTTATTCATTATATATTTTTGTTTATAATATAAAAAAGACCTAAGGATTACCTTAAGTCTTTTAGTATAAGTATTTTATATTATTTTTCATATCTATTTTTTACATCATTATAAACTTCTTCACTAACCTTATAAGTTCTTTTGTTTACGGATATTTTATACTCATTAGCATCTACTATTTCATAAAACTCTACATTAGAACCTGGATAAACTACTACTCCCGTTCCACTAATATTATTAAAGAAAAACATTATTTATCCCCCCTTTATCTCTTTATTATATTATTCAACATATTTATATATATTCCTCTTTTAAATATTTTTTAAATTTAGTTCTTCTTTTTTAATCAAAATTTATTTAACAAAAAGACAGGTATTTAAACCTGTCCTTATATATATTAAACGCTTGCTAGCTTATCTGTGTTGTTGTAGTTATATATCAAGTCTATAAGCCTTCCGCTTATATTTACAGCTATTAAAGACCAGAATATATCGTATGCAGATAGATATGATAATGATAATATAAGTATAACTACATCACTTATCATATAAACCTGACCTATTTTTAAAGATGTAATCTTAGAAATCACCAATGCTAAAGCATCATCTCCACCAGCTGCTGCACCTGCTCTAACTATTATACCAACACCTACCCCTACAAATAAACCAGATAATATAGTACCTAATAGTTTACTTTCAAGAACTGGTATTATAGGTCCTATTCCTTCAAATATAGAATAAAACACTGAGAAACTAAATGTAGCAAATAATGAATACATTAAAAATCTCTTTCCAAAGAACTTATATCCTACTGCAAATAAACTAATGTCTATTAGTATACTTGCCATAGATAAATCCACATTAAACACATTCTTTAGCAGTAGTAAAACTCCTAACACTCCACCTTCAGTTATATTATTTTGATAATTTAAATTAAATATTCCAAATGACAATATCATTGCCCCTAACAATATTAACATTATTTTTTTTACATTCGTCCGCCTATCCATAAACATCCCTTCCTATTTTTATAATTTATTAGCCAGTTCCTTTGACTTACTATCATTATATATATTTAAAATTATTTTGTATAGTGCATTTTTTGAAACTAAATATTATATAAGATTGACAAAATTTTTTCAAGGTATTTTTGTGGTTTTTTTTATAAACTTTTAAATCTTTTGAAGATACTAGTATTTTCAAAGGTTACATTCGTATTAATTTTTTACTATTCTTATATTAAATTTTTTTTAGTTTAGTATATATAATTTTGAGTTTATAAAAATTTTTGTTTTATTTAGTTTTACTAAACATAAAAAAGGAGGTATTTTAGCATAAATATCTCCTTTTTATTATTTTATAATATATATAATTTAAAATGATTATATAATTAAACATATGCTTACTTAAAATTTCATAGAATCTATAACATCATCTATGTGATCTGTTGCTTTTTTTATAGCTTCTAATCTTTCTTCTTCTGTATAACCTGTTCCATCTACTAATAAATCTTCAAATTTTTTAATTCCCATAAATTTAGCTATATCTTCTATATAGTTCACTCCTTTGTTAAAAGCAGGCTTTAATATCCAAGGAACATGAGCGCCTGATGATTGAATATAAATCATTGTTCTAGGTTTATCATCAAGTAAACCTTTAGGCTTTTTATTTTCATCACTAAAACTTATAGTTTTTTTATCTTGAATTATACAGTCTATATATTCTTTAAGTGGCGCTGGAAATGATAAACTCCACATAGGTGCTGCTATAACATATACATTCGCACTGATAAATTGATCACATAGTTTTCTAATTTTTTGTATTTCTTTTCTATCTTTATCGTCTAACTTTCTTGAATTTTCTTCACTTACTATGCAGTTTCTTTTTTCAAAGTATTGATACTCAAGTCTTGGTATATGTTCTTTATATAAATTAATTTCTTCAACGACAAAACCTTTATTTCTTTCTAAAAATCTATTTATAAATTTTCTTGCTACAGTTTTGCTTGATGATAAATTTTCAGGCTTTGAGTTTACGCTTATATATAGTAATTTTTTCATAATAACTCCCTTTCTTTATATAATTATTATTATTTTTAGTAACAATTATATTTTTATACTATATTTATACTCAAATAACTTTTTTATTTATATAATTATCTCTATTACTGTACTATTATTTACTTCACTTTTTATTTTACCACTATGTGCATTTACGATTTCTTTTGCCATAGACATACAAAGTCCAAAACCTTTATATGATTAGCCTGTATTAATTCATCTATAGTATTTTTCAAAAATATACTTTAGTTCTTCTTCATTCATTCCTTTTTCGTTATTGCTTAAAACTATATTTATATGAGTATTTTACTTTTTATTGTATTATTTTCTATATTTTTCTTCATTCATTTGTCTTCCTAATTTATGGTAATAAATACTAATTATATTATTCTTCTGTTTTCTTACAATCAATAGTATATGCTTAAAATTTAAAATATCTTAAATAAATCTTAATAAAAACTTACTTTCTTCTGAATTTTTTATAAACTCTATTTTTAATTTAAATATATATGATACAATAAAGTTCAAGTTTGTATCAAGGGGATGATAAAATGAAGATAAATAAAACTATAATCATATGTGTTATATCTGGTTTAATGTGTATTTTTATAGGGTCAAAAATTTTGAGTAAACAAAAAAATATAGATTTGGATGATATTAATGTTTCTAGATATATAAATATTGTTGACAAAGCTAGTGAAAATAAAGTTCAAGTAAATTGGAAATATGTATGTTCTATAGTAAGTGTTTTAAACAATAATAGTCAAAGTAAGGTAGACGATAATGAGATATTTAAAATTTCAAATATGTTTATAAAAGAAGATTCAGGTAAATATTATATAAATTCTCTAAAGGATGTTGTTGAGAAATTAAATTTAGATAAGAAAAAAACATCTTTAATATATAAATATATAGATGATTTAGAACATTATAGTTTAATACCTTATAAAACTTCACCAAATAGCAGCTATATGAAATTTATAAATGATATAAAAGAAGTTGCAATTGATAACTATAAAAAGTATAATATACTACCATCTATAACTATAGCTCAAGCAATATTAGAATCTAATTGGGGAAAATCTAGACTTTCTTCAGATTTTAATAACTACTTTGGTATAAAAGCTGATGCTAGCTGGAAGGGAGAATCTGTATCTCTTGAAACTAATGAATTTTATGATGATACTATAAATGATAAATTTAGAAAATATGAAAATAAATACGATTCTATTCGCGATCATGGTAAGTTTTTACATGAAAATAAAAGATATAAAAATAATGGAGTATTTGATGCAAAAACATATATAGCTCAAGCAATTGCCTTACAAAATGCTGGATACTCTACTATAGAAGATTCAAGTGGTAAACAAGTCTATGCACAATACTTGATAAATTTAATTAAACAGTATAATCTTCAACTAATAGACAGTGAAGTTGCTATTAATAAAAATAAATAATTATACATTTCCTAATGTAGATTCTGTAAGTATTTGACATATAGGTGAATATATTCACCTATGTGTCAAATACTACAAAGGAGTATTTCTAAATCATTTTTTATTGCTAGATTTACTTCTTTTTATTTTTAATATATATAATTATTTAATGATATAAAACATCTAATATATACAAAATAGATTACTTAAGTATTTTTACTTAGATAAGATTTAGCATATTCTATATCTTGATATATAAATCTATGTTTTATGTTATCACTTTTAAAGTTACATATTTTAAATACTAATTGTATAAAATGTCCAAGACAAAATGCTGTTATTAAAGTTCCTATACCTACTGGTCCCCCTAATAAGTATCCAAGCATTAAAGCACTAATTTCCATAGTTCCTCTTACTATCTTTATAGGCTTTTTAGTTATCTTTTGAAAAGCGATCATCATACCATCTCTAGGACCACTCCCAAGTTCACTTCCTAAATATAAAACCATTCCAAATCCCATAAAAGTCATTCCTATTATAAGCATTACTATGCCAACCCATAAATTATTAGAAACTGGTATTAGACCACTAAACAATATGATATCTAAAAACATTCCTATAAATATCATATTTAATATAGTTCCCCAACCAATTTTTTCACCTAGTATGACATCTATTATAACTAATATAAACCCTACTGCTATTGTAGCTGTTCCTATTGTTATTCCTATTTTATTAGCTATACCTTGGTGAAGTACATTCCATGGTGATAGACCTAGGTTGGCATTTACCATAAATGCTATACCCATGGCACAAAACAAGAATCCTAAAAATAATCTGATAAGTTTTTTTAATATTATACCCAAATCTCTTCCTCCCTCGTTACATTTATCAATTAAAACTATTATAATATAAATTTATTTATTTTAATATACTAATATACTAGTTTTTTATGTTTAATATACTTTAATATTAATAGAATTTTAATTTATTGTGTTCTAATATATATTTAGAATTTAACACATTAAGTACTAGTTAAATCAATACTTTAACTATATTTATTTATAATAATTAATCAAACTTTGTAGATTAGTATATAACATTTAAATGTTAAATCTAAGTTAAATAAAAAAAAAGTGTTGTCAATATATAATAATGGGAATATAATGACTATATAAATAAATAAGTCTCCCTGAGGGGGAGTAGCTTTCACACTTTGTGATAATCAATCGTCATGTCGGATAATATCCCGGTTGATTAGCAAGTACATAACTTGTTAGCAAGACCTTCAGAATAAATTTACATTTAATAATTTATTCATGAGGTCTTTTTTATTTGCAAAAAAAGCAAATGGAGGTATGTTAATGTTTTACAAAAAAAATATTGAAAAAGTCTTAAATGAGCTAGATTCTAGCTTACAAGGTCTAACACAAGAGGAATTTAATGAAAGGCTATCTAAGTATGGCTATAATGAACTAAAAGAAAAGGAAAAAACTTCTGTTTTTAAATTATTTTTAGAAACATTTAAAGATCCATTAGTTATTATTCTTTTAGTAGCGGCTCTAGTTCAAATATTCTTAGGTGAAGCAATTGAATCAGTTATAATATTTGCAGTTTTAATACTAAACTCCATATTATCAGTTGTCCAAACACAAAAAGCTGAAGGTTCACTTGATAGTTTAAAAAAATTATCAGTTCCTACTGCTAAAGTTATAAGAAATGGCATAAAGATTACTGTAGATTCAAGAGAACTAGTTCCCGGAGATGTAGTTATCCTAGAGGCTGGTGACTATGTCCCAGCAGATGGTAGAGTTATAGAATCTCAAAGTCTTAAAGTTGTTGAGGGAATGTTAACAGGTGAAAGTGAACCTGCCCTAAAACATGAAAACATAATAGAGGAAGAAGTTGCCCTTGGTGATCAAAAAAATATGGTATTTAGTGGCTCAATGGTAGTATATGGTAGAGGTGTTTATATTGTTACATCTACAGCTATGAATACTGAAATGGGTAAGATAGCACATATGCTAGACAATGCAGGAAATAAGCAAACACCACTTCAAATTAAATTAGATGAGTTTGGTAAAAAACTTGGAATTGGTATAGTAGGTTTAGCAGCTCTTATATTTGCTATCCAGCTTTTAAGAAATGCAAGTGTTATTGATTCATTTATGTTCTCAGTTGCTATTGCAGTTGCTGCAATACCTGAAGCATTATCTTCTATCGTTACTATAGTTTTAGCAGTTGGAACTAACACTATGGCTAAAAAACAAGCTATAATAAGAAAACTACCTGCAGTTGAAACGCTAGGTTCTACAAGTGTCATATGCACTGATAAAACTGGTACTTTAACTCAAAACAAAATGACTGTTGTAGATACTTATATGTATGGTTCTACTTCTAAAGTACTTGCTGATAATGTTGATGGTGAAATTGCTTTAACTAATAGTATTTCACTTAGTGAGTCTTCTTTAATACTTTGTGCTAGTCTTTGTAACGACTCAGATATAACTAGCGAAGGTATTGAAATTGGTGATCCAACAGAAATAGCACTTATGAACTATGCTAATAAAAATGAATTTAATTACAAATCTATAAGAGAAAAATATGAAAGAGTTGGAGAATTACCTTTTGATAGTGATAGGAAATTGATGTCTACTATTAATAAAATAGATGGTGACTTGGTAATGTTTACTAAAGGTGCCCCTGATATTGTATTTAGTAGATGCAATTATGCACTTGAGGACGGAGAGGTAGTTTCTATAACTGATGAAATAATAGAAAATTATAAAAGAAAAAATGAAGAATTTTCAAATAAAGCTCTTAGAGTTTTAGCTTTTGCAACTAAGAAAGTTAATGATACTAATTTAAACATAAGTGATGAAAATAATCTTACTTTAATAGGTCTTACTGCAATGATAGACCCTCCAAGAGAAGAAGTTTATGATGCAGTTAAAAATGCTAAAAATTCTGGTATAAAAACTGTTATGATAACAGGAGACCATAAAACTACTGCTGCTGCCATTGCTAAAGATATTGGAATAATGGAGACGGATGATATAGCCTTAACTGGTAAAGAACTTGATTTATTAAGCGATAAAGAGTTAGATGAAAAACTAGAACATATATCAGTTTATGCTAGAGTTTCACCAGAAAATAAAATAAGAATAGTAAAAGCATGGCAAAGAAAAGGTAAAGTATGTGCTATGACTGGTGATGGTGTTAATGATGCACCGGCACTTAAGCAAGCAGATATAGGTATAGGTATGGGTAGTGGTACTGAAGTTGCTAAAGATGCCTCTGCTATGATATTAGTTGATGATAACTTTGCTAGTATCGTTAATGCTGTTGAAGTTGGTAGAACAGTTTATACTAACATAAAAAAATCTATAACTTATTTATTCTCAGGTAACTTAGGTGGAATAATAGCTATACTATTTTCTGTATTTGCTAATTTACCTAATCCATTTACAACTATACAATTATTATTTATAAACTTAGTTACAGATTCTCTACCAGCAATTGCTCTTGGACTTGAACAGCCTGAAAAGTCTGTTATGAAAAATCCTCCAAGAGACGTTAATGAAAAAATATTATCAAAAGATACTTTAAAATCTGTATTAACTAGAGGTTCTATCATTGGTTTAGTTACTATAATAGCTCAATACATTGGTCTTAAGACTTCACCTGAAATGGGAGTGGCTATGGCCTTTTCAACTCTAACATTATCTAGAATAATACAGACTTTTGCATCAAGATCAAATACTGAAACTATATTTAAGATAGGATTTAAATCTAATAAATATGCATTAGGTGCTGTTGTTACTTGCTTAGGTATGTTTTCACTTACACTACTTCCATTTATGAGAGATATTTTCTCAATACCAAGTAATTACAACTTTACAAGCTTTATAACTTGTTTAGTATTAGCAATTATTAGTACATTATTAATGGAAGTAAGTAAATTTATAACTAAAAAGTAGTTTACTACATTTTGCTTAATATGCAACTACCCTTTTTGTCTATAAGTCTATCTATTGTATAATTAAGCAAAATGTTTTAAATAAATTATTTGTCTAAGGTTTATAACCTTAGACAAACTTATATTATATACTACATATATAGTATCTAACAAATCTCATTAATTAAATAGTATATTAAATTTTAAATATTTAGGAGGAAAAAATGAGTAATTTAGATTCAGACCCCGGGAATTTGATCCCACAATTAGCTTTAATAGTAATACTTACAAGTATTAATGCATTCTTTGCTTCAGCAGAAATGGCTATAGTTTCTGTTAACAAATCAAAAATCAAATCTCTAAGCGATGAAGGTAATAAAAAGGCAATTTTACTTCAAAGGCTTATAGCAGAACCTAGTAACTTTTTATCTACTATACAAATTGGTATAACACTAGCTGGTTTTTTCTCAAGTGCATCTGCTGCTACTGGGCTATCTAGTTATTTAGAAACATTATTAATCCCATTAAATATTCCATACACTAGTGAAATATCTATGATAAGTATAACTTTGCTATTATCATACTTTACACTAGTTTTTGGTGAGTTAGTACCTAAAAGAATAGCTCTTAAAAAAGCTGAACATATAGCATTATTTTCTGTAAAGCCTGTTTATCTCATATCTATAATCGCTAAACCATTTATAAAAATACTTTCTATGTCCACTTCTCTAGTTTTAAAGTTAACTAGAAATAATGATATTGATATAGAAGAAAAAGTATCTGAAGAAGAATTAAGATCTCTTATAATACAGTCTCAAGAAGATGGCTGTATAGAATATGATGAAAAGCAAATGATATATAAAGTATTTGACTTTAATGATAAGTTGGCTAAAGAGATAATGACTCCAAGAAGTGATACTTTTTTAATAGATATAGATGATGATATAAATACTATATTAAATGAAATATGTGATCTAAATTATTCAAGAATACCAGTTTATAAAGATGATATAGATAATATAGTAGGTGTATTGTATGTTAAAGATTTATTTAATGAAGCCAGAAAAGTAGGATTTGAAAATGTTAAATTAGAAAACCTTCTTCATGAACCTTATTTTGTTCCGGAAATTAAAAGAACTAATGAACTATTTAAGGTTTTAAAAGAAAAAAAAATACATCTTTCTTTATTATTTGATGAATATGGAGGTTTTAGCGGAATAGTTACATTAGAAGACTTAATAGAAGAAATTGTAGGTGATATAGAGGATGAATATGATTTGGATGAGAAACCTATAAAGAAAATTGATGATAAAAATTATATAGTCAAAGGTTCTTTATCTATAAATGATTTTAATGAAGAATTTGAACTTGATTTAGATGAAGGAGATTATGATACTTTAAATGGTTATTTAATAACTAATTTAGATGAAATTCCTGATGAAAATACAGAGATTTTAATAAATAATATTAAATTTACTGTACTGAAAGTTGAAAACAGAAGAATTCAAGATATTAAAATTCATTTTAATAATGTATTTCATGGGATGGATAATTAAAATTATTATATAATTAATTTTTATATGAAAATGAGTTATCTTTATATAAAGATAACTCATTTTATGTTATAAAAATATAATCCTATAATTCGTAATTTTCATTTATATAGTTAAGCATTTGATCACCTAATAGCATATAATAATATATGGTATACAAATAGTCAGAAAAAATTAATTTGCTTGCTTCTGGGTCATCTTTTAAAAGTCCATCTATCAATATTAATTGATCTCGTAGAAGTGCTTGATATACAGATGATAATATTTGCAGTTGATCTGCAACAAATATATCTGACTGAGAATCTTTATATATTCTTTTATGCCTTTCTAGATTGTTAGATACCTCTTCTAGTTGATTTATATATGATGTTATTTGTGGTTTTAGTATCTCACTTTTTTCCTTTATAGTTTTAGTATTTATATCTATAGTTCTCATATTGTCTCTTATCATTTTAAGATTTTTAAATATATTAGCAAGAGTTTCCTTATCTTTAAGACCTTGTACTACCACAGGCACTTTGTTTATTTTATTTTCAACAGCATATGTTTTGTTTGTAAAAATACCCATACAAAGCAGTATACTAGTTATAGTTAATATTACTTTAGTAGACTTATTTTTCATTAAAATTCTCCTTTTACTAAGTTGTTGTATATTCATATTATCTACATTACAACTATTATTATTCTTTGTAAAATTAAAAATACAGTTCTTTTTTATATAATTTTTTAAAGCAAATTATTTATAAAAATAAAAAAACTATAGTAATTACTATAGTTTTTTTATTTCCATTTTTCTAATACTTCTATCATAAATTTGGCTACATCTATTTTATATATTTCTTTTAAGTTATCTCCTTTAAATACATCTATTGATTTTCCATATGCTACTATTTCTCCATTATTAACTAAACATACATCATCGCTAAAAAAGTGTACTAAATTTAAGTCATGAAGTACTCCAATTACTATTTTATTTTTTTCTTTAGCCCAAGTAGATAGATGCTTTAGTAACTCTATTTGATACTTCAAGTCCAAGTGGTTAGTTGGTTCATCAAGAAGTATTACATCTGGATCTTGAGCAAATGTTCTAGCTAAGAATACCCTTTGAAGCTGACCTCCTGACAATTCAGTTATAGGCTTATCTTTAATGTCTAATAATCCTACTTTATCTATTGAATCTAATATTATCTCTTTATCCTTTTTATTTAATGAATTAAATATACCACTAGAGTGTGCATATCTTCCAAGCGATACTGTTTCATATATACTATATGGAAAGTATATTTGACTTATTTGGCTCATAAGTGCTATTTTAGTAGCTAATTGCTTTCTACTTAAAGTATTTACTTCATCATTATCTATTTTTATACTACCTCTATAATCTATAATATTTGCAATGGACTTTAGCAATGTACTTTTACCACATCCATTTGGTCCTACTATACATAAATTTTTACCCTTTTCTACTTTAAAATTTACATTTTTTATTATATCTACATTATCATAGCTACAATAAAGATTTTTAACTTCTAACATATTATGACCTCTTACCTTTACTAAAATATACATAAGCAAAAAATGGCGCACCAATTATAGCTGTCACAGCACCTACTGGTAGTTCTGCTGGTGTTACTATAGTTCTTGCTATTAAGTCTGTTATTACCATTAAACTCCCACCAAATACAAATGACATCGGTATTACATAAGAATGTTTAGAACCAAATATACGTCTAACTATATGAGGTGCTATCAAGTCTACAAATCCTATAGTCCCACTTAATGCTACCGCACTTCCTGTAAGTATTGCTGAAAATATGAATAATCTTTTTTTTACTTTAGTAGTGTTTACTCCAACAGCTTTAGCTTGTTCTTCACCAAAAGTTAATATATCCATTTCTTTTGTATATATTAAAATACCAACTAAACCTATTATACAAAATGGTATTATAGCCTTAACTGCTGAGAAGCCTTTCATAGCAAAACTTCCCATTTGCCATAGACTTATACTTTTTAAATCTTCACTAAATAAAGCTGTTAAAGTTGTTAAAAGTGCATTTACGAATAAAGAAAATACCATACCTGCAAGTATTATAGTATTATTTGACATTGTTTTATCTATTTTAGAGGAAAATACTATAACTCCATATACTGTAAAAAGCCCAAATAAAAAACCTACTAAAGGTAGAGTTAAGTTTCCTAAAAAAGATATATGTACTCCAAGTATTATAACTAGACCCGCACCTAGTGATGCACCTGATGATACTCCTAAAGTGTATGGAGATGCTAGTTCATTTTTAAGAATAGATTGGACTACTGATCCACTTACAGCAAGTGAACCTCCAACTAAAAATGCTAGTAATACTCTTGGTACTCTAAGGGACCATATTATAGATACATCTTTAGGATTTATATTATCTCCTAGTGATATACTAAATATCTTATGAAGAAGTATCTGTGCAGTGTCTATTATATTAATATTGGAACTTCCTATAGAAGTTCCAATACAAAATATTATAAATACTATTGGGATAGAAAGTATTGCCCACTTTCTAGTTGTTGTATACATTTGGATATATCGCCTTTGCCATCTCATTTAGGGCTTTTATTATATGTTGAGATGGACGAGATGATGAATTTGTATCTATTTGATAAACTTGATTATTTTTTACTGCATTTATATTTTCCCATCCTTCTCTATTTTTGATTTTATCAACTGGATTTTCTATGTAGCCATCATTAGTTAATATAACATCTGGATTTTTATCTATTATCGTTTCTGCACTTGGTGATATCCAAGCATTTTCATCTTTAAGTATATTTTCTGCTCCTACTAATTCTATCATTTCATTTAAGAATGTCGAGTTACCAAAGCTGAAAAGATTTGGAGATGAACCTATTTCAAAATAAACTTTTTTCTTATCTTTTATATCTTTACCTTTTTTAGCTATATCCTCAATTTGAGATTTTGTATTTTCTACTATTTTTTTGCCTTTTTCCTTAGTGTTAGTTACTTCAGATATAAAAGTTATATCGTCATATATCCCTTGTATACTATTACTACTTGGTATATAAGCTACACTTATTCCGGCTTCTTCAACTAGCTTAAATGGATCTTCAGTTGAACCAGTTTTGTTATGCCCTGATGCTACTATTATGTCAGGCTCTAATCCTATTATTTTTTCTGCATCTGGATTAGAAAAATCTATTAATTCTACATTATCTGGTATACCAGCGACATCTGCTGAATACTTATCTACTGCTACTAACTTATCAGCAAGTCCAAGTTCTACTAATACTTCAGTATTAGATGGTGCTGTTGATATTATTTTATCTATTTTATTTGGTACTTTAATATCTCTACCTTCTCTATCTTTTATAACCACTTCTTTACTTGAACATCCAACCACTGTAAGCATTACCAAGGTTACAGCCATTATTATACTTAATATTTTCTTTTTCATATTTTACTCCTTATTTTTAATTTCTATTTATAAATTATGTTTCTTCTACGTTGTCGTCTTTATTTAGTTTTAGAGACAATACAAAGAAATATCCTGAGAGTAGATTTGCAAAGTCAAATAATAACTCATCTACTTAATTGATCTGCTTTTTTGTCTATGCATTAATCTAAATAATTTTTTAATTAATCTCTTAAATCTTAATTCTCTATATGCCCTTGAAAGTCATATAGTATTTGATATTTCATCTAAAAATAAATAAATTAGATATTTTGATATATTTATACTCCTTTCTTAAAAATTTTAATTTTTACGCAAACAAAATATCATCCTTAACTTAGTTTACTATCATACTATGTCAAAATTATGTCATTTTTGTGTTAATTTAAGCAAATTTATACTTTATTATTTATATATTGTTTTAATATATCTAAAATACAAATACCTTGCTGTTTAACACTACTTTTTACCTTAATACTGATTGTTTTTGTCTGAAATGATAATTATAGGAATTAAGCACAAAAAGCATACTCTTAGAGTATGCTAAATTATTCAAGTTAATTATATACCCTACCCTCAGAAGGCAATAGATTAAAAAGTACTGGCAGGTATCCCGGCTTAACTTCATCCTACTTTCTTGCCTTCCCGAATTTTCAGTGGCTTTTAAGATTTCGTCAGTTTTACGGTTACTGGGGTAGCTTAGAATTTTCATCTAATTCCCTATTAAGTCTAATCGACGCCTAATACTTTATATTTATTAAATTTTATATATTTTGGTATTATATACCCAATTTAATTATATCAAAACCTTTATTTATAATCTACTTTAAATATTTACTCTATATAAGTTGTATAAACAAGTACTCTAAATTAATAAATTTTATTTTAATATTTTTTTTAACAATTTTAATTTATCTTTATAAGGTGCGTATCTAACTGGTATATCTATTAAATTTGACTTTTTAAGTATACTCTTTTTATGTGTAAAGGTATCAAAACTTTTCTTACCATGGTAAGAACCCATTCCACTAGTTCCTCTCCCTCCAAATGGAAGATTTGAAGTGGCTAGATGGATTATAGTATCATTTATACACCCGCCTCCAAAAGCTATATTATCTGTTATGTATTTTTCAATATCTTTATTTTTAGTAAATAAATATAGTGCTAGTGGATTTGGATATTTTTTTACTATTTCTATTATATCTTTATAATCTTCATAAGTTATTATAGGAAGTAGTGGTCCAAATATTTCTTCATTCATTATAGGATAAGTGTGGTCTATATTATCTATAATAGTTGGTGCTATTTTTAATTTAGATTCATCTATATTTCCACCTATAATTACATCTGTGTTTTTCATAAGATTATTTAATCTATCAAAATGTGTTTTGTTTATTATTTTAGGATAGTCCACACTTTCAATTGGATTATCTCCATAAAACTTAATTATATATTTTTTCATATTATCTATTAAATCTTTTTTTATATCTTTATGAACTATAATATAATCAGGTGCTACACAAGTTTGACCTGCATTTAAAAATTTACCCCACACTATTCTTTTAGCACTTAGATCTACATTTGCTGACTTTTCTACTATACAAGGGCTTTTCCCTCCTAATTCAAGTGTTACTGGTGTCAAATATTTAGCTGCTTTGTTCATTACTATCTTTCCTACATTTACACTACCTGTAAAGAATATATAATCAAATCTTTCTTCTAGTATTTGTTGGTTAACTCCTATTCCACCTTCTATTACGTTTATATATCCTCTTTCAAAGTACTTATTTACAATATCAACTATTACCTTAGAAGTATGAACTGAAAACTCTGATGGCTTAAGTATTGAACAGTTTCCACCAGCTATAGCACCTATAAGCGGAGATATTGTTAATTGGAAGGGATAGTTCCAAGGAGCCATTATAAGTACTACTCCATAAGGTTCACTTACTATATAACTTTTAGCAGGAAACTGAGTTATAGGAGTTGATACTTTCTTATTTTTACTCCATCTTTTTAAATGTTTTATAGTGTAGCTTATCTCCTCTAACACTATACCAATTTCAGTTTCATATCCTTCAAAATCTGATTTTCCTAAATCTTTATAAAGTGCATTTAGTATAGCTTCTTCGCTTTCTATTATAGCTTTTTTAAGAGTTTTTAATTTATCTAATCTAAAGTTTATATCCTTAGTCTTATTACTTTCAAAGTACCTCCTTTGGTTGTTTATTATATCTTTTATCAATTTATCATCTCTTTTCTAATAAATTTACATATATTGTATTATTATAATTATATATTATTTATTAAATATTTTGGAGGTTGTTATGACCTATTTATTGTTATTTTTTATGACTATATCTTTAATAAATATAATTGTCTTTTATTTCCTATCTTATCACTCACCCATCCTGCGATAGGTACCCCTAGCTCAAATACAAATAAGTATATTGATATAATTGATGAAGTATAGGAAGTAATGCACTCAATACATCTTGTCCATAAAAATGAAATAAAGCAACTACGCCTCCATATATAGTCTCCCAGAAATGCAATAGCACACAACATTATTATTTTGTATTTTAAACTACATTTTTTAATTTCCTCTCTTATAGCTTTCTTTTTGCCATTACACTTAGACTGATATAGTTTAACTTTTTGTATCTTAAATATTACATATATAAGTGTAAGTAATATTCCTCCTGAAGATAAATAAAATACAACATCATAACTTCCAGTGTTTGATAATATGTATCCAGCAATAGCAGCACCTATTCCTCCACCTAATGTAAAAACAGCTGCTGCTAATCCTGTACTTTCTCCTCTTTTTCTTACTTCTACAGATCTTGATAATATAGAATAAGTAGCAGGTGCTGCCATTCCAAGTACCGCCTCTTGTATTACATATAAACATCATATATAATTATACTATATTAAATAAGGAGCAATCTTTTTAGATAGCTCCTCGTTTTTATCAATTTATTTAAAATTCATAACATTTAAATTATATTCTGTCTTTAAATATTTATATATTTTTTAATTTAAGTTTATATGAATATGATTTTTTCCTTCTCCGTATCTATTTAAAGGTTTTACAGTAGGTCCTTCTAATATGTTTCCTTTATAATCATACCTAGAAGCATGACATGGACAGTCCCAAGTCTTTTCTGACGAATTAAATCTAAGCTCACAACCTAAATGAGTACAAGTTATATCAACTATATAAAGTTCGTCATTAAAATGTCTATAAGCGCCATATCTTTTTCCATCAATAGTTATAACTTGTCCTTCTCCTTTTTCTATATATAATTCTTCTTTTCCTATATTAAATTTCCCTTTTATATACTCTATTGTCATATTTAAATTTTCTTTATAAAAATCTGTTGTTAAATAGCTACTTTTTCTAGATGGATTAAATAGATTTTCATATATGGATTCTTTTTTAGCTATAAGATCACTTATTACCATTGCTGATAAAGTTCCATTACTCATCCCCCATTTAGAAAATCCTGTAGCTACATATACATTGTCTTGCTTTTTGTTTATATGTCCTATATAAGGTAGGTAGTCATAACTTATATAATCTTGAGCTGACCATTGATATTTAAATTCTTTAATTTTAAATTTATCTTTTGCATAATCTTTTAATTTTTCATATATTTCTTCTTCATTTTTACACTGGCCAACTTTATGATCTCCACCTCCAAATATTAATAGTTTTTTATTATCCTCATTATAAGTTCTAAATGTTATGCCTTGTTCTTCAACTCCTAAAAACACTCCTGGCATTATGTCTTTTTCTAGTTTACCAGCTATTAGATAAGACCTTCCTCCTTTTTCTTTTGCAAAGTAAAAGTTTTTGCCATCATACCAAGGCATATGTGATGCTACTACAACTATATCTGCAGAAATTTTATTATTTTTGTTAGTTCTTAATTCACAAACTTCTCCTTTATCAAAATCAACTATCGGTGTATTCTCATAAACTTTAACACCTAAATTTAGGCATTCTTTTAGTAATCTATCTATATATTTTTTAGGATTGAATTGCCCTTGATTTTTAAAACTAATAGCTCCCTTCACATCTACCGGTAAGTCTAAACTTTCATGATACTCGCAATCAATACCTATTTTTTTGCAAATTTCATATTCTTCTTTTAATTCTTCTAAGTAGTTTTCATTTTGTGCAAGCATATATGAGTCTTCTCTTTTGAAATTACAGTCTATATTGTGTTCTTTTATTATTTTCTCAATTAGATTAAGTGCTTGATTATTACCTTCATAGTATAATTTAGCATCTTTTATTCCGTACTTTTGGTTTATCTTTGAATATATTATTCCATGTTGTGAAGTTATCTTTCCAGTATTTCTCCCAGAACCTCCATAACCTATTTTATTAGCATCAACAATAGTAGATTTTAAACCATTTTTAGCTAATAAATAAGCTGTTGTAACTCCTACTATTCCTCCACCAACTATTAGTATATCTGTTTTTATATTTTTTTCTAAGCTTTTTAATCCACTATGCTTAGAACTTAAAATCCAATAAGATTCATTCATCATATTTCTCCTTAATTTAATTTGTACATAATATAGTATATTTCCCATTAAAGTAGGTAATTATTATAAATATTAAGCTTAAATCTACAAATAAATCACCATAAATACATAAATTAAAAAGCTATCTTACAAAGTAAGATAGCTTTTTTGTTATTTTAGTTAATTTTATTTATAAAATTAACTAATTCTTATTATTTGTATATTAACTGAATTTGGTATTGTTTTTATATTTCTACTAGAGAAATTATATAGGTCAAGTTCTTCTTCACTATCTCCAGTAGTATATATAGCTCCATTACTAATTGAATTTTTAATGCCTTCTTCACAGTACGCTAGTGATCCTTTGATTAAAGCTTCATTTACTCTAAGTCCAACTATATAAGTATTATACGAATTTCCTGTTACTGTATACTTGATATAATATGTGGCATTTGGAGATAAAACTATAGTCTTTCCATCATTTTTGACACTTATACCTTCACCATTTATAAAACTAGAATTAAATACAAATCTTGATGTTGGATTAATATTTGCTGATTCTGATTGAACTAGATAAGCATTATTTTGAACTATTGAATCTCCCTTTTCTCCTCTTGGTCCTTGTGGTCCTATCTTACCTTGAGGTCCTTGATCTCCCTTTTCTCCTTTTGACCCCTGTGGTCCTATCTTACCTTGAGGCCCTATTTCTCCTTTAAGTCCTGGTTCTCCTTGTTCTCCTCTTGGCCCCTGTGGTCCTACCTTACCTTCTGGCCCTGATTCTCCTTTTTCCCCTCTTAGTCCTTGTGGTCCTATCTTACCTTCTGGCCCTGGTTCTCCTTGTTCTCCTTTTGGTCCTTGTGGTCCTATCTTACCTTGAGGTCCTGGTTCCCCTTTTGCTCCTTGTGGCCCTATCTTACCTTCTGGTCCTTGATCTCCTTTTTCTCCTTTTGGTCCTTGTGGACCTATCTTACCTTCTGGTCCTTGATCTCCCTTTTCTCCTCTTGGTCCCTGTGGTCCTATCTTACCTTCTGGTCCTGGTT
>NZ_JADPFC010000001.1:1041203-1125641 GCF_015668195.1 Romboutsia sp. 1001713B170131_170501_G6
GGACCTATCTTACCTTCTGGTCCTTGATCTCCCTTTTCTCCTCTTGGTCCCTGTGGTCCTATCTTACCTTCTGGTCCTGGCTCTCCCTTTTCTCCTCTTGATCCCTGTGGCCCTATCTTACCTTGAGGTCCTTGATCTCCTTTTTCTCCTTTTGGCCCTTGTGGACCTATTTTACCTTCTGGTCCTTGATCTCCCTTTTCTCCTCTTGGTCCCTGTGGTCCTATCTTACCTTCTGGTCCTGGTTCTCCCTTTTCTCCTCTTGGTCCTTGTGGTCCTATCTTGCCTTCTGGTCCTGGTTCCCCTTGTTCTCCTCTTGGCCCCTGTGGTCCTACCTTACCTTCTGGCCCTTGTTCTCCTTGTTCTCCTCTTGGCCCCTTTCCTACTATTTCTCTTTTATATTTTTCATACGTACTATCCATAACTTTAGAATTATTACATTCTATATCATTACTTGATGAACTACCGCTGGATGATTTGCCATTTTTCTTATCGTATTTATTTACTTCATAATTATCAACTGATTTTGAATATGAAGCATACCTTTTATATTTATCCAACACGCTCTCCTCCTTACCTACTCTCAATTATATAATATCTTTCTATCACTATAATTTATATGCTATAAATATAATCTTAAATTCTTAAAATATTACTAAAACAAGTATTAATATTTTATATTTATACTTGTTTTTTATATTCTAAATACATCAATTCCTTTTATATGCCAAGTATATTTATATAATTTCTACAGCCATATACAGTTGATACTTTATATTCTTTATCTGCCTCGCAATTTGATTTATAGTAATATCTTATAAAGGGGTACTCCATACCGTCATCATCTATAATAGGCGTATCCCATGATTTACCAAAATCAAAAGATTTACTTATATTTAAATTTCCATATTCTATCCATTGCATATGTAACACATTTTTATGTTCTATTATATGAGGAATATTACAAGCTGAGGATTTATTTACATATACACTGTCATTTATCAATATGCCTTCTTTGTTTAAATCAACTCTTTTATAGATTGGTTGGTATTTACTAGAATTGTTTTCTGAATATGCTATATGGTACGTATTGTTTGTTCCTTTTGTAACTGATAAATGGATTTTTTCTTTGTTTGAATTGGTTATTTGTATTGGATTATACCAAATTGAGTTTTCATGATTTAAAGTACACAAAAATACTTCCTCGTATCCTTTTACTACTTTAAAGTAAAACACACTTATGTTGGTATTATCACATATTACAGTAAAATTATTTATATCTTCATATCCGAATATATCTATAATTGACATTATATCTTCTTTATCTCTTTTTATATTATGAACTAATTTGTATAATTTACTTTTATTATCCTTTAAATAATATATGATATGAATATCTTTACCTATCTTACTTATATATGGAAAGCTTATTGTATATTTAGAATTATCATAATTAATAATACTAGCTTTATTTATTTTATCATTATTTATGTCTATTTTAATTAAGCTTCCTTGCATATCATCATATATTCCATATATATTATCTTGTTTATCTATATCAAACCATATATATGTAATTCCTTTTATATTATCAATTACTTTACTTGAAGATATTAACTCGAAGTTTGAATCAAAATTTGCTATATTAATTCCATTATTAAAAAATATCTTTGATATACACTTATCTGATTTTCTTATTAATATCTCAGTATTTTGTATAAATGTCATTCTACCCCCTCCTTAATAATACTACAATATATTCATATAGATAATATTTATACCTTGTTAAAAAATATTTTATTTAGATACAAGCTGTAACAATTACTCTTTTATTTCATATCATAAGGGTAAGAAGATTAAAATCTTTTTATAAATTAATATAATTGGGAGGATATTTATAGATGGATGACTTTAGAGGTTTGACAACAAAAAAATTTGTGCCATCAGATTATTGTTCTGACGGATGCTGTAAAGGTTTAAAATGGGATTGTAAGGATACATTATGCTACCCAATATTAACTAATAGAATATTTAGCTGTGCAATTTTAAAAAGTGCAACACTATCAACAATTTTAAGAAATGCCACATTTAAAGTAGTAACACCTTTGACTTATGGTTTAGCTGGTGAAAAAGTATGTATAAAAGAAGTAGTAGGTGTTAAATATAAATGCTTAGGTTTAAGAAATAATTATAGCGATGATCCAAAGCACCCTGATGCTATCCTTAAAGAGTGTTTAGACGATGAAGATTTATGTTTTAAACCTATTAGCGGACCTATTTGCTCTTGTAAAGGTCATGGGGGTTCCCCTCAAAAATTATACAACGAATATATATCAAAAGAAAAATTTCAAAAGCACTATTGTATAGATGATATTTGTAATACTAAAGGTTGTGATGATGAATCAGAAGGAATTAAGATAAAAATATATCATAATGATGTAGAATATTACGTATGTGATTTTAAGGTAATAGTAAAGGCTCAATTAAAAGACTGTCCAGATAAAGAGTTTTTAGGTGTATTTGAAATTCCTGGTCTTACAAAGTTAAGTGCTCCTATAGATCTTCATCATCTTAATACAACAGGTTTAGGGCTTTCATCTCCTTATTTCTACGGTAACCTATGTGTTCCTTTTGAAAGAGACTCTTTAATTTACAAAAAATTTGATGGTAAATTTAAGGTAGATTGTGTTACTAGAGCTAGTGAATTATGCCCTATATATAGTTCTTCTAGTTTAGAAAACTCTGAGTCTGATTCTGGTGAATCAGAAAACTCTGAGGTTAGTTCTAGTGAATTAGTAAACCTTAAATCTGGTCCTAATAAATATAAATTTAAAGCTGATATAGTATTATGCTTTAGCCCTAAAGAAACTGTATATACTATAATAAAAGATGTAATAGGTGTAAAAGGAACTCTTGATATAGAATGCGATTGCGATATTTCACAACCTGGTAATAATGATTGTTGTGATAATCACCATGGTTGTCACGATTCAAAACCATGTAAGTGTGGATCTTCTGATACCTATGACGAGATTGAAGATTAATTAATAAAAACTATTAATAGATAATAAAAAGATAGCGTGGTAATTATCACGCTATCTTTTTTATCTATTAAACTATATCTACTAAGAAGTCATAAAATTATTTTTTTGACTTTGCTATATTCACTAATTTACTAGTTATATCTTATATATGTTTAATTAGTCATCTTTATTGAAATATGTTTATGCTTATATAAACTATAAATATTTTAAAATAGGTACAAATCCACTCATACTTTAATAATATAATATATACCAAAAATCTACTTTAGGGGTGAATTACATGAATGAAATTGTAAAAGTTAGCGACCTGTGTCAAACTTTTTACACAAAAGACGGAGAACTAGAAGTTCTAAAAGACATAAGTTTCTCCCTAAACGAAGGACAAATTCTAACTCTACTTGGACCTAGTGGTTCTGGAAAATCAACTATACTAAATATATTAACAAAACTTTTAAAACCTACTAGTGGGGATATTAATATAAATGGAAATATAGGATATATGTTTCAAAAAGACCATTTACTTGAGTGGAGAAATATAATCGATAATATAACAATTGGACTTGAAATCCAAAATATAAAAACTGATAAAAATATATCTCGTATTGAAAATTTATTAAAAACTTATGGTCTTTGGGAATATAGATATATGTACCCAAAAGAACTTTCAGGAGGAATGAGGCAGAGGGTATCTCTTATTCGTACTCTATCTGTAAATCCAGATATATTACTTTTAGATGAACCTTTTTCAGCCCTTGATTACCAAACAAGGATTTTAGTTAGTGATGATGTTTATAAAATAATTAAAAATGAGAATAAGTCTGCTATATTAGTAACTCATGATATAAGTGAAGCTATATCAATGTCAGACAAAGTAGTAGCACTATCTAAACGACCTGCAACTGTTAAAAATGTATATAACATAGACCTAAGACAAAATGAAGATTTAACACCTCTTCAAACCAGAAAAGTTCCTGATTTTCAAAAATACTTTGACATACTATGGAAGGAGCTAGATAGTGATGAGATTAAGTAAAGATTCAGATGGATATAAAAATTACCTAAAAAATGTTAAAAAAGAAAAAACTAAAATTCTTTTATATCAGATATTAATATTTGCAGGATTTTTAATTCTTTGGGAAGTACTTGCTAATCTAAATATAATAAATACATTCCTATTTAGCAAACCTAGTGATATATACTCGCTTTTTATAAGCTATGTTCAAAATGGTCAACTTCTAACTCATGTTGGAATATCAGTATATGAAACTCTACTTGGTTTAGTTATAGGTACAGTGCTTGGAATATTAGTTGCAATAGCACTTTGGTGGTCTGAAAAATTATCAAAAATTTTAGACCCATTTTTAGTTATATTAAATGCTCTTCCTAAAACAGCTCTAGCTCCTATTATTATAGTTTGGGCAGGTGCTGGTATTGAAGGTATTGTAGTTACTGCTGTTACTATATCTGTTGTTGTTACTATACTCTCTGCTTATAATTATTTTATAAATGTTGATGAAGAAAAAATTAAAATGTTAAGAAGTTTTGGTGCTACTAAGTCACAAATATTATTTAAACTCATAATCCCTTCTAATATTGGTAATTTAATAAATCTTACTAAGATAAATATAGGTATGGCTTGGGTTGGTGTTATAGTTGGTGAGTTCTTAGTATCAAGAGCTGGTATTGGTTATTTGATAGTTTATGGAAGCCAGGTATTTAAGTTAGATTTGGTTATGATGGGAGTATTTGTACTTGCTTTTTGTGCTTGGATTATGTATGCTATTTTAAATCTTATAGAAAAGTTTTATAATTCCAGAAGATAAATAATCATGTTTAAATATACCTATTACAAAAACACCTCGTTTCAAAACGAAACGGAGGTGTTTTTATATTTTAGTATAAAATTGTTTAAAGTATATTTTTATCTTTTTATCATATTAGAAACTTCTTTAACTATACCTTCATTTCCATTTCCTCCAACCTGAGTTAGAGATTTTATAGTTTTATTTCCTAAAACTTCTTTTTGTTTATCATTTAATTTATCACTACCTATTAATATAGGAGCATTTTCTTTAGATGCAACAACCCCTAATGCTAGTGCATCTACTAAATCTTGTTCTCTATTCATTCCATTTTTGGCTACAAATAAATTTTTTATTTCTATATCTTTATAGAAGTTATCTATTATCATAGCATTAGTTTCATCTCTGTCTATTCCACCTATTCTTTGTGGATTTGGAAGTGTTTTTGCTATATCTTCTGATATAGATCCTTCTTTTCCTATTACATAAGATTTTGTTATTTGTTCATCCTTTATAAATTCATCAAATACTTTAGTTCCATTAGTATCAGACGCTAATAATATAGGCATATTTTTATTTGCTGCAACTGGTGCTATACTTACTGCATCACTAAGTCCTCTTACCCCATTTACTACTACTACTTCACTTACATCACCTAGTTTTTTAGCTATTTTTAATGAAGTTTCATATCTATCTTTTCCACTTATTCTTTCAGTAGTTAAATTCATAGTTTTAAGTTCATTAACAACATTTTCATTAACAACGCTATCTCCACCTACTATGTATACATTTTTAGCACCTAATCTTTGTATTTCAGCTTTAGTTTCGTTGCATAACTTAGAACTTTCTGTTAATAATACTGGAGCATCCTTAAGTTTTGCAAATGGTGTTGCGCTAAGTGCATCTGACATAGCATTTGAATTTACTAATACAACATTGTCTGCCTTTTCAAATCCACTTAAGCTTATTTTAGTTGCAGTATGATATCTATTTTCCCCAATTAATTTTTCTATTACTGATGTTATTCTACCTTCAACTTTAGGTGATACAGTACCAATTTTCTCTAAATATTTTATTAAAGCCTCATCTAAGCCACTGTATTCGTTTATTATTGGCTCATCGTTAAAACATGGATAATCATCTCCACCAACTGCCATGAAATCGTTAGTAGCTACTGTATATTTTTTATTCATATCTACTTTTTCATTATTTATAGTTATATCTACTACTCTATTTCCTACTTCATTTCTAGGATCTACTACTATTTTCATTCCACCTATATGTGTAAATGAACCTGCTGGTGTTCCATAGTC
The DNA here is from genome assembly GCF_015668195.1 of Romboutsia sp. 1001713B170131_170501_G6. NCBI lineage: Bacteria > Bacillati > Bacillota > Clostridia > Peptostreptococcales > Peptostreptococcaceae > Romboutsia > Romboutsia sp. 1001713B170131_170501_G6. The sequence goes on from NZ_JADPFC010000001.1 coordinate 1,047,360, forward strand.
TTTAACTCCGTGTTCTAATACTTTTTTTATTTGAGCTCCAGTTAATTCTTTTGTTACTATGTAGTTTCCAAAAGGAAGAACTTTTATTACCTCTCCTTTACTTATATCTCCTATATTTATACTATCTCTTATTCCTCCACCATTAGTTATAGCTACATCTGCATTAGTTTCTGAAATCATTGCATCTGTTATAAGGTTTCCTAAGTTAGTTTCTTTAGTTCTAACATTTTCCCTTCTTCCTTCTAAATGAACATCCGTATTCCCTACATTGGCAGATAATATTTTATCTTGAGCTTCTTCTATTTCTTTTATTTTATTTTCAACAACACTATCTGAGGATATCTTACTTGCTTGTTCTTTAGTAATATGACTTGCATTTGCATTAACAACTTCATGCTTTCCATTTACACTAGATACCTCTAACTCTACTTTCCCTATATTCTGCATATATTCTCCAGTACTAACTATTAAAGTATCCTTTACTTTTTTACCATTTGGTAAATTTGAATGGCTATGTCCATCTACTATAACATCTATACCTTTTACTTCATTTGCTATGTCTATAGTTGTCGGATCGCTAGATTCATCTATTCCAACATGTGCAAGCCCTACTATTACTTCTGCACCATTTTTTTCTAGATCCTCAACTTGTTTTTTTGCCATTTGAACTGGATCTTCAAATTTTAATCCTTTAACATTATTAGGATTTGTTTTGTATGCAGTTTCTGGAGATGATAGTCCAAATATACCTAATTTAACTCCATTTATTTCTTTTATAGCATTTGGTGTAAATACACTTTTACCATCTTTAGTTACATTTGATGATAAAACCCTCATCTTTTGTTGTCCATTTGTTAATTCAAGTTTTTTAACAAGTTCTAATAATCTCTCATAACCATAGTTAAAGTCATGATTTCCTGGTGTCATAAAATCATATCCTGCTGCATTCATTAAATCAACTGCATCTTGACCTTTATTTAATGTTACAAATGGTAAACCATGGATTGTATCTCCTGCATCTAATAACAATGAATTTGGAGTTTGTTTTTTTATACTTGATAATACATCTACTCCTATTGTCTTATCATTTTTAACAAATCTACCATGTATGTCATTAGTATGAAGTATTGTTATTTTTTTATTTTCTTCTAATGCCCTTACTTCTGATGGATATAACATTGGTATTGATAATCCTAGTACTAATGCTAATGATGTCACTTTTCTTAAATTTAGTTTTTTACTCATTTTATCCTCCCCAAGATATATGATTATATATTATATAAACTATATAAATATTTTAATAGTTTATAATAAAACTTAATTATATAAGGTAAACTTATATTAAATTTTTATTTTAATTACCATAAGCTTTAACTACTTTTACCCTTTTTTACATATTTTAAATAATTTAATATTCAAATCATTTGTATAATATTTAATTATATAGTATAACATTTTTAATATTTAGTAAACATTTTTCACCTAAATTTGCTAATATTTTGTTTTTTATGCATAATTTCTTTTATATAGTACACTTTTTATCTTTACATTAACAAATGAAAATAAAAAATACCCACTAGGTTATATAACCTAGTGGGTATTTTTTATTTTCATATATTTAACTTATGAATATACAGTCATACTTTCTTTTTCTTCTTTTTGTTTCTTCTTTAATCTAATATTTGGCTCACTTGGTAAACCAAACTTAGGAATAAATTTATCAAGTCCAGTTAATGTTAATATAAGTATAGATCCAACTGTAACGTATGCCATAACATTGTATTTTATTATATCAAATGCTACGAATTGATGAAGTGGATACACAGCTGTTAGTATACCTAAATAGAACCCTATATAAACATGCCATGGTATTAATTGAGAACCAAATACCCCTAGAGAACTAGAAAAAGTAGCATTTCTTAAACGTAGTTGATATAAATCTTCTTCACTACCCTCTACATTATTTTCAACTAATTCTTTAGTTATAGGTCCTACTGTAACAATTTGTGCCATTTCATCTGCAAGTGCAGCATTTCCTACTAAACATAATAAACCATTCATAAACATTAATTGTTTTACATTTCTAGCAAGGAACATAACTAAATTTGATAGTGGTTCAAAAGCCTTCATCTTAGACATTATTCCCCCAAATGCTCCAACCCACATCATCATTACTATAACCCAAGAACCTGCGTCTGCAAATCCACTCATCATCAATTTTAAAAATCCGTTTAAAGAATCTACAGTTCCTGCAAAAATTCCAAATATAAATGATGATACTATACCAACAGATAAACATGCTAATGTAGGTAAACCTTTAATAGCTACTGCTAAAACAAGTAATAATGGTATTGCCATATAGTATGGCACTCCTGTTTTTACTTGATTTAAAAGTTCTACTGCTGATGGTCTTTCAACCCCTAAATCAGTCATTACTTGAGCTGGTATTTGATCTATTGCTAGTGCAGCATTTGCAGATTCTGTTGGTAACCCCATAGACATACTTAATCCATATATAAATATTATAGATATTATTAAGCATACTATAGACCATGGTCCTTGAGATTTGATTCTATCTATTACTTCAACACCTTGCATACCAGAACTTACAACTGTTGTATCTGATATAAGCCCTATATTGTCTCCAAAACAAGCTCCTCCAGCTATAGATGCAGTTGTCAATAATATACTACCACCAACCATATGGTTTAACCATAAAAATATTGGAGCACATGCTGCAAAAGTTCCCCATGAAGTTCCAGTAGCTACTGAAAGTATACCAGTAACTATAAATGCAACAACTGCAACAGTTCTACCTGTTACTCCTAGAGAAAGTGCTATATTAACTATCGAAGCGCCAACTCCTGTAGCCATAAATGCTTCTGCCATAGCATAAGCAAGCATTAATATAAAGAAAACTAAATTTAAATGTTTTACATTGTCAACTGCACAGTCAACTAAATCATTAAATTTAAGCTTATCTGTTATTGATGCTACAATAAATGCATATATTGTAGCTATTGGAGCTGCTATTAAGCAGTCCATACCCGAAATCATTAGACCTGCCAGCATAAATACTGGTGAAAATTTTAATAGTCCAATCCAAAACCCCATAAAATGAGCCCCCTTGATATAATGTATAATTGATAATGTATTTAATTTAGGTTAAACCTAACACTATCCAGTAACTTTTCAGACTTATACATTATATCCTAATGCATAAGTCTGTTAATTTTAACCACAAAGCACTACTTATATTTTGGTTACTTAGAAAATATTGTTACATCCTATAAATAAACATTATACTTATTCTAATTGTCATTATGTTATGTCAGTTTTTGTTTAATTTTATATAACATTTCTATAAATTTTTAATTATTTTCATCAGATGCTGTAGTATAATAATTTCCTCGGTTGATTTATAAATATATGATTTTCATTATACTAAGTTTCTATTTACTAACTCAGTTACAAAGAAACTTCCTACATCTTGTGCAAATTTACCTGGACCAAATCCTGCATCATATCCTAATTCTTTTGCAAGTTCATGACTTATTCTTGGTCCACCACAAAGAAGTACTACTTTATCACGTAAACCTTCAGCTTCTAATAATTCTACTAAGTTAGTTAAGTTTTCTATATGAACATTTTTTTGAGTTACAGTTTGAGAAACTAATAATACATCAGCTTTAAGTTCTACTGCTTTTCTTATAAACTCTTCATTAGGAACTTGACTTCCTAAGTTATAAGCTTCTATTCCTTCATATCTTTCTAGTCCATAGTTTCCTGCATAACCTTTCATATTCATTATTGCATCTATTCCAACTGTATGTGCATCAGTTCCTGTACTTGCACCTACTACTACTATATCTCTTTTTATATTTTCTTTTATATACTCTTCTATTTCATATTTATCCATAGTATCTTCTTGTGCTACTTCTACATGTATATCTTCGTAGTTTACACCTTTTTCTAAACTTCCATATACAACATAGAAAGTAAATTCACTATCAAGTGCTTTATGATGTGCTACATTTATATCACTAAGCCCCATATTTTTAGCTGTAAGTTTTGCTGCTTCTATACCTTTTTCATCATCTTTTATTGGTAATGTAAAACTTACTTGTACTTTAGCATCGTTTAATGTGTCTCCATAAGGTTTTAAATTTTTTAAATCAAGGTTTTTATCATATTCCTTATTGTCCATAGAATATAGTCCGCTCATTAACAATTCCCTCCTAATACTAACTCTTTTTCTAACATTAGTTCTATAAATGGATTGAAGTACATAGCTTCTTTCATAACAACTCCATCAAGACCTTTTCCCCCATCTATTGGTCTTTTTATACCTGCAAATTTACCTTGTTCTAATGTTTTAAATAATCCATCTTTTTCTATTTGAGAAATTAATTCATATGCATTGTTTAAAACTTCATTAACTCTATTACACATTATTCCATCTTTTTTAAACTCTATTTCACTTCCTAGATCTTTCATAGTATTAAATATATACTTAGCATTGTCTATTGAAAGTGCTCTATCTGATATAAATGGAGTATGAATTGCTTCTGTAAGCATTCCTAATAAGTGTAATTTTTGATCTGTCATTATAGTTACCATATTAAATAATGCATCTTGTACTTGACCTTTAAATATATCACCAGTCATAAACTTAGTTGGTGGCATATACTTAAGAGGTGCTTTAGGGAATATTTCTCTAGCCATTTGAGCTTGAGCTAATTCATATAAGAATCCATTTTCAACATCAGGGCTTATTTCAAATGCATGTCCAAGTCCCATTTGTTCTTCAGGCAATCCTGCAACTAATGCAAATTGTTCATTTATAAATTGAGATGCAAGTACAGTATGCGCTTCTTCTACTGCATCTGCTGTTGTTAAGTAGTTATCTTCACCAGTGTTTATTATAACTCCGGCAAATCCATTTATTATTCTTGAGAAGTATTGGTCTATCATTGTTCTTTTCATATTTATATCTCTAAATAATATTCCATATAAAGCATCATTTAGCATAACGTCTAATCTATTTTGTGCTCCTAGTGCTGCTATTTCTGGCATACATAATCCTGAACAGTAGTTGCAAAGTCTTATGTATCTTCCAAGTTCAGCTCCAACCTTATCAAGTGCTTCTCTCATTAATCTGAAGTTTTCACCTGTTGCATAAGTTCCTCCAAATCCTTCAGTCGTAGCACCATATGGAACATAGTCAAGTAAACTTTGTCCAGTTGTTCTTATAACTGCGATTATATCTGCCCCTTGCTTTGCAGCTGCTACAGCTTGAGTTATATCTTCGTATATATTTCCTGTAGCTACTATTACATATAAGTATGGTCCACTTTTATCTCCATACTCATTTAAAAATTCTTCTCTTTTATTTCTATTTGCCTTTATTTGATCTACACTTTGTTTAGCTATTTCATTTATTTTAAGCTTAACATCAAATACATCATGCTCTTTAAGGGCACATAGATCTAATTCTCCTTGTGATACTTTTTGTGCTATCTCTTGTGGAGTAAGTCCTGTATTTATCATAGCATTACCTATATAATAAGCAACTCCCATACCTAAAGAGCCATTGTTTGAGTTTTTGATGCTATCTACAACTACGTTTGGAAGTGGCACACCAAACTCATCTACTCCATCTACGCCAAGTAGTCTAAGTATACTTCTTTCAACTGTTACTGTAGTGTGTTTGTTTATAAATTCTTGTGTATCTAACACTATATTACGCGCTGATTCACGAGCTTTTTCCACTATACTAAAATCTAAATTTAACTTACTCATATTAATCCCCCTTAAGCTTTATTTACTTAGTTTGTCAGCTATATCTACAAGCTTTATTTATTTACTTAGCTTATTAGCTATATCTACTATTTCATTGTCTAATCCTAATAATCTACATATATTTATAGCATCTTTTGGAACTTTAGTTTCTTTACTTACTTTCTCTAATCTGTAATCCATGTATTCTTGAAGTATTTGTACACCTTTTGAACTTTTGCCTACTCCAATCTTTAAATCTATTTGACGTTTTAAACCATCAAAATCTACATTTTTAAGACCTACTACTTGGTAATAGGTAACATCATCTATATTTATGTCATCTAAATGTGTAGATATTAAACTTATAGAATTGTACTTTTTAAAATATTCACATATTGCTTTTAGTAGTAATCTTCCCTCTATCGGATTGGTTCCTCTTGCAAATTCATCTAATGCGATAAATCCATCCCTTAACTTCATAAGTTTTGTTATTTCTTTTAATTTTATGATCTCTGCTCCAAATGTACTTAGACCTTTATTTATATCTTGCATATCATCACTTATTATATATATAAAGTCTAATACACATAAGTTAGCTTCTTTAGCAAATACATAAAATCCACATTGGAATAAATATAGGTTAAGTGCTATGGTTTTCATACTTACACTTTTTCCACCCATATTAGCACCACTTATTATAGTAATTTTTTTATCTATATCTATGCTTATTGGAATATATTCCTTATTTTGTGAACTTAAAATTGTCTGAAGACTTGGATTTATAAGATCTTTAAAGAAAATTTTATTTTCTTTATTTATACTAGGTTTTATAGCATTATACTTAAGTGCTAAATTTGCCTTAGCAATAAGTAAATCTAATTTCCCTATAGATTTTATATTTTCATTTATATCATTTAAATAGTTATACAACTTTTCACTTAGTGCTTTTCTTATTCTTAACTCTTCTTGTTCTTCATTTACAACAATTTCTAGTCTTTCTTGTTTTAATTTTTCTATGTTATCTTTATCAGTTTCTTTAAATATTTGCTTTTCAATATTTAGCTTATTTTGTCTAATATGTAATAACTTTTTACTATATGCACCATATATTTGAAATGTAGTTAAATTTAATTCATCTGGATCTAACATCTTTACAACTACATCTAAGTTTTTAAAGTTTATATAATCTATATTAATATTCAATTTTAAATAGTTTTTTATTATCTCATTAGTATTTATAGCAAAGTTTTTTATTTCAAACAGTTCTATTTCGTCTAATGCATTTTTCTGTTTTAACCTATTTAGAGTATTTGTTATATTTTTAATTTTACAAAACTCATATTGTATATTATCATACACCATGTCATTTTCTTTTAAGCTATTAATCATATTTTCTATATAATTAAGTTCTTTTATTAATTTTTCACTATTTTCTTTTTTATATATTTTTATATTAGCTTTTTCTTTTTCTCCATATGGTGTAATTGTATTTACTTCGTTTATTATAAATGACTTAATATAATCACCTTCTTGTTTATAAAAGCTTAATTTCTAAACATTCATAACATTAAATACTTTTATATTAGTTTTACTTTGTATACTATCTATAAAATATTTATCATCAAAGCTATATCCTTCTATTGATGTTGGGTTTATACTTAATCCTATTAGATTGACTTTATTTATAACCTTAATACTTCCTTTAAGCTTTATAAACTTATCAAATATTTCCTTATCTAAAAATATCTTTGTACTATCGCTGACCAATATAGTTATATTTTTATAGTTATTACCACTTTTTATAAAGTTGTTTATAAAATTATTAGTAACTATTCCATTTACAACTATATACTTAGTATTTTCATCTACACTATCTATAATTTCTTTAGAAGAATTTAGAGTTGTATTTATATTTAGGCATTTGTATGAATAATCTTTATTTACTAAGCTAATCTTATATTCTTTTATATTTTCATAAATTTCATAGAATTTAACATCATTTACTTTTTCAAGATTTAATATATTAGCTTCATATATTATCTTTTCTATTGCCTTATTTATATCTTTATTTATTACAGCTCCACTACAAAATATTGTAGAATCTGTTATAGATGGTGAGCCTAGCGTTTTTCTAGATAAAGCCCCATCAACTATACTTAAGTCTGCACCATAGTGATTTAATCTTTCACATATGTACTTTATTTGAGTGTTTATAGATGGACCTGCAAGTTCTATATATCCATCGCTTAAGGATCTAAATATAACTATATTTCCTAGTGGTGTTGTTATATTTGTAAGTTCTAGAATTTCTTTGGTTATATCACTACTTAAAGCTAAACTATTAGCTGTAGCTATTATAGTATTTTTATTTACATATATTCTAGGTTTATCAGTTTTAGTGACAACATCTACCCCTTCTCCATCTACACCTATTGATGTAAGTCCTAGTATTATATTTTTATTTATACACTCTTTTAATATGTAATTTAAAGTAGTAGTTTTACCTACGTTTTTGTAATTTCCTATAATAGACATACTCTTATATTTTAATATTTCATTTAATATATCCATAATTATATCCTTAAAAATTTAATCTAAGCGATGTAGATTTTAATAATTTTTCTAAAAGATATTATAGGTAATATTACCTATAATATCTTTTAGTGTTAGTTTTTATTAACCTAATTGAGTACTTAACTCTCTTTTCTTTCTATCTAATTCAGTTGGCTCAAGTACCATTCTTTCATTATTTAAAAGACCTGCTACCCCTACCTTATGAACTTCTTTTTCACCTTTGCAAACTTCACATTCACATGTATGCTTATAGTTTGTTGGCTCTGTATAAGTAGTTATAACCCCTTCAAAGTTTCTAAGTATTACTTTATCGTAACTTTGAGATATTACATAGTTTGGCATAACTGGAGTTTTACCTCCACCACCTGGTGCATCTACAACAAATGTTGGTACACAGTATCCTGATGTATGTCCTCTTAATCCTTCTATTATTTCTATACCTTTAGATACTGGAGTTCTAAAGTGCTCTATTCCATTAGATAAATCACATTGATAGATGTAGTATGGTCTAACTCTTATTTTTACTAAATCATTAACTAATTTCTTCATTACGTGCATGCAATCGTTTACCCCACGTAGTAAAACACTTTGATTTCCTAAAGGTATACCTGCATCTGCCATCTTTTTACAAGCTTCTATAGATTCTTTAGTTATTTCATTTGGATGATTAAAGTGAGTGTTTAACCATACTGGATGATATTTCTTAAGCATATTCACTAAATTATCAGTTATTCTTTGTGGCATAACTACTGGAGTTCTACTTCCTATCCTTATTATTTCAACATGTGGTATCTCTCTTAATTTACTTATGATATACTCTAATCTCTCGTCACTCATTAAAAGTGCATCACCACCTGATAATAATACATCTCTTATAACTGGAGTATTTCTTATATATTCTATAGCCTTATCTATTCTATCAACTGGTTGAGCTCCATCATTTTGTCCAGCAAATCTTCTTCTTGTACAGTGTCTACAATACATTGCACATTGATCTGTTATTAAAAGTAATGCTCTATCTGGATATCTATGAGTAAGTCCTGGTACTGGTGAATCTCCATCTTCATGAAGTGGATCATCTAAATCAGCTTCAGAAACTTTAAGTTCACTTGCAACTGGTATAGCTTGCTTTCTTATTGGATCATTTGCATTAGTTGGATCTATTAATGATAAATAGTATGGTGTGATACTCATTCTAAGAGTTTTAAGACATTCCTTAACTCCTTCTTCTTCACTTTCTGTAAGTGGTATATATTTTTTTAATTCTTCAACTGTTGTTATTCTATTTTTTACTTGCCAAGTCCAATCATTCCATAATTCATTGCTAACATCCGTAAATATTTTTCTTTCCATAATCTCCACCCCTTATATTTTATACGTATAATTTTTTGAATATATTTCTTATTGTTTCACTTTCTCTTAAAGCTGCTATTGTAACATCTGCATGACCTTTAGTGTATCCATTTCCTATTATCATATCTACATCTTTACCTACACCTTCAGCTCCAAGTGCTGCTTTTGTAAATGCTGTTGCCATTGAGAAGAAGTATACTACTCCACCATCTCTAACAGGTAGTATTGTGCTCATTTCTGTATTTTGGACATTTACACAGTTTATAGCTAAATCTACCTCTTTTCCTTCATTAACTTCTAATACATTCTTAAGTACTTCATTAGGATTTTGTGCATCTACAGCTATAACTTCATCTACAAGGTTATTTTCTTTTAAGAATGCTTTTTGTTTTTCATCTCTAACAAGTCCTATTACTCTACCATTTTTTCCAGCTTTCTTTTTAGCCTCATAACAGCAAAGCATTCCAGATTTACCAGCAGCTCCAAGTATTAAAACACTATCTCCTTCTTTAACTAACTTTTGTGTTTGAGCAGGAGCTCCGGCAACATCAAGAGCAGCTAATGCTAAGTTTTCTTCCATATCTGTTGGTAACTTTGCATATATACCACTTTCAAATAATATAGCTTTTCCTTTTATTTCAACTCTATCTATATCTGCTTTTATGTCTATTATTTCATCTATTTTTAATGGAGTTAATGATAATGATACAAGCGTAGCTATCTTATCTCCTATTTGTAAATCTGTTTTTCCTACTAAATCAGATCCTATTTTTTCTATTGTTCCTATTAACATCCCACCAGAACCAGTAACTGGGTTTTGCATTTTTCCTTTCTCTTCTACTATTTCTAATATTCTTGACTTTATTTTTTCTATATCATGGTTGCACTCTTCTTCTATTTGAGTAAAGCTTGCTGAATCTATGTTTAAAGCTTGAACATCTATTAATATTTCATTATCATAAATATTCATATCATTGTTTATTTTTTTAGCTGGTTGTGGAAGTACATTTTCTCCTATAACTCTGTGTGTTCCGTATTTACATCCTTTCATGACTAATCCCCCTTATTATACTGTTTGTGCTTGCATATATACTAAATCATCAGATATTATTAAATCTGCATCTGTCATTTCCCTTAATTCTTCAATTGTTACATCTTCACTTATTTCTCTTACAACTAAGCCTTCTTTTGTTACTTCCATAACAGCAAGTTCAGTTATTATCATATCAACTACACCTTTTGCAGTTAATGGAAGAGTACACTCTTTAAGTATCTTAGATTTACCTTTTACAGTGTGTAGCATTGCGACTATAACCTTTTTAGCTCCAACTACTAAATCCATAGCTCCACCCATACCTGGAACCATTTTTCCAGGTACTATCCAGTTAGCTAAATTTCCATGTTGATCTACTTCTAAAGCTCCTAAAACTGTTACATCCACATGTCCTCCTCTTATAAGGCCAAAAGACATTGATGAATCAAAGAAAGCTCCTTCTTCATTTATAGTTACAAATTGACCACCTGCATTAGTTATATATGGATCTACTTCATCTTCATTAGCAACTCTACCCATACCAACCATTCCATTTTCTGATTGGAAAATTACATTTATGCCTTCTTCTATGTAGTTTGCAGTTAATGTTGGAAGTCCTATCCCTAAATTTACTAATTGATTATTTTCAAATTCTTTAGCCACTCTTTTAGCTATAATCTCTTTAGGATTCATTTATTTTGCCTCCTTTATTATGTAATCTACTACTACACCTGGAGTCATTATCATCTCTTTATTTAAACTTCCTACTTCTACTACTTCTTCAGCCTCAACTATTACTAAGTCACTTGCCATAGCTATCATTGGGTTAAAGTTTTTAGTAGTTCCTTTATAAACTGTATTTCCAAATGTATCTACTAGGCTACCTTTCACAAGTGCTATGTCTGCTCTTAATGGTAGTTCTAATAAATATTCTTTGTCATTTACAGTTATCTTTTCTTTATTTTCTTCAACTAAAGTTCCAACTCCTGTTGGAGTTAATATTCCGCCTAAACCAAATCCCCCTGCTCTTACTCTTTCTATAAGAGTTCCTTGTGGAGATAATTCAACTTCTAGTTTACCTTCATTCATTAATCTTCCTGTTTCTGCATTTGTTCCTATATGAGAGGCTATAACCTTTTTAACTTGGTTATTTACTATCAGTCTTCCTATTCCCTTATCCACAAAAGAAGTATCATTTCCTATTATAGTTAAATTTTTAGCACCAGATTCTATCAGTGAATCTATAAGAATTTCCCCTGTTCCACAGCCTAAAAATCCACCTATCATGATAGTCATATCATCTTTAAAAAGATCTTTTAGTGTTTCTAAAGATACAACTTTACTCATTTTAGCTTCCCCCTAAATTGTTTAAGCTTCTTGTGTGCTTAATATATTTGCTTTCAAACCTAGTATTTCACGAGCTTCTTTAGGTGTTGCTACTTCTCTTCCAAGCTCTTTTACTATATTTGCAGCTTTTTTAACTAATTCTCCGTTTGATGATGCTGGGACTCCTTTTTTCATATATACATTATCTTCAAATCCTACTCGAATATGTCCACCTAATAATATACTTAAAGCCACCATATCAAATTGAGATCTTCCTATTCCACTTACTGTAAATGTAGCATTTTCAGGTATGCTTTCTCTCATAAACATTAAATCTCTATAAGTTGCGCTTATACCTCCATTAACTCCCATTACAAAATTAAAGTGCATATTATCATTTATAAATCCTTTTTTGTTAAGCCTAAGAGCCATATCTATCATCCCCTTATCAAATACTTCTATTTCTGGCTTAACATTTAATTCTATCATTTTCTTTCCGAACTCTTTTATAGTATTTTCAGTGTTCACAAAGATTTCATCTCCACCAAAGTTACAAGTTCCGCAATCTAGAGTTGCCATTTCAGGAGATAGATTTACTGGTTGAATTCTTTCTTCATTGCTCATTCCAACTGCTCCTCCAGTTGAAGGTTGAACAATTGCATCAGGACAAGCAACCTTTATAGCTTCTATACATTCTTTAAATCTATTTATATCTTGTGTTGGAGTTCCATCATCTTTTCTTACATGAAGATGTATTATACTTGCTCCAGCATCATAAGCAGACTTTGCTTCTCTTACTATTTCTTTAACAGTATATGGAACATTTGGATTATGTTCTTTTGTTACCTCTGCACCACATATAGCTGCAGTTATTATAACCTTTTGCATATTAAAGTTTCCCCCTAAGTAACTATAATCTTTGTTTGTCTTTAGGCACTACACAAGTTCCACTAGCTTTACATACTACTATTGGATTTTCTAAAACTTCTGCTGCTGATTCATTTATATCAGTTCTTGGTACTATAACTTTTCTAGCTTCAAATATCATCTTTCTTGAGCTATTTCCTACATTAACTATTTCACCAACTGCTTCTATATAATCACCAGCATATACTGGAGCTAAAAACTCTACACTATCATATGCTTTAAATAATCCTTCATCACCATCATTTTGTATTAGTAATTCAGTAGCTACATCTCCAAATAATTGAAGCATTTTAGCACCATCTACTAAATTTCCACCATAATGAGCGTCATTACTTCCCATTCTTATTCTTATCATTGCTTTCATGTGAAAATCCCCCTTTATGTTTGTTTATATATTTAATAACTGGGATAGGCCTTTTTTAGCAACGTACATAGCCGTTTAAGCAACGTGTTGGCGAAGCACTTAAGCGACATGAGCGTAGCGAATTTTTGCTAGACCTACACCAATTAGTAAATTTAAGTTTATTATGCTAATTCTTGTATTAAATTTTTAATAACTTTATTAACATCTCCTACTATAGAAACATCTGCAACTTCAAATATAGGTGCTTCACTATTTTTATTTATAGCTATTATAAATTCAGATTCTTCCATACCAGCCAAATGTTGTATAGCTCCTGATATACCACAAGCGATGTAAAGGTCTGGTCTTACAGTTTTACCAGTTTGTCCTACTTGACGAGCTTTATCAACCCATCCTGCATCAACTACAGCACGAGAAGCACTTACTTCAGCTCCTAATATATCTGCTAATTCATATAAAGCATTCATATTTTCTTTAGAACCTATTCCTCTTCCTGCTGATATAAGTATATTAGCATCTTCTATATTAACTTTCTTTACAGTTTCTTTTATATATTCTAATACTTCTACGTTTTTACCATTTTCACTAAAATCTACTACAAAATCTTCAACATTTCCAGTTCTTGTACTATCTTTTTTTAACTTTTTCATAACTCCTGGTCTTACAGTACTCATTTGTGGTCTATGATTTGGACATATTATAGTAGCCATTATATTTCCACCAAATGCAGGTCTAGTCATTAAAAGTCCACTAGTTTCATCATCTATCTCAAGTGATGTACAGTCTGCTGTAAGCCCTGTTCCAATAGTTGCACTAACTCTTGGTGCTAAATCTCTACCTATTGTAGTCGCTCCTACTAAAACTATTTCTGGATCTTTTTTATTTATAACATCACAAAGTGCTTTAGTGTATGTATTAGTCACATATACATCTAAGTTTTCATCATCTACACAAATTACTTCATCTGCACCATATTGTATAAGCTCTTCACTTAAACTTTTAACATTGTGTCCAAGAAGTACTGCACTTACTTTACTATTTAATTTATCTGCTAACTCTTTACCTCTTCCTATTAATTCCAAAGAAACATTTTGGATCTCACCGCTTCTTTGCTCAACAAAAACCATTACACTCATTATTTTTCCTCCTATAATCACTACTCTTTGAGAAATATTTCGTCAAATTGTTTAGTTTTTAAGCCTTAGCTTCAGTTATTATAAACTTTTCTTTAAGAGCATTTACTATTATTGATGCTCCTTCTTTTTCATCTACATCATAAAGTGTTCCTTTTGCTTTAACGCCCTTAGTAAATGATTTTTTAACTTTTGTTGGAGAACCTTTTAATCCTATCTCTTCTAAACAAACATCTATATCTTTTAAAGTCCAAGTTTCTATTTTATCTTCTCTCATACAATCATATATTCTAGAAACTCTCATATATCTTGGAGTGTTCATTTCTTTTAAAGTAGTTATAAGAAGTGGCATTTTAGCCTTTATAACTTGATATCCGTCTTCAAAAGCTCTATTTACTATTACATGTTCACCTTCTACTTCTAACTTTTCAACATAAGTTATAGATGGTATATCAAGATGATTTGCTATTTGAGGACCAACTTGTGCTGTATCTCCATCTATTGCTTGTCTTCCTGCTATTATTAAATCATAGTCTAGTTTCTTTATAGCTCCTGCTATAGTTTTTGAAGTAGCTAATGTATCAGCTCCTGCAAAAGCTCTATCTGTAAGAAGTATTGCTTTATCAGCACCCATTGCTATTGCTTCTTTTAATGCATTTTTAGCTTGAGGTGGTCCCATTGTTAAAACTGTAACTGTAGCACCCATTTTTTCTTTTAGGTTTACTGCTTCTTCTATTCCTGCTTTATCATCAGGGTTTATAATACTTGGTACACCATCTCTTATTAATGTACCAGTTTTAGGATCTAATTTTACTTCTGTTGTATCTGGTACTTGCTTTACACAAACTAATATATTCATATTCTTTCCTCCTAAAAATTTGCTATTTAAGTAAGTCTGCACTTATAACCATTCTTTGTACTTCACTTGTTCCTTCGTATATTTCAGTTATTTTTGCATCTCTCATCATTCTTTCTATATCATATTCACGAGTGTATCCGTATCCTCCGTGAAGTTGAACTGCTTTAGTTGTAACTTCCATTGCTACTTCAGATGCATAAAGTTTTGCCATAGCAGCATCTACACTATATGGTTTACCTGCATCTTTTTTACTTGCAGCCTTATATACTAAAAGTCTTGCAGCTTCTATTTTAGTTTTCATATTAGCAAGTTCAAATTGAGTATTTTGAAACGCCGATAAACTTCTACCAAATTGCTTTCTTTCTTTTACATAATCAACTGTAACATCTAATGCACCTTGTGCAATTCCTAATGCCTGTGCAGCTATTCCTATACGACCACCATCTAGTGTCTTCATAGCTATCTTAAATCCTTGTCCAACTTTACCTAATAAGTTTTCTTTAGGTATTACACAGTTTTCAAATATAAGTTCACAAGTTGCAGAACCTCTTATACCAAGTTTTTTCTCTTTTTTACCTATTGTAAATCCTTCTGTTCCTTTTTCAACTATGAAAGCTGATATTCCACGAGTTCCTTTTGATTTATCAGTCATAGCCATAACTATATATATATCAGCAGGACCTGCATTAGTTATAAATATCTTAGTTCCATTTAATATATAATTATCTCCATCTAAAACTGCAGTAGTTTGTTGAGCCGATGCATCTGTACCTGCATTAGGTTCAGTTAAACCAAAAGCACCTAATTTTTCTCCTTTTGCAAGTGGAACTAAAAACTTTTGCTTTTGTTCTTCTGTACCAAATTCATATATTGGATTAGCACCTAGTGATGTATGAGCAGATAAAATTACACCTGTAGTTCCACAAGCTTTTGAAAGTTCTTCAACAGCTAATGTGTATCCTAAATAATCTCCGCCTTCTCCACCATATTCTTTTGGAAAAGGTATTCCTAACATCCCGCATTCAGCCATCTTATCAACTGTTGCATATGGGAATTTTTCTTCTTCATCTATTTCATGAGCTATAGGAGCTACCTCATTTACTGTAAACTCTCTATACATTTGTTTTAATAATTCATATTTTTCCATAAATATCTCCCCTCTTTTGAATACACTATATTAGCATTTTTTTATTATTAAACTAGTACCTTGTCCACCACCTATACAAAGTGTAGCAAGTCCTAGGTTAGCATCTTCTCTTTTTTGCATTTCATGTATTAAAGAAACTAATATTCTACATCCACTAGCTCCCACTGGATGACCAAGTGCTATTGCACCACCATTTACATTTACTTTTTCCATATCAAAGTTTAATCCTTTTGATACTGATAAAGCTTGTACTGCAAAAGCTTCATTTGCTTCTATTAAGTCTATATCATCTAAGTTTAAGTTTGCTTTTTGAAGAGCTTTTTCTGTTGATGGAACTGGACCATAACCCATTATAGATGGATCAACTCCTGCTGAAGCATAAGAAACTATACTTGCTAATGGTTTTAATCCTAATTCATCGCACTTTTCTCTACTCATAAGTATAACCATAGCACTACCATCATTTATTCCAGATGCATTTCCTGCACTAACAGTTCCATCTTTTTTAAATGCTGGTCTTAATTTAGATAATCTTTCTAGAGTAGTATTATGCTTTGGATGCTCATCAGTATCAAATACAATAGGATCACCTTTTCTTTGTGGTATTAAAACCTCAACTATTTCATCCTTAAATCTATTGCTTAATTGAGCTTGTTTAGCTTTCTCTTGACTTAAAAGAGCAAATTTATCTTGTTCTTCTCTAGTTATACCAAACTTTTCTGCTAAATTTTCTGCAGTTATCCCCATATGGTAATTATTAAAGGCATCTGTTAATCCATCATTTACTAAAGAGTCAACTATTTTATTATCCCCTAATCCATATCCATATCTACCTCTATTTAATAAATATGGTGCATTACTCATACTTTCACATCCACCAGCAAGTACTACATCACAATCTCCAAGAGCTATAAATTGTGCTGCCATACTAACTGCTCTAAGTCCAGAACCACAAACTTTATTTATAGCAAGTGCTGGAGTTTCTACTGGGACATTAGCTTTTATAGCAACTTGTCTTGCTACATTTTGTCCAAGACCTGCACTTAATACATTTCCTATTAACACCTCATCTATTATTTCAGGATTTATATTAGCTCTTTTTATTGCTTCTTTAGCCGCTATACTTCCTAATTCTACAGAACTTACATCTTTAAGTGCCCCACCTAAAGAGCCTATAGGAGTTCTAACTGCTGATACTATAACAACTTCTCTCATATTCTTCCTCCCTTGACAGTGTCAAATTTTTTTATTTATTTAATGAATTTTATAATTAATTATTGATAATTATAAAATCCTTTTTTAACTTTTCTTCCTAATATTCCACCTCTAACCATTTTTTTAAGAAGTGGATGTGGTCTATATTTTGAATCCCCAAATTCACTATATAGTACTTCCATTATATTTAGGCATACGTCTAAACCTATAAGGTCACCTAACGCTAATGGTCCTATTGGATGATTTGCTCCTAATTTCATTGCATTATCTATATCTTCTGCACTTGCAATACCTTCTGCAAATATTCCTATTGCTTCATTTATCATAGGTACTAGAATTCTATTAACTACAAATCCTGGTGCTTCAGATACACTTACAGGAGTTTTATTTAATTGTTTACATAATTCAAATATTGTATTGTGGGTTTCTTTTGATGTTAGCATACCGTCTATTACTTCTATTAATTTCATAACTGGTGCTGGATTGAAAAAGTGCATTCCTATCACTTTTTCAGGTCTATTAGTGCTTATTGATAGGTCTGTTATCGACAATGATGATGTATTTGTTGCAAATATTGTTTCTTCTTTACATATTTCATCTAGTTCTTTAAGTAATTGTTTTTTGATTTGTATATTTTCAACTATAGCCTCTATTACTAAATCACAATCTTTTGCTTCTTCTAATTCTACAGTTGAATTAAGTCTTTTTAATATTTCATTTTTTTCTTCATGTTTTATCTTCTCTTTTGCTACTTTTCTTTCTAAACTTTTTGTTATTAACTTAATCCCTTTTTCTATACTGTCATTGTTTAAATCTCTAAGTATTACTTGATGTCCATTAGATATAAGTACCTCTGCAATACCACTTCCCATAGTACCGCTTCCTATTACCATTATTTTCATGATATTTCCCCCTATAATGAACTACTTACTTTTTTATCACAATGTATATTAAATTTTGGATCTCTTTTTTCTAAAAATGCACTCATACCTTCTTCTTGGTCATAACTTGCAAAGCATAGCCCAAATAGATAGCTTTCTAGATTTATAGCATTATCTATATCTATTTCATAACCTTTATTTATTGCATTTTTAGCATATCTTACGGCAAGTTGACCTTTAGATGCAATAAGCTTTGCCATATCTATACACTCTTCTAGTAAAGTTTCATGTGATGTAACCTTATTTACTAGATTTATGTTTAATGCATCTTCTGCTTTTATTATTTGTGCACTATATATAAGTTCTTTAGCTTTCCCTATTCCTACTATTCTAGATAACCTTTGAGTTCCTCCAAATCCAGGTAATATACCAAGGTTGACTTCTACTTGCCCAAATTTTGCTTTTGTGCTTGCTATTCTAATATCACAACTCATAGCAATCTCTAATCCTCCACCTAAGCAAAATCCATTTATTCCCGCTATTATAGGTTTCTCACAGTTTTCTATTTTTCTAAATAATTCATTTCCAGTTTTTGAAAACCTTCTTGCTTCTTCAAAATTCATATCTTTCATAGCTTCTATATCTGCCCCTGCTACGAAAGCCCTTCCTTGACCTGTTATTATACCTACATAAATTTCCTCATCTTTTTTGATGATATCAATAGCTCTATCTAATTCTTTTAGTACTTCTTCATTTAAAGAATTCAAATATTCTTCCCTAGCTATCTTGATTATGTATATATTCCCCTCTTTAGTGCAGATTAAATTTTTAAACATATCTTTTCCATCCTTATATCCTATTTACTAATAGTAACACAGATGTCTTATTCCCTCTCTTAGCTATTTACTACTTTAGTAATTTATAATTGTAGTTTTCAACTAAATATTTCCTTATGCTTTTAATATTCTGCATTTATTTCTATATTCCTTCTTTTATTTTTATTTTTTTACATTTTTTTAATTTATAGCTAAAATTTTAGGATAAATATTTTCTTATGTTTATTATATTATATATTTATTTCTATATCCCTTCTTTTATTTTTATTTTTTTACATTTTCTTTTTATATTATATAATATTCTACTTTATTCTTCATATTCCTTCTTTATATTTTACATTTTTTGTATATTATTTTTTTTATATATAAATCAGCATTACATATACTTATAATTATTCATAAGCATAATTTGTTATTAATCAAAAATTTTTATCCTAACGTTTGTTAATAAATTTTACATATATTATTTTTATTATATAAATATTCTTTACTTTTTCTTAGACTCCTTCTTTTTTATAAAAATTTGTCATATAAAGTTTAAAAATAGATTTTTTTTGAAAATTTTCTATTAATACGAAAGAGGCTAATCTTTAATTAAGATAGCCTCTTATGTTTATAGTATACCTTTTTCTATTTCTTCTTTAACTTTTTTCATTTCTTCTTGAGGTAAATTTTCTATAGTTATACCGGTAGATGCATATATTAAAGATATTATAGGATTTATTAAGTTTAAAAATGCAAATGGTAAATAAGCAAATGGATGAATTCCTAAAGTTACCCACATATAAGCACCACATGTATTCCATGGGATAAGTGGTGATGTTAGTGTTCCACTATCTTCTAGTGCCCTTGATAAATTCTTTGGATGATATCCTCTTTTTCTATATTCATTTTTATACATTCTTCCTGGTAAAACTATTGATAGATATTGATCTCCAGTAGCTAAATTTACTCCTATACAAGATACTATAGTAGCTAAAACTAATCCAAAAGAACCTTTTGCAAATTTTAAAAGTGCACTTGATAGTGCCTCTAGCATTCCAGTTTTTTCAAGTAATCCTCCCAAACTAAGTGCACATAATATAAGTGAAACTGTCCACATCATGGAATCAAGACCACCACGACTTAATAATGCATCAACGTCAGCTACTCCTGTTTCTGATACATATCCATAATGAGCAGCTCCTACTATATCAGTTAAGTTAGATCCTTGACAAAAATATGCAAATATTGCCCCTAGTAGTGTTCCTATTAATAATCCTGGTATGGCTGGTACTTTACATATAACAAGTATTATTACTAAAATAGGTGGTATAAATAGTATCGGTGATAAAGTATTATATGAATCACTAAGTGTACCTCTTATAAGTTCAATGTTTGCCATATCAAGTTCTTTACCTGCATATTTCATACCTATTATTCCATAAAGTATAAGTGCTATTATAAGTGCTGGTCCTGTAGTGTATATCATGTGTTTTATATGTTCAAATAACTCTGCTCCTGCCATTGCTGGCGCTAAGTTTGTAGTATCTGAAAGTGGTGACATTTTATCTCCAAAATATGCTCCAGATATTATTGCTCCTGCTACAAGCGGAGCCGGCATTCCAAGACCTTGACCTATACCAATAAGCGCAATTCCAACAGTTCCTGCTGTAGTCCAAGATGAACCAGTAGCAAGTGATACTATCGCACATATTATTGTAGTTGCTGGTAAGAATATTGCTGGTGATAATATTTCAAGACCCCAATAAATCATTGATGGTACTGTTCCACTTAATATCCATGTTCCTATAAGTGTACCTACTATCATAAGTATAAGTATTGCCTGCATTGCCATTTTTATAGTTTCAAGTATTGTTCCCTCTAACTCTTTCCAGCTAAATCCTAGTCTAAATATTCCAACACAACCTACCATAAGTGAACCTATTATAAGTGGTATGTGTGGATCAGCATCGAGTTCTATCAATGAATATGCTAATACTATAACTAAAAGTATTAATGGTATTATAGATTCTATAAGAGTTGCTTTTCTCTGGGTTTTTGGGTTTGCTTTCAAAATATTTCCCCCTTATTTTTATATTTTATTAATCCATATTAAATTTTCTGAAAATTATACCAATTTTTAGTTAGTTTTTAGTATATTCCTATATAATATTTTAATATATACCTCAACGTTTCATTTTCCCTTATAACTTATGAATTCTATATTTACAGACTTTAATAAAATTTATCTGACTAATTTATATTTTCATCTATTTTTTTGTTTATCTTTAGGAACTACACAAGTTCCACTAGCCTTGCATACAACTATAGGTCTTAGTAACACCTCTCCTGATGAATTATTTATGCCTGATACTGATTGTATAACCTTTCTAGCTTCAAAATTCATTTTTCTAGATGTGGTTCCAAAAGATATTAATTCTCCACTAACCTCTATATAATCTCCTGCATATACAGGTGCTAAAAACTCTATATTATCGTAAGCCCTAAATAAGCCTTCATCCCCATCATGCTTTATAAGTATTTCTGCGGCTGCATCTTTAAATAATTTAAGTATCTTTGAACCATCTACTAAGTTTTTGCCATAATTAGCATCATTTGTCCCTATTCTAACTCTTATTAAAGACTTCATTAACTCGTCCCCTTCCTTAATTTAATTTTTGACCTTTAATAAATACTATGAAATAGACTTAGGCATATATTACATAAACAACTATATATTAATTTGTAAAAGATACTACTTTTGTAATATGTAAAAAAGCACTAAAAATCATAATTATAATTTTTAGTGCTTTTTATCTATTGATTTAATTCTTTATTAATGCCTTCTTTTTTATATTTATTGTCAACTTTAGATTCTTTTTCAGTAGAAATCATTTGTACATAAACTTTGACCCTATCCTCTTTAGTTCTAGCTTTAAACCAGTTTTCTATAGTATGTATACTTTCAGTTAAGGTTTCATCATTGGTATATAGTATAAGTACTGGTACTTCTTTTGAACTATTAGTATCACTAGTTACATATCCTGAGTATACCTCTTTTATCTGAGGATAAATAACCTTTATTTCTTTTGATATTTCTTGTACATTTATATCTTCTTTTATGTCTCCTGACTTATTAGATACATTATTATCTTTTATAAATGTATTGTTTTGATTTTTTATATCAGATATGTACTTTTCTATGTCAGATATGCTTCCCTCATCTTGCTTTATTATTAAATCCATATCTTCAAATCCATAATTATGTAAATTATTTTCTAAAGTTTTAAATTTATTTCTTGATATTTTTTCTCCAATTAATGCTAAAGTTATAGTGTTATTTTTTGTATTTATGCTTTTTTCTATTACATATTGATCTTTTAATTCTGCATTAATAAAAGCGTCTAAATTACTTTCATCTATTGTTTCTTGTATCATATTAAGTGCAGAAAATACGCTAGGTATCATAACTATTACAGCTGTAATTAATATAATTCTTTTAACCTTGTGTTGTTTTTCATCATCTAAATTAGTTCTAGCTGGTAAATTTAATGCTTTTGTAACTATAAAAGTTGATGTTATTATAAAAAAGCAATTAATAAAAAATAAATATCCTGCACCAAGAAATATATGATAATTTTTAGTAGCAAGTCCATATCCTGCTGTACAAAGTGGTGGCATAAGTGCAGTGGCTATAGCTACTCCCGGTATTACGTTACTAATTTTATTACGAGTTAGCCCAACCATTCCTGCTATACCACCAACAAAAGCTATTATAACGTCCCATATAGTTGGACTAGTCCTTGCTAATATTTCACTACCTGCTGTTGTTATTGGTGTTATTGAGAAATATAATGTAGATGTTATTATACTTATAAAAACTGATATTGTTAGTATTTTAAAGGCTTCTTTTAATAACTTTAAATTATAAGTACCTACACCATAGCCTATACCTATGATAGAACCCATAAGTGGTGATATAAGCATAGCACCTATTATTACTGCAGTAGAATTCATATTAAGTCCAACAGATGCTATTATTATTGCACATATTAGTATTATAAAGTTTGCACCATGTACATTCATTCCTTCTAATATATTTTCATGTATCTCCTCATTGGTGGCTTGATTTCTAGTAAATTCATATATAAAATTTTC
Source organism: Romboutsia sp. 1001713B170131_170501_G6 (assembly GCF_015668195.1). Lineage (NCBI taxonomy): Bacteria > Bacillati > Bacillota > Clostridia > Peptostreptococcales > Peptostreptococcaceae > Romboutsia > Romboutsia sp. 1001713B170131_170501_G6. The sequence continues at coordinate 1,070,929 of NZ_JADPFC010000001.1, forward strand.
TTTACTAAATTTCATAAATTTCCTCCTAAGCTATATAATGTCCTATTTAATATATTTAAATTTACTATATTATGGTACAATTTGCAAGTAATTAGATTTCTAATATATATTTTATATATTATATATGCTTATGTTATATTATTTATAATTTTATTGCCTTCGTAGCTATATAAGTATCTATATATTTTCCTAATATATCATCTTCTATTTTATCTTCATAAAATCCACATATTACAAAACCGGCTTCAATTTGACCGCCTATTTGACTATAAAGTGTATGTCCAAACTCTAAAGGTTCTTTATTTTTTATAAATTCTTCTAGTTTTTCCTTTGGTAGTTGATTTATATCTGAATAAGGTATAGTATTTGATACTATTAAGTTCCCCTTTTCCCATTCGCATAAGTCAAATATATATACTATAGGATTTGTAAATCCAGCTACTAATACGCCATCCTTTTTAAGTATCCTGTAGCACTCTTTCCAAATCTTTTCTATATTATCTATAAATGTATTTGATACTGGATGAAATATAAAATCAAAGCTTTCATCCTCAAATCTTGATAAATCTCTCATATCACCTTGTTCTAAATCTATTTTAAGATTATCTCTTTTACTTACAAACTCATCTCTTAATAGCTGTTCTTTGCTATTATCAAATACTGTTACCTTTGATCCTAATGCAGAAAATATTGGTCCTTGTTGTCCTCCACCACATGCTAGACAAAGTACCTTTTTACCCTTTATATTCCCTATCCACTCTTTAGGTACTAATTTTGTTGGTGTTAACAATAGTTTGTATTCACCGTTTCTTGCTTTATCTACATCTTCGCTACTTACAGGCATTGTCCACTTATTTCCTCTTTTAACTTCATTATCCCATGCATTACTATTATATTTTAATATATCCATTGATAGTTCTCCTTCATTCTAGTTATTTATAATTTCTATAAGTTAATTATATAGTCCTTTATAGTTTATTGAATCTATATAATTAACTATAAATACTGTATTTGAACTATAAAAGGACATCTCTTTAAATCTTAATATAATTAGAGATATCCTTTTATAACTAAATATATTTATCCAAATAAACTAAGAAGTATTCCTGCTGCTACTGCTGAACCTATAACCCCAGCAACATTTGGTCCCATGGCATGCATAAGTAGAAAGTTACCTGGATTTTCTTCTTGTGCTACTTTATGAGCAACCCTCGCAGCCATAGGAACTGCTGATACTCCAGCTGCCCCTATAAGTGGATTTAATTTATCTTTACTAAATTTATTCATTAGTTTTGCAAATAATACTCCTGAACCAGTTCCAATACTAAATGCTACTATACCTAGTGCAAATATTTTTATAGTCTGCATACTTAAAAATATTTCTGCCTCTGCTGATGCTCCAACTGCTAATCCTAAAAATATAGTTATCATATTCATTAAAGCATTACTTGCAGTATCTGATAATCTATCTGTAACCATACACTCTTTAAGTAAATTACCAAACATAAGAAGTCCTATTAATGTAGCTGCTGATGGCAATAATAATGATACTACTATTGTTACTGCTATTGGAAATATTATCTTTGCTTTTTTAGATACTGGCTTTGATTGTGTCATAACTATGCTTCTTTCTTCTTTAGTTGTTAGTGCTTTCATAATAGGTGGTTGGATAATTGGTACTAATGCCATGTAAGAATATGCTGCAACTGCTATAGGTGCTAAGAGATGCGGTGCTAGTTTTGTTGTTAAATAAATTGCAGTCGGACCATCAGCTCCACCAATTATACCTATTGATGATGCCTCAAGTCCAGTAAAGCCTAAAAGTAGTGCTCCTATAAATGTAAAGAATATACCAAATTGAGCTGCTGCTCCTAATAACATAGTTTTAGGATTTGAAATTAATGGACCAAAGTCTGTACATGCACCTACTCCTAAAAATATTAATGGTGGAAATATTCCAAGCTTTGCTCCTTGGTATAAATAATGTAAAAGCCCTCCTGGTGATTTAGTGGAAATAGTTCCATTTATAGCTTCATTTGTTAATTTTAGATTACTAATTGATGATACTGGCTCGCTCATAACACCTGCTAGTGGTAGGTTTGTAAGCAACATCCCAAAAGCTATTGGTACTAATAATAATGGTTCAAATTCTTTTTCTATTGCTAAGTATAGTAAAACACAAGCAATAAAAATCATAACAATTTGTTGCCATGAGATATTAACAATCCCCATAGATGAAATAAAATTATTTATAACTTCTATCACGGGTAAGTCCCCCTTTTTCTATTATAGGAAATTGTAAATTTCCCTTGTTGTAATAAGTTTAATTTTTATGTAACATAAAATATGCCTTTAGTTAAATCTAAAGTATTTTTGATTATCTTACAAGCTATCCTATAGTTAAAAGTATATCTCCAACGCTTACAGATTCTCCTTTTGATACATTAACAGATGTAACTATACCATCAGAGTCTGACATTATTTCATTTTCCATTTTCATAGCTTCAAGTATCAATAATACTTGACCTTTTTTTACACTATCTCCTACTTTAACTTTAACATCAGATATAGTTCCTGGCATTGGAGCATTTATATTACCAGAACTATTTGAAAATGTAGATGGTGATTCAAATTTATTTTGTTCTTGTGGTGATGGCTGTGCTACTAATGTGCTTTGTGTTGTTTTTAAAACTTGACTTGCTATACTTCCCACTTCTTCTACTTCTACTTCATATGTATTTCCATTAACCGTTATATTATATTTCTTTATCATAATTACCCCCCTGCTACTTTATTTAGTAGTATTTTTAGTCATTCTTTCCCAATTTGTTTTTGAGTTATTAGTTCTAGATATTTTCCTTACTATTATGTTATTTGTACTATTTCCTGTTGAAGTAGCTATTGCTGCAGTTATTACAGATACTAACTCTTCTATATTTTCATCTTTTTTAACTTCTTTACTTTCTATAGTAGTTTCTTTTTGTAATTTTTCACTTTGAAGTGATTTTATTATAGCTGTTATAACTAATAAAACTATAAAAACTACACTCATAGAAATAAATGCTACACTAACACCCGCTACTAAAGCCTCTCCCATTGAGAGTGTTACTGTAGAGTCTTTTAAAGTTTTTAATAATTGACTAATATTCATATATTACCACCTTCCTATAAAGGTATATTTCCATGTTTTTTAGGCGGTCTTTCTTCTCTTTTAGATGATAATGTATCAAGTGCATCTGCTATTCTAATTCTTGAGTACGCAGGTTCAATTACATCATCTAAATATCCTCTTTCTGCTGCTTTGTATGGAGTTGCAAATTCATCACTATATTCCTTTATCTTTATTTCTCTCATTTCTTTAGGATTTTGGGCATTTTTTATATCATTTTTAAATATAATATTTGCTGCACCACTTGGACCCATAACTGCAACTTCAGCACTTGGCCAAGCAAATACCATATCAGCCCCTAAGTCTTTTGAACACATTGCAAGATATGAACCGCCATAGGCTTTTCTAGTTATTAAAGTTATCTTAGGAGTTGTAGCTTCACTATATGCATAAAGCATTTTTGCACCATGTCTTATTATTCCTCCATACTCCTGAGACGTTCCTGGTAAAAATCCTGGTACATCTACTAAAGTAAGTATTGGAATGTTAAATGCATCGCAAGTTCTTATAAATCTTGCACTTTTATCTGACGCATTTATATCAAGTGAACCTGCCATAATCTTTGGCTGATTTGCAATTATACCAATACTTTCTCCGTTTATTCTTGCAAAACCTGTTATCATATTTTGTGCAAAGTACGGTTGAACTTCATAAAAATCACTATTATCTACTATCTCATATATTATTTCTTTCATATCGTATGGCTTATTAGTATCATCTGGTATTATGCTGTTTAATATATCATTTTTTCTATTAGCATCATCTAGGGTATCTATTATCGGGGATTTTTCTGAGTTATTTGATGGTAAAAAACTAAGTAGTCTTCTTATTTGCTCTATACAATCTTTATCATTACTAGCTATAAAATGAGCTACCCCAGAAGTCGTATTGTGTGTTGATGCCCCACCTAAGCTTTCAGCACTTACTTCTTCCCCTGTTACAGTTTTTATAACTTGTGGACCTGTTATAAACATTTGGCTAGTTTTATCTACCATATATATAAAATCTGTCAGTGCTGGTGAATATACCGCTCCTCCTGCACAAGGTCCCATTATTGCAGATATTTGTGGTACTACACCTGATGCTATTGTGTTTTTATAAAATATTTCTCCATATCCAGCTAGTGCATCAACGCCTTCTTGAATTCTAGCTCCTCCTGAATCGTTAAGTCCTACTACTGGAGCCCCAACCTTAAGTGCCATATCCATAATTTTTCCTATTTTTTTAGCATGCATCTCACCTAAAGACCCACCAAGTACTGTAAAGTCTTGTGCAAATGCACAAACAAGTCTTCCATCAACTTTACCATACCCACATATAACGCCTTCACCTGGTGCTTCTTGTTTTTCCATACCAAAATTTGAACATCTATGTTTTACAAATGCATCTAATTCAACAAAAGTATTTTCATCAAATAATAAATTTAATCTTTCCCTTGCAGTTAATTTTCCTGATGCATGTTGTTTATCTATTCTCTTTTGCCCACCTCCTAGCTCTATCTTACTTCTTTTTTCATAAAGTAGATTTAACTTTTCTTGTGACACAAAACCACCCCCAAAACTTTAATTAATGTATTAAATTGCAAAGTTAATTTTATTTTCTTTCACTTAACTCAAGTAATATTCCATCAGTTCCTTTTGGATGGCAGAAAGCTATTTTTGCATTTCCTGCTCCATATCTCGGTACTTCATCTATCATTTTATATCCTTTAGCTTTAACTTCTTCTATTGCTTTTTCTATATTATCTACTCTTATTGCTACGTGTTGTATACCACCATGTCCACCATTTTTAGCTATAAATTTAGCTATAGGTCCATCATCACAAGTTGATTCTAATAATTCAAGTTCAGTATCTCCAACTGGTAAAAATGCCACTTTAACTTTTTGGTCGCTTACAATTTCTATACCTTCACACTTTATCCCTAATACATCTTCATAAAATTTTAAACTTTCTTCTAAGTTATTTACAGCTATTCCCACATGGTCTACTTTTAATATATCCATAGCTTCCTCCTAATCATTAATTATCTTTTCAACTAATATATCGCTAAGAGAATATATATCTATTTCCTTAGTTATAGTTTTTTCTAAAAGCTCATTAATTTCGTTTGTGTATTCTAGTTTTTTAACTAGCTTTGAAATCTTTCTTTGTACTAATTCTTTTACTTCTAATTTATTTCGCTCAAATCTTTTTTCAGTTAATTTCCCACTGCTTTTTAAATAATTTTTATGTTTTTTTATATTTTCAAAAGCAGTTTCTATGCCTTCTCCAGTTTCCGCTACACATAAGTTTACTGGAGGTCTAAAATCCCAATCTTTTTTAAAATCAAGCATCATTTCTATTTCTAAAGCCGTTTTTTTCGCTCCGTCCTTATCAGCCTTATTTATAACAAATATGTCTCCAATTTCCATAACACCAGCTTTTATTGCTTGTATATCATCTCCAAGTCCTGGAACCATAATCATAAGTGTTGTATCAGCATTTTTTACTATATCAATTTCAGACTGTCCAACTCCTACAGTTTCTATAAATATAAAATCACATCCATAAGCATCAAGTATTTTTACAGTAGATTGTGTTGCATTTGATAGACCCCCTAAACTACCTCTTGTCCCCATAGATCTTATAAATACCTCTTTGTCTAAGCTTAAATCATTCATTCTTATTCTATCTCCAAGTATTGCTCCTTTTGTAAAAGGGCTTGTTGGGTCTATTGCAATTATTCCTACTTTCTTTCCTTTACTTCTTATATGTTTTGCTAGTTTATCAGTCATTGTAGATTTACCTGCACCGGGAGGGCCTGTTATTCCTATGACATAAGCCCTTCCAGTATATTTATATATTTCTTTTAGATACTTTTCATATCCATTCATTTCATTTTCTACAATAGTAATAAGCCTAGCACAGTCTCTTTTTTTACCTTCTATAATTTTTCTTACTATATCACTCATAATCTCACCTTTATGCTAATTCTCTTTTAAGATTTTCTTTTATAAATTTTATAGTAACTGTTGTTGGAGTCCCTGGCGTAAATATCTCAGCTATTCCTTTTTCTTTTAAGAAAGGTATATCTTCTTCAGGAATAACGCCTCCACCTATTACCAAAATATCATCTGCTTCTTCAGATTTTAATAACTCTACAACCTTTGGTAATAAATGATTATGTGCACCAGATAGTATGCTCATAGCCACAACATCTACATCTTCCTGAATTGCAGCTTGAACTATTTGATATGGAGTTTGACGAAGGCCTGTGTATATGACTTCCATCCCTGCGTCTCTTAGAGCTCTAGCTATTACTTTTGCACCTCTATCGTGTCCATCTAATCCTGGTTTTGCAACTAATACTCTTATTGGTCTCATTTGTACTCCTCCTTAAATCACTATATCATTGCCGTTTGTTTGTATTCGCCAAATTCAGCTCTCATGACCTTGCATATTTCTCCTAATGTAGCATAACTTTCAACTGCATCTAATATGTATGGCATTACATTTTCATTAGAGTTACAAGCTTTTCTTAAAGCTTCTAAAGTTTTTTGTACTTTTTCATTATTTCTACTCTCTTTTAACTTTCTTATCTTTTCTTTTTGTCTTTCACCAACCATAGGATCAACCTTAAGAAGTCCCTTTGGCGCTTCTTCCTCTATTTGAAATTTGTTTACTCCAACTATGATTCTTTCATTATTTTCTATTTCTTTTTGGTATTTGTATGCACTATCCATTATTTCTTGTTGAATAAATCCCTTTTCTATGGCTTGTGGTGCTCCTCCTAGGTTGTCTATTTTATTTATTAATTCTAAAGCTTTTTGTTCTATATCATTAGTTAAGCTTTCTACATAATAAGAACCAGCTAATGGATCTATGCTATCTGCTACTCCACTTTCATTTGCTACTATTTGTTGTGTTCTAAGTGCTACTCTTACTGAATCTTCTGTTGGTAGGGCTAATGCCTCATCTTTTGAATTAGTATGAAGTGATTGTGTTCCTCCAAGAACTGCGGCTAATGTTTGAATTGCTACTCTTACTATATTATTTTCTGGTTGTTGTGCTGTTAGTGTACAACCTGCTGTTTGGGTGTGAAATTTAAGTGACCATGATTTTGGGTTTTGTGCATTAAATCTTTCTTTCATTATTTTTGCCCATAATCTTCTTGCAGCTCTAAACTTAGCAACTTCTTCTAATAAGTTATTATGTGCATTAAAGAAAAATGATAATCTTGGTGCAAAGTCATCAACATTGAGTCCTGCTTCTATAGCAGAATTAACATAAGCTATACCATCAGCTAAAGTAAATGCTACTTCTTGAACTGCATTTGCTCCAGCTTCTCTTATATGATAACCCGATATACTTATAGTGTTCCATTTTGGTACTTCTTTTGAACAATATTCAAATATATCAGTTATTAGCCTCATAGAAGGCTTTACAGGGAATATATAAGTTCCTCTTGCTACATATTCTTTTAATATATCATTTTGAATAGTTCCTCTTAATTTGTCAGCACTTACACCTTGCTTTTTTGCTACTGCTATATACATTGCAAGAAGTACTGATGCTGGTGCATTTATAGTCATTGATGTTGATACCTTATCTAGAGGAATTGAATCAAATAATATTTCCATATCAGCTAGCGAATCTATGCAAACTCCAACTTTTCCTACTTCTCCTTCAGATATATCATCATCTGAGTCATATCCCATTTGAGTAGGTAAGTCAAATGCTACTGAAAGACCCATGGAACCTTGGTCTATTAAATACTTGTATCTTTGATTTGATTCTTCAGCAGTTGCAAAACCTGCATACATTCTCATAGTCCAAAACTTACTTCTATACATTGTAGGCTGAACACCTCTTGTAAATGGATACTGCCCTGGATAACCTAAATCTTTTTCGTAGTCCACATCCACATCAATTGGTGTATATAGTCTTTTTACTTCTTCTCCTGTATCGAATGTAAATGTTTCTTTTCTTTCTGGAAATTTACTTAAAGTCTTATTAACCTTATTTTCTTCCCATTTTTTAAAGTTTACTTGTATCTCATCTTTGTTATTTGTCATAAGCCCCTCCTTATACCTAATTAACAAAATTAAAATATCTAATATTTTATTAAACTTTTAATTTATTTTCCCAGTGAAATTCCCATTTCAAAAGCTCTTTCATTTAATTCTTCTGTTCCTTTTGGAACTCTACTTAACATAGATTTTTTTACTTGTTCTGTATCTATTTCTGTTATCATATTGCATATAACTCCAAGTGCTACCATATTAGCTACCATTTCTTTTTTTAATTCATACTTACTTTTATATATAATAGGTAATTTTAATACCTTAACTTTATCATTAATTATATCTTTTTCATCAATAGAAGAATCTAAAATTATAATTCCATTATTTTTTACTGTGTGATAATATTCATCAAATGCCTTTTGTGTTAAACATAATAGCATGTCAGCTTTTCTTACCTTTGGAAAATTTATTTCTTCATCACTTACTATTACTTCAGCCTTACTAGCTCCCCCTCTAGCTTCAGGCCCATATGATTGAGTTTGTACTGCATTTAGATTTGAAAGTATAGAGCCTTCTGCAAGTATAATACCTGCTAGAATAAGTCCTTGACCACCAGAACCACTAAGCCTAACTTCTTTTCTCATAATATAATCTCCTTATACTTACTTGAATTTATTTATAATTTTTTCATATTCCTCAGTATACTCTGGCATAACACTATCTTTGAATACTCCATAGAAAGTTTTGTTTTCTAATTTTTCTTTAGGTAATTTATCTTTGAGAGATACATCTACGTAATTTTCTTTTAGTAGGTTCATTAAGGATACTGCTGACCCCTTCTTATTTTTTCTTCCATAGTATGTTGGACATAAACTCATTCCTTCTATTAAAGAAAATCCTTTATGATTTATTCCTTTTTTAATATAATCTATCATTTGCTTAGCATGATATGCTGTAGCCCTTGCAACAAATGTGGCTCCTGCTCCTATTGCTAGCTCACATATATCAAAAGGTCTATCAATATTTCCATATGGAGCTGTTGTAGCTAAATCATTAGTATTAGTAGTTGGAGAGTATTGACCACCTGTCATCCCGTATATATTATTATTAAATACTATTGTCGTTATATCTATATTTCTTCTACAGGCATGTATTAAATGATTTCCACCTATTGCACTACAGTCTCCATCACCAGTTATAACTATAACATGCATATTAGGACTTGCAAATTTTATACCTGTTGCAAATGGTAACGCTCTACCATGAGTAGTATGAAGGGTATTAAAGTTTAAATATCCAGATGCCCTTGATGAACATCCAATACCAGATACTACACAAACATTTTCCTTAATAAGACCTAACTCTTCTATAGCTACAGCTATAGCTCTCATTAATATCCCATGACCACATCCAGGGCACCATATATGTGGTAGTCTCTTTGTTCTAAAATTATTTTCTATGACTGTACTAGGCATCTTTTTACCTCCAATATTTTATCTACAATTTCTTCTGGAGCTATAATATCTCCATTATATTTGTTGATTCCATAAATATTGCAGTCTTTTGAACTTACTCTTTCTACTTCTAATCTTATTTGACCACTATTTAATTCAGGTACATATATATTTTGAACTTGTTTACTTAATTCTCTCACCTTTTCTTCAGGAAATGGCCATACTGTCTTTATACTTAAAAGTCCAACTTTTATTCCTTCTTCTCTTAGAGCATTTACTGCATCTTTGCTACATCTACTCATACACCCAAAAGTAACTATAAGTTCTTCACAATCGTTTGTTTTATATTCATCATATATTAATATATCATCTAAGTTGTCTTCTATTTTTCTCATAAGCCTATCCATTAATATTTTTGCTTTATCTATGCTATTAGTTGGAAACCCTACATCATCATGCATAAGTCCTGTTATATGATATTTATAGCCATCTATGAAATTTGCCATAGGAGGAACTAAGGAATTTGAATCATAAATCTTGTATTCTTTTTTAGAAGCTGTAACTTTTATTCTATCTATTACTTCTAATTCATTTCTTTCTGGTATTTCTACTTTTTCTCTCATATGTCCTATAACTTCATCTAAAAGTAATATAACTGGGGTGCGATATTTTTCTGAAAAATTAAATGCTTTTACTGTCATGTCAAATGTATCTTTAACACTTATTGGAGATAATACTATTATTGGATGGTCACCATGAGTTCCCCACTTAGCTTGCATTAAGTCACCTTGTGCTGGGGATGTTGGAAGGCCTGTACTTGGACCACATCTTTGAACATCAACGACAACACATGGTATCTCAGCTAAACATGCATATCCTATATTTTCTTGCTTTAGAGAAAAACCTGGTCCACTAGTAGCTGTCATTGATTTTAGTCCTGCAATTGATCCACCTATAGTGGCAGCCATAGAGGCTATTTCATCTTCCATTTGAATAAACTTACCTCCTACTCTTGGAAGCATAAACGATGAAATTTCTGCTATTTCAGTAGATGGTGTTATAGGGTATCCTGCAAAAAATTTCATACCTGCATAAAGTGCGCCATGTACACAGGCTTCATTTCCTTGTAATAACTTTACTTTCCTAGACATATTCTCACCTCTTTAATCCTCAGAAGTTTGTGCTATATATATAGCATAATCTGGGCATCTAAGTTCACATAATCCACAAAATATACAATCATTTTCTTTTCGTATTTGTACTTTACTACTTGCTAGTTTTAATACATCCTTTGGACAAAATTCTACGCAGATTCCACAACCTTTGCACCACTTTTCATTTAGCATAAGTTTTTTATCAGGCAATATTATCCCCCCCCTTATAACCTTTATATTTGAAATATTAGATATATATTTTTAATTATCTTTTCAGTTTTTAATCCTCACTCTATTCCTATATATTCTTTTGAATTACTGTATATTCTTTTATTTATAATAAATATACAGTAATTCAAAAGAATACCATCTTAATTTTTATAAAGAAGAATAAAACTTGATATAAGGCAAAATTTGAAATATACTTATAGTAAATTTTTATTTTTATAAAATTAATTAGCTTCTGTTTTTTAGATACTTAGAATCTAAAAAATACCATCAACATAAATTTATGCTAATGGTATTTTTATATGATTAAACTTATACTGTTTTTTACATACACTGCTATTTATTTTCTAATTCATTAACTCTTTTCTCTAAATTAGAAATTCTATTATTTATTAATGCTTTCTTTTCTTTTTGTTTCTTTATAAATCTATATATAGCAATAGGAATCAGTATCCATATTAATGTATTAAATATTTGAAAAAAAAGTTCATATGTAATATACATAAAGTACCTCCACACTAGTTCCAGTTTTTGACTGATTCTTCATAATAATTTATAAGCCTAGGATGAGATAAAGTATTAGTATCTATACTACTACTGTCAATAATTTCATCCTGTGCAAAATTGAACATACTTTCAATAGAGTCCTTATTTAAATACTTAGTACTTATGTTAATTTTAATATTTTCTAAGTTCAAATCTTGTTTTGAACAAAGATTAAATCCCCACTCTCCAAAAGATGGCACTTGAACATGGTATGGATATACATTAAAACCTTCAGACTTTAAAGTCTTATTTATACTCCAAAATGCTTTTTTAGCATAATATGGGCTAGTAGATTGTACTGTCATTACTCCATCTTGAGCTAATGCATTTTTACATAGTCTATAAAATATATTAGTATATAATTTATTTAGACTGTCATTGTTAGGGTCTGGCAAATCAACTATTATAACATCATATACATCTTTAGTATTTTCTAAAAATTCAAAGGCATCTTCATATACCAATTTTACCTTTTCACTAGATAAAGAATTTTTATTAATCTCAGTTACAAGTGGATTAGTTCTACACAAATCTACCATATCTTTATCTATATCAACTAATGTAATATTTTTAACATCATCATACTTTAATAATTCACGAACTGCTAATCCATCTCCACCACCTAGTATTAATACATTTTCATGATTTTTGACTGCTCCCATAGGTATATGCACTAATGCTTCATGATATCTATATTCATCTTTAGATGAAAACTGTATATTTCCATTTAGATATAATCTTAAATCATCTTTGTGTTTTGTCATAACAATCTTTTGGTACTGTGTTTGATTTGATAGTACAACCCTATCACGATATAGTGAATTTTCAATACTACGTGATATATTTTCAGAAAATAATGCTCCTAAAAACATAAATGCTAGTGCTATATATGAAACTATCTTAAATACTTCAATATTTTTTATATAGCTTTTATAATTATGAATTATAACTATAGCTATTACTATGTTTATTGTTCCCACTAAAAAAGATGTAGCAAAATACCCTAGGGTAGGAAGTAAAAATAGTGGAAATGCAAGTGAACCTATAAGCCCCCCTATATAATCAAAGCTAAATACATTTGATAAAGTTACTCTTAAATTGTCACAGTTTTCCTCTATAATCCTTGTAAGTATAGGAATTTCAAGTCCCACCAAAGTTCCTATTAAAACTATCTGTATATACATTATAAATTCACTAGATGCTATATATACATTAGATAAAAATAGTACTAATGAAGATATACCTCCTAGTATACCAACAGCTATTTCAACAAATACAAAAAAATCAAATAAGTTCTTTTTAACATATTTCGAAATATGAGAACCTACTCCCATAGCACACATATAAAGCCCTATTGTTATAGAAAACTGCTTTATACTATCTCCTAGTAAATAGGATCCTACAGCACTTATTAAAAGTTCATAAACTATTGAACAACCTGATATTATAAGTGTTGTTAGCATTAAAAGTTTATAATTAAATTTATAATTTTCCATTACTGTATAGCACCACTAATTAGTATAGAAAGGCCTATAAATATTCCAGAAACCATAAGCCCTGCTGCACTATTTCCATTTCCAATTTCTTCATTTAGATTGTATTTTTTGTTAAATATTAATATTGATAGGTAACCTAATATACAAAGCACTATTCCAAGTACAAAGTATATAACTGTTGAAGTTAAATCTTGTAGTATCGTTGTATTTGCATTTTGGCTAACTGGAGATGCTATAACACTTCTTAAAAGTATACCTACTGCTATTGATGATGCTGCACTTATATATCCTACTGCTTTATTTCCTCTTTTTATTTCTGTTGGAAAGTGACAAGGTATAGCCAAGTCTACTAAAAAGTTTCCAACTAGCATAAGTATAAAACCTATTACTGAATAGATTATCGTTCCTAAAATTCCCTCCATATATTCCTCCTATTATTTTCCACTACTAAGTCCACCACCAGAAGATGGCCTTGAAAATACACTACCTCTTTTAACACTTTGGTTTGAAGTTTGTAATTCTCTATATTTATCATTAAAATCTTGAGATACTACATTTCCTTTATAAGTGTTAAATGGAGATACCCTTCTTTTGTATCTATTGTAGTCATCTCTATAGCCAAAGGTATAATAAAAATCTCTATAGTATGCATTTGATGAAGAATGACTTGTGTTATATAACTCATTATTACTAGCATATATATATTCTCTAGGACATACTTGTATATAGGTCTTATCATCCATACCTACATAAACTACAGCATATTCATCTTTTGTGAGTATGGCTACACTATATTCATCATCGCTACTTTGAACTTCTTCTATTAAAGTTGTTGCTTTGTCTATTATATCCTTTACTGATTCATCCATTGACATAGATGTATAATATACATCAGCTTTTAACTTGCTATCAGCATCAGAAGTTATAGATGTGTAATAAGTATACTTTGATGGCTCATTTTTAAGATAGTTTTGTATAAAATTTTTATCACTTATAGTCATATATACTATTAATATAATTATAGGTATTGAAAGTAATAAAGCATATTTTAGATATGGCACTTTTTTCTGTTCTTTTTTAGGACTACTTTCTTCTTTGTAATTATCTTGTAGTATTTCTATATTATCTACTTCAATACTTTCACAATAAATAACTTCATCCTCCCAAGTTTCTACTGAAAATATTTTTTTAGATTCTTTTTGTTCATATTCTTTAAATACTACTTTTTCATGCAAATCTACATCTGCTTTATAAAAGTTCGTAACTTCTGCTTTTAAGTCTTCTTTTAGTTTGTACCCCGATTGGTATAACGTATTTTCTGATTTTTGATGTGTTTCTTTAAATAAATATAAATAATCATAACTTATTCCAACACTTAGCCATAATACTTTATTACCACTTATAAGTTCATATTCTATAAAGGTTGAATTTTCTTCATCTTTGTATACTATATAGGAATTTATTTTATATACATTAGATTTTATTTTTATCCTTTGCTCTATTTCTAGTTGCCTAAAGTTAGCACTAACCATAATTTCACCTCCCTAATATTACATATTTTTCCATATAATCATTATATCATATAAAAATTTTATTGTTTGAAATTTGTATACAGATTTCACTTCGTAAATAGTCGTATTGACAAATATCTTTTTATAGCCATATATTTGTTATTTAAGTTTTTTAATCTTAGTAATCACCTTAAAATATCCCATATAAGTTTTGCTTATATGGGATATTTTAGTTATAATTATTAAATATTTTGCATTAACTATTTCTACTTCTTTTTTGTCTATGTATATTCTCACCTAATAAACTTTCATCTAGTTTTCCTCTATAATAAGCTATTATAGTTTCTAAATCTATATTAGTTTCTTCCATAATTATTTTAATTTCATATATAGTTGGATTTTCAAACATTTGAAGTATTTCTAATTCCTCTTTAGTCAATTTTAGACCTTCTTTCTTAAATAGTTTTATTTATATATATTTTTAATGACTATCCTTTATGTATTATTCTTATCTACAATTATACTCCTATATATTAATTTAAAACACCTTTATTTTTATTTCTAATCTAGTAGTAGTTGACATAATAAGATTATGGTAATAAACTCTACTTAAAATAATATTTAGGAGCTTATTATGATAAAGTTAAGTTTTAATAAAGATAATAATAATATAAATTTAAAAGCAAATGTATGTGATAATGATATATTAAAAGGCTATATGGACTTCGAGTACTTTACAGGACTTTGTAGAGATGGATGTCCTCACTATAATTTAAGCTATACATGTCCTCCAAATAGTCCAAAATTTACAGAGTACACTAAAGATTATAAATCTTCTTTAGTTATAGCTATGTATATGAATGTTCCTAAAGGTAAAACCATAAGTGAAGTTCATCCCTATTTAAGAAGAATATTATCTGACTTATTAATACCATTAGAGAAAGTGCTTAATGGATTACTTACAGATGGTGGTCGTTGTATATATTGTGAAAAGTGCACATATATAGATAATTTACCTTGCAGATTTCCCGAGAAATTAAGATTTAGTATGGAGGCTATGGGACTTGATTTAGATAAAGTTTGCAAAAATGTACTAAATCATTCTATTATGTGGAATGAAGATGATAAAAATAGTTACTGTACTGTTATGGGCTCTATTAATTTTAATGATATATGTGAAGATAATTTAAGAGATACTATATTAAAGTTAATATAATTAAAATTCCCCAGTGTTTTTTATATCTGGGATTTTAATTATATTTTATTCCTACTGGGAATTTTTATATCACTAAAATAATACGTACTATTACTACCTGTTTCATATTTATAGTATATATTACTATTGTCTAATTCTTTGTATATATTTCGTTCATAAAAATTATGATTAAACATAGCTATATTATTTTATTAACGTTTAATAGTATTAACCCTACAGCTTGACAAAAATAATAAAAATATACATAATAGTACTATAAAGTATCATTCAGTACTTTTTAGTACTATTTTTTTAAGAGGTGATTTATGAGTAGTAAACAAGAAGTTATTATGCAAGTTGCTCAAAAATGCTTTAATAAGCAAGGATTAAAATATACATCAATAGATGATATCGTAAAAGAATGTAAGATATCTAAATCTACATTTTATAAGCATTTTTCAACTAAAGAGGACCTAGTCTGGGAAATGCTAATTTATTCTAACAAAAAATTTTCTAATGCATCTATATTGATAGATACTGATGATAGCAAAACGCCACATGAAAAGTTAAAAGAAAAAATAAAGCTTGTATCAGATTATCTAAAATATAACTATTCTTTTAACTCACATATCCTAGGAGAATTTTCAGAAATTAAAGGTAGTTCTTTAATAGAGATAAGAAATAACTTAAGGTCTAATATAATAAACTGTTATAAAATTCCTTTAATATTAGTTTATGGTGAGGAAATAACTCCTTTTATATGGGAGTTATTATTTGTTATAGATAGTTTAGTTCATGAATTTAATCTTGTAATGAAAATGAATAAAAGAAATATTAGTGAAGAATACATATTCGAGTTTATAACTAGACAAATAGATTTAAATATAAAAAATCTAAGATACAATAAAAGTATTATAAATGAGAGTATTTTTTACTCTATAGATGAAATTGGTGAAAATAATTATAAAGATTCTATAAAAGATGTATTTTTAAATGTAGTATATTCTATAAAGGAATACACTAAGTTAAATGAAAATGAGAAACTCTCTGAAGCAATTATAAAAATAGAAGAAGAATTTAATTTAGGTAACTATAATTCATTGACTATGGATGCTATGATAGCATACTTAGAAAAGCAAGAACCTCTAAGGGAATATGCAGCAAAATTAAGTAGATTAATATCTAAGTTAGGAGAGGATATAATAAATGGAGAATAAAAAATTAAGGAATTTAATAGTTTCAGTACTAATGTTAGGTTCGTTTTTAACAGGACTTAATCAAACTGTACTAACTTCAGCGCTACCGAGTATAATGCATGATTTTTCTGTAAATGCAGATACAGCTCAATGGTTAACATCAATTTATATGCTTGTTTTAGGTATTATGATCCCTGCAACAGCATATTTAATAAGTAACTTTTCAACTAAAAAGCTATATATTAGTGCTATGTTACTATTTTCTATTGGATGTACAATATCTATATTTACAAATAACTTCTCATTGCTAGTAGTATCTAGAGTCTTTCAAGCAATGGCTTCTGGAATAATAATGCAATTAGTTCAAGTTGCAATGCTAAACCTATACCCTAAGGAAGAAAGAGGAGCTGCAATGGGTATGTATGGTTTTGTTGTCGGTGTTGCTCCAGCAATAGGACCAACATTAGCTGGATATGTAATAGATAACTTTGGATGGAGAATTTTATTTTATATTTTGGCATTTATTGCAGTGTTAGATATGATATTTGCACACTTTACATTAAAAAATATTACAGAAATTAAAAAATCTAAACTTGAATTTATATCTCTAATATTATCAACTTTAGGATTTGGAGGATTATTAGCAGGGGTTTCTAATATTGGATCGTATGGAATATCAAATCCTATAACATATATACCAATAGTAGTTGGAATTATATCACTTATACTATTTGTAATAAGACAATACAAGGTTGAGGTACCACTTTTAAACCTTAGAGTATTTAAAAGTAAACAGTTTGTAGTATCAGTTATATTGCTAATGATTACTTATGGAGCATTTACATCTGCAACTATGATTTTATCTTTATATATACAATCAGCAAGAAAGATGTCAGCTATGGTACCAGGATTAATGATGCTTCCAGGTTCAATACTTATGTCTTTATTAAGCCCAGTATCAGGACGTATGCTTGATAAATATGGAGCAAGAATTCCAGTTTTATCAGGATTTTTATGTTTAGGGATAGGTACATTTGCATTTTCAAACTTAAGTGAAACAACATCTATTTTAACATTAACTATTATGTATTCATTTAGAATGCTAGGAATAACATTTTTATTAATGCCAGTTACAACTTGGGGACTTAATTCACTTAAACAATCTGAACTAGCAGATGGTAGTGCTATAAGTTCAACACTTAGACAAGTTTCTGGAGCAATAGGTGCATCTATGCTTATATCTATAATGACACATGTATCAAATAGTAGTTTAAATACGTCTCGAGTTCTTTCTGATATAAAAGGAATGGATGCTGCATTTAGAGTGGCTACTATATTAGTAGTAATTGGATTAATAATTGCAATAATATATGTAAAAGATAATAAGAAAAAATCTAAAAAAGCATGTAACGAGAATTTGGCATTAGAATAAATTATATATTTTATTAACAGTTATAATAAAATATATAAACTTAAATAATAAAAAGATGGTGTCGTAAAATCCGATACCATCTTTTGTGTATTTATTTTAATTTTTCTACTTCTTCTATAGTAAGTCCAGTTTTTTGTGCTATTACTTCAACAGGTAATACATCTAGTAATTCCTTTGCAATTTCTGTAGCCTTTTCTTTTCTTCCTTGTTCTATTCCATTTTTTCCAAGCTCCAAATCCTCTAGAGATTTGTTAATTTCTTCAGGTTTATCATAATTAAAATAATTTCTGTTTTCTAAATCAATAAATTCTATATCATCTACATCTAAAGATACTTTTTCTTTCTTTTCGATTTTTCTTCCGATTTCATTATCTAACTTTCCTACTTTGTTACAGCAATTCATTTTGACAAAGTATGTTTTGTTCCATTTAAAAAGAGGTATGAAGAAAAACATAAAATACCAATATGATATATATACTTCTACATGTCCATACTTTCCACAGCATCTGCATATAGTAAATTCATCAAAATCTAGTTTTTTCTCTTCTTGACTTACACCCATTATAAAAAACATTTGTTTCCTCCAATAGTATTACTGATATTTAGTAATATTATACCAAATTAATTACTTTTAAAATACTAATTCTATTTTTATTGTTAGATAATTTATGAAACCTTATGAATTTCTACTTTTTCTGTTTTTTTACTTAAGTTTTTATAATATGTCCTAAATAAAGAAGAAACTACTATAACACCAAGGGCTATAGAGCCACTTGCAAATAAAACATTAGCTCCTGTGGTAAATGATTCTTGGAAATTTCCTTCTATAACATAATACATTGTGTTGTATAATCCAAGACCTGGAATTAAAGTTATTATTCCTGGAACTACAAATAATATAGTAGGCTTTTTCATCTTTCTTGCTAAGATCTCACATAATAGGGCTGCAATTGATGCTGCTATAAAGTTTGCACTCATCATATCAAAATTAATTCTCATTAAAATTATATATATAGTCCATGATATCATTCCTACAGCACCAGATATATATAGTGTTTTTTTAGGTGCATTTAAAAATACTGCAAAACCAACTGCTGCTAAGTATGAAAATATTATATGTATATACATTGGCATCCAAATCATTATAACAATCCTCCCCATTTTACATATATATTCATTGACATACCAACACCAACTGCAATAGCTGTGGCAATAACTCCTGCATCAATTGCTCTTCCTACCCCTGACATTAACTCCCCTGATACTAAATCTCTTATGGCTTTTATAAAAGGAACTCCTGGTAAAAGTGGCATTATAGATCCTACTATTAGCATCTTTGGCGTATTTAATATACCTAGTTCTACAAGACCTATTCCACAAAATCCTATAATTATAGATGAAATTAATGTTGCAAAAACAGGTATATTTGTTATTTTTTTTACCTTATTATAAGTAATCATAGCTATTACTGATGTTATAAGAGTTAGCATAAATGTTATTACGTTATCTCCTCCAACTAATACGGCAAAACTAGAAGAACCTATTGCAGTCCATATATTTACCTCTCTTTGTGTATGTGGTGATTTATCTTCTAAATTTTTTAATTCTGCTATTGCATCATCTATTGACATATCTATATCATTAACAAATTTTCTTGAAAATTCATTAAGTAAGTCAATTTTATTTAAATTTATACACCTATTTTCTATTACTTTCATAAATGTATATCCATCAAATCTATCATCAGAAACTATAATGGTATTGGGTGCCATAAACACATTTATATGAGAAAATCCTCTAGATTTACAAATTCGTTTTACAGTATCGTCTACTCTGTAAGTTTCTGCTCCATTACTAAGCATTAATTGCCCTATAAATGTGGCTAATCTCAAGACATCCTTTTTGTATTTGTAATTAATACTTTCTGCCATAGTTGACCCCCTCATTTACATATTATTTTTATTAGAAATTAATTATATCACTTCTATTTAGATATATAAAGTAAAATTTTTACACTTTAAAATAATTAATATTTTTAAATATTTTAAAATACTTTTCATTATTATAAATAATTAAATCAGTGAAATTATATTTAAGAATGCTTCATTTCTATTAATAGTTTATTATTATAAAAAAGATAGAGTCGCAAAATACAACTCTATCTTTTTTATAATAATTCAATTTTATTTATCATTAAATAATATAATAAAATTGTAAATACATTTAATATATACTCTTTCTATATTATATCTATAATTTTAGTAGCTATCTTATCCCCAAAACATTTATCATGTTCTACAAAGAGCATAGTGGGTTTTTCTTCAAGAATCATGTTTTCTATTTGTATACGTGAAATTACATCAATAAAATTAAGTGGCTCATCCCAAATATATAGTTGAGCTTGTTCGCACAAACTTGTAGCAATAAGTAGTTTTTTCTTTTGTCCCTCACTCCACTGTTCTATATTCTTTTCAAATTGAATATTATTAACACCTAATTGATTCAAACTACTTTTTAAATGCTGCATATTTATTCTTTTTTTTACGGAAAAATCTTCAATTTTTCCTTTTAAAAAACCTGTTTCTTGAGAAACATATGATATATTATTTATCTTTTCTACATAACCTGTATGATTAATTTCTTCACCCATTAATAACTTTATTAAGCTTGATTTACCGCATCCATTTTTTCCTCTTAGCCAAATACGCTCTCCCGGTTTAATTTTAAAACTTATTGGTTTTTTAAATATTTCATTTTGATATACTATTTGTAAGTCTACTACCTCTAATAACTTATCTGAGCTTGCCTCTATATTGCCTATTTTGAGTTTTTCTACCTGTTCTATATTTTTTAACAATTTAGATTTTTCTTCTATAGCTTTGTTTTGACGTTTTTCTAAAGATTTAGCTCTTTTCATCATCTTTGATGCTTTATGACCAATATATCCCCTATCTACAGGACCACATCCTATTTTGGTGGATTCTAATTTATTAGACCAGTTAGATTTTTGTTTGGCTGCTCCTTTAAGTCTTTTAATATCTTTAAGCAATTTCTCGTTTTCTGCTTTTTCAAACTCATCTCGTCTATCATTATTTAATTGCCATGTAGAGTAATTACCTTTTTGTATGTCTATATTACTTTTATTAATAGATAAAACATGATTAATTACTTTATCTAAAAAATTTCTATCATGTGAAACTAATATAAAACCTTTCTTATTATTTAAATATCTTGCTACACATTCTCTACCCTCTGCATCTAAATGATTAGTAGGTTCATCAATAAGTAAAAAGTTATTTTTTCTAAGAAATAATGCTACTAATAGTAGCTTTGTACGCTCACCAGAACTTAATGTTTTAAAATTTCTATTAAGTATCTCTGGTTCTAACCCGATTTTTCTTACTTCTTTTTCTATCATTTCATTAATAATATATCCATCATATCTTATAAATCTATCTAATACTTCCCCATATTCTTTTATATATTTAATATTACTTGAATATTCTTTTAATTCTTTTTCCCACTTAGTAAAAGGTGCTATTGCCTGTCTCATAACTTCTAAAGCTACTTGATTATCATTATCTACATCCATAGGAAAATAATCAAAGCTTACTGGACTTATTATTTTCCCACTATATTTATATTCTCCTTTTAGTAATTTTAAAAAAGTTGTTTTTCCTCGACCATTTCTACCTATTAATCCAAGTTTCCAGTCTGTATCTATATTTATAGATACATTTTTAAATATATCATCTCCATGATTATCATATTGAAAGCTTAAATTATTTATTTTAATTTGTGCCATAATTATCATCTCCTTTGTTAAGGAAATAAAAAAACTTCCTTAACTTAAATAGTACTTTTACTACTTAAAAGATAAGAAAGTTATTATATTTAAATATTATGACATGCAAATAAAAGCTATGATTGCTTTTATTTGAGTGATTTATTTATAACATTTAATCTTATTCTTAACTTTAAGTAGTTTATAGGGTAGCTTAATAAAACATCTATTTTTGATGCTTTAAAACCTAATTAAACTATATTATTGTTATTTTGAATAAGATTAATTGTTCATTTTATCTAATCACCTCTATATGTATTTTATATTATTATAATATTATGGTAACTTAATTTCAAGTACTCATATGAATTTAAAGGATTCTATAAATTAATTTTTTAAGATTTTAAATTAAAAAAGGATATGTAGTAAAACATATCCCTTAATTATAATAGAATTATAAATTAATTATCTTTTATTTTCTATTATGTTTGATATAATACCTTTACATCTTCCACATCCAGTACCTGCTTTAGTAACTTCTCCAACTTTTTCAACAGTGTCAGCTCCATTTTTTACTGCTTCTACTACTGTCTCTATTGATACATTTTTACATTTGCATGCATTCTTTATAAGAGCCTCTACTTCTTTAAGTTCTTCTTCATTTTCAATAACTATATCAGATATTTTTTTAAGTTCTTCAATAGTTCTAGCTCCCTGTGCTTGAGCCTTTCTAACTTTTGAATATTTTTCCATATCTAGTGCCATATGTATTTCTCCTAACTTTTAAATTTATTACTTAATATATTATATTTATACCCAATATTAATATATAATAAGCAAAATTCTTTAGATTAAATATTTATCTAATATATAGTTTAAAAGTAGATTCCTAACTCTTTGTAATAAACATACTTTATAAATTTCATTAAGTAAAATAAACTACATTCTCTAAATTAAAGTTTATTTTTACATTTTGGTTAACTTCATAAAAATGCTTATTTGAACTAACCTTTATTATTGAATCTAATGTATCTACTTCATAAATTGTATTTTCACCTAAATATGTTTTCTTTTTAATTTTTCCTATGACTCCACTTGGATAATTTTCATTATTAATTTCTATATTTTCCTTAGATATCATAAGTTCTACATTATCTAAACTTTCATTTTTATCAATATCTAAATTTAGCTTAATATATTCATTTTCAAATAATACACTATATATTTTACCACTTATATAATTTCTTTCTCCAAATATATTCGCAACTGCTTTGCTATTTGGTTTTTCATATAAGTTTTTTGGAGTATCAAATTGTTTTATTTCTCCATTTACCATAACTGCTATTTTATCACTCATCATCAAAGCTTCTTCTTTGTCATGAGTTACTAATATTGTAGTTATTTTTAATTTTTTTTGTAAATTTAATACAAACTCTCTCATTTCTTGTCTTAAGTTTATATCTAAATTTGAAAAAGGCTCATCTAAAAGTAGCACCTTTGGATTTATCGCCAAACTCCTTGCTATTGCTACTCTTTGTTTTTGACCTCCCGAAATTTGTGAGGGATACTTTTTTTCATATCCATTAAGTTTTACTAAATTTATTAATTCTTGTACTCTTTTATTTCTCTCAGTTTTTTTTATTTTCCTCATTTTAAGTCCAAACTCGATATTTTCGAACACATTCATATGAGGAAATAACAAATAATCTTGAAATACCATAGCTACATCTCGTTTTCCTGTAGGTGTATTTTTTATACTATTTCCATCAAATAATATATCTCCTTTATCAAAATCAAGTATTCCTGCTATTATTTTTAATGTGGTACTTTTACCACATCCTGATGGTCCTAGTAAAGAAATTATTTCACCTTCATTTATTGATAAATTTATATTTTTTAATACATCTATATTTTTAAAACTTTTATTTAAGTTAACTATTTTAACACTTGACATTGTATTCTCCTTAAATTGGCTTATCCTAAAAAGTAATTGTTTTTATTATCTAAATAATACTTTTTTATTTTTCCTTCTACAAGTATTAGTACCACTACACTTACAATTAAAAATACTAGACTGTATAGTGCTGCTACTGTTCTATCCCCACTTTGTATATATGGAAACATAACCATAGGATATGTAATTATATTTCCTCCTCCTATTAGCATAGTTAAGAAGTATTGACTAAATGAAATTATAAAACACATACTAGATGCGCCTATTATTCCTGGAAGTATTAAAGGAAGTGTTATGTATCTAAATGTATTTATTGAATTTGCTCCTAGAAGCTTTGCTTGTATTTCTAATTTATCTCCTACTAAATTATATACATCAGCTATCATTTTTACTGCATAAGGAATACAAGGAAGTATATTTATAATTATTACTCCTATTATGTTATTTGCTAGACCATTTCTTAAAAAGGTAATGTGAACCCCCATAGCTATAGATATCATAGGTACAATTATTGGTGATAGCACTAAAATTTCAAATAGTTTCTTTCCTTTAAATTCATATATTGATATAGCTTTAGCTGCTGGTATGCTTATTATAATCGTTATTAATATCACTATTATTGATATTAATATACTATTAATTAGTATTTTTATATTATAAGTGTTTAATATATATTCAAATCCTCTTAAAGAATAGTCTGTAGGTATTAGCTTTGGATAAGTCCACCTACTAGTTATTGTCCATATTAATAGTATTGAAATTGGTATTATAAGTACTATTAATAATATATCTAAAATTAATTTTTTACTTTTCATAATTTCACCTATAATTTATACTTATAAATTTTCGAAAAAACTTTGTTATATATTATTAATAAAACAAAACTTATGCCTGATAATATAATATTTATAACCATAGATAATGCCTTTTGGTTAAAATCCGTGCTTATATAATTATTGTAAGCTAATACTGATAATGCTTTAGGTGTACTTGGTCCTATTAAAAATGGTACTTCATATGACCCAAAAGCAAAGGTAAATAATATTATAAATGAAGATATTATAGATGGCATAGCAAGTGGCAAAGTTATATATATAAAACTTTGTAATTTACTAGCACCTAAATTTAGTGCTACTACCTCTAGCTTCTCATTTATATTTCTTAGTATATTATAAGTAGTTATAGCTACAAAAGGTATTCCTTTGTATAAATATACAAGTATTATTCCTATACCATTTTTATCAGATATTAAATTTATAAATTGTGATGAATCAGATATTATACCTAAATTATATAAAAGTCTTGATATTATTCCAGATTGAGAAAATATTGTCACCATAAAAAATACTACTACTATATGTGGAATTATTATCGGCAAGTTTAGCATGGTATTTCTAAAGTTTGAATACTTATCTTGAGCTAGTAAATAGGCTAAGAAAACACCAAGTATTACAGATATTAAGCTTGATATTAATGATGTATTTAAACTAAATAGAAGAGACTTTAAGAAAGAAGTCTCTCTTAAAATCTCTTTATAATAACTAAAATTTATTTCATTAAAACCTATTTGTGGAAAGTATCCTAAACTTTGTAATAGACAATTTATTATTCCACACCCCATTATAAACAACAGAAGTATAGCTGTTGGTGCTATGAGTATATATGGTTTTATTTTATTGTTCACTTTCTAAAACCTCTTTTGTCCATATTTTTTCTATTATTGGAACAAGCTCTGCTCTTAATTCAGGAACAGCATTTTCTATTACTATAATTTCATCACTAAATTTACCTTTTTCACTTTTAGGTATTTTGTTCATATCTAATATTGTTGAATCTCCCCAGTTTTTGCTAAATGTTTTAGAACCTTGTGCATCTATACTCATTAAGTAATCTATTAAAACCATAGCACCAGCTTGATTTTGAGTATTAAATGGTACTGTTAAGAAATGAGTATTGCTTATATTTCCTTTTTCAAATTCTATTATCTTAGTATCAGGACTAAACTCTTTACTTTCTATTTTAGATGGTATTACATTTGGCGAATATGTCATTGTAAAATAAACTTCTTCATCTGAATACATATTATCTAATTGTGAAGTTGTTGAAGGATAAGTTTTACCTTTATTCCATAAGTATGGTTTTATCTCTTTTAAATAGTTAATAGCAGGTTGAATTACTTTTTTTACCTTTTTTTCATCTGCTGGTAAATCTTTTACATTTTCATATCCTACTATATCGTATATTACGTTTCTTACAAAAGCACTACCCGTAAAATCAGGAGGTGCTGGGTATGTAAATTTACCTGGATTTTTCATTATTACTTCTTTTAAATCATTAGTGTTTTTAATTTCTTTATCTACTTTAGAAGCATTTTCTATTATTGTAAATTGTGCTTTACCCCAAGGTGCTTCCATATTGTCTACTTTTGTCCCAAAGTCTGTAGTTATATCTTCTGAAGCTGTGTCTACATATTTATTAAAGTTTGGAAGTTTTTCAGTAAACTTTCCTAATAACAAATTGCTATCTTTTGCAGTTTTAAAGTTCTCTCCATTTATCCAAACTACATCCATATTTCCCTTTAAGTTGTTTGCTTGTTTATCTGATAATAAACTGTTTAATATTTCATCTATATTCATACCTACTCTTTTTACAGTTATATTATACTTTTCTTTCATTTGAGGTATTATGTAAGTATCAAACCATTTATTCATTACTTCATTACCACCATAACCATAGAAATTAACAGTAGTCCCTTTGGCTTCTTCTAATAATTGTTCATATTTTTTATCTGAAACATTTATGTCTTCTGGTTTTGTAGATGGTTTTGAACATCCAATTAAACTTATGGTCATAACTATACTTAAAATACCTGCTATCTTTTTTTTAATTTTCATATTTATCTCCTTTTATATTATTTTATTTTTTATAAATATTATATTATGTTATATATCTGTTTTTTATTTTTTTATATGTATTTAAAAAAGTATTGATGACTTCATCAATACCTTTTTGTAGATATATAGACTATAATTATTTTTACTACTTTCTAAAAATATCTAGCATACCATTTATTTTTAATTTTTATACCAAATAATTCCTATAAAAGTCTTAATAATCTGTATTAATGTCATTAAACCAATCATAAAACTCATATAATAAAATGCTCTTATTTCTTCTGCTGAATATATTAATATAAATCCTGTAAAGAAAAGTACAAATATAACCATAGTAATACTCATAGTAGTCACTATTTTTTTTAACTTTGCTTTTCTCTTTATGTATAGTATTAATACTAATAGCATTAATATTATCAGTGCTATTATGGAAATATATTGTATAGTTTCTATAGGATATTTATTTTCCCAAACATAATTTTTATGTACGACATGTCGTAACATTCCCATCTTCTTATGAGTAAAATAATTTACCATATATGCTCCAATTAAGAGCAAAATTTCTAATATGGTAGTCAGTATATAAAAAATCTTTTTTAATTTTTCCATATAAATATCAACCTCATTATCTATAATTTAAAATAATCACTACAATTATTGCAGTGACTATTTTAAATTATTTATTTTGCAGCTTTATCTGTTGGTAGTTTACCCACTGTAGTATATACACAATTACCACTATTTGGATCTCCTACTTGTACAGGAAGATTATTATGCATTTGCCATTCATTCCAGCCACCATCATAAACAGTCATCTTATTCCATCCTGCATCATAAGCAATTAACCAAGGAACTGATGCTCTCCAACCTGTTCCACAGTAAAATGAAAGTTCATTATTTTTATTTATATCAGAATCTGACCATAACTTTTCCATTTCTTCAGCAGTTATAACAGTTCCATCTTTATGTGTATAATCTTCCATATTGTATGGATTACTTCCTGCATGTCCCCAAACTGCACCTTTAGGTTCACCAGCTCTATCAATATAAGTGTATCCACTTGTTTTACCATCAAATTCTTCTTTACTTCTTATACTTACTAAACGGAAGTTTGAATCATTCTTTAATTTATCTTGAACTTGATCTATAGACATCCAATATTCTGGATGTGCTGGAACAGTTGTTCCAAAATCTTTTGCTGGTGTTGCTTTTTCAACTTTAGTTTCTGTTTGATAACCTGCTTTTTTCCATGCATCAAGTCCGCCATCTAGGACTTTTACATTATCAACACCTGCCCAAAGATATGCATATGCCACTCTACTTACCGCTGAGATATCTGTTCCATATAAGATAACAGTTTTATCTTTTGTAACTCCTAAATCTAACATACCTTTTTCAACTACTTTAGGGTCTGATATGTTCCAAATTGGTTCAGATTCAACACTTGAAGTATCTACATGTAAAGCTCCTGGAAGATGTCCTTTTGTATAAGTTGGACTGTCTTTATAAGTCCCCCATGAAACTTCTAATATAGTATAATTTTTAGACTCTGGTTGATTTCCATCTATTACACTTTGCACCCACTTAGGTGATACAAAGACTTTTTTTGTATCTACCTGCTCTGCCTTTACATCTGATTTAGTTTCTGTTGTTTTTTGAGAATCATTTGAGGGATTGCTACACCCCACCGCCATTGTTGCTATCATTGTGATACCAACTAGCGCACTAATTAATTTTCTTTTCATAATTGTCCTCCGTTACTTTTTATCATCTTCTTAAAATGATAGTGCCTTTAGGTGATCTTAATATCACTCTCAATTGTTTAAACACATAGAAAAATTGCTACCATAAAAATAAATCTAAAAGATTTGAATTTACTGAAATTTGACCTCGATAATTTTATCATAATTCATATAAATCTCCAATACTTATACAAAATTCAAATACTTAATATTTGTATTATTTATATTTTCTATATATTAACATTAGTACATTATTATATTCATCATTCTCAATTAATATTGGTTTACAACTTTTAAATTAATAAAAGCCATGTATATAGAATAAACTTCTATATTCATGGCTTTTATTAGTATTTATCATTTTATATAATTTATTTTGTTTGGCGATTTTAATCTATGCAATAACTTTTTCAGTTTTTTCTTCTAAACACACTCTTGGTACAAGTAAACATACTGTCATACAGCATATCCCACTTAATATAAATGGTAATTTATTACCTATATCAAATATAAATCCAGATGCTAAAGACCCTACAATCATACCAATAGCTTTATATGAGCCTTGTATACCCATTATTTCACCATAATTTTCCCTTGCAAGTTTTGATACTATACTTTGTTGTATAGGAGTAATTAAAGCGCTACTTCCAACGAATACCATTATAAACATAAAGCTAATTAATATGTTGTTAAATAATGATGCTACTATCATACTTATCCCAGATACCATACAAGCTACTATTAGGGTGTATTTTTCATTATATTTTTTACTTAGATATGGATTTATACATAAGTTCATAATTAAAGCTACAACCCCAGCAAATGCCATAACAATACCATTAACTGTAGTTGGCATATTTAGCACTGATTCTATATAATAGTTTATAGTTGAATTGTATGAAGTTGTTGCTATAGTTATTAAAGTCATAACTATCATCATAATACTTAAAGTAGGATTTAATGAAGTTGACTTATTTCCTTTTTTAAGATGTTTAGTATAAATCTCTATTTTACCAAGCTTTTTATCAATAGTTTCATCTAAAACAAAGTATATAACCCCTGCAACTAATAAACATAATATAAACTGAGTTAAAAATGCAAATTTATAACCTAAATTTCCACTAAATCCCCCCATAAGAGCTCCAACAGAACTTGCTATTGATGTAGTCGCTGTGTGATATGACATATATTTTGTTCTTTCTTCTTTTGAAGATATATCACTAACATAAGCTATACAAGTAGTTATAAATGCTACTGACATCGCTCCACCAGTTATCCTAAACATAAGTATAAGTGGTGTACTTTCTATAAATCCAAATCCTAATTGGCTCATACCATAACCAATTACCCCAATAACTAAAAATTTCTTTCTCCCTCTTTGGTCAGATAAACTTCCCCATATAGGTGACATTACAAAATGAGATATTGCCATAGTTGAGTATAGTACTCCAAACATATATGTAGGTAAACTAAGGGCATTTATAAGTGATGGTGTTACAGGATGTGCCATATTAAAGGTTGCCATAGTTATGAAATTTATAAATAATATCTTTCTCATTTTTATCTTGTCCATATTTACTCCTTAAGTCATTTTATTTTAAATCTTAATAATTATATCACAAAAACATATAAATGTGTAAAACATTAAATACTTAAATAAACATATATCATAAAATATTATATTCAAACTCAAAACCTCTGTCATAACACCAAATCAATTTTGTGTTTGTTTATAACATTTAATTTTATATATTCAGAATAATATTTGCTATTTTCTATTTATTCAAATAAAAAATAAAAAGTAGATTATAAATCTACTTTTTGTTTTTTAATCTATTTAAAATATAGTGGTGTTATAACCCCAATTCCAGTTTCAATATCTATTGCAACTGTAATATATTTATTACTTGGTATAATATATCCTGGGAATCTTATACATGAAATAGCCCCTTCTTTAATAAAATAACCTTTATTTAAATTTATTATATAGTTATTATATCCACAATTTTCTGACATAATATTTTTAGCTTCTTCTCTAAATACTTCTGGGTCTAAATTATTATTTTTACAAAACTCGGTTAATCCAATAGCATTTTCAAATTCAACATTATTTAAATGTTGATTAATATCAGAATATATATCTTTAAAATTATTAATAACATCTACTTCAACTTTTTTTATATCTTTACCTCCATGTAAATAAACACTTTCGTTGATATCTAAATTATGTATCATTTCATCTAAACCATATATTTTAACAGTAAATGTTCCGTCTTGACTTTTAAATTCATTTACTTGATATTCATAAGACTTATTTTTTTCATCAATTCTTTCCATTATATATTCTCTTTCTATAGGCATCTTCGAATAATAAGAATATAATTTAGCCACATCTGATATTTCTCCTTTTTCATGAGCTATAGTATCTCTTTCATATTGAACTTTATCATTACTATATCTCGGTAAGTAATACATTTTATAATTTTCTTCTCTTTCAATTTCAGAATCAGCTTCAGATTCACAACCTGTTAAACTACAGATTATTATACTTATGACTAAACTAAATAACATCATTAATTTTATTCTTTTCAAATTTAATACCCCCATTTTAATAATTTATACATTTTAATAGCTCAATATTAATTAATATATATTGATAAGTAGATATGATAAAGATATGTCAAATGTCATAATTTTACTTTGAATATTTATGTATTAAATAAAAATAAAGGAGTGTAGACTTTGTCTACACTCTGAAAGTAGCTAAAATTAGCTACCTTATTTATCTATATTAATCAATACTTTTTATTGCTTTATCTGCAAAGTCGGTAGTTACTATATCACTATATGAAGGTTTTTTATCTAATTCACCAGCTTCAGTCATAACTTCCATTAATTTATTTAAACTTTCTTCTTTTAATGTAGGTTCTTGACACCATGCATCTATTTCTTTATATCTATCAGCAACTGATATTAAATCATCTAAGCTCATATCATCAAAGAATGGTTGCATAGCTTTAGCAATCTCTTCTGATGATGCACTTTGAACCCATAATTGTCCTTTATATACTGCATTAGTAAATCTTTGTATTAAATCTTTATTTTCGCTCATAAAAGACTTAGTAGCACAATATACAGTATATGGAATTTCACCAGAATCTTGACCTACTGATGCTACTATATAACCAGTGCCTTCTTTTTCCATAGCTGTACCTGTTGGCTCAAAAGCAGTTGTAAAATCAGCTTCTCCACCAACAAAAGCTCCAGTCATTACTCCAAACTGCACATCTGTTCTTACATTTACTTCACCAGCTTTTGTATTTTCACCTATTGTAAGTCCATTTTGTTTTAGTACATATTCTAGTGTCATTAAAGGTACTCCACCTTTTCTTCCACCTAGTATTTCTTTTCCTTTTAAATCTTCATATTTAAAATCAGGCATTTCTTCTCTGGCTATTATAAAGCTTCCATCTCTTTTAGTAAGTTGTGCAAAATTTATTGCATAATTTTCTTCTTCTTGATTGTAAACATAAATGGATGCTTCAGGTCCCATAAGACCTACTTGTGCTTCTCCTGATATTAATGCTGCCATAGTTTTATCAGCTCCTTGAGCATTTATAAGGTCTATGTCTATACCTTCTTCTTCAAAGAATCCTTGAGTTATAGCTGCATATTGAGGTGCATAAAATACTGAATGAGCAACCTCAGCTATTGTTACTTTATCTAGTTTTTTCTCACTAGTTTTTTTTCCCTCACTAACATCTTGGCTACATCCTGTTATGCATAATAATCCAACTGCTAGTGAACTTATAAGTGTAACAGCTTTTTTAAACATGATATCCCCCCTATGTTGATATTTGACTACTGATATATAATATTATTTCTTTATTGAAATTGTTACATTGTAATAAATCAACTTTACTTAAGGAGATTTGTTTTAAATTACATTAGCTATATTTTTTAATACTTATTTTCAATAAATTTTTTATTTAACGTATCTTTAATATAATCAATTCCTATGCTATTAATCATTTGAGAAAAACTTTCATATTTATCATAAATATTTTTATAAAAATCTAATAATTTATCTATAAACTCAAGTAACTCATTTTGTGTATTTACTTCAATTATTAATTTATTCTTTATATATATCTTATAATTTGGTTTATCTCTTTCTACTATTTTAAAATGACATCTTTTAATACATTCTCCACATCCTATACATTTTTCTTTATCTATATGAACTTCCCTACAAATTCTTTGCATTGCTCTGCTTTTGCAATTTCTTATAGACGGACATGTTTTGCAGTAAAAACACATACCGTTATGCATACTTACATTTTTCTTTATTAATATGGATAAGTCATACTCATTAATATCAAAATTATCACTACAAGATTCACTTACACTTATATTTATCCTATGGTTTCGCTTTATTTTCTTAGTATTTTTGTCAATCTCTTTATATATCCTATTAACTAAATCAATATCTTCACTCACAGAATATATATATATATTATTAATACAATACATAAAAGATTTTATATATTGGTTGTATGTTTTTAATGTATTATGTTCTTTTAAATATATAGCTTTATTATCTTTCATAAAATACTCCCTCAATCTAGATTATTTATGATTATTAACTTTAAACTCTTTCAGTATAAAGTATATTTTTCTTATTTTCTAATTATGTACTTATGTTTTAAAATAATATATTATTTTTATTAAAATTTGAATCAATTTAGAAGGTGTATAATAAAATAGTTTATATTTATTTTAAAAATTTTTTATATGAATATTTATCTATATATGTATTAATAATAATTATAAGAATATAATAAGTTGGATGTATTAATATCTGACTTTAAATTACGAGGTGCTTATTATGAGATTATCTTTTAAATCATCTAAAAAAAATAGTATATTAAACTTACTAAACTTCAATGATTTTACATATGATAATGATGTTTTATCATATGATGATGAATATTTTGAAGAATACGACTACTATACAAATAGTATTCATGACACAGATTATGGATTTGAAAAAGATGATATCTTATATTATTAATATAAAAAAGGACTAGAATCACCTAGCCCTTTTCTTATGCATTTTCAAAAGTATATATAGCATCTATTCTAGCTGTATATATAGATGAATTGCTACAACCTACATACTTTGCATACTTTTCTATTTTTTCCTTATCTATTTCAAGATTATAAGAATGTTCTTTTAATAGCTGTTTAACATAATTATCCATTAAATAATCTTTATAATCACTTATATCATACCCTAAGTAAGTTGTTAATCTTTCTATTTCTTTATTAAAATCTCCATCTTCTTTTATTAAAAACTTATACACATCTTCTCTATATGGATTTAAATGTATTATTTGTTTAACTATTTGAGCTTCATTTAGTCTAGTTATAAATCCATCTTTGTAATTATTAAATAGTGCATTAGATTTTTGCTTACTTTCTTCATCTATGAAAAGGCCTATTTTATCTACTTTATTTTCTACAAGTGCATCTACTACTGCCATATGTATGTTAAAGCAATCATTATATAAATTCTGAGATAATGATTCTAGTATTGATTTAGTTTCATTATTTTTAAAGTTGTTTCTCTTCCCTTTACTTTTAAATAAATTATTGCACATTCTTTCATAGTTTAAGTATTTTTCACAATAACTTTTTTTAAATACGTCTATGTCTATTGTTATTACATTAAAGCTAATTATAGTTTCTATAGCTTTTTTTAGCCCTTCTTCTATGTATTTATAACCATCATTTTTACAGTACTCTTGTAGATTATTTATATTTTGAATATGTTTAATCCCTTCATTGTAAAAACTTTCACTAACTTCTATAGCATATAGCTTAAATAATCGTCTCACTTTATTGTAATTATCCATTTTTTCATCAAACTCTACAACTGCTCCATTTATATCAAATGTAACCATTTAATTTCCTCCTATCAATATAAAACCTTCTATATTTCTAATATTTGATTTTAAAATTTATTTTCCTTTTAAATACGTAATTTGTCTAACGTTTTATTTTTTCTATTTAAATATATGGTGTTATTTTATATTAATAAGAGGTCTTTAGTAATATTTTGCTAGTACTATATACAAAATTCGATTTTTTATTAAAACAATTAATAATATTTTTTCAAAAACATAAAAAATGAATTATCTTATATCTTAGATAATTCAATCTTTTTACGAAGTATTATTTATATAATATTTATCATACCTGCTATAATAGGTAAAAATACTGCTATAAGTAAATTAGCTACCTTTATATTAGTAACTTTTAACATATTAAGCCCAAGACCTATTATAAGTAAACTACCTATAGCAGTCATAGAATTTATAACAGGTGTTGAAAGTATTCCCGACAAATTAGATGAAAGTATTGTTATAATCCCTTGATATAAAAATACAGATACTGCTGAAAATAAAACACCTATACCAAGAGTTGATGTAAATATAATAGCACTAACACCATCTAATATAGACTTAGCAAATAATGTTTCGTGATTACCACTTAATCCACTTTGAAGGCTGCCAACTATAGCCATAGCTCCAACACAAAATAATAAACTAGCAGATACAAATCCTTCAGATATAGATACAGCTTCTTTTTCTTTACCTTTATTAAACTTTACTTCTAAATAATCTCCTAATTTATTTAGCCATTTGTCTATGTCTATAATTTCCCCTAATAAAGCCCCTAAAGCTATACAAACTATAGTTAAAAGTGTATTTTCTCCTTTAAAGGAACCCTCTATGCCTATGTATATAACACAAAGTGCTAAACCATTCATTACAGTATTATTTATTTTTTCACTTAGTCTTCCCTTGACAATAATTCCTATTATACAACCTAAAACAATAGATATACTATTTACAATAGTTCCTATCATAATATCCCCCCGATATTTTAATCTTTAAACTTCTACAGGTATTAAATTATATCCCATACTATGCACAAACTTTTCAAGACCTTCTAATGATAAATTAACCATCTTTGTATTTATATTAGGATGAAAGTTTAGATTTTGTCCATCTAGTACATCTTTATCTATACATAAGGTTACTTTTTTCTCCTCATCATTTATTATAGAAAATGGATTAACACTACCTGGTGTAAGTTTTAATGTGTCATATAGTCTTTCTGGTGATGCAAAAGATAATCTAGTACTTCCTAATTGTTCTTTTAATATTTTTAAGTCTGCTTTTTTATCATCTCTAACTACTACTAGATAATATCTATCTCCTTTAGAATTTTTTAAAAATAAATTTTTACAATGATTTCCCTTAGCCACATCTTTTATAATTTCTAACTGCTCTGCTGTATATATTGGTTCATGTTCAAATACTTCATACTCAATATTTAAATCATCTAATATTTTGTATACCTTATTTTCTATGTTCATATATTTCTCCTTATATCTTTTGTGATTATATATTATTTATATTTAATTATACTAAATATTAGTAATTTCTTGTAAGTACTTTAATGGATTTCTAGAAAAATCTTGAAAAGATCCTTCTGTATATATCACATCTTCCCCTAAGAATCTTTTATATCTTTTTGCTTCCTTTCTCATAGAGTAATCTTTTTTTCCTTCATGGTTATTAAATACCATAATCTTTAAAGGAGGTTTTTTTCTACTTCCTTGAACTCTTTTTAACATATACTTTATATGTATATCAGAGTCAGGAAAAGAATATCCACAAAATACAAGTATATCCGCGTTTCTTAAATTCTTTTCTACTTCTCTCCAAACATTAGATATATAAACATTTGACATATCTTTAAAATATGTAGGCGGTATTATTATAGGTATAGTAGTTTCACCACACTCTAAACATTTAGCATCTTCTATATTATATAATAATCTCATAACCCCTCCTTCATAAGGAGTTAATGTTAAACTGTTACATATAGGACAATATAGCCAATTTAGCGATCCATGTATTTTATATAGTTTTATAGTTTTTCCAAATGGTTTTCTCCATCCATCTTTTACATAAAAATTAGTAAAGTCAACTCCATAATCTAGCATTATATGATTTTTTTCTTCACTGTATAAAGATGCTATGGTGTTGTCTACATGTATATCATAGTTTGCACTTATAAATGTTGTCTTTTCTATTAAGTTAGCTTTAGATAAATTATCTACTAATAGCTTATGATATTTGTTGTTTCTATTTTCACTTTCATGTATTGCCTTTGCCATTAATAAAATCAAGTATTGTCTTAAAAATCTTATACTATCACTTTTATTACTTAAATTTTCCATACCAAAGTTTTTAAAAGCTTCTCCTCTTTTTTCTGCTAAATCAAGAAGTCCTAGCACTTCTTCAAAGGTTGGAAAGTTTACTTTATCCATATCATCTTTTGTTATATCTATATCAAACATTTGTTTAAAGAATTTGTATAGTTCTTTATTCATGTCACTTTCAAAATCATTATCTTTTAAACTTTTAAAGTAATCTACAAAAAGGTCACTTTGTATTGGCAAATTTTCAGCAGCAGATGCTCCTGCTCCAAGAAATATACTTATATTCATTTTGTCCTCCTTTACTAATTTAAAGTCTTTATTTATTATATTAATTTTTTTAAAATTTATAATTCATCATAAATCTTCTTATTATATAATAGGCTATGTCTATTAAAGTATGTAAAAAACCACCATTAAGGTGGTTATAATTTTACTATTTATAATTTAACATTTGATTTTAATTTTAAAACTGCTTCTCTTATTCTTTTTTCTCTAGTTTCTTGTTTTTTAGCACTTGTTATCCATTGATAGTATTTTTTCTTTGAAGAGTAAGATAAACTTTTATAAAATTTCATAGCATCTTCATTTTCACTAATAGCATTTTTAAAATCATCTGGTAATTCAATTACTCTTTCTTCTTCATCTTTTTCAATTTCAACAAACACTTTATCTAAGGCTTCTTTGCCTATTTCTTTTCTTATCGCTTTAGTTATCCCTATTATATAACATCCTAGACCCATATTTACTATAGACCCTCTATATTTTACTCCATCAAATTTAGCTTTTACTTTTACCCTTTTTGCCTTAAATTCTGCTTCAACATCAAATGGTATTTCAATGAATGTGGCGTCTTTGTCTGGCATTTTCTGTATAACTGCTTCAAACTTATAGCTCATATTACACCCTCCAAACAAAACTATCTTAGTATATATCTTCTCTAACTAGATAATCATTACCATCTTGGTCTTTAAATGAGAACATCTTTCCATAAGGCATTATCATTAGTTCTCCTACTTCGACTTCATTTAATTTCATTTTATTATAAGTATTTTCTATATCACTAGTACTTAAAATTATACTAGGATGATTAACATTTGCTTTTGGATTTTGAGATAGCATTAAATTTTTATCATATATAACAAATGTAGTAAATTCTTCTTCACTTGGTCCAACTTCTAGCCATTTCATAGAAGGACCCATTTGTTTCTCTAATTTAACTATAAAGTTCATTTTGTTGATCCAAAACTCTTTAGCCTCTTCTTGATCATTAGCATATATAGTTATTTTTCCTATTTTGTCTATCATAAACTTGCCTCCTAAATTATTGTAAAAACAATATGTTTAACCTTTTGTTTCAAATTATATAAATTAATTAATGTAATACTATAAAATATACTCTTTTAAAGGTTATATACCCCAAAAAACAAAATGTATATCTTATTATTATTAAAAATTATGCTAACTTTTTATCATTAACTTACATATTTTATATCATAAGTAAATAAATATAGGCTATGGAGATATATCCATAGCCTAAGTTTTTTATCTTATTTATTTTTTATTTATATTTAAGAACTAATTATTTTATATTTAGTTAACTAAAATTAAAATTTATCCTTCATTAAATAAATTATAACATTTTATTACTTATACTTATTTACCAGCTACTGATAACTCTTTAACTATAACAGAAGGAGAGCCAACATTACTCATAGGGAATTTTAAATCACTTCCAACTACTTCTATATCTTTTAATAAGTCAAAATAATTTCCTGCAACAGTTATTTGTTCTATAGGATGAGTCTTAACTCCATCTTTTATATAAAATCCTTTAGCAGCTAATGAAAAATCTCCACTTATTGAGTTAGCTCCAGAGTGAAGTCCTGCTAAATCAGTTATCATTATTCCTTCACCAACTATCTTCATAAGTTCGTCTAAATCCTTATCCCCAGCTTCAATATATAAGTTACTACACTCAACACCTACACTAGATGCAAATGATGCTTTAAATCCATTACCAGTACTCTTAGTATTTGCTTTATTGGCAGTTTTTAAGTTATGAAGTAATGTATTTAATCTACCACTTGATACTAGTTCTTTTTTGTAAGTTGCTACACCTTCATCATCAAAAGGAGTTGATGCTAATCCGTTATCTAAAAGTGGATTATCAACTATAGTTAAAACTTCACTTCCTATAATCTCACCTTCTTTATCCTTAAGAAGAGATAATCCCCTTTGTGCAGCATCTGCACTAAATGTATTTGAGAAAGTTTCAAGAAGTGATGCCATAGCATCTTTATATAATATAGTTTTATATTTTTTAGATTCTATACTACTTCCATTTAATTTACTTATAGCTTCATTAACACCATCTTTAGCTATTTGTTTTGGATTTAATTTTTCTATTGAATCAACTATATCATACCCTATACCATCTTGTTTTTGACCTTTGTCATTGACAACAGGAACAACGTAAGCCATTAGTATATTACTTTTATTATTAAGTTCTAATCCATTAGTGTTATATATACTATGACTAGACGAACTATATGATATTTTACAACCATTTATATTAACAACCTTATCGTAAGACTTAGCTTCTTTTTCTATGTTAAGCACCAAATCTATCATTTTAGCTGGATCTATGTTTTCTAAATCTTCACTGTAAGTTTTAACATCACTATAATTCTTGTCACCTTTATATATAAATTGAATATCATCACTTTCTACATTTAAAGCACTTTCCTTAGCATTTTTTATAAGCATATTTAAAGCATCAAAGTCTAATATTTCAGTAAAAGAATATCCCATTTTGCCATTTATTAATCCTCTAAAAGAAAGTCCCTTAGATTTTTCTAAGTTGTACTTTTCAACTTCGCCTTCATAAACACTTATACTTAAGCTTTCTCCTTGTGTGTAATATATTTCGCACTCACTAAATCCAGCTTCTAATCCTTTTTTAAGTAACATTTTTCTAAAAGCATTAAATTCCATAATTATTCCTCCTCTCTTCCACCAACTGTTATTTCTCTTACTCTTATCATTGGCTGACCTACGTTAGTTGGTATACTTCCAGAAGACGAACCACACATACCTTGTGCTTGTTTTAGATTGTTTCCAACCATATCTATATTCATTAAAACTTCGCTACCTTTTCCTATTAAGCTAGCACCTCTTACAGGTTCTACTATTTCACCATTTTTAACTAAATATCCTTCAGATACTGAGAAGTTAAATTCACCAGTTACAGGGTTTACTGAACCTCCCCCCATTTTTTTTGCATATAGTCCATTGTCTATAGATTTTATTATTTCTTTAGGATCATCAGTACCATTTGCTATATAAGTATTAGTCATTCTTGAAGTAGGTGCAAATTTATAACTTTGACGTCTGCTACTTCCAGTAGCTTTCATATTCATTCTTCTACCGTTTAATTTATCTATCATATATGATTTTAGTATTCCATTTTCTATTAACACATTCTTTTTAGTAGGATTTCCTTCATCATCAATATTTGCTGAACCCCAATGATTAGTTAGTGTTCCATCATCTATTGCAGTTACCTTAGTTGATGCTATTTGCTCACCTAACTTATTTGAAAATACAGAGTTTCCTTTAGCAACAGAAGTAGCCTCTAGTGAGTGTCCACAAGCCTCATGGAATATTACTCCACCAAATCCATTGTCTATTGCTACCGTCATTTTACCTGCTGGGCAATTTTTAGCATTTAGCATTGTTACTGCTACACGAGATGCTTCTTTTGCGTAGTATTCTGGGTCTATTTTTTCAAATAACTCAAATCCATAACTTCCACCTGGACCTTCAAAACCTGTTTGATTCTCAGTTTCATTAGATGCCACAGAGTTTATAGATAGTCTAGTTCTTATTCTTCTATCTTCTACATATAGTCCTTCTGTATTTGCTATTAATACTTGTTGGTCTTTATCTAAATATCCAACACTTACTTGAGATATTAAGCTATTATATGATTTAGCGCTTTTATAAGCTCTTTTCATAACATCTATTTTTTTATTGTATCCTACAGAGTCTGGATGTATTTTTATAGGGTTTATATCAGTTATAACTTTAGTGTTATTTAAAGTTATGCTTATATTTTCTTTTAAACTACCTAATGCTAAAGCTGCTTTATAAGCTGTATCTAAAAGTGAATTTAGGCTATTGTCATTAGTATAGGCATATACACTTTTTAATCCTTTAAATATTCTAATTCCTATACCGTAACTTCTTCCACCTAATGCATTTTCTATTTTTTCATCTATTAAACCTATTGAGTTGGTTATAGTGTCTTCTTCAAATATTTCAGCAAAATCAGCACCTGTTATTAGGCACTTTTCTAGTACCTTGGTTGCTATTTCTTTAGATAACATAATTTTCCTCCTATTTCTTTATTTAATTATATTATATATATAAAAACACCCGTATACAATGTATACGAGTGTCCTATATTTACATGATTTATTTATATATTATTAACAATAACGATTTCTAATTTCTATATACTTATTTATTTCTTCTTCACTAGGTCCTTTTTCACCATGAAAGTCTAGTCCTTCTTTTCTAACTCCATATTTTCTATATGCATTAAACTTATACTTGCACTTGTCTTTAATAATCTTTGAAACTTCTCTTACAGTTTCTTCATTGTTTAGATTAGGAGCTATAACAGTTCTAACTTCGTAAAGTTTATCTATGCTCAAAAGATATTTTAAGTTTTTTAACACTATATTATTACTTACTCCTGTAACTTTAATATGCTCATCTTCATCAATACTTTTAATATCTAGCATAAATTTATCAGTTAAATCAACAAGTTCTTTATGATCTGTTAAGTCTATGCTTCCATTAGTATCTACAAAACAAGTAAGGTTTAATTCATCTTTAATCTTTTTAAATAGCTCTATTAAAAATTTTGAATTAAGGGTGCATTCACCGCCACTTACTGTTATTCCTTGAATAAATGGGCTTATTTCTTTAATTTCTTCAAAAAGTTTATCTACTGAGTAGTCTTTAGTCTTTGGGCTTGATAAGTAATTACATGTTCTGATACAATCATCACATCCTACACATTTTTTATCATCCCAAACTACTTTATCATTTACCTTACTTAGTGCATCTACTTTGCAAGTTAAAATACACTTCCCACAATGTATACACTTATTTATAGTTTCTGGATTATGACAATAAGTACATTTGAAACTACACCCTTGAAAAAATATAGCTGTTCTATTTCCTGGTCCATCTATACAAGAAAAAGGAATAATTTTGTTAACTAGTGCCATAATTAAGCCCTACGCTTTCTATCAAAAGCTTTAGAACCATGCTTTGCATTCATACCAAATACTGTTGCATTATTTTTAACTGCATTCCCACTTTCAAGTTGATTAACTTCTGATTTTTTAACTAAATATCCTGTAACACGAACTACATCACTACTATCTGAATAAGCTGATATATATCTTATTCCAGTTTTAAACGCTCCATCTATAACATTAACTATCGCTTCTGGGTTATCTTTATATGTATCTTCAAACACAAATATATCACCTATTCCATTGAAAAAGTACTTATGATATGGCGCTGATTGTATAATATGTTTAAATAGTTCAGGTTCTTCTCCTACTGGAATTCTACATCCTGGTGATATACCTGTATCTGTATCTATTCCAAC
Organism: Romboutsia sp. 1001713B170131_170501_G6; assembly: GCF_015668195.1. Classification (NCBI taxonomy): domain Bacteria; kingdom Bacillati; phylum Bacillota; class Clostridia; order Peptostreptococcales; family Peptostreptococcaceae; genus Romboutsia; species Romboutsia sp. 1001713B170131_170501_G6. The sequence continues at coordinate 1,113,676 of NZ_JADPFC010000001.1, forward strand.
TTGAGCGTGCATTAAGTGTTGACCATCAAAACAACCTGTATACTTTGATTTATGTGAAGTTACTATAGAGTTAATCTTTTCTATTATTCTTAATCCTAATTCATTAGCTTCTTTTGAATATCCAAATCTATCATCTTGATTAGTTGCATTTAATAAATGATTTACAGCTTCAGCAAGTCCAACTATACCAAACATTCCCGAGAATAAATCTTTTTTGATAAATCCTTCTAATACAAGGAAGTTTGATTTGAAAAATGCTGCTTCTTCTACTAAAAATCTTATTCTCTCATCTATATACTCAAGCATCTTTTGTGTAACAAAAGGTATTTTATTTTCTATAAAATCATCAACAGAACTTGATTCTTCTGCTAATCTACTAAGTACTAGCCTAACTAAGGTATATCCACCTCCACCTATTAAAAATCCATTATAACAACTTGCAAGTGCGTATTTTTCAGTGCCAAAATCTACAACATCCATCTTATGATTTGCAAAGCTTGGCTTAGCCGTAGATAATGCTGTTTGTGCACATATATTTATAAAGTCTTTTGATGTTAAGTCTTTATCGTATTTAACTGTTAAATTTGGCACTGCACATTGTAACTCTCTCATAGCTTTAAGTATAAGCCTACCAGCTTTAGTATCTATTGGACCTATGTTTGCATGAACAAATGAATCAGTAAGTGTTCTATCTATATGTTTTAAATATAATTTTATAGCCTTGTAAGCTTCTTCTTCATCTTTTACAAAAGGCTCTAAAAGTTCATCTATATTCCCTAAATATACTGGATATGATGTTATTGATGGAACATGCTTGTAAAATATTAATAAGTTATTAGTTGCTTCCCATATATCATTAGGTACATCAAGATCTAAAAACTTACACCCTTCTTTCATTAATTTTTCATAATCTGGTATAACATATCTTGGTCTATATGGAGCATTTCCTTCAAACATTGTGCATATTATATTTTTTTCTAGCAAAGGTTTAGTTTCTTCATCTACATTTAATACATTAAGAGTACTTTCTCCTTGACCTGCTAGCTGTAGTACTTGTTGATTATAAGTTAAAGTTTCATTTTTTATAATGTTTAGTGCTTGATTCATAGATTTCCCCCCTATAATTTATATTAATTATTTACTTTTAATTGAATCTAGTTTATTTAATAATTTATAAAACTGCTCTTTATTTATTGATATATATTTTCTATTTACACAAATTAATTTTTCTTCTTTTAATTCTTTTAAATTTCTATTTATTGTTCTTATAGAAAATCCTAATACTGAGCCTATTTCTTCTCTTGTTTTATAAATATATACAACATCTTTTTCTTCACTTTCAAATATATCTATTAAGTAATTTATTAATGAATATATTGCTGGATATGCCAAAACTTCTCCTTTGTTTAGAGATTGTTCATACATACTTTTTGATACAAAGTGTAATACTTTTAATGTTAAATCTTGGTCTAAATTAATCCATTTTATAAAATTACTTGCAGAAATTTTGAGCATTATACAATCTGTTATGGTTTTAAGCGTTGATGAATAAGCTTGTTTATTTGCCATAATTTCCATAACACCTATATATGCTATAGAATCTACATCAGCAAAACTATATACAAATCCATTTTCAAATTCATTTCTAACTTGCATTTTTCCATTAAGACTTATATATATGTCTTTTATATTTTCGCCTTTTAGTGCTACTATTTTTTCCTTTTCAATTTTTATAATTTCACATTTGTTTTTTATGTTATTAGGTATTTTACTTATAAATTCTTTTATATGTTTATCTTCTATATAATTAGAGAATACGCTATCTTGCATATTTTAAATTTCTCCTAACAATTTAACTTTTATTTTATTTTATCATTCTTTTACAAAAGTAAAAGGACATATGTCCCTTTAGATTTTAAATAATGATTACAATAATACCTATATTAAAAGAAATACGATTAGAAATAGATTTATTAAACTTACTTTAGACAATGTATTTCACTTTAAGTTTAATGAAACTATTTTATAATTGGAAAATAATTAAATATTGTATATAATATAATCAAAGTTCGCAATTGTTATATAATATGAAATAAAGATATTTTAGATATCATATAGATAAATATGAACTTGTTATAATATTTCATAAATAAAAATTCTAGGGGGACTTCGTATGAATACAGCAACATTTCTAGAAATATTAACAGTAGCAGAAAAACTAAAATGCAATACGAGACATTCATGGACATCGAGCGGACGCCATGAAAGTGTAGCAGAACATAGCTGGCGTATTGCATTAATGGCATTATTAATGCGTGATGAATTTCCAGAAATTGATATGGATAAGGTAATTCGTATGTGTTTGATTCATGATTTAGGGGAAGCCTTTACTGGTGATATTCCTGCTTTTGACAAGAAAGAAGAAGATAGTGAAAAAGAGGATGAGATATTTTTTAAGTGGATTGCAACTTTCCCTACTCCTTATCGTGAGGAATTCACAGATCTTTTAAAAGAAATGAATGAACGTAAAACTGATGAAGCAAAGCTTTACAAAGCATTAGATAATTTAGAAGCAGTCATTCAGCACAACGAGGCGGATATTAGTACTTGGATTCCGCTAGAATATGACTTACAGTTTACTTATGGTGCAGATAAGGTTAATTTCTCTCCTTATTTAAAAGAGCTTAAGAAAGAAATAGACAAAAAAACTACAGAAAAAATAGCTCAAAAGAATGAAGCTTAGTTATTTAAAATAAAGGCTATGTTAGCTAACTTTGTTATAAATAGCAATTTAAAATAACTCTATCTTAGTCATTGAAATATTAAATATACTAAGATAGAGTTATTTTCTAATTTATTAATATTATTTTTTAATATCTTCTGTTGTAAGTATTGCTTTTTTATCTATACCTGAATATTGATAACCTGTAACTTTAATTCCAACAAACCCAACTAATACTGCTAATGCTATTCCTATGATTATTTTTTTACCTTTTGATTTCATTTTTTATCCCCCATGATATATATTTCCTTGAATTATTTTTCAGTTATAAAATAGTTATATAAAGTATACAACTATACTATACACTTAACTTGTCCTTTAAATTATTTATCATTGACATAGTCTCATGATTTCCGCCTTTATCTGGATGATGTTTATGGCTTAATAATTTAATGGCTTCTTTTAGTAGTTTCTTTTCTTCTGTATTTATATCTAATTTTTGTCATTACAAAAAATAAATTTAAATTATCTATATTTAGTTATTTGATTAAATTTTATTATAATTTACTATAGCCTACCAAAGTCTCTAAATTTTTTAGGTGTCATTTCTGTAAACCTTTTAAATATTTTAGTAAAGTAGCTTTGATCGTTAAAATGTAGTAATACAGATATTTCTAAAATCGAATAGCCATCTGATAAAAGTAACCTTTTTGCCTCTTCAATTTTTTCTTTTAAAATATATTCACTTATAGTAATACCCATCTCTTTTTTAAAAAGCCTAGATATATAGCTAGGATTAAAATTAATATGTTCACAAATATCCTCTAAAGATAGATTACTATATAAATTTTGATATATAAAAGAAATGCAAGCTAGTATTGGACTTGAAAAATTACTATTTTTTAAAATACGAACTCTATCTGCAAAATCACAAGCCATAGTTATTCTCAAATTATTCAAATCATTAAGTGCATTAAGCTCCTCAATATGTTGAATATAAGAATCACTAAGTGTATATGCAACTTCAGGATTCATTCCACCAGAAATTGCAGCACGAGTTACTAAGGTAGCGGTAGTAATTAATAAGTTTTTAACTGATCTTATTGAGTTATTCTTAGCTAAAATACCATAATTCCCATTTACAGGATCACCCAAAACTTTAATTAGTTTATCTTTGTTCCCAGTTCTTATACAGTCCATAATTGCCTCTTCATACACAAATGAATGATGAAAAACATCATTTTGCCTAGCTAAAGTGGCTATATTTTCAAAGTTACTAGAAATATTACTGACTATATCATTGTTATAAGAATTTATTTGTATAACATCATCAAAATTTAACTTTTTATTGTAAATTAGATAATAAGATAAAATACTTGTATTTATAAATGTATTAAAGTCTATAATTTGTAAAGAATTATAATAATTTAATAAAATATTCTTTTCTTCAAGGGTTATATTATGTTTAAAAATATTATCTATATTATCAAATTCAATTGGCTCATAAAGGCAAGGTCCAATAATAAAAGTACCAATAAATTCATTATCAATACAAAGTCCAATAGATATTAAATTTTCCATATACTCTGTAGATTTAATTACAGGAACAGGTGTAAATGTATTTAAGTTAAAAACTTCTGAAATAGATTTTTTTAATCTATCATCAATTATACATAGATTATTCTTACTCTTTGTAGAGTACTTCAATGAACCATTTTTACTAAAAAAATATAAAGGTATTTTTAAAGTGTCAAATATAATATTACAAATAAAATTTATATCATTATACATTTCTGTTTTTGAAATCATATAAAATCTCCTTTAGTCAAAATAGTAATAAAAAAGTAAAAATAACACAAAAAATATACTATTATTATTGATAATATATTATATATAACTAAACAATCAAGTCATACTTGATAGATATTTAAAATAATCATCAATAAGGTAAATCAAAATAAAAAGGGGAATTATAACTATGAAAAAATGGAAGGAAATAAAAAAACATGGATATAATATTATCTTAAATGAAGGTGGTCAAAATATAGCTTATTCACCAAACTCAGGAGTTAAAATAATTGAAGAAGATGGATATGCTTTTAAAAACCTAAGTAAAAGTGGAAAATTAGAAAAATATGAAGACTGGAGATTGCCAGTAGAAGAAAGAGCTAAAGATTTAGCATCAAAAATGAGTATAGAGCAAATAGCAGGGCTAATGCTTTATAGTGCACATCAATCTATTTCAACTAAAGATGACTTTTTCTCTAAGGCATTTGCAGGTACATATAATGGTAAAAAACTAGAGGAATGTGATGCTAAAATAACTGATTTAACTGATCAACAAAAGAATTTCTTATTAAATGACAACTTAAGACATGTATTAATAACAGTAGTAGACGATGCTAAGACTTCTGCTGTGTGGAATAACAATGTACAAGCTTTTGTAGAAAAAATAGGATTAGGAATACCAGTAAATACAAGTAGCGATCCAAGACATGGTGCAAGTGCAGATACAGAATTTAATGCAGGTGCAGGTGGTGATATTTCAAAATGGCCAGAGCCACTAGGTCTTGCCGCTACTTTTGATAGTGAATTAGTTAGAAATTTTGGACATATAGCAGCTAAAGAATATAGAGCTTTAGGAATAGCTACAGCTTTATCTCCACAGGTAGATATAGCAACAGAACCAAGATGGATGAGATTTAATGGTACTCTTGGAGAAGACCCAATTTTATCAAGAGATTTAAGTGAGGCATATTGTGATGGCTTCCAAACTTCATATGGTGAAAATGAGATAAATGATGGTTGGGGATATGATAGTGTAAATGCAATGGTTAAACATTGGCCAGGTGGAGGTAGTGGAGAAAGTGGTAGAGATGCTCACTATGCTTATGGTAAGTTTGCTGTATATCCAGGAAATAACTTTGATGAACATCTAATACCTTTTACAGAAGGTGCATTTAAATTAAAAGGAAAAACTAAAAAAGCTTCTGCTGTAATGCCATACTACACTATATCTTATAACCAAGATAAGAAAAATGGTGAAAATGTAGGTAACTCATATAATAAATATATAATAAATGATTTATTAAGAGATGAATATAAATACGATGGAGTTGTATGTACAGACTGGCTAATTACTAAAGATAATCACGTAGTTGATGCCTTCATATCAGGAAAGTGTTGGGGTGTTGAAACTCTTTCAGAAGATGAAAGACATTACAAAGCACTTATGGCTGGTGTTGACCAATTTGGAGGAAATAATGAAGTTCAACCAGTACTTAATGCATATGAAATAGGTGTTAAGGAACATGGAGAAAAATTTATGCGTGCTAGATTTGAAAAATCAGCAGTTAGGTTACTACTTAATATTTTCAGAACAGGATTATTTGAAAATCCATATGTAGATGTAGATAAGTCTCAAGAATTAGTAGGTAATCCTGAGTTTATGCAAGCTGGATATGATGCACAATTAAAATCATTAATTATGTTAAAAAATAAAAATAACGTACTTCCAATAAATAAAAGAAAAAAAGTATATATTCCAAAAAGAAGAATAAAAGAAAGTAAGGACTGGTTTGGTAATGTAATACCTGCTAGAGAAATTAATCCTGTTAGTAAAGTTATAGTAGAAAAATACTTTGATGTTGTAGATGATGCAAAAGATGCTGATTTTTCAATAGTATTTATAGAATCTCCTAAAACTGTTGGATATACAAAAGAAGAAGGATACTTACCAATAAGTTTACAATATAGACCATACACTGCAGTAAATGCAAGAGAAACAAGTATTGCAGGAGGTGACCCATTAGAATCATCAACTAATAGATCTTACTTAGGAAAGACCAACTTTGCTAGTAATGAATCAGATTTAGATATAATACTAGAAACAAGAAAAGCTATTGGTAAAAAACCTGTAATAGTATCTTTAAATATGACAAATCCAACTATAGTAGGAGAATTTGAGCAATATGTAGATGGAATAATCACAGACTTTGGAGCACAAACACAAGCTATAATGGATATAATTAGTGGAAATGTAAATCCAAGTGGATTATTACCATTTAATATGCCTGCTAATATGGAAACTGTAGAGGCTCAATATGAAGATGTTCCTCATGATATGAAGTGTTATGAAGATGAATTAGGAAATGTATATAAATTTGCATATGGCCTTGATTTTAATGGAGTTATAAATGACAGCAGAGTAGCAAAATATAAAATAAATAAGTAATTTAATATTTATAAATAAAAAACCTCGACAAGACATTTATGTATTGTCGAGGTTTTTATGATGGGTCTAAATCATTTTCATAAGTTTTGGTATAAATAAACTTATTTCTGGTATAAATGTTACTAACATAAGTACAACCAATATACCTACATAGAATGGTAATAAATATTTTATTACATCTTCTAGTCTTGTTTTACCTACTTTACATCCAATAAACAGTGTATTTCCAACTGGCGGTGTTATATTACCTATACATAAGTTAAATATAAGCATTATACCAAATTGGACAGAGTCCATTCCAAAGTTTTTAGCTATTGGTAAAAATATTGGTGTAAATATTAATATTGCTGGAGTTAAGTCCATAAATGTACCAACTATTAATAATATTAAGTTCATTATTAGTAATATTACAACTGGATTTGAAGATATTCCTAATAATAATTCTGTTATTGCACTTGGAATATTTGTAAATGCCATAACCCAAGACATTATTGATGATACCCCTATTAAGAATATTATTATCCCTGTCATTTCAACTGTTTCTAGTAATATTCTAGGCATATCTTTTACTTTTATAGATTTGTAGAAAAAGAATGATAATATGAAAGAATATACAACTGCAACAGCTGCTCCTTCTGTAGCTGTGAATATCCCACCTACTATCCCACCTATTATTACAAATATTAAGGCTAAACTAGGAAGTGCATCTATAAATATTTTCATAGCTTCACCAAAGCTTATCTTATATTTAGTTGAATACTTATACTTTTTCGCAAGTATAAATGCTACTACCATTACTGATAATCCCCATAATATTCCTGGTATATATCCAGCCATAAATAATGCTGCTACTGATGTTCCTCCACTTACTAATGAATATATTATAAGTGAGTTACTCGGAGGAATTAAAAGCCCAGTTGGTGCAGATGCTATATTAACTGCCGCACTATAGTTTTTATTATAACCTTCTTTTTCTTGAAGTGGAGACATTGTTCCACCAATTGCAGCAGCTGCTGCAACCGAAGAACCACTTACTGCTCCAAATAGCATGTTCCCTACTACATTTGTATGTGCTAAAGATCCTGGTAATTTACCACTTAATACTTTTGCAAAGTTTACTAATTTTAATGCGATACCACCGTTGTTCATTATTATCCCTGCTAATACGAAAAATGGTATTGCTAATAATGAAAAACTACTTATTCCCGTAAATATTCTTTGTGCCCCAGTTAGTACTGCTACATCCCATGATAATGTAGTTAATATTCCAAATATAGATGCTACACCTATAGTTACAGATATTGGTATTCCTAATAAAAGCAGTATAGGAAACGCAATAGCTATAGCTGAACCTGCTTGAAATGCTAATTCCATAATCTTATCTCCCTTGGATTAATTATATTTTTTATTTCTATGCAACGTTTTTATTCTTTCTGTTTGATTGAGTTACCCCTTTATTTGATTGAGCCATCTCTTCCTTTAAAGCAATTAAGTTTAATATATTGTAAATAATCGTTATTACTCCTGATAATGGTAATGCTAGATATATATATCCCATAGATATTCCTAATGATGGTGATATTTGCCCCATAGCTAACATACTTATTTGAACTCCACCTAATACTAAAACTAATGCTGAGAATATCATTACTACCAATTCTGTCATTACATTTAATATCATTTTTACTTTAGGACTTTTTGATTCAAGTTTTTGTCTAAAAAACACCATAGTCATATGATCTTTTTTACCAAATACATAAGCTGAACCTAATAAAGCCATCCATACAAATGAATATATTAGTAAATCTTCTGATACTGTACTTGGATTATTTAGAACATAACGAGTTATTATTTGCCAAGTACCTAAAACTACCATAAATGCTAGTAGTGTCATACATATGACTTCTATTACTTTGTTTAACATATTTCTTAACTTATTCATCTTCGTTCCCCCCTACTAGTATTTATTTACTTGTTGGTGCTTTTGCTTGTATTTTATCGTATATAACTTTTACTTCTTTGTCATTTTCAGTCATTTCTTTATGAAGTGGTAAAACTTTTTCTTTAAATGGTTCTATATCTGGGTAGTAGAATTTAACCCCCATCTTTTTTGATTGTTCTACTGCTTCACTTACTTTATCTTCCCAAGCATCAACTTGGAATTTGTTTATTTCATCAGCCGCATCTAATATTATATTTCTATGTTCTTCACTTAAATTATCTAATAACTTAGCATTCATTATTAATATGTCTGGAATCATACCATGTTGGTTATATGAATAATATTTTGCAACTTCTCCATGCTTATTATTAGTAAGCGCTAATTCATTATTTTCAGCTCCATCTATAACTTTTTGTTGAAGAGCAGTATAAACTTCTCCGAAACTCATTGGTGTAGCTGAACCACCTAACAATTCCATCATCCTTATGTTTGTTTGACTTTGTTGTACTCTTATTTTCTTCCCTTTTAAATCTTCTGGCTTCATTACAGGCTTATCTGTTGTATACATATTTCTTGAACCTGCATCAAACCATGTAAGACCAACGAATCCAGATTCCCTAGTTGATTCATATATATCTCCCATTATATCTTTGTCATTCATTACAGAATGATAATGTTCTTTACTATTAAATAAGTATGGAAGGTTAAATACGCTATATGATTTATTAAAACTTTCAAGCAAACTTATACTTCCAACAGCTATATCTATAGCTCCAGTTTGAGTAAGTTCTACCGACTCACGCTGTCCACCTAACAACTCATTTGGGTATACTTGTATATCTATCTCATTATTAGTTTTATCTTCTACAATTTTTTCAAACTCTTTTAGTGCTAAGTGTATTGGATGTTCCTCACCTTGGTTGTGAGCAACCCTCATAACCCTTGCTTCATTACCTTTACTTGAACTACATCCAACTACCGATAAACTAGCTATAGCTGCAAGTAAAATCACCTTAATCCTCTTATTCATATATAAATTCCCCCTAGGATTATTTTATAAAATATTTTTTAGCGTTGTTGTAACATATATCTTCTACTATATTGCCTAATATTTCTAAATCATATGGATATTCTCCATTTTCAACTAACTTTCCTAAATAATTGCAAAGAATTCTTCTAAAATACTCATGTCTTGTAAATGATAAGAAACTTCTTGAATCTGTAAGCATTCCTACAAATTTACTAACTAAACCTAATTGTGAAAGTGCTATAAGCTGTCTTTCCATTCCATCCTTTTGATCATTAAACCACCATCCAGATCCAAATTGGATTTTCCCTGCAACTTGTCCGCCTTGGAAGTTTCCAATCATAGTTCCTAATACTTCATTATCTTTTGGATTTAAACAATAAAGAATAGTTTTAGGTAACTTATCTTCTACATCTAAGCTATCTAATAACCTTGATAAAGAATAAGCGATTTCCCCATCGTCAATACTATCAAATCCTGCATCTGCTCCAACAGAATTAAACATTCTAGTATTATTATTTCTAAGTGCCCCTATATGAAGTTGCATTACCATATTTCTTTCACTATACATTTTCCCTAATTCTATTAATGTAAATGTTGTGTATTTTTGAGCATCTTCTATGCTTATTTCTTCTCCCGCTAAAACTTTAACAAATATGCTTGCAACTTCCTCTTTGTTAGTAGGTTTAAAATAAACTCTTTCTAAACTATGGTCTGTTATATTGCAACCATTGTCTACAAAGTAATTTAACCTTTTTTCTAATATTTCTATTAATTTATCATAATCTTTAATTTCTGTATCTTCTGTTTTCCCTAATAACTTTATGTAATCACAAAAATCTTTATTTTGTATTTTTAATGCTCTATCTGGTCTAAATGTAGGTCTTACATCACACTCAAAACTATCATCAGCATTAATTTCTTTATGATATTTTAAATCATCAACTGGATCATCTGTAGTTCCTATATAAACTACATTAGATATACTTATTAATTTCCTAGCAGTTAAATTCTTCTTTGCTATAGCATTATTGCATTTTTCCCAAATATCTTTTGCAGTCTTTGCACTTAAAGTCTCTTCAACATCAAAGTATCTTTTAAGTTCTAGATGTGACCAATGATATATAGGATTTCCGATTAAATAAGGCATCATATTTGCAAATTCATAGAATTTTTCAAAATCACTAGCATCACCAGTTATATATTTTTCATCTATTCCAAAACTTCTCATGGCTCTCCACTTATAATGATCATGGTATAACCACATTTGAGTTATATTTTCATATGTCTTATCTTCTGCTATTTCAACTGCTGGCAAGTGACAGTGGTAATCAAATATCGGCATTTTTGAAGCATTATTATAATATAAGATTTTAGCTATCTCATTTGATAATATAAAATCTTGATCCATAAACTTTTCCATAACGTTCTCCTAAATTAATATTTTTAATATCGTTTTCTTACTACATTAAATATTAACATGCATCTTAATATTATCCAAGATATCTCATTATTTTACTTTTTATGCTATTTTTTATAAAGAGTGTTTCGAAATAAAATTTATTTCAAAACACTGCTTTTATTTTCATTATTTATTTTTATTTATAGCTTCTATTAACCCGTTTATATAAACTGCTCCTAGTGCTCTATCATATAGCCCATATCCTGGTCTTCCTGTTTCTCCCCATATCATTCTACCGTGGTCTGGTCTATATGGTCCTTTAAAGTCATAATCACAATATGCTTTTACTATTTCATAAAAATCAAGTGATCCACACTCAGATAAGTGAGCTACTTCATTAAAGCTACTTTCTCCTGTTATTAAAACATTTCTTAAATGAGCAAAGTTTATTCTATTTTTTTCTTTCCCAAAGTATTCAACCATTTTTACTACATCATTAGTACTTGTACATCCAAGTGATCCTGTACATAAAGTTATACCATTGTATTCACTGTCATAAAGATTTATAAATCTTTCTAAGTTTTCAAAGTTAGTTATTATTCTTGGAAGTCCAAATATACCCCATGGTGGATCATCTGG
>NZ_JADPFC010000020.1:0-7470 GCF_015668195.1 Romboutsia sp. 1001713B170131_170501_G6
GATGTAGCAGATAAGGTAAAGTCTTTTTCATATGAAAATAATATGACAGTATCTGAGGTACTAGAAGATATAATTAGCAAGATGTTTGATTCAGTTGAATTAAATGAAGAAGCACTTTCTGCATATGAAGAAAAGTATAAGAAAAAATCAAAGAAGTTTAAAAAGTAGGTTATTTTAATACCTACTTTTTAAAAAACTATGAAACAGTTAACAATATGAATAATTATCTATTTATTTAGTATTAAATAATTTTTTTAGCATATATTTATTATAAGAAAACCTAAAAAAAAGAGTAACCTAAATTAGTTTAAGTTACCCTTTTTAAATATATATATATATATTTAAATTTAAAGTTTTAATTTTATCTTATTTAAGATATTTACTATACTTTATATTTAAATTGTTTTAATTTATTAAATTAATTTCTATAAAAATACTCTCAATACTCTTTATAAAAATTAAAATTGTTTTTTGCACTCTGTAAATTCATAAACGTCCATTAGTGCTTCGCCGAATCTTTGATAGTGTATTACTTCTCTTTGACCTAAAAATCTTAATACATCTTTTAAATCAGGATCATCAGTTAAATTTATTAATTGATAATAAGTTGCTAATGCTTTTTGCTCTGCAGCCATGTCCTCATGTAAATTAGTTACAGCATCACCAAACACATTAATATAATCTGTAGTAAAGTTTACACCATTAGATCCTACTGGTTGAAGTCCATGCCCGAAAGTTGCATAATTTGGACCAAGTCCAGCAGCCTTAAGCTCTTCTGGAGTACAATCTTTCATTAATTGATATAGTATTGCAGAAATCATTTCAACATGAGCCATCTCTTCTGTACCTATGTCAGTTAAAAGACCACGAGATTTTCCTGTTGGCATAGTATATCTTTGTTGAAGATATCTAATTGCAGCTGCAAGTTCACCATTAGGCCCTCCTAATTGAGTCATTACAATCTTAGCCATTCTTGGATCTGCATTTTTTATGTTAACTGGGTATTCTAATGTTTTTTGGTAAATCCACATATCAATTTAATCCTCCTTAATATATTAAATAAACAATTTAACCTTAACTTTGTATAACTTTATTCATAGAACTCATTATCCCATGGCCAAGGATCACATACCCATTGCCAAGGATATGAACTTGGTGCATAACCAAAATTAGTTAATGGTCCATATTTAGATTCATAAGAACATTTCGCTTGAATAAATTTATTACAGTATGTGTTGTATGAAGTTAAAGCATTTTGATCATCTGGATTGTTATCTAGATATAAATTTAATTCTACACAAGCAAAATGATATTCTAAAATTCTATCTAAAAGTTCTCTTCTATTTGATTTCATAACTATCTTTTACCCCCTTTTTGTGCTCTAACTCTGTTTTTAGGGTTTGCATATAACCAATCATTATAGTGATTTGATTCTACTAAATCTAGTTCTGGGAATAAAGTTCCCTTTTTTAATGCTGTTTTTAAGTTGTATGATTTAGTATACACTTGGTTGTTTATATATGGTCTAGCTAGTTCACAACCACAATTTGGTTTGACATTTCTCAAATTATCCATGACTATTCTCCTTAATTTATTGAATTTAAAATAATGATATTTTTTATACTTGTATAAATAAAATATGCTAATTAATTTTGAAATGATTTTAACAATAATAAATCATTTGATTTTATTCATAAAAATTAAGTTTAATATATCAAGATTTTTAAAAAGGCATATTTTAAATAATACATACAAGTTTGATTCAAATTTTAACAATAAAATTTATATACTTTATATAATATTTAAACTTTTTTTAATTTGTGACTCTATTTAATCAAAATATATAAGTGTGTAGTTTAAATCATTATAGTATACATGGACATATAGATTTTTTTATAAATTAGCGTTGTTGAGTATTAAAAAATTATTACATATTATAAAGGAGTTATGATGCCCTTAAAGTACAAAAATGCTACTATGTATATATACAAGTGTAATACAAAAACAATACATCCAGAAACGGAGGTAGATTATGACAAAAGAGAAATTTCAAAATTTAAATTTTAAAGATAAAATCAATTACCTAAATACTAAGTTAAGAGAAGGCAAAACTGTTACTAAAATTAGGCAAAACATTGGAATTGGTGAAAAAACACTCCAAAGAGAAATAAAAGCAAATGGATATAAATATGATAATAAATTAAAACAGTATGTACCTAATATACAAGCCAATACAATATCCAATACAAGTGATAACAAGATAGTTGTATTGGATAAAAATACAAGTCCAATACTTAAAGAATCTCAGAAAATTGCAATTAATTTCTTAGAACAAAATCTAGAAGTTTTTGAAATGTTAGTTGAAAAATTTAAAGCCAATACAACATCCAATACAAACTCCAATACAGATAAAAAACAGATAATTATAGATTTAATAGATGATAAACATTTAAATCCAAAAGCAAAGGCATTTAGGGTTAATATGTTTGTATATAAGAAGTGGCAAGAGTTTTGCGAAAAACAAAGATATAGCAAGCAAGATTTATTATCTATGGCAATGAAGGAATATATGGAGAAATATAAATAAAATGAGAATGGGTTTTACGATTATTAAAAAGAGTGTCTCTGTTGAAACCACTACATTTCATTAGATACACTCTTTTTATCTTTAAGTTTCTTATGAAACTTTAAATAATAAATTATATGTATTTTTTAATTTATTGATTAAGTACTCTAAATACATATCCTTTTATAGCATTTATTTTTAATAATTTACTAGCTAATTATTAAGGTAACTTAACTTTTCTCTAAATTATCTTTCTTTGAACTTTTTAACTTCTTGTATTATTCCATATATCAATATAGTGCCATAGATAACATATCTTGTGTACTTAATTTTATCTTTGTTAAATTAAGAAAATATAAAAGCCTTAAAAGCAAAAAAATCACTTAGAATATAAATGGTTAAAAATAACAATTAAAGCTCTTATAAGCTAATTTACGAGGTATTTTTATATGTTTATTTGATACTGTTAGATAAATTTAAACATAGATTTAGTAATTATAAATATCTTGTTTTATAAATGTTAAATATAACACTTTGATAACACCATTAATTTTGTAAAGTTTTTATAAGGATATTTATTATCTATTTATCTTATAAAAATAGAACAGACTAGAGAAGAAAAAGACCTTTACTAGTCTTTACTAGTATTTAAAAATAGTATTTATAGTATTTAATAGTATTTAAACATGGTTTAAACTATTGAAAATACTAGTGTTGAGTTGCTTAAATGTGTCAACTTGATAACGAAATGTGTCACTTTGATAATCAAATGTGTCAACTTGATAATTTAAAAGTGTCACTTTGATAACCAAATGTGTCAAGTTGATAATTAAAAGTGTCACTTTGATAGCGATAAATGTGTCGGATTTATAAAATTGACACTTTTATTTTGCCATGATATATTTTGACTTAAGAACTTAATATGTGGGGGATAATATGAATAATTTAACTGATACTAAAAATCCTAAGGTACTAATGAAAAATAATGTATTAATTCAATCAAAGTATAGTTTATCTTTAAATGAAAATAGAATATTTTTATTGATACTATACAAACTTCAAAAGGATTATGATGGTTCTATGAGTTGTTACATACACTATGATGAATTTAAAGAAATAATAAAGAGAACTAATGATAGAACTGTAAAAAAGATAAGTGAATATTTATCTGGGCTTATGCAAAAGAGTATATTTTTTATGGAAAAAAAGAAAAATGATAAATTAGTTTGGGGTCAGTATAATTTTATATCTGGATATCAATTTGATGAGGAAACTCAAGTATTTAGAATTGATAGTCCTAAGAAAATATATGATTTATTAGATCAATATTTAAAAACAGGGTATACTCCTGCTAATTTGGCATTGTTGTTTAGTTTAAAAAATTACAATGCTCAAAGATTATATGATTTAATTAGAATTTGGTCAGGAACTAAGCAAGTTATTAATTACACAGTTGATGATATTAAGATGTATCTTATGCTTGAAAATAGTTACCCTCAGTATGCTAACTTTAAAAGAAGAGTTATACTTCCTGCTATAAAGGAACTTAATGAAACAGAGCTTTTTGAAATAGATATAAAAGAAAATAAGGTTGGTAGAAAAGTTGATTCTATTGATTTTATTGTTACAGATTTGGATAAGAGAAAGTATTTTACAAAAGAAATTGATATTATTAAAAATATTTCAAAAGATATTAATTTAGATAAAAGTGAAGTCGTTATAGATGAGGTTGATTATAATGAAGTTAAATCTAAGGATAAAAGCATAGATAAAATTTCAAATAATGTTTTTGTACCTGATGAAAGTTTGTTTACTAAGGGAACTTTAAGAAGTTTTAAAAAAGATTTTAAAGATATTGATTTTAAAAATGAGTATATGGAAAGAGCTTTTGAAGATGCTGTTATGATAACTCTTGATAGAGATGATGTTGAAACTATTAAAGCTACTTCATATAAATTTTTTAAAGGGACTTTGGATAATAAGATTATTGAATACAAAATAGAAGAAAAAGAGGATATAAAGCATAAAAAAGAGATGGAAATATATTGGTAGTATTTATGTTTATGTAAAATTTATAAAGTAAGGGGAAAATCATCTATTTTAGCTTATTTTAAATTATGAGGTTATTGTAAAGTTTAATGGCAATGTTTTAAGACTAGAAAATGAGTTAAATGTAGATGTGAAACGTTCATTTAAGTAATGCCTTTAGAATCTAAAAAAGATTTTAAAGGCATTAAATTTATTTATAATATTATGTATGAAATTGATAAAATATTAGAGGTAAAAATAGAGAACTTAGATTTTTAATTTTTTTACACTCGATAAACTTTGATGAATAAATTAAAATAATTTATATAAAAATTAAAAAAATAATGATATTAATTAAACATAAAATATTGATATTACTTATAATTCTTTAGTTTTGTAAAGTGAAAAAGGTCAAGTTTGAGCCGACAAACTTGACCTTTTTATGTTGAAATTATAATATAAAAATACCTTAACCAAACTTTAGATTGAAAATAAAAGTTCAATTAGCTATATTTAAATAAAGAAAAAATCATAAAATATAAAGAAAGGGATTGATAAAATGCCAACGATAAGTATGTTCTACGGAATAATAATAAGAATGTATTGTGCGCCAAAAGAGCACGCACCTTCACATTTTCACGCATACTACCAAGATCATAAAGCAGTAATTGATATAAAAACATGTGAATTAGTAGAAGGAAGTTTGCCTAAGAAGCAACTAAGATTGGTTCTTGCTTGGGCAGAACTTCACCAAGATGAGTTATTAGCAAACTGGGATCTAGCTATGAATAGTGAGTTACCATTTAAAATAGAACCATTAAAGTAAGAGGTGATTATATGTATTTAGCTGTAAAAGAAGTTAAACCTATAGATAATTATAAATTAATATTAACCTTTGAAAATAATGAAATTAAAATATTTGATATGAATCCATATTTAGATAAAGGGATCTTTCAAGAATTAAAAGATGAAAATTTATTTAAAGCAGTTAGAGTAAGTTTTGACTCAATAGAATGGCCCAATGAAGCCGATATTGATCCAGAAACACTGTATGAAGATAGTATTTCATATTCAAATTAGAAATAAAGAGTTGAGGTGTTTTTTATATCTCAGCTCTTTTTGTTTTAAATAGACAATTGGAGGACGACATGAAAAAGAGAGCAGTAGGATACTGTAGGATATCAACTTTAATGCAAGTAGATAACACTTCACTTAAGGATCAAGAAGAAAAAATAAGAATGTATGCTAAACTTCACGATATCGTGCTAGATGAAATGTTTATAGATAAAGCAGTATCAGGAAAATCAACTGATAGACCAAAGTATTATGATATGATAAACTTCGTTAAAGAAAATGATATAGATATGATAATAGTTTATAAAAATGATAGAATACATAGAAGTTTATATAATTTATTGGCCATGATATATGAACTTCAAGAGCATGAGGTGGCTTTAGTGAGTGTTACCGAGATGTTTGATACTTCTACACCTCAAGGTATGCTATTTTTACAGATGTTAGGAAGTTTTGCAGAATTTGAAAGAGCTGTAATAAACGAAAGAACTAGAAATGGTAGAATAGCAAGGCTTAATGAAAATAAGTGGGTCGGTGGTAAGCCTTCCCTTGGATATAAAGTAAATAAACAAGGACAATTTGAAATAGATGAAGAAGGTGCTAAAATAGTTAAGGATATATTTAAATTAAGGTCTAAAGGGATGTCACTAGCTAAAATAGGAGCTAAGTATGGGTTTTCAAAGCAGAAGGTGGACTATATATTAAAAAATAAAAACTATATTGGGATATTTGAATATCATGGAAAGAAAGAAAAAAATGATATTACTATTGAGGTGGAGCCAATAGTATCTAGGTATATGTGGAACAAAGTTAATCGATAGATTCTTATAAAATGATTTTATAAGAATCTAAATTAAGGGTTTTAATTTAGTTATTAAGACCCTTAATTTTATTTATAAATAAAGTTTGTTCGGAGAAATCATTAAAAGTATTTTTAGGAATTACTAGATACAAATTGTAATTAGATCCAAAAATATAAATAAGAGAATCTTCTTCAACTACTTTATCAAATAAAGACAATTCAATTTCTCTAGTTTGGTGTTTATCTATATATGTTAGTGTATTAATATTAAGGGTAATAGTCTTTTTATCAAATAGATAAGGCTTATCTATCTTCCAATCAGATATTTGTTTATTTCGATTTTTATAATATGTTTTAAGTGCTATAAATATAATTACTAGCCCTATAAATCCTATAATGGTACTTCTTATTACTTGATAAAAATCATAATTTACAAAAGCATAAATTATACATAGCAATTGAAACAAGGGCGCAATTATCCTAGGAACTATATAAAATTTAAAATATCTATCTGGCTTATGCCGATCTATATAATCGTAAGCCTTTATGTAATCATCTATTGAATTAGTAAATTCAAAACTCATTTTTATCCCCCCTAGTAAAGTTTAATTCATTCATTAATAATATTAAATAAATAATTTTTAGATTTGTTAAATCATTAATTTTAAATCCTAATTTATTAACAAACAGTACAATATCTACTTTTATTGGAAATTATAATTTAAGATATTCAATAAAGATTAAACTGGATTAAGCATTTATACAATTAGTATTTTAATCTAAAAACATATATTTAATTATTATTAAATATGTATATAAAATATATTAAAAAACAATTAAATCAAGATTAAATATTTATTTAATAAAATAGACATCAGACTATGAGTATTGAAAATCCAATGTTAAACAAGAAAAATGGGTTGCTTAATATAAAGCAAAAAATAGAAGAAAAATCAACTGGACAAGATTTTATAGAGAGCAAAAATAATAATATAAATGT
>NZ_JADPFC010000021.1:0-5804 GCF_015668195.1 Romboutsia sp. 1001713B170131_170501_G6
GTAGGAGTTTGGACCGTGTCTCAGTTCCAATGTGGCCGATCACCCTCTCAGGTCGGCTACTGATCGTTGCCTTGGTAAGCCGTTACCTTACCAACTAGCTAATCAGACGCGGGTCCATCCTGTACCGCAAAAGCTTTGATAAGAAAGCCATGCGACTCTCTCATATTATCTCGTATTAGCATACCTTTCGGTATGTTATCCGTGTGTACAGGGCAGGTTACCCACGCGTTACTCACCCGTCCGCCGCTCTTCTCCGAAGAGAATCGCTCGACTTGCATGTGTTAGGCACGCCGCCAGCGTTCATCCTGAGCCAGGATCAAACTCTCAAATAAAAGTTGTTACCTGCTCAGACTATCATTATCTGAATATCTGGCTTGGTTTGTTTTCGATTCTTTTAAGAATCAGTTATATAAATTAACCTACTGTTTAATTTTCAAAGTTCATTTTAAGCGACTGTGTCGGCGCTACTTGTTCACAACTTCCTTAGTTTATCAAAGTAATTTTACTTTGTCAACTCTTTTTCGTTGTTTGTTTTTCTTGTTGTTTTCCTTTTTCTTAAGGACAAGTAATACTATATCACCTTAATTTTATATGGTCAATACTTTTTTCAACATTTTTTTCATCTTAATTTTACTTTACATTTTATCATTTTATTTTATCCACATATTAACAACTTATTAACATTGAAATGCTAAGGATCTAAGTTTTTTTATCCACAATACTAACATAATTATCAACAGTTTTATTTATAATATTTATTGTAAATAAAAAAGCTATAGGCTAAAATTTTATAATTTTACCTATAGCTTTTTTATTATTTAGCTTCACATAACTCTCTCTCGATATATTCTTCAGCTAATATTATTTTCTTTTCTTTTAATGTTTTTTTTACATCTATTATCCTTTGATTAGAGGAACCTCTAAATTTTAAAAATATGTCTTTTTCATTCTTTTCAAATTTACCATCTACTAAAACATCTATATGTTTCAATAAGTTTAAATTTTTAAATCTATTTGGATTTCTATCGTTTAAAAGTTCTTCAAATGTAAATCCTGTATAACTCCATACATCTAAATTATTAACTTTTGCCTCTTTAGCAATTTCTTCTAGTGCCTCAGTCTGTAAAAATGGTTCTCCTCCAGAGAGAGTTATTCCTCTTTGTAATTTTAATTTATTTAATTTATCAATTATTTCTTTTGTATCTACTTCATAGCCTCCTCTTAGACTATGTGTTTGAGGATTATGACATTCTTCACAGTTATGAATACACCCTTGTGTCCATATAACCATCCTTAACCCTGGACCATCAACTATACTATCAAAAGTAATGGGTGATGCTATTCTTATTTTCATAACTTATCCCCCCTTCATTACTTATGCTTTATTCTATCACGAACTTCTGCTTGCTTAGCATTATTAAATCTATCTACCGTACCTACTAAATATCCTGTTATTCTTCTTATTCTTTCAAATTTTATACTACTATCTTCTTCATTTCTTCCGCAATAAGGGCATATATTACCTTCTATAACCCCCGAAAAACCACATATTGGATCTCTATCTACAGGGTGATTTATACTACCATACCCAATTCCTTCTTCTTTCATAGCTCTTATTATAGTTTCAAAAGCCTCTAAATTATCTGATGGATTACCGTCTAACTCTATATATGTTATATGTCCAGCATTAGTTAGGTTATGATATGGAGCTTCAAGTCTTATTTTATCAAAGGCACTTATCTTATAATATACTGGTATATGGAATGAATTAGTATAGTACTCTTTATCTGTTATACCCTTTATATCACCATATATCTTTCTATCCATCTTAGTAAATCTTCCTGATAAACCTTCTGCTGGGGTTGCTATTAATGAAAAATTCAGCCCATACTCTTTACTTGCTTCATCCATCCTATTTCTCATATGCCCTATTATTTTTAAACCTAATTCTTGAGCTTCTTCACTTTCACCATGATGCTTTCCTATAAGACCTATTAAACATTCAGCTAGACCTATAAATCCAACCGTTAATGTTCCTTGCTTTATTACATCTTTTAATTTATCTTCTGGTCCTAACTCTGATGAACCTTTCCATACTCCTTGTCCCATTAAGAATGGGAAGTTTTTCATTTTTTTATTACCTTGTATTTCCATTCTCTCTAGCAATTGTTCTATTACTAAATTAATTTTTTCATCTAATTCTTCAAAAAATCCATCTATATCTACAACTTTTTTGCTTATTAATCCATGTTTAATCCCTAGCCTTGGAAGATTTATAGTTGTGAATGATAGATTACCTCTTCCACTTACAGTTTCTTCACCACATTCATTTCCAAGTACTCTAGTTCTACATCCCATATATGTAGCTTCTGTTTCAGGATTTCCTTCTTCGTAATATTTTATATTGAAAGGAGCATCTAAGAAACTAAAGTTAGGGAATAATCTTTTAGCAGATACTCTACATGCTAATTTAAATAAATCATAATTTGGATCTCCTGGGTTTAAACTTATTCCTTCCTTAACTTTAAATATTAGAATTGGGAAAATTGGCGTCTCACCATTTCCAAGTCCACTTTCAAGAGATAATAAAAGGTTCTTAGTGACCATTCTACCTTCTTCAGTAACATCTGTTCCAAAGTTCACACTAGAAAAAGGTACCTGAGCACCTGCCCTAGAGTGCATAGTATTAAGATTGTGTATAAATGCTTCCATAGCTTGATAAGTTCTTCTATCTGTCTCTCTATAAGCTTCTGAATATGCAAATTTTTGTATATTCTCTACAAATGCTTCATCTAATCCTAATTTATCTATTAGCTCTCTAGTCTCTTCTTGTTTATATTCATCTTCTATTTTTATACTTAATTTAGTCTTAAGTCTATACTCGATATCATTTACTATACACTTTATTTCCTCTGTCTTATCCTCAGATTTAAATAATTTAATAGCCTTTGATATATTATCTATATAGAACTTTTTAAAAGTCTTATATACACCTTCTGCTAGACCATAATCAAAGAAAGGTATACTTTGTCCACCATGTTGATCATTTTGATTACTTTGAATAGCTATAGCTGCTAATGCTGCATAACTTATTATATCGTTTGGCTCTCTTAAAAATCCGTGTCCTGTTGAGAATCCACCTTTGAATAGCTTATTAATATCTATTTGACAACAAGTTAAAGTACCCATATTTAAAAAATCCATATCATGTATATGTATATCTCCATTATCATGAGCATATGAGTGCTCTGGCTTTATTACATGCGTTTTACAAAACTCTTTAGATACTGTACTTCCATATTGAAGCATAGTACCCATCGCAGTATTTCCATCTATATTAGCATTCTCTCTTTTTATATCTGCATCATTTGCATCTTCAAAAGTTATCTCTTCAATAGATTTCATAAGTCTTGTTTTTGAATTTCTGATTCTACTTCTTTCTGTTCTATATATTATGTACTCTTCACTAGTTTTTGCATGACCTGTTTCTATTAACACTTTTACTACTGCATTTTGAATATCTTCTACTCCTGGAATTGAATTTATATACTTCTTATTCAATAACTTTATGACTTCTTGTGTTAATTCTTCCGCTATATTATAATCTGCTGATTTCCCATCTTGCTGAGCTATTTTACTTGCGGCTAAAAATATAGCTCTAGTTATCCTATCTGAGTTAAAAGGTATTATTCTTCCATCTCTTTTCTTAACATAATTTATCATTTTAAAGCGCCCCCTAATTACTATATATTGTATTTGTTTCATTGTTTTTTACTACATATAGTGTTTAAACTTAAAAAAAATCCCCTTTAATCTTTTAAAGGGACTGTCTCGATGTTTACTTAAATAGAGTAGCAAATTTAGAAATTTTAGTCAAACTAACCTAAAGCATTGAAATTGCTATGTGGATAATTTGAAGCTTAGTATTTGTAACATATACAAAAAAATATTATTTTTTTATTTTTTTTTATAATTTATTCATATTTAATAATCTTATTCATATACTTACTACAACATAAAAATTTGGAAATTCAAAATATTATTGCTTATATTGAATTTATAATTACAACTTTAGGTTATCCAATATAGTCTAATACATTAGTAATTAATATAATTTATTTTATACTGTAAATAGTATAATATTATACATTAATTACTAATATAATATATTTACTATATTGCTCAATCAAATTCCTCTTTAATTTTAATTATTTGTAATATTAATTTATCAATATAATTTTCCAATGTAATAGATTTTTTAATATTAAAAAAACTGTATTTAAACATCAATTACACTTTTTTTAATACAATTAGTGCTTATGCCCAATAAGTTAACTTTATAAATAAAGGAGATTTTATGTTATCTAAAAGATTAGAAATGTTAACCCCTTCCTATACTTTAGAGATAAGTTCTAAAATTAGACAACTTAAAAGTCTTAACCTAGAAGTAATAGATTTGAGTATAGGCGAGCCTAATTTCAACGTGCCTATTAGAGCTAAACTTTATGGAATAGAGTCATTAAATAACAATTGCACTAGATATGACGCTGTAACTGGAATAAAACCTTTAAAAGAAGAAATTTGTAAAAAACTTTTAAAAGAAAATAATTGTACATATTGTCCAGAAGATATAGTGGTATCTAGTGGTGCAAAACATTGCTTAACAAATACATTACTCGCCTTGACTAATCCAAATGATGAAGTTTTAATCCCTATACCATATTGGGTAAGCTATCCAGAGATTGTCAAAATAGTAAATGCAATTCCAGTATTTATACACACATCTAAAGATAATTCTTTTAAAATAAGAGCCGAAGACTTGTCTAGATACATAAGCAAAAATACCAAAGCTCTTATATTGAATAACCCAAATAACCCTACAGGAAGTATCTACACTAAAAATGAGTTAGAAGAGATAGTAGAAATTTGCTATAAAAATAATATATACATACTAGCTGATGAAATATATGAAAAAATATGTTATAAAGATAATTTTACATCAATAGCATCTATAAGTAATTTAGCTAAGGATATAACAATAACAATTAATGGCTTTTCAAAATCAACTAATATGACTGGCCTTAGATTAGGATATATTGCATCTAATAGCTCTATAGCAAAAGCTATAAGTTCTATACAAGGTCATTCTGTATCACATCCTTGTATTACATCTCAATACATAGCCTATGGAGCTCTAAAGGAATGTAACTCAGATATAAATCAATTCGTAGATGAGTATAAATTAAGAAGAAAATTGATCTGTGCTAAACTAGATTCAATTAATAATATAAGTTATATAAAACCTTATGGTGCTTTTTATGTGTTTATAGATATATCCAAACTAAAAAATACATTAAGCTATAATGGAAGTTTTTCATTAGAATTTTGTAGTAAATTTTTAGATACTTATAATGTAGCTGTTGTTCCAGGAATAGCTTTTGGATTAGATGATTATATAAGAATTTCTTTTGCCTGCGATGAATTTATTTTTTTAGAAGGGGTAGATAGACTTGATAAATTTATAAATTCTTTAGCTTAATCTAAATTCATTTAAACATTTAACTTTAATAAAAATTTATAAATTATATTTAGATATTAATAAAAATTTTATTGATTTAAAAATACAAAAAGTATAGGTTTAAATAAACCTATACTTTTTTATAAAATAAAAAAGATTACGTGGCTACGTCTTACTCTCCCAGGGGGTCGCCCCCCAAGTACCATCAGCGCTAAAGAGCTTAACTTCTGTGTTCGGTATGGGAACAGGTGTATCCTCTTTGCTATAATAACCACATAATCTTTAT
>NZ_JADPFC010000022.1:0-3178 GCF_015668195.1 Romboutsia sp. 1001713B170131_170501_G6
TTTATAAATCTTTCTAAGTTTTCAAAGTTAGTTATTATTCTTGGAAGTCCAAATATACCCCATGGTGGATCATCTGGGTGTATAGCCATTTTTACGTTACTTTCTTCAGCTACAGGTAATATTTCTTTTATAAAATATTCAAGATTTTCCCATAATTTTTCTTCATCTATATCTTTATATTGATCTAGTAATGCTCCTAGTCCACCTTCTCCATAAGAAGTATCCCATCCTGGAAGCTCTAATTCACCTAGTGCTGGATCCATTTTCTTAACAGTTTCTTCATCATATATAAGACAAGTTGATCCATCTTCAAGTTCATAGTTTAGATCTGAACGAGTCCAGTCAAATACTGGCATGAAGTTGTAACAAACTGTTTCTATTCCTGCTTTTCCAAGATTTCTTAATGTTTCTTTATAGTTTTCTATGTACTTGTCTCTAGTAGGAAGTCCTAACTTTATATCTTCATGAACTGGTACACTTTCTATTACTGAAAGTTTTAATCCATTGTCTTCTACAGTCTTTTTAAGTTCTAATATTTTGTCTAATGGCCAAGCTTCTCCAACTGGTATATCATATATTGCTGTAACTATTCCTTTCATTCCTGGTATTTGTCTGATGTACTCTATTTTAACAGGGTCATCTTGTCCATACCATCTAAACGTCATTTCCATTTACTATTCCCCCAATTATCTTTTTATATTTTGTAGACCTTTATCTATCAAACTAATAACAGATTCTTCGTCTACTAAATTTATATCTCCTCTTATGGAATGCTTTAGTGCACTTGCACAAACTCCAAATTCAACAGTCTTTTTTGAATCCATATTATTTATTACTCCGTGAAGTATTCCTGCTGTAAATGCATCTCCTCCACCAACTCTATCTAATATATCAAATGTATATTCACTTGATATTTGCATGTCATTTCCATCAAATATATAACCTTTTAATGAATTATTATTTATTGAATGAACACTTCTTTTAGTACATGCTACATATTTTATATTTGGATAATTCTTAAATAACTCTTTGTACAACTCTTTAAGAGAATCTTCAAAGTCTAAATCATTATCTTTATATTTTAATATGTTTGTCATGTCTAACTTTCCTAAAAATGCTATATCTACATAAGGAAGTACTTTTTCCAAAAATCCTTTAGCTTCTTCTAAGCTCCAAAGCTTAGCTCTATAATTAGAATCTAAGGACACTAGTATACTATTTTGTTTACAGTATTTTGCAATATCTATAACTAAGTTATATAACTCTTTGCTAAGTGCTGGAGTTATACCAGACATATGAATTAAACTTACATCTTTTAGCATACTTTCTATATCAAATTCTTCTTTATTTGCCATTGATATAGCTGAGTATTTTCTATCATATATAACTTCTGTACTTCTATATCCATGACCTATTTCAGAAAAATATATTCCTAGTCTTCCTTCTCCTCTAACGACTGAAGAGGTATCTATATCAAATCCTTTTAAATCTCTTATTACCTTATCACCTAGTGAGTTGTCTGGTAATTTAGTTGCAAACTTCGTCTTATGACCAAAACAAGATAAACTTGCTATAACGTTTGCTTCACCTCCACCATAAATTGCTTCAAAAGAATTTGACTGTATAATTTTTTTATTGTTGGGAGGTATTAACCTTAACATTACCTCCCCAAAACCTAAAACCTTTTTATTATTTGCTTCTGACATTTTGTATTTTCTCCACAAATTCCTTAGCTAAGTTTTCTATATCTTCTAAGTTTCCTGCATTAAATAGTGAACTTCCTACTCCTACACAAGAAACTCCCATTTCAAACCACTTATCTACATTATCTATACTAACTCCACCAGTTGGCATTATTTCAACATTTGGTATTGGAGCTTTTATAGCCTTTACATACTTTGGTCCAAATACATCACCTGGGAATAACTTAACCATTTTATTTCCTTTATCTTGTGCATTCATTATTTCACTTACTGTCATACATCCTGGTAAATAAAGTGTATTTAATTGTTTACATACTTCATTAACTTCTTCACTATACCCTGGACTTACAACATATTTTGCTCCCGCTAATATTGCATCTTTAGCCATTTCTTTATTTAAAACACTTCCAACACCTAATATAAGGTTTTTGTCATCTCTTAGTTCATTTATTAAATCTACAACATTAGGTATTGAGTATGTTAATTCTACCGCTCTTATTCCACCATTTACACAAGCATTTATATATCCTTTAGCTTCTTCATGATCTTTTGCTCTAATTACTGCTACTATTCCTTCTTTTTTTATACTTTCTAGCATAATATCCCCCTATACTCCTGAGTATGCTGAAAATGCTCCATCTACTGGTATAACAACACCATTTACAAATCCTGATGCATCTTCACTTACTAGATATAATAATGTACCTATTAATTCATGAGCTTCTCCAAATCTTCCCATTGGTGTACTATTTAATATTTTATTACTTCTTTCTGTTGGCGTCCCATCTTCATTAAATAATAACTTTTCATTTTGTGCTGTTACAAAGAATCCTGGTGCTATAGCGTTTACTCTTACACCTACTTTAGACATATGTACTGCTAACCATTGAGTAAAGTTACTTACTGCAGCTTTTGCTCCTGAGTATGCTGGTATTTTTGTAAGTGGAGTATATGCATTCATTGAAGATATGTTTATTATTGTACACCCTTCTCTGTTTATCATGCCTTTACTAAACTCTTGAGATGGAAGTAATGTTCCTAAGAAGTTTAAGTTAAATACAAATTCTACTCCTTTTGGATCTAAGTCAAAGAATGTTGTTAATTCTTCATTATTTAAATCTTCTTCAAATAAATATTCTTTTGTTGTTGTTCCCTTTGGATGATTTCCTCCAGCTCCATTTATTAATATGTCACATGGTCCTAATTTTTCTAAAATTATATCATGAGCTCTTTTTAAACTCTCTTTATCTAATACGTTAGCTTCTATTCCTATGGCACATCCACCATTATCTATTATTTCCTTAGCTTTAGCTTCACAAGCTTCTTTTCCAAGTGCAAGTATAGCTACTTTAGCTCCACATTTAGCTAATGCATCAACCATAGCTCCACAAAGTACTCCTGTTCCACCTGTCACTACAACTACTTTATCTTTTAAATCAACATTAAATGGTAATTTCATGTTATTGCCTCCCCTT
>NZ_JADPFC010000024.1:0-2516 GCF_015668195.1 Romboutsia sp. 1001713B170131_170501_G6
TCTCGGAAACCTTGTTACGACTTTTAGTTCCTCTAAATGACCAAGTTTGTCCAAATTCTCCGCTCTGAGATGGAGTTGCCCCCTTCTCTAAGCAGATCCTGAGGCCTCACTAAGCCATTCAATCGGTACTAGCGACGGGCGGTGTGTACAAAGGGCAGGGACGTAATCAACGCAAGCTGATGACTTGCGCTTACTAGGAATTCCTCGTTGAAGAGCAATAATTACAATGCTCTATCCCCAGCACGACGGAGTTTCACAAGATTACCAAGACCTCTCGGCCAAGGTTAGACTCGCTGGCTCCGTCAGTGTAGCGCGCGTGCGGCCCAGAACGTCTAAGGGCATCACAGACCTGTTATTGCCTCAAACTTCCATCGGCTTGAAACCGATAGTCCCTCTAAGAAGTGGATAACCAGCAAATGCTAGCACCACTATTTAGTAGGTTAAGGTCTCGTTCGTTATCGCAATTAAGCAGACAAATCACTCCACCAACTAAGAACGGCCATGCACCACCACCCACAAAATCAAGAAAGAGCTCTCAATCTGTCAATCCTTATTGTGTCTGGACCTGGTGAGTTTCCCCGTGTTGAGTCAAATTAAGCCGCAGGCTCCACTCCTGGTGGTGCCCTTCCGTCAATTCCTTTAAGTTTCAGCCTTGCGACCATACTCCCCCCAGAACCCAAAGACTTTGATTTCTCGTAAGGTGCCGAGTGGGTCATTAAAAAAACACCACCCGATCCCTAGTCGGCATAGTTTATGGTTAAGACTACGACGGTATCTGATCATCTTCGATCCCCTAACTTTCGTTCTTGATTAATGAAAACGTCCTTGGCAAATGCTTTCGCAGTAGTTAGTCTTCAATAAATCCAAGAATTTCACCTCTGACAATTGAATACTGATGCCCCCGACCGTCCCTATTAATCATTACGATGGTCCTAGAAACCAACAAAATAGAACCAAACGTCCTATTCTATTATTCCATGCTAATATATTCGAGCAATACGCCTGCTTTGAACACTCTAATTTTTTCAAAGTAAAAGTCCCGGTTCGCCAAGAGCCACAAGGACTCAAGGTTAGCCAGAAGGAAAGGCCCCGTTGGAAATCCAGTACACGAAAAAATCGGACCGGCCAACCGGGCCCAAAGTTCAACTACTAGCTTTTTAACTGCAACAACTTTAATATACGCTATTGGAGCTGGAATTACCGCGGCTGCTGGCACCAGACTTGCCCTCCAATTGTTCCTCGTGAAGGTATTTACATTGTACTCATTCCAATTACAAGACCCGAATGGGCCCTGTATCGTTATTTATTGTCACTACCTCCCTGAATTAGGATTGGGTAATTTGCGCGCCTGCTGCCTTCCTTGGATGTGGTAGCCGTTTCTCAGGCTCCCTCTCCGGAATCGAACCCTTATTCCCCGTTACCCGTTGAAACCATGGTAGGCCACTATCCTACCATCGAAAGTTGATAGGGCAGAAATTTGAATGAACCATCGCCAGCACAAGGCCATGCGATTCGAAAAGTTATTATGAATCATCAAAGAGTCCGAAGACATTGATTTTTTATCTAATAAATACATCTCTTCCAAAGGGTCGAGATTTTAAGCATGTATTAGCTCTAGAATTACCACAGTTATACCATGTAGTAAAGGAACTATCAAATAAACGATAACTGATTTAATGAGCCATTCGCAGTTTCACTGTATAAATTGCTTATACTTAGACATGCATGGCTTAATCTTTGAGACAAGCATATGACTACTGGCAGGATCAACCAGATAACTATCTTAAAAGAAGAAGCAACAAGCAGTAAAAAAGAAAGAAACCGAAATCTCTTTTTTTTTTCCCACCCATTCCCTCTTGCTAGAAGATACTTATTGAGTTTGGAAACAGCTGAAATTCCAGAAAAATTGCTTTTTCAGGTCTCTCTGCTGCCGGAAATGCTCTCTGTTCAAAAAGCTTTTACACTCTTGACCAGCGCACTCCGTCACCATACCATAGCACTCTTTGAGTTTCCTCTAATCAGGTTCCACCAAACAGATACCCCGGTGTTTCACGGAATGGTACGTTTGATATCGCTGATTTGAGAGGAGGTTACACTTGAAGAATCACAGTCTTGCGACCGGCTATTCAACAAGGCATTCCCCCAAGTTTGAATTCTTTGAAATAGATTGCTATTAGCTAGTAATCCACCAAATCCTTCGCTGCTCACCAATGGAATCGCAAGATGCCCACGATGAGACTGTTCAGGTTAAACGCAAAAGAAACACACTCTGGGAATTTCTTCCCAAATTGTATCTCTCAATACGCATCAACCCATGTCAATTAAACACGCTGTATAGAGACTAGGCAGATCTGACGATCACCTAGCGACTCTCTCCACCGTTTGACGAGGCCATTTACAAAAACATAACGAACGACAAGCCTACTCGAATTCGTTTCCAAACTCTTTTCGAACTTGTCTTCAACTGCTTTCGCATGAAGTACCTCCCAACTACTTTTCCTCACACTTGTACTCCA
>NZ_JADPFC010000025.1:0-2237 GCF_015668195.1 Romboutsia sp. 1001713B170131_170501_G6
GAGGTGTAGCGCAGTTTGGTAGCGCACATGGTTTGGGACCATGGGGCCGGGGGTTCGAGTCCCTTCACCTCGACCAATATAGATATGGTGGGTATAGCTCAGTTGGTTAGAGCGCCAGATTGTGGCTCTGGAGGCCGTGAGTTCGAATCTCATTATCCACCCCATTTAAAATGACCCATTAGCTCAGTCGGTAGAGCACCTGACTTTTAATCAGGGTGTCCCGCGTTCGAGTCGCGGATGGGTCACCATTTATATTATGGCGACATAGCCAAGTGGTAAGGCAGTGGACTGCAACTCCTTGATCCCCAGTTCGAATCTGGGTGTCGCCTCCAAAATTGCGCCTATAGCTCAACTGGATAGAGTGTCTGACTACGAATCAGAAGGTTAGGGGTTCGAGTCCCTTTGGGCGCACCATATCCGGGATTATAGCTCAGCTGGGAGAGCACCTGCCTTACAAGCAGGGGGTCACAGGTTCGAGCCCTGTTAATCCCACCAGTGTAACCTCTAGTGAAAATCACTAGAGGTTTTTATATGCAAAAAATAATACTAAGAATATATATTATCTTGATAAAGGAATTAAATTTACATATAATGGTATATAGATTTTAGAATATGTCAAAATTCTTAATAAAATATAATTTAGGGAGGATGACTATGTCTAAAATAAAAAAAATTAATAAAGATAAAGAAAAGCAAAAACTAATAAAGGAGATAAAAAGAGCTCAGTTGGATGTTGAAACAGCAGAACATTTTTTTCAACTAGTTACAGACCCAGAGTTAGTGGATGTTGCTATATATGAATTAGAGGCTAAAAAGTCAAGATATAGATATTTAATAAAAGTTGCTAAGGAAAGAGGAATAAAGAAGACATTACAAGAGTCTTTAGTAGAATCAATAGCAAAATAATTCTAAGGAGATGATTAAATCATGTACGTAGTTTTTGGGGATGAAATAGTAGATAGCGAAGAATTAAAAGAGACTATACAAGAAAATAGTGACTTTATAGTAGAAAAAGATTTAACTAAAGGAACAAAAAGAGAAGATACATTAGCTTACCAAATAAGTATAGATATAGAAAATTTAAATGAAATAATAAAAGAAGACTATGACTTAGAAGAAATAGACAGTGAAGATTTATTTGATGAATATATAACATTAGCAGATGAATTAGCTATGGAATTAGAAGAGATAATGCCAGAAGATGCTGTTATGAATGCTAGGGCTTATAAATGGGATAATACAGACGATGCTATAAAAGTAGTTATAGCGATAGGACATGCAGAGCTAGGAGAATTAAAAGTATCTGATGTTGCGAGAAGATTATTATCACAAGTTGATTAACAAAAGAGGAGGGATATTAATACTACTTAGTATCCTTTCTTTTTACAATAAGTAATTTAATTAAACTTGATAAAGTTGTATTAAAAAATATAGAAGATAAAATGTTTTTGTGAATAGGTTAATTATAAGCAGATAACTATATTTATTTGGATATAATTTTTATTCATCATATTAATAATGTTTAAATACATATATAATTTATTAAATTTATAAGCATATAGTTGTATTATTTTAAATAGAATTGTATAGTTGATTTTTTAATTAAGAATAAAATAATGAATAAATATATTTTATCCTACACATAATATAACTGTTGAAAAGCACATTATAAATAAAAAATAAAATTTTTTAAAAAAAGTGTTGACGATATAAAAATAAGATGATATAGTATTACTTGTCCTTAAGAAAAGGGCAAAAATAAAAAAGTAAGCGCCGACACAGTCGCTTAAAATGAACTTTGAAAATTAAACAGTAGGTTAATTTATATAATTAATGATTCATTAAAGAATCGAATACAACCAAGCCAGATATTCAGATAATGATAGTCTGAGCAGGTAACAACTTTTATTTGAGAGTTTGATCCTGGCTCAGGATGAACGCTGGCGGCGTGCCTAACACATGCAAGTCGAGCGATTTACTTCGGTAAAGAGCGGCGGACGGGTGAGTAACGCGTGGGTAACCTGCCCTGTACACACGGATAACATACCGAAAGGTATGCTAATACGGGATAACATAAGAGAGTCACATGGCTTTCTTATCAAAGCTTTTGCGGTACAGGATGGACCCGCGTCTGATTAGCTAGTTGGTAAGGTAACGGCTTACCAAGGCGACGATCAGTAGCCGACCTGAGAGGGTGATCGGCCACATTGGAACTGAGACACGGTCCAAACTCCTAC
>NZ_JADPFC010000026.1:0-2206 GCF_015668195.1 Romboutsia sp. 1001713B170131_170501_G6
GGTCAAGTCCTCGACCTATTAGTATCGATAAGCTAAATACATTACTGCACTTACACCTTCGACCTATCAACCAGGTAGTCTTCCTGGGGTCTTACCCTTACGGTGGGAAATCTTATCTTGAAGTTGGCTTCGCGCTTAGATGCTTTCAGCGCTTATCCATTCCGTACATAGCTACCCAGCCATGCCCTTGGCAGAACAACTGGTACACCAGAGGTACGTCCATCCCGGTCCTCTCGTACTAAGGACAGGTCTCCTCAAATTTCCTACGCCTGCGACGGATAGGGACCGAACTGTCTCACGACGTTCTGAACCCAGCTCGCGTACCACTTTAATGGGCGAACAGCCCAACCCTTGGGACCTACTACAGCCCCAGGATGTGATGAGCCGACATCGAGGTGCCAAACCTCCCCGTCGATGTGGACTCTTGGGGGAGATAAGCCTGTTATCCCCAGGGTAGCTTTTATCCGTTGAGCGATGGCCCTTCCATGCGGAACCACCGGATCACTAAGTCCGACTTTCGTCCTTGCTCGACCTGTATGTCTTGCAATCAAGCTTCCTTTTGCCTTTACACTCTTCGCACGATTTCCGACCGTGCTGAGGAAACCTTTGAGCGCCTCCGTTACTTTTTGGGAGGCGACCGCCCCAGTCAAACTGCCCACCTGACGGTGTCCCAAGACCTGATTCAAGGCCTCTGGTTAGGATCCCAGTACTACAAGGGTGGTATCCCAAGGATGACTCCACACAGACTGGCGTCCATGCTTCATAGTCTCCCACCTATCCTGTACATGTAGTACCAAGACCCAACGTCAAGCTACAGTAAAGCTCCATGGGGTCTTTCCGTCCTGTCGCAGGTACCCGGCATCTTCACCGGGATTACAATTTCACCGAGTCTATTGTTGAGACAGTGCCCAAATCGTTACGCCTTTCGTGCGGGTCGGAACTTACCCGACAAGGAATTTCGCTACCTTAGGACCGTTATAGTTACGGCCGCCGTTTACTGGGGCTTAAGTTCACTGCTTCGGATTACTCCTAACAGATCCCCTTAACCTTCCAGCACCGGGCAGGCGTCAGCTCCTATACATCGTCTTGCGACTTAGCAGAAACCTGTGTTTTTGGTAAACAGTCGCTTGGGCCTATTCTCTGCGGCCATCCGAAGATGGCACCCCTTATCCCTAAGTTACGGGGTCATTTTGCCGAGTTCCTTAACAATAGTTCTCTCGCTGGCCTTAGGATACTCTCCTCACCCACCTGTGTCGGTTTACGGTACGGGCACCTTTAACCTCGGTAGAGACTTTTCTCGACAGTGTGAAATCAGCTACTTCGCCCGAAAGGGCTCCCCATCGTACCCTAGCATTATCAAGACGGATTTGCCTATCTTGACTGCCTCAGTACTTAGCCACACATAACCAACAGTGTGGTTAGCTTATCCTACTGTGTCATCCCATTCCTCAAACGGTTATTGGTGGTACAGGAATATCAACCTGTTGTCCATCACCTACGCCTTTCGGCCTCGGCTTAGGTCCCGACTAACCCAGGGCGGACGAACCTTCCCCTGGAAACCTTGGGTTTACGGCCCGTGGGATTCTCACCCACGTCTCGCTACTCATGCCAACATTCTCACTCGTATACTGTCCACATGTCCTTACGGTCATGCTTCAGCCTGCATACGAAGCTCCCCTACCCATCATAAATGATGCCGTAGCTTCGGTAGTACGTTTTAGCCCCGGAAATTTTCGGCGCAGGATCACTCGACCAGTGAGCTATTACGCACTCTTTAAATGAGTGGCTGCTTCTAAGCCAACATCCTGGTTGTCTGTGCAATCCCACATCCTTTACCACTTAACGTACATTTAGGGACCTTAGCTGACGATCTGGGCTGTTGCCCTCTTGACTATGAATCTTATCACCCACAGTCTGACTCCTGAGCAAAAGAAGACGGCATTCGGAGTTTGATAGTCTTCGGTAAGTGCAATACCCCCTAGGACATTCAGTGCTCTACCTCCGTTTCTCTAAGCTCAAGGCTAGCCCTAAAGCTATTTCGGGGAGAACCAGCTATCTCCGGGCTCGATTGGAATTTCACCGCTATCCACAAGTCATCCCCGAGCTTTTCAACGCTCGTGGGTTCGGTCCTCCACGAAATTTTACTTTCGCTTCAACCTGCTCATGGATAGGTCGCCCGGTTTCGGGTCTACGTCAAGTAACTTAA
>NZ_JADPFC010000027.1:0-1415 GCF_015668195.1 Romboutsia sp. 1001713B170131_170501_G6
TTGGTCGAGGTGAAGGGACTCGAACCCCCGGCCCCATGGTCCCAAACCATGTGCGCTACCAAACTGCGCTACACCTCGAAAAATAATGGCGGAGAAGGAGGGATTCGAACCCTCGCACCGGTTACCCAGCCTAAACCCTTAGCAGGGGTTCCTCTTGAGCCACTTGAGTACTTCTCCGTTTATTTAATTAATGGCGGAGAGGGTGGGATTCGAACCCACGGTGCCGTTAAGCATCACTGGTTTTCAAGACCAGCTCCTTAAACCACTCGGACACCTCTCCGTATTGGTGACCCATCCGCGACTCGAACGCGGGACACCCTGATTAAAAGTCAGGTGCTCTACCGACTGAGCTAATGGGTCATATTTAATTTGGCAGGGGATGCAGGACTCGAACCTACGCATGTAGCAGTCAAAGTGCTATGCCTTACCTACTTGGCGAATCCCCTATAAAGTGGTGAGCGCACAGGGATTCGAACCCCGGACACACGCCTTAGAAGGGCGTTGCTCTATCCAGCTGAGCTATGCACCCACATTATAGAATAAATATGGAGCGGGTGAAGGGGATCGAACCCTCACAGCCGGCTTGGAAGGCCGGAACTCTACCATTGAGCTACACCCGCATATTTAATTAAGTGGTGGAGGATGGTGGATTCGAACCACCGAAAGCAATGCTAACAGATTTACAGTCTGCCCCCTTTGGCCGCTCGGGAAATCCTCCGTATTTATGGAGCTGGTGATAGGAATCGAACCTACAACCTGCTGATTACAAGTCAGCTGCTCTACCGTTGAGCCACACCAGCATATTGGCGGGAATAACAGGACTCGAACCTGTGACCCATTGATTAACAGTCAATTGCTCTACCAACTGAGCCATATTCCCGCATATTTAATTAAGTGGCGACCTGGAAGGGACTCGAACCCTCGACCTCCAGCGTGACAGGCTGGCATTCTAACCAGCTGAACTACCAGGCCGCTAATGGTGGGACTAACAGGGCTCGAACCTGTGACCCCCTGCTTGTAAGGCAGGTGCTCTCCCAGCTGAGCTATAGTCCCGGGATATTGGTGACCCATAGGGGAATCGAACCCCTGTTACCGCCGTGAAAGGGCGGTGTCTTGACCGCTTGACCAATGGGCCTCAACGTAGCTATGTCTTACTCTCCCAGGAGGTCGCCCTCCAAGTACCATCAGCGCTAAAGAGCTTAACTTCTGTGTTCGGTATGGGAACAGGTGTATCCTCTTTGCTATAATAACTACATTGTGTTTTCGTTCTTATCAGAACAAGTATTATAATATCATTTTTACGATATTTTGTCAACACTTTTTTTCAAAGTTTTTTAATTAATACTCTGAAAACTGTATATCATTTAGAGTTAAAAATCACTTCGTTCATGTCGCCAACGATATAATCCTTGCTC
>NZ_JADPFC010000002.1:0-109205 GCF_015668195.1 Romboutsia sp. 1001713B170131_170501_G6
CTGTTCCACCTGTCACTACAACTACTTTATCTTTTAAATCAACATTAAATGGTAATTTCATGTTATTGCCTCCCCTTTAATCTTCTATACTTGTATACTAGCATATACTACCTAGGAAAACAATATCTTTTTCATTTTTTTATAAAATATTTTATATTCCGTTTATTTTCTACATAAAATAATTATTTTTTACTAAATTTATTATATTCTTAGTATATAAAAAATAAGTATCTGTAATTACAGATACTTATTTAAAATAAAGACTTACATCATCATTGTTTTTTATTAATTCTCTCCATTCTTTAGCTGGTGATACTATGTGTTTTTGTATATAATCATCTATCTTATCTACTTCTTTGTTTTTTATTATGTTTAGCATTTCTTCATGTTGACTTATTATTTTACTTCTATTAGTCTTCATTTCAGATAGTAATCTCATTCTATTGTAATGAGTACTTATGTTCATTATACTATCCCATATGTTTATTTTATTACATCCTAAAAATATTAACCTATGAAATTTTTTATCTAAATTATGAAATTCTATTTCTTTTCCTTCTATATCACATAATAGCTTTTGTGCAAATAGATTTTTTTCTAATTCTATAAATAAATCCTCTGGAAAATATTCACAAGCTTCTTTTAAAACTTCTTTTTCTATAGTAGATCTCATAAATATAGCTTCATCTATTATCTTACTATCCATTAAAGAAACATAAGTACCTGATTGGGGTTTAACCTCTATCAAATGCTCATTTTTTAATTTCATTAAAACTTCTCTAATAGGTGTTCTTGATATATTTAGTTTTTCTGATAAGTCAGACTCGCTAAGTAGCTCTCCCGGTTTTAGTTCTAAAGACATTATATTGTCTTTTAATATTCTATATGCATATTCTTTACCCGTTTCTTTGTATTTTTTTTCGTAAAGTATCATCATTTCCTCCAATTTGTTACTTTTTATAATGTTGTATATTAGTATATTAGTAAATTTATAATATAAACTAAAAGAATTATAAGACTGTTAGATAAAATTTTGCCATAATTATAGATTATTGACAAAAATAAAATAATCTCCCACTTTTATTGTAGCAACTATATGATGATAATACTATATAATTCTTTATAAAATATAAATAAATTTTATTTTCGCAGAATTTTAGCTAAAGATTCTACGAAAATAAAATTAATACTTAGTTAATTTTTTAATTATAATTAATAAAAATTAATACATACTCTACTACATGTCTATCTTACAGAAGTATATATATCAGAAAACTCTATATCTATATTTTCTACATATTTATTATATTTAAATACATTCTTACTTACATGCTTTTCTTCACATAACCTTATTGGTATAACTATTTTAAACTCACTTCCTACCTTTTCTTCACTATCTACTTTTATAGTACCTCCATGTAAATCCACTAAAGATTTAACTATTGATAATCCTATACCACTTCCTTCACTAGGTTTTGTTATTCTATTATTTACCTGCTTAAATAAGGTAAATACATCTTCTAGTTTATCCTTTGGTATACCTATTCCACTATCTTTAACACTCATATTTAAATTTTTATCATCTATATCTAATTTTACGTGTATAATTCCATTTTCTGTATTGTATTTTATTGCATTAGATAGTAGGTTTAATATAATTCTATCCATTTTTTCTAAGTCAAATGCCATTATTTTTTCTTCTACATTTGTATCAAATATTAATTTTATCCCTTCTTCTTTTGCATAGCTTTGTACAGAATCACATATATTTTCTATAAACTCTACTATATTATAATTTTGTGGATTATATTCTAGACATCCTGCATTTAGCCTTGTACTATCAATTAAATTATTTACCATTTTTAATAACCTATAGCTATTTTGTCTTATTATATTTGTATATTTTTTATATTCTTCATCATGATTATTTCGCTTTGCAATAGCTTCCATTAACTGTATAGAGCTAAATATAAGATTTAATGGTGTCTTAAATTCATGAGATAAATTAGCAAAAAACTCCATTCTAAGGCTTTCAAATTCAAGTTCTGCTTCTTTTCTATGAGATATATCTCGAGATATTCCAAGTACTCCAGATACAACTTTGTTACTATCTAACATTGGTACCTTTACAGTTTCAAAATATCTAACTCTTCCATCATCTGATATAGATGAATTATTAGATATAAACTTACTTTTAGTTTTCATTATATTTTCTTCTTCTATTTCATATTTCTTTATTTTATCATAAGGTGTATTTATATCTTTTTCAGTTTTTCCTATAATATCTTCTTTAGTCATATTTCTATTTTCTGCAAATACTTTATTACAATGTCTAAATACTCCATGTTTGTCTTTTAAAAATATACTATCTGGAATATTATCACTAATTAAATTTAACATTTTAATAGCTGACAATTGATTACTATATTCAATACTTTCTATAACATCTAAGCATATTCCTATAGTTCCTAATATTTCTTTATTCTCATTTTTTATAAGTTTTATAAATCCATTATAAAATTTTCCATCAAAAGAAAATAGCCCATGTTCAAATTCTTTATTTTGTTTAAGAAGACTTTTCTCTCCTTTTGAGAATAATTTTGCTATTTCCTCTGGATATATCTCTTCATCTGTTTTTCCTATTATATTTTCAATTGTTGTGTGTTTATCTTCTGTTATACTCCTATTTGTGTATACATATCTGCCATCTCTATCTTTTAGCCATATAATGCCACCTAATTCATTTATAAGTTCTTTTATATTTTTATCTATATCAATTTTTCTTTTAAACCATATTACATATCTATTTTCTGATATTTTTATTATCTCTATTTCATAAAATGACTTTATATCTTTTATATATACTTTTTTAATTTCATTTTCTATATTCCTATCTATCTCTAGAAAAGCTTCCTTGTATCCTATATTGTTAATACTATAAATATTTCCTTTAATTATCTTATCCCCTATTAATTCATTAAATTTTTTATTTATATCTAATACTTTTATTTCATTTATTTCATCCATTTCTATACATAGGTACGGTATAGGAATGTAAGAAATCATTTTCAAGTATTCTTCTGTATTTAACATAATTTTCCCTCCGCTAGACATTCTCCTATGATAAATTATAGTATATTTTATATTAAAATGGTATTTTTATATTTTTTTTGTTTAAAATTTCTAAATAGTGTGTATATATAAAACATAATAATTTCAAATTATTTTAAATATAAATTAGGAGGATATGATTATGATAAGAGTTTGTTCAGCATGTTCTGGAATGAGTATAGATGATTTAAGAGATGCTTTACTAGGTAGAGAAGTTGAAAATGAATGTATAGGTGAATGTGGTGCTGAGTTTACAGCATACGTAGGAGATGATTTAATAACAGCATCTTCATTAGACGATTTTGTTAACCAAGCTAAATAAGTAAAATAGTTACAAAACCTCTAAAAAATAAATTTCCCTTTAATAAAAAAGCTATCTTGTTTATAGATAGCTTTTTTGTACTTTAAAATAAATATATAAATAACTTTTATTATTTGAAGTAGCTTTCAAATAAATCTTCTTTTTCTTTATCTTCTACATTTAAATTTATGTATTTCATATTTTCCATGCCACAAACTTCTAATGTTCCTTTTATTATTACTGTTTCTATTGGGTTATCTAATTTATCTTTTAGGTAGCTTGTATTTGATTCTGATGTAGTTATAACCATACCTGATTTTATATTAGTTAAAAGCCCCTTTGTTTTATTATCTTCTTCACTAAATGCAAAGTTTTTTATAAATACTTTATCAAAAAAACCTTTTAGTATTGCAGGTACATTGTTAAACCAAACTGGAAATACTAAGATCATCTCATCACTATCTCTTATACTTTGTTGATATTTTTTAACTAATTCATCATCAGTCTTACCTTCATTATATAACATTTCTTCTTTTTCAGTCATTACAGGATTAAAGTTATCTTTATACAAATCTATTATTTCATATTCTGCTTTGTTTTCAATTAGTTTTTTTGATAATTTTTCTACGATTTTTTTACTAAAAGATTTTTCACTTGGACTTGCTACTATTATTGTAGTTTTCATAAAATACATCCTTTCTTTCTTTATATGTACTTAGTATAAATAATATATTAATTTTATATTCATACAATATAAATATGTATCATAAATAGATATACAAAAAAATAGAGCGAAAGATTTTTTAATCTTACACTCTATTTTTTAATAATTTATTTTATTACATTTATACA
This sequence comes from Romboutsia sp. 1001713B170131_170501_G6, assembly GCF_015668195.1. Taxonomy (NCBI): domain Bacteria; kingdom Bacillati; phylum Bacillota; class Clostridia; order Peptostreptococcales; family Peptostreptococcaceae; genus Romboutsia; species Romboutsia sp. 1001713B170131_170501_G6. Next base: position 4,265 of record NZ_JADPFC010000002.1, read on the forward strand.
TTCATTAACTATAGATTTGTCCATACCACCTACTTGTATAAGCTTTGTAGCATTTTTTATTACTGATTTATCAGTATTGTTATGAACTAATACAACAGGATAATTTTTAGCAAGTGGAGATACTGTTAATGCATCTACTAATGTATATCCTTTTGATAAATAAAACTCATTAGTATTAGGATAAAACTTTTCTATAACTAGCTTGTTAGTAGCAAATCTATCACTTCCTCCAAGTCTAGTTGCTTTTGTTTTATTTACTATATTGTTACTCATTGATACACTAGATCCTATAACATAAGTATCCTTGTTATTAGTGTTAAATGGTATATCTTTTCCATTTGTTAGTATTATTGGTACTCCATCACGACTTGCAATTGGAGATACACTCATAGCATCAGGTTCACCTTTATACCCATTTACTAAAAATACTTTATCTATATTTGGATTTATTCTTTTTATTTCATTTGCAACCTTATAGCTTGTTTCTTCTCTGCTATTTCCAGAAAGTCTTATAACTTCTTTTCCTTGTGCTTTTAAATCACTTTCTATTTTTGGTGATATAACACTAGTTCCACCTATTAAATATACTTTATTAACTCCATTTAGTCTTATTTTTGTTTCATCTGGCATAGAATCTACTTTAGTTAAAAGTATTGGTGATTTAGTTATTCCTGATAACCCACTTGCACTAAGCCCATCTGCTAATGTTTTATCTCCATTGACAAGTATTGCACTAGTATAGTTTTGGTTATCAGATATCATAGCTGCTGTTTCATACCTGTCACTTCCTATTATAGTATCTAGTATTACTTTATCCTTTTGATTATTTATAATATTTACATCATTTTTGTTTACATATCCTTTAAATGTATAGTCATAACTTCCTGGTATAGGATTACTTACATTAGATGGAGTTATTCTATCAGGATTTATTTCAATATTTGAATTTCTATCATCAGATATTAAAACTACTTTACCTTTATCTGATGTGTATAATCTATTTCCACTTTTATCATTTATATTTGATGATTTGTTAAGCATTCCTATTTTATATCTATTATAGTCATTACCTAAATCTCTAGATGATAATTCTACATCCATTTCATTCATATAACTTGATGCCTTTTCTGACCAATATGGATCTGATGCATATCTAACATTACACCCAATTTCTTTATTACCAAGATTGCTTCCATTATATTTCCAACTATTTGGATTTAAATATTCATTAGACATCCATTCTTTTGCAAACTCATCTATACAATTTTCAATACTTTTAAAATAATTTGCATTATTAGGATTACTATCTTTTGCATTTATTCCAAATATATTATTTTTTTGCTTAGCTAAAGTAGATGTTCCCTTAGCTGATTCATTCATAGCTATCCCAACCATAACTGATGCATTTACCCCATATTTATTTTGAGCTTTTATAAAATATTTTCCTGTATTTCTAAGAACGCTGTCACTTGGTGTTTTAGCTTTAAAATACTCATTTATATCATTAGCATCATAAGAACTTTTACTTCTACCTGGTAAATATTGATAGTAGTTATAGTATGGCTCATTAGGATTTACTGCATTGTTATGATTATTTTCTTTTGCATCACTTATAAGTTTATTTATATCATCATAAAAATAATTTCCATCATAACTATAGTACTGTACTTCATTTTTCATAAATGAAGGTTCTTGTCCTATTGTTCTATAAGTTCCTGTATTTCCTTGTACATTCGAGCTTATATAATGGCTTAGCCTCCCATTTACACTTTTATAGTAGCTTAAATTTTTAGCTTGATTTATAGGAAGTACTACTATATTTGTACCTTTATCATCTTGCTTTTTAATCCATCCGCTAAATCCAGCAACTTCTATCTTTGCCATAGTTTCAGTTTCTTCTATAACAGGAACATCTTCTATATATCCATGATTTATATATGTGTATTCATTAGTATCATTTGCATTTTTGTATAGCTTTACAGTATAGTTTATAGAATTTTCAGATATACCATCTCCCAATTTTACAATACGGCCTATAGAATTTGTACTATATACTACTAAACCTTCTTTGTTTATAACTGATGGTATTATATTTTCATTAGCGTACTCACTTTGTATATTTTTAGCTATATTTACAGCTTCATCATAAGTATTAGCTTCTTTATAAAATATATATTTTCCATCTTGGTTAGCTAATGCTACTTCATAGTTTGAATTAGTTTTGTTTTTTAGGTACTTGAAATTATTAAGTTCTTCTATATCCTGTTTAACTTCTGTAGGCATTTCTGACATATAATTAGATAGGCTATTAGATTTTGGATTTGGCTTTGTATATGTTTCATATTCATTTGAGTTAGCATAAGAAAGACTCCCCATCATTAATCCACTTATTACTAACGACAAATATACACTTTTCTTTAATTTCATACATTTCCTCCCCTGTTTTTTGTATATATGTTAAATTATAGCATAAATATTTTATATACTCAAAGTAAGTCCTATAATGTTATAAAATAAAACACTTAGCATTATATAATGCTAAGTGTTTTTTACTATTTATTCTTATGTTCTATTTCTGTTACTTGAACTAATTCATATTCATCATTTTTTATATACACATCAAAAGCTTGACCAAATCCTTTTACTAATCTTCCTCTTTTTATATTTAACTTAAATATATCAAAATCTAAAGTTTTTAATACCATCATCATAGAGGAATCATGTACTTCATCAAACTTATTGTATATAGCCTCATCTGCATTTTCTAATTTAGTAGCTTCACATTCAAATGATACTCTTTTTCTTGCAAATATAGTTTTACAGTCTTTTTCATCTTCTATTATCATAGCTGAACAATTTTTATTATTTGTTAAGTTGTAATAGTGATTTGCTGCTCTACTTAAGTATACGTATATATCTTTATTTATCATAACAAATGGTGCATAACTTATTTCTGGTAATTTATTTTCATTTAATGAACTTATCATTAAGCTTTTTTGGTTGTTTATTATATTTTCCATGTGAAATTCTCTCCTGTCTATAAATTTATGTTAAGTATATGTTCTATCATATATACACATCCTCTAAATCCTATATAAGGTGTATATGGGTATATATTTATTTTGCTTAAATTTGGATTACTTACTTGTAACTTAATCTTAGCGTTGCTTTTCATGTCTAAGCTTGGTCCATCTCCAAATAATCCTAGAAGTTGTGTATTTTTTAGATATTTCATTCTATCTAATTCACTTCCTGTAGAAACTAAATCTTCTTCACTGTCTATTTTATGTAGCACTTCTTTTCTATCTACATCTAAATTTAATTCACTAAGCATATCACTTATTCCAGCTACAGTATCATAATCTCCAAATATGGCACATTTTTTACTTTCTTTGTAGAAGAAGAACTTACGCTTTACACTAAACATATTATTTTTAACAAAGCTTATTTCTTTGTTGTATAATTCTTTGTCTAGTTCATATCCTTCTATTTCATTTACTGCTTCTACAAATTCCATAGTATTTTTAAGACCATATAAACTTTTATATACATATGGTATGTTGTACTTTTCTTTCATATATTTAGCAGCTTTTAGTCCTTCTTTTCTAACTACTATGTTAAGAGATGCTTTTGCTGCGTTTTCTATGTCTTCTATAGAAGTATCACAAGTAAACATTGTATTTAAGTCTTTATTAAATAGCTCTTTCATAATTCTTTTTAATTCATAGCTATCACTTAAGAAGTTATATTTATCTATGTTATATCCTATAATGTTGTACTTATTTATATCTTTAGTGTTGTCTTTAGTTATTTCTTTTACTAATAACTCTAATGTATTTTCAACACCTATGTTGTAGTCGTCCTTAAGCCCACCTGTAGTTATAGGTATTAATTTTGCTTTTACTTTATCTTTAAGTACTCTACATACACTTTTAATATCTGCACCTATTATAGATGATATAGATGATGCCATTACAAATATGTATTTAGGCTTTATATTTTCATCTAATTCTATTATTGCATTTTCAAGTCTATCGTACTTTCCAAATGTAACATCACTTTGATCCATATGAGTTGAATATATTTTTGCTCTTTCTTCTCCATTTAAGCTTCCTATTACCTCTATTGAGTAGTGTGTTGTTCCTGCTGGACCAAATTCTATAACACATGCATTATTTATTGATGATAGTGTCCAGATTGTTCCCATTCTATCATTTGCTACGGGGAAATATTTACATACCTGCATACATCATTCCTCCCATTTTGCTAGTTTCTAATTCATATAATTTTATTAAGTCTTTCATCATATCTATAGGTAGTTCATATCCTATTTTTTGTGCATGAGAGTCTAATGTTATTTGCATTAACCCTTTTTCTCTAAGTATTATAGGGCTTTCATGACCTATATATACATCTGCTCCTATTGTTTCATATAAATGTCTAAGTGGTGCTATATTTGCTATTCTACTTATGTATGGGTTATATCCTTTTTTAGATATATTTTCCTTGTACTTTATATCTTGTTCATATAACTCTCTAATTTGTACAAACACTGGTATCATACCTAAATCACTTAAAAAGTCTACAGTTTCAAAAGCCATCATAGGTGTATTTCCATATATAAGTTTTTTTCCATTTAAAATATCACTACACTTTCTAAAAAGCTCATCATATTCATTTATCTTATCTTCTAATTTATTTAATAAATCTACATTTAATAATTCTTCTAATCTCTTGTAGTTTTTATATATTGTACTTTTATCCATATGCTTATCAAAGTATATATAGTCTATATCAAACTTTTTCTTCATAGCTTTAGCTAAATCTAGTGCTATCATATCTGTTACTATATTTACCTTTGATTTTGATGCATTTTTTATAGCTTCTATATCGCACTTTGATGGTATCACAGTATTAATGTTAACTCCTTCGCTTTTTAATAGTTTCACAAGTTCTGTAGATTCAACATTTTCTTGCCTATGTCCTAGTATGTTAATTCCTTCTTTTTCTTTTGATTTTTTCATACAAGTACTTAGTGCTTTTAAGCTTCTAGACATTCCTGGTATATGAGAGTTACACTTAAAATGTTCTGTGTTTACTACAAATATAGGTACATCAACTTCACCATCTAAGCTATATTCTATTGAAGAATAATCTTCTCCTATAAGCTCTGGTACACAAGTTGTTACTATCATTATTGCATCAGGTTCTTCTATTTCTATTATTTGTTTTATAGCTTCTTCTACCTTTTTTTGCCCACCAAATACTATATCTTTGTCTTTTAAAACTACTGAATAAACACTATCATTTCCTTTTTGTCTATGATATGCAAAGTTTTTAGTGTAGTAAGTACATTCACTAGTTCCTACTACAACTAGTGGCATATTTTTTATATAACTTGCAGTAAGGGCTACCCCAAATAATGGACAATGTGTCCCTGGAAATATTGCATGAGATAAGCTTTTTATATCTTTATCTTCATTTATTTCATCTAATCTATTTAAAATATCTAAAGTATACATACTTCTCCTTTTATTATGTAAATTTTAATTTTAACTTTTTATTATATTTGCTGACATATTTTAAATTACTAGCTTTAAGAAACTAGTTTTTGTGCCTTTATAGTTTTTATAGGGTGTATTCTAGGTTTATTACTTTGTGGATCATTATCTATATCACACTCTATTTTATAAACTTTTTTTATAACATCCTTATTTACAACATCATTTGGTCTACCATCACTTATAATTTGACCATCTTTCATAATTATAAGCCTATCGCTATACTTACTAGCCTGGTTTAACTCATGTAGTACCATTACTATTGTTATTTTAAACTTTTCATTTATTTCTCTAACTAACTCCATAAGCTCTAGTTGATATGATATATCTAAATATGTAGTAGGCTCATCAAGAAGTAGTATATCTGGCTTTTGACATAGCGCTTGTGCAATATAGGCCCTTTGTCTTTCTCCTCCAGATAATGCCCCTATTGGAGTATTTTTATATTTACTAAGGCCTGTATTTTCTATTGCCCAATCTACTATTTCTTTATCATTATTTGTCTTAGTTTCAAACCATTTTTTGTGAGGGATTCTTCCAAAATAAACAAGTTCTTCAACTGTTAAATCCATAGGTGCATTGTTGTGTTGAGATAATAAGCACACCTTTTGAGCTATTAATTTTCCCTTTAAGTCTTTTATTTTTTTCCCTTCTAAAAAAACTTCTCCACTTAAAGGTTTTATCATCCTAGATAAACTCTTTAATAAAGTTGATTTTCCACATCCATTTGGACCTATTATGGATACAACTTCTCCTTTATTTATTTCTAAGTTTAAATTTTTTATTATAACTTTATCTTCATATCCAACTTTTAAATTACTAGCACTTATCATTAATAATCTCCTCTCTTTCTTAGTAAGTATAAGAAAAACGGACCTCCAACTATAGACATAATAACTCCAACTGGTATTTCTATAGCTCCACCTATAGTTCTTCCTAAAGTATCTGCAACTAATAATACTATACTTCCTAGTACCATACTAAAAGGTATAGTATATTTATGATCACTTCCCATAATCATTCTAGAAATATGTGGAACAATAAGTCCAACAAAGCTTATAACTCCTACAACTGATGTTGATATAGCAGCTAAAAATACTGCTACACCTGAAATTAATAGTCTAGTTAAGTTAACATTAAATCCAAGATTTGTTGCTGCTTCATCTCCAAGTTGTAAAACATTAGCACTTCTTATAAGAAGTAGTGATACTATAAGTGCTATTATAGAATATCCAAATAACATATTAACATCTACCCAAGTCTTAGTAGCTAAGCTTCCATTTAACCAAAGCATAGCACTTTGTATCCTATCACTATACATTGTTGATAAAAATGATATTATCCCACCTAGTATAGTATTTACAGCAACCCCTGCTAATACTATTCTTCCTGGCTTTATTCCATTTTTATAAGCCATTAAAAATACTAATATACATGCTATAGCACCACCTACAAATGCAACTATAGGTAGTATATTCGTATACTTTGGAGCTAATAAAAGTATTATAATAGCAGCTACACTAGCACCTGTTGATACTCCTGTTATACCAGGGTCTGCTAGTGGATTTTTCATAACTGATTGAAGTAATATCCCTGCTACTGCTAAATTTGCTCCAACTAATGCTGCTAGTATATTTCTTGGTAGCCTCATTTTATAGACAATAGTAGTTACTACTTTATTATCATCATTTATAAGAGCTTTAATTATTTCATTAAAACTTAAATCTACACTACCTATAGTAGAAAGCAGTACTAAAAGTACTGCTAACATTATAAAACTTATACCTATAGTTAAATATTTTTTATTTAGCTTCATACCTAGTTACCGTATAATGTGTTTCCTAAAGTTTTTATAGCTTCTTTTACTTGTAGGTTTGCAGATACATTAAATATAGCAGGGTCTAAATCTATTACTTTTCCATTTTTATATGCATCTAACTCTTTGTATGCTGGATTTTTATCAAAAGCATCATCAAAAGATTTTTTAGTTTCTTCTATATTTCCATGTGCAAATCTAAGTATATAATCAGGATTTTCTTTTATTATTTGCTCTAAACTAAATTGAACATAAGGTGAACTCATATCTCCCTCTAATTTATTAGTTATATTTTCTGCTCCAACAGTTTTTGCTAAATCCCCTAAGTAAGAAGTTTCTGTAGCTAACATGAAGTTTTCACCACCACCAAATATTATTGCTACTGTTGGTGCTTTTTCACTTTTATTAGCTGTAGCTTCTTTTTCAACTTCTTTTAATTCCTTTATTACTTTAGTTGCTTCTTCTTCTTTATTTATTTTTTTTCCTAACTCTTCAATACTTTTTACAAATTCTGTATATGTTCCTGTATTAAAGTAGAAAGTATTTAAATCATACTCTTTCATACTATCTTTTACATTTTCTTTAAACATACTATCCATTACAAATACATCAGGCTCTAGTGATGCTACTATTTCTAAATCAGGATTCATTGCTTGACCTACTTCTGGTAATCCTTTAAACTTTTCTGGTATTTCCATTTTAGTTGTAGGTATTCCTATAACCTTTGCATCTAATTTATCTAATACTTGTGTAGCTGAAACTGTCGCAGCTACTACGTCTAACTCCTCAACTTGAGCACCTTTAACGGCTGTATCACTTTCTTTTTCACTTTGACTGCTATTATTAGTGCAACCTGTTATAAATAATGCTGATACTAAAAATACTGATGCTAATTTTCTAAATTTCATAATATTTCCTCCATTTTGTCTTAATTTTATATTTAATGTGTTTATTTTTATAAGCTAAATTGCTGTTTTACAGGCTAGTTATTCACTAACTATTTTTCTAGCCAAATCCATATATATACTTGACATCTCGCTCTCTTTATCTTTTTCTATAACTGTTTTTCCATCATTTTCAGATATTTGAACTATTTGATTTCTAGGTATATAGTGAAAAACATTACTATTTATTTCATTACATAAATTTTCTACTAATTCAACTTCACCATCTACATTTTTAGCATTTAATATAATACCTTTTAATGATGCATATCCTCTACTTTTAAATTGATTAACTGCTGTAGATATATTACTTGCTGCATACATAGACATCATCTCACCAGATGTTACTATATAAACATCCTTAGCGTATCCATTTCTTATTGGCATTGAAAATCCTCCACATACAACATCTCCAAGTACGTCGTATATGACTATATCTGGCTTATAAATTTCAAAAGCCTCTAATTCTTCTAACTTTTCAAAAGCTGCTATTATACCTCTACCAGCACATCCAACACCAGGAGTTGGTCCTCCGGCTTCAACACAAAGCACTCCATTATATCCTTCAAATACAATATCTTTAAGGTCTATATCATCACCTTTTTCATTCATTACATCTAATACTGTAGGTATAAACTTTCCTTTCATTAGATTTTTAGTTGAATCTGCTTTTGGGTCACACCCTATTTGCATTACCTTATATCCTAATTGTGAAAGGGCCGCTGATAAATTCGACGTTGTCGTAGATTTACCTATGCCTCCTTTACCATATATAGCTATTTTTCTCATTGACTTTCTCCTCATTTTAATAGATAATATTGATGATATTGATTATCATTTACTCTTTAAGTATATTATAAAAATCTATATAGTTCTTTAATTATATTTACTATTTTTATAAATATTTTCAGTTTAAAATGATTTCAATTATAAATTTTAAATTTAAAATAATTTGATTATATTAATAGTTTTAATCAATTTTTGGAGGAGATTATGAATAATTTAGAAAGTATATTGAAAGATTTTTATGACTGTCTAGATATTCCCATACAGTTTGTCAACGAAAAGTTTATCCCTATTTATAAAATGGGATTTTCAAAGGATATTGATTTGGTATTAGAAAAAACAAACATATATAATAATTTAAAAGAAAGTACTATTTCAAGTATCAACCTTACATATTTTGAAAATATACACTTTATAGTAACACCTTTAATGGATACTAGGTTTAATGGATACTTTATAGTTGGACCATTTAAGTCAAAATATATATGTAGCGAGTTAAATATTCCATTTAAACCTTATTCTTGTATTAGTTACATATTAACTATGCTAAAAAGTATTATAAAAGATAAAATCAATAAAAATAATAAGTTTAATCCATACATTAAAGATAGTATTGATTATATACATAGAAATTACGCTTCTACTAATATGGATGATGTTTGCAGTTATCTAAGCATTAATAAAAGCTATTTTTGCTCTATATTTAAAAAAGAAACTGGATATACTTTTACTAATTTTTTAAATAAATTTAGGATAGAAAAAAGCAAGGAGTTTTTGCACAATAAAAACTTTACCATATTAGATGTTGCTTTATTGGTTGGATATAATAATCACAACTACTATACAACTCTCTTTAAAAAACTAAATGGTGTAACACCTATTGAATATAGAAATACATTTAAAGCTAGCTAGTTAATTTTATTATCTAGCTTTTTTATATTATTTAAATAATCACTATTTCTATAAAAAATTCGCTTCGCTTAAGCCACTGCGTTGGCGCTACACTTCATGTCGCCAACGACTTCGTCCGTTGCTCAAAATATCTTTTTTACGCTCTGCAAACTAATTGGTATTACTTAACTTCAATATTTATCCATAGCCTTTAAAGTATCATAATTTCCTTAAGCGTAAAAAATAAAAATGAGTAGCATTAATGCTACTCATTTAATTTAATAAAAATTTTTCTAATTCATCATATAATTCTATATCTTCCTTAACTATTGCTATAACTTCTCCATTAGCTTTTAAGAAATAAACTCCTATTACTTCTTTATCTTCTTCTAGCTTAAATTCTATGTCATCTTTATATAAGCCTTCTTTTTCTTCTTTTAATTTCTCAGATAAGCAAAGTATACTTTGGTCATACACTACTTTTTCTATAATACTAGCACTAGATACTTTTAAAGATGTTATCATATATATTGCTAATTCCGTTATGTAAAGTATTAGCAACTCTTTTGTAAAATTATCTTTTATAAATTTTCTTATCTTATTATTCTTATCATTTATTGGATAAAGCTCAGTGAGTAATTCTTCAAACTTCATAGATAATTCTCCTTATTAAGATATTAAAGTCTTAATAATATGTATGAGTGTTTTTTAAATAATATACTCTTAAGTATTATTTCATTTAATACATAAAAAATTATTTATTTTCTATTAAATATTTTTTTTATAAATCCTACTTTTTTTCTATTTTTTACATCTATTTCTTTAAATGAAATCTCTTCATCATTTATTATTTTTAATGGATTTTCTATTAGTAATATTTTAGCTCTATCTTCACCGTAGTATTTACTTATATATGTAAAAGTTTCTTTTATATATGGTTTTCTTATTTCTTTATCATGTGCATCACTAGCTATAAACTGTACTAAATTACGATCTAATAAATATTTGCAAACTTCAAATGACTTAGAACCTTTTTTTAATACACTTGAACTATTTATTTGAATAAGTGCCCCTTCATTTATAGCATCTTTTAAAATACTATAATTTTTTTGTATTTCCCTATACCTTTCTACATGTGCAAGTATTGGTATATACTTCCTTATTTTAAACTCAAATATAACATCACTTAGGTTTTTAGGAAAATTGCTAGGAGAGAATTCAATTAATACATATTTACTATTATTTATACTTTTAAATTCTTTTTTATCTATATATTCTAATATATTTTCATTGTAATATATTTCATTTCCAACTAGCACATTTATATCTATATTATTTTTTATTAATTCATTATTAAAATCTGCGGCTATATCTAAAAGTTTATCTCCCATTATATAATCTTCAAACGATGGATGATAATGTGATGTATTTATTATAGTTTTTATACCTTCAGACTGAGCTATTTTTGCCATTTCTAAAGCTTCTTCAAGATTCTTAGCTCCATCATCCACTCCAGGTAATATGTGACAATGTATATCTATCATTTTTTATTCCCCCAATATTTACTTATATATTTTAATATATATCAAAATCTTTATATAATCTACAAATTTATATTAATATTCTAAATATTACTTTGTTAGTTCTATTAGATTCTTCAATAACCTCATAGTATTTAATTAAAACAAATATAGCATATATCTATTTAATAAAAAAATAAGATACCTATCTTAGATAGGTATCTTATTTTTTTGATAATGAATCAAATATAAATTTTCCACTCTCCGTTAAATCATTTAAATTCCATCCACTTAGCTTTTCAACATTTGGATCTATAGCTGAATATGGCTCATCTTTATTACTTAATGACCAGTTTACCCAACTTATATTATTTTTTTTCAAGTAATCTAAAAACTCTGTAGCTTTATTAAAATCTATATTATTTGTGCCTTTTTCTGGGCTTAATCCCCATTCCGAAACAAATACAGCTATATTATTTTTTATAGCTTCTTCTATTAAATACTTATAACCGCCTTCACAACTTCCTGTGTATAAATGATATGTATACATTATATTATCGTATTCTAAAGGATCATTTATAGGACTTTTAAGGTCTACACAATAATTTGGCGTGCCAACAAGTATAATTGCATCAGGTGAATTCTTTCTTATTATAGGTATTATTATATTTGCATAGTCTTTAATATCTTGCCAACTTGTTTCTCCACTTGGTTCGTTAAATATTTCATATATAACTCCAGGTTCATCTTTGTATCTTCTAGAAATATCATCAAAGAATTCCTTTGCTTTTTCTATATTTTCATTTGGGTCTTTATCTTTTAAAGTATGCCAATCTACTATAGCATACATATCTGCTCCTAATACATTTTCTATTGTATTAAGAAGTATTTTTTTAGACTCTTTAGAGTTATATATATATCCTTTATTTTGTTCTGTGTACATAGCTATTCTAAATACATTAGCCCCATAATCTCTTATAGTTTTTAGAGATCTATAATTAGTATATTCTGGATACCACATAAGCCCATGACTACTCATACCTTTTAATCTCATTATTTTTCCATCTTCATTTACTAACTGGCCATCTTTTACAGAAAGCTTTCCATTTTCACTCACACCAAGATTATATTCGTCCTTATCCTTATTCACTATAAATTTTAAATTTAATAATATACTTAATATACATAAAATTAACAATAATATTAATAAATATATTCCCTTATTATTCTTTATTGTTATTCAACTCCTCTTTATATTTATACATTGGCAACTTCTTCTTTATATGTTGTAGTTTTTTCTGTTTTATTTATCCACCCTAGTAATATAGCTTTTAACTCTATATTATTAGATATCTCTTTCCAATTTTCTATATGGTACAATCTATTTCCATTATCTTCATTTACACTCTGTATTTTACACTTAAGTATTAAATCTTCACTAAGGTTTATATCCATAATATCTTGGTTATAATTGTTATTTCTAATCAATATATACTCATAGTTAAAGTTAATGATTTCAACACTTTGCCCTTCACTTGTTCTAACAAAAACTCCAAGTGGTATTCTAGGAAGCTTCCTATTTGAAAATGTTGTACTTTTAACCCTTTTTACAGTGTTATTAAATAATTCTTTTATTGTGTTTGATTTCATTTTTGTAGGTAGTGTATGATCCCTATCATAAACTATCTGATAATACTCTCTCTTATTTTTTTCATCTATATGGTTTATCTTAACACTGTATTTCCATTTATCTTTAACATTAGCTACATGAGCAATACTACCTTTAACAGATGCCTTATATCCTAAATAATATATACGTATATCTATATCTTCATCATATGGTATATACTCTGGTGTATCTAATATTATTGCCATACCCCCTTCTGATATATCTGAAGTAACACCTTTTAAAATATTATTTTTAGTATGTATCTCTGCATTAAGTTTAGTGTAGTATCTTTCTTCATTTCTATAATTTACACGACTACACATAAAAAACACAGACATTATTAAAAAATATAGATTCATTATAGACCAATATACTAATACAAGACCACCTATAGCTTTATATTTAATGATTTCTTCAATGCTGAAAATTAGCCCTATAAGTGTCGCTATTATTAAAATAATATGTGGTATTGCATAATGTATCTCAGTATTTTTAGATGAAACTCTATTTTTAGGCGTTACAGCAAATTTCTTAAGCTTTATACCTATAGTCTCTAAAAATATAGGTATAATCATATACGGAAATATTATAGTATCTACAATATTACTCCATTTTTGATTTCTAATATTACCTGATAATACTCTAAGTGCACAATTATAAAGTATATAAGAAGGCATCCATATAAATAAAAGTTCTTTAAAGGAACATTCTACTACTACAAGACCAAATACTGTATAAAGTATTGGTGATATTATATATACAAAACGTCTAAAAAATGTTCCCCAATATAAAAGACATGTTATATAGCTTAACTTAGATCTTATAGGTAAGTTACTAAATAAAAATTTAAAACTCCTTAGAGTTTGTACACACCCACGTCCCCATCTTTGACGTTGTTTTAAAAGACTTTTGAAATCTGTCGGAGCAAGGCCATTTGCTAACACTTTAGGTATTGCATAACATCTATACCCATTAGCTTGTATTTTCATACCCGTTGCAAAATCTTCGGTTATAGTTCCTACAGTTATCCCTCCAGCCTCTTCAAGGGCTTGTCTTGAGATAACAGTATTTGACCCTGCATATATTGGTGAATTTGTACGGTTTCTACCTACATTTACTTCCTTAAAGAAATAGTCTTGTTCATTTGGTATATTTTGTTCTGCGAATAAATTATATTGAAATAAATCTGGATTATAAAAACTTTGTGGTGTTTGTATAAACCCTATCTTATAGTCTTTATCTATTTCATCTTTTTCACGCTTTACCCAATTTTTATTTTCATCTTTTTTCATTAGTGGTAAGTAAAAGTAAGGAATAGTTTCCATTAAAAAATCACTTCTTGGAATCATATCAGCATCAAAAGTTACTATAAGCGGAGAGTCTGTTTTTGATAATGCATTATTTATATTTCCAGCTTTGGCATGCTTATTATCTTCTGGCTTTATTCCTATATATCCTATTCCCATTTTTTTCGCTAAAAGCTTCATTTCTAATCTATCACTATCATCACATATATATACATGAACTTTACTTTTGTCTGGATAGTCCATATGTATACATCCATTTATCGTCTTATATAAAAGTTCTGTCGACTCACTGTGAGTGGCTATAAATACATCTACATGCGGATACCAATAATTTGGTATATCTGGTTTTTCTGGGCATTTATCTGAGCTTAAGTTTCTGTAGTGTGAGAAAGCTTCAATAATTCCAACAGCTTCAGATGTAACTAATAATAATCCCGCTATAAAAGATATTAAACCATAGTCTACGGGAATTGTAAAAAACATACGCCATCCTATATATATTAAGGATGACACACCTGCTCCTACTAATAATATTTTTCTTTTTAGTTTGGTACTTTTTTTCATAACTCCCCCCTATTTGTTAGTATCTTTCAACTAATATAATAGATATTATAAACACACCTATAAATATTACGGATAAAATTGTGGATGTTGCTATTTTACCTTTTTTTCCAAATATAAAATCACTTACCTTTTGTGTTGTAATTTTTGTATTTTCTTCTAAGCCTTTTTCACTAAATTGATAAAGCGAGTCTATATTTTCATCTAACCATCTTCCATGTTCGATTAAAATATTTTTCATCTTTTCTATTTCTTCTATATATGTTTTTGTATTTCTATCTATTATATTTCCTTCTTTATCTACTGAATCAAATAGGTATTTTCCTTTATAAAAGTATCCCCATCTATTCCAGTCTCTCATTTGTGCTGGTCCTATAAATGCTATGGTTTCATCTATGTATTTTAATAAATTCTCTTCTGATAAAACTTTTTTTCGAAGTTCATGATATCGTTCTATTAGTTTTTTTGTAAAATCACTACTTCTAAGTAGTTGCCTAAACCAAGGCGTATCATGCATTGCTGTTGAATTTTTTTTTAGTTCATATCTTTTACTATTATCTAGCATCATATCAAAATCCCAAACAGGTCCAATTTTTAACTTCTCATTAACATCTTTATACATATATGTTGAATGGTACCCTGCATCATAATTTGCAAAAAATTCATTAATAATAAAATAGTCTATAAATGATTCTTCATCTATATAATCCCTATATTTATAAAACTCCTCTGGTTTATATGAAAATAGAGACTTTTCAATGTTATTAATATCTTTTGTTATGTAATTTATAGTATTATCAGTTATATCTTTTTTAGATGGATACTTTACATCCAAATATCCTGTAGTTAATTTATTCTTCATTCCATAATTCTCTAGTATAACACCTGTTTCATCATATCTATCTCTTCTTAAAAGATATGATGAAATTGTCTTATTTTTATCATAATCTGATATGTTGACTCTATCTTCACCTTGTTTTATATTCTCCATTAAAAGGTATACACCTTCATATGTATATTTTTCTCCATCTTTCATAACTACTTCACAATATCTTACATCAGGAGTGTATGGCATTATCTCACCAGCAATATTTAATCCAATATAGTTTCTAAGTAAAGACTTATCTATAAATGAAATGTTTAAAATCCATTCATGATCTTTTCCCATACCTAATACATCTTCTTTATTGTTACTTCCATCTGAATTTATAAATTTCATAAGATACTGTTTTTTATCAAATGTTAAAGATGTATTTCCTCTTAGTTTAATACGCATATCTGACTTTATCGAAGGCTTATCATTTATATGATTTATCTTTTCTTTATTATTAATAATAGATATTTTTCCTTTTACATATGCATCATGGTTTATTGGAACATAGTAACCCTTCTCATCATCCCACCTACTATCTGGCTTTGGTTTTTCTCCATTAGTATCAATTATAACTAATGGTAAATTAGTACTAAAATTATCTTTTATAGTATTGTCTTTATTGACCATATCATAATTAGTTTTTTCATCTACATTATCCATTTTATGATGGTGATATCTATTTGATATATTATTTTCAAGAAATTTTCCATATAATAAAGATCCTAATATTAATACCACTCCAAATATAAGTGCTATACTTCTTTTAGATAATTTATCTAGCTTCATCGATTAATATCCTCATTTTGGCATACTAAATTTACAGCGTCTACACCATCTATTTCATAAAGCCCTTTAGTAATATTAATTCCTTTTTTATTAGATATTTCTATGAGTTTTTGTGATAACTCATATATATACTCTATCCTACTAGATGTAGTATTTTTTACTCTCATATTAGCCTTTCCATCATAAGCAATTAATACTTTTTTTTCTATATCTTCCTCAGCATCATTTTTTGCGTGAATTATAAGTAAAAATCTATCATTTGACTTAACATAACCAAATATAAGAAGGAATAAGAATATAATTCCGCTTCCCATAGATGGTATTACATATTCAGATACTCCGCAACATATCCCTACAACAATACACCAAAATATATAAACAGTATCTCTTGGGTCTTTTATAGCAGTTCTAAAACGTACTATAGACAATGCCCCTACCATACCAAGTGATAAAGCTATGTTATTGCCTATAACCCCCATAACCATAGTAGTTATAATTGTAAGCATAACCAAAGATACATTAAATCTAGCACTATATACTGCTCTTGAGTGTGAATATCTATACGATAGATAAATAACTATACTTAATATAATTGCCACTAAAAAATTCATACCAACTTGTTCTATTGGTACTACTCCATTGTTTTCTTGTAAATACTTTAATAATGTTTCTTTCATAAATCCTCCCCTAAATATAACTAATACTTCTAGAAATACAGTATTTACTCGCTGATATTTCTGACTTATCAGCTATATCTATAATGTCTTTTACATAACTTAATAAAAAATTGTTGTATTTTACTTCTAATACATTTTGCTCTGTAACATTATATAGACCTAATGAAGTAGAAAATATATCGTAGCTTGATTCTGTTGACTTTATATTCGTATCTATTGTTATACGTATGTTATTTTCAGGAACCATATACGCTAACCTATTATATTCAACAATACACTTAGGCCTATATAAATTAGTTTGCATGATATAAAATAATTCATTGGAAAATTCAGTATCTATCTCTCTTAAAACACTGTAATCTCCATTTATGAGTCTTTTTGAACTACATTTGTCTATAATTAAAGAACGCTTGATTTGATTTTCTCCCTTTTTTTCTTTCAACTCTAATTTAAGTTTTTCAGATGCAGGATTATAAGTCCTTAATCTTATCTTTCTTCTATTTTCAAGTCCATTTTCTTTATCCCAGTAATCATTATCATATACTGTATCAAAATATAAAGATCTAACTAAATATCCATCAATATTATTGAATTTATCCTCTTTCAAAGAAGCTTGTAGCATATTCTTTAATTTTAAAACTGTAAAATGTGAAATCTCATATTTTTTTTCAGTCCTCATTACTATAAGCTGATTAGACACATATTTTACCTCCTTTCATTTCAAATTTTAATAATATATTCCATTTATTCCCAAATATTCAATATTTTATCATTAAATAATTATATTACAAAATATTTTTATGTACAATAAAAAAATAATGGCCTTAGAGCATGTTCTAAGACCATTATCTTTCATTAAAATTTATTATTTTTACTAAATTATATATTAAACTAATTTTTCTAAAACACTATCTACAAATGCTCTTATACCGTCAACATTTAAAGTAGCATCATTTTCAGTATCACCCTTAGTAGCTATATAAAACTTTAACTTAGGCTCTGTACCAGATGGTCTAATAGCAAGCCAAGAACCATCTTCTAAGAAATACTTAATTACATTAGCACTTGGAAGATTATCTATTCCTTTTAAGTAATCTTTAAAATCAACAACCTTAGAGTTGTTTATTTCATTTATTTCATTATCTCTAAAGTATGTCATTATATCCTTAATCTTTGCTATACCTTCTATACCTTTTAAAGTTAAAGATATAGTTTCTTCTTTAAAGTATCCATACTTTTCATAAAGTTTAATTAATCCTTCGTATAAACTCATATTGTTAGAAGCATAATAAACTGCCATCTCTGCTATTAAAAGTGATGTAACAACAGCATCCTTATCTCTAGCATGAGTTCCTACTAAATATCCGTAGCTTTCTTCATATCCAAATAAGTATGAATTAGACTTAGTCTCTTCAAATGATTTTATCTTCTCTCCTATAAACTTAAATCCTGTAAGTACATTTAAAACATCTATATTATTATCTTTTGCAATGTCTGCACCAAATTCAGATGTAACTATAGTCTTTATAAGTACTGGATTTTCTTCTAGTCTATTAGCTTCTTTTCTTCCTTCTATTATATAGTTTGTAAGCATTCCTCCAATTTGATTTCCTGTAAGCATTTGATAATCACCATTTACAGTCTTAACAGCAACACCAACTCTATCACAATCAGGATCAGTAGCTATTACTAAATCAGCTCCTACTTCTTTAGCTAAGTTAATTCCTCTAACTAGTGCTTTTTTATCTTCTGGATTAGGATACTCTATACCAGAAAAATTAGGGTCTGGATTTTCTTCTTCACTAACTACCATTACATTTTCAAATCCAATTTCTTTTAAAGCTCTTCTTATAGGAACATTTCCTGTTCCACAAAGTGGAGTGTATACTATTTTAAAATCTTTTCCAAACTTATCTATTAAATCTTTTCTTATAACTTGAGTTTTTACAGCTTCTATAAAATCAGTATCTTCTTTTTCATCAAGCTTAATAACTAAATCTTTATTTTCATCAGTAAGTGTTGGTATAGTACTATAATCTACTATAGAGTTTATTTCATCAGTTATAGCACTTGCAATGTGTGGCATAACTTGTGCTCCATCTTCCCAGTATACTTTGTATCCATTATATTCTGGTGGATTGTGACTAGCAGTTATAACAACACCTGCTATAGCATTTAAATTTCTAACTGCAAAAGATAATTCTGGTGTAGTTCTTAAAGAATCAAATATATAAGCCTTTATACCACATGCTGCTAGTGTATTTGCAGTTTCTATGCAAAACTCTCTAGACATATGTCTATTGTCATGTGCTATAACTACTCCTCTATCTTTTTCGCTATTTGCGTTTTTTAATATGTAATTAGCAAGTCCAAAAGTAGCTCTTCTTACTGTATATATATTAATTCTGTTACTACCAGCAGCTATAACTCCTCTAAGCCCAGCAGTCCCAAATTCTAAATCAGTATAAAATCTATCTTCTATTTCTTTTTCATCATTTATGCTTAGTAATTCTTGTCTAGTTTTTTCATCAAAATATGGATTGTTTATCCATTCATGGTATCTTTCTTTGTAACTCATATATACTCCTCCATGTCTTTGTATTTTTGTATATAATTTAGTAATATATTACATAATCGCTTAAATAATTTTATCATAAATTTATCACAAAATTTGTAAATATATATATTTTTTATAAAAAATATTATAAAAATAAAAAAAGAGAGCTTATGCCCTCTTTTTATTTAGTGTATTTTATGCTCTATTTAATTTCTTCATAACCATCTTCTTAAGCATCTTAACTTCTCTAACTCTAAATTTACTAACAAGTACCCCATAAACAATAGCACCTACTAATACTGATATACCTGTAGCTATAACGTCTTGTATAAATCCAATACCTAATATACCACTAGATAACTTGTACACAAAGTATGTGGCAACACCCATTACAGCAGAAGCTATTAAAGACTTTACAAAAGTTCTTAATATTCTATCTTGTCCATAGTAACTTATCTTTTTCTTTAATCCTCTAAATAGTAATAATATACATATTATAGAAGATAAACTTGTAGCAAGTGCTAGTCCACCAAGTCCAAATACTTGCATTAAAGTAACATCAAAGAATATATTAGCAATAACTGCTATTATACCATTTATCATAGGAGTTTTAGTGTCCTTTAATGAATAGTATACCTTACCTAATATATCTCTAAGTCCATAAGCAATCATACCAACAGAATAACACATAAGAGCAATAGCCGTCATTTGAGTTGATGTTTCATTAAATGCTCCTCTTTGAAATAATATTCTAACTATAGGAGTAGCAAGTACTATTGCCCCAACAGTTATAGGTAATATTATTAAACTTACACAGTTTACACTAGTTGATACTGCTTCTGCAAACTTTTTCTGGTCATTAGTAGTAGATAGCTTTGCAAGTGTAGGATATATAACAGAACCGATAGTAGTTATAAATAATCCTAGAACAAAGAAATTAAGCTTGTTAGCACTATTAAGTGCTGCTATAACACCATCGCCTAAACTTGAAGCTAAACTTCTATCTGCCATAGCATTTACTTGGTTGACTGCAACCCCTATTAAAACAGGAAGTATTAGCCATATCATCTTTTTAAGGTATTTATCTTTAAGATTAACAATAGGCTTAAACTTATATCCATGCTTTATAGCAAAAGGAACTTGGAATAAAAATTGTGAAGCCATACCAATAAGTGCCCCTATTGCTAATATATCAAAGTTCTTAGTAATTGCACCTATTATCATAGATATAATTATTATAATATTATTTGGAAGTTGCACCATACCTGGTATAGTGAAGTTTCCTTGTATTTGTAAGTAAGCTGTCATTATATTACTAAGACCTATAAATAAAACACCAACTATTATTATTCTTACAAAATCTACAGTTAGTGCAAGCTTATCACCAGTAAAACTAATAGCAAATAATTTTACTATAGGCTCTGCAAATATATAACCAAATATACTTAAAATTATACTTATTATACTAACTATACATAATATATTGTTTGCAAAATTTTGCGCTCTTTTCTTTCCACCATTTTCAAGTGCTTCTTGATATAGTGGTATAAATGTAGTAGAAAGGGCTACCCCAACAGCAGCAAACACCACGACAGGTATATTCATAGCTGTTATATATACATCACTATAAGCACTCGTTCCATAAAAATACATTAGGACTATATCTCTTGTAAATCCTAGTATCTTTGATAGCATAGTAACTACCATAAGCCAAAATGCCGATTTTGCTAAATTATTACTCATAAAATCCTCCATGAAGCTTATAATTATAAAATTTTTTCCGCCAATATTCCTAGTATACCATTAGATTAATTTTTTGAGAATAATTTTATTGTATTTATATAAATATTACTATTTAAACATAATTTTTACACTTATGTGTTCCCTACATGTTAAAAATCTTAACTAATATATAAGTATAAGCAAAATAAATTGCTAAAAAATAAATAAGGAGGAAATAAAAATGGCAGTAACAATAACTAAAAACCCATCAACATTAAGACTAAGATTTGACCTAGGAAGAGATGATTCAACAGGCAAAACAATAGTAAAAAGTAAATCATATTCAAATGTAAATCCTGACGCATCAGATGATGATGTATATGCTGTTGGCTCAGTAATATCGTCACTTCAAAGTCACACATTACTAGAATTAGCAAAAATTGATAATAACACATTATCACAATAAAATTTACTTTACTAAAAATAAAATTATAGGAGGGGATAATTATGGAAATAACTAAAAAATTACTTATGTCATTTAAAACAACATCAGGTAAAAAAGTATCTATATCA
Source organism: Romboutsia sp. 1001713B170131_170501_G6 (assembly GCF_015668195.1). Taxonomy (NCBI): domain Bacteria; kingdom Bacillati; phylum Bacillota; class Clostridia; order Peptostreptococcales; family Peptostreptococcaceae; genus Romboutsia; species Romboutsia sp. 1001713B170131_170501_G6. Next base: position 26,509 of record NZ_JADPFC010000002.1, read on the forward strand.
GTGGATGAACCAAGAGAAAATTTAACAGAACAAGAAATAAAAACTGCAATGACAACTATACTATCTAAAAACATATTTAAACCAGGCGGAGAAGGCTTAGCATCTTTAGTTGGAGCAAAAGCCGTAGAAACTGGAACTCAAGATTTTGACTTAGTATTATAATAACTATTTATTATGGACTTTAATATACAAACACTAATATCTAATATTGGATTTCCTATCACTTTGTCAATGTATCTACTAGTACGAATTGAAGGAAAACTACTAGGTCTTACTGATAGTATAAATGAATTATCTAAAAATATAATAAACATTAAATAGTTCGCCAACGACTTTATCCGTTGCTCAAATAGTTTACCAACGACTTTTTTCGTTACTAAAAAGACCATACTAGCGTATGGTCTTTTTCTTTTTTATAAACGTTGTAATTAATATAACTATAAATAAAAATATAATAGCTCCTGTAGAGTCTACTAAAACATCTCTAAACTCACCACTTCTACCTGTAACAAAAGTTTGATGAAATTCATCACTACAAGCATATAAAAAAGTTATTATAAAAGATATTATAGAAGTCTTATTAATAGATTTATCATTATCATATATACTCATATATAAAAGAACTGAAAGTAATCCATATGAAAGCATATGAGCACTTTTTCTTATAATAAAAGATGCTGTACCATTTGATATTAATACATCCATAACACTACCTAATACTGGTACTCCACTAAGTATATTTATAACTCCATCTGACTGAACTGTTGATATATTAGCTGGTTGATTAGACATATAAAAAATTATACCCATCCATAATATAGCTAAAGTTAAAAATATCTTCTTTCTCATAATATTCACCTACAATTAAATAATAATTATAGGATATCATATATAAATTAAAAAAGGTACTTAAAATATAATATTAGAAAACTTATAAATTTTTTTAATATTATGCATTGGCTAACTTTCTAATATCCTCTTAATATGAGTAACACTAAGACCATACTCATTAGCCAACTCCAAAACATTAACCCCATTATACTTTCTTAAAATATCCCTATTTCTAATAAGCCTTAGATAACTAGAATACTTAGGAATATAAATATTAGTACCACCATACATTCTAGAAATCTCTAAAAACTTCTCCTCACCAACAATATCAAGTAAAATCTCTAACCTCTCACAAACATCTTCATCTCTTAGCTTCATACACTACCTCCAAATTAAATTAACAGTATATAAAAGCGTCATCAAATCCCTTGTCCTTAGCCTCATTCAAACAATTAATAGCATTATCTTTTACACTAAAACTACCAACACATACCCTATAAATCTCCCTATCACTATCTTTTTTAATAATACCATCATAAATAGCTCTAGCCATCTTCTTATAATCATATTTTTTCATATCATCATCATTATCTATAAAACAACACTCAATAAGCACAGCATCACAAAGAGTATTTCTAATAACATATAAATTGCTACCATCTTTAGCACCCCTATTTTTAAAACCAATCCTTGAAATACTTTCACAAATACTATTAGCCACTTTCTTTCCATTTTCATTACTTTTATAATAAAAACATTCAACACCATAAGCTTTTTTATTAAAAGAGTTAAAATGAATACTAATAAATAAATCACATTTGTTATTATTGCTAATATCAACACACTCTTTTAAATAAGCTACATTAGAAGAGGCTCTATCAACTTTAGATAAAACCACTTCATAACCTCTACATTTAAGTAAACTTATAAGCTCATTAGCAACATTTCTATTTTCAATACTTTCATTTTTAATACCAATAGCACCACTTCCAAATCCCTTTAAGGTATGACCAACATTAACACATATTTTCATATCCATCCCCCATTATGTATTATAAATACCTATCCATTAATTCTATAATTTAACTCTCTTCCACAAATCTCAACACTATAATCTCTACACATCTCTAGTATTCTACTTCCAATAGCCTCATCAATACCAATTAACTTTTCCTTACTAAGTTCCGTGCTAATAATCATAGGCTTGTTATTAAAATATCTATAATTTATAATCTCAAACATAATATTTACATCACTATCAGTAATACGCCCCTTAAATAAATCATCAATAAGAAGAACCTTAGCATTTTTGTATCTACTCATTATCCTATTATAATTTTCACTATCCATAATACTTTGCTTTATATTAACAATACTATCTCTGTAACTCATATACAAAACACCAACACCATTATCCATTAAGTAATTACTAATAGCCAAAGATAAATGAGTCTTTCCACTACCACTACTTCCCATAAACGCTATAGAATTATTCCTACTATCACTAATATAATCAAAATCCTTAGCATAAGTCTTAGCCCTAACATAAGCATTTAAAACATCCCTACTTACACTATAATCAAAATTATCAAATATTTTTTTCCTAAACTCATCACTAATACCACTAATCTCAAGTATTCTCTCAGCTTCCCTTAGCTTTCTACACTCACAAGCAGTAGCAGTATCACCATCTAATATAAAAGTCATATCTCTGCATTTAATACACTTATAATCTTCTTGCAAATTCAAGTTCTTCTTCACTTGGCTTTTTAAAACTTTCTCCATTCTTATCTTTATACTCTCTGGAATATTTGCCATTTTTAATTGATTTATCACCATATCCATAAATACTTCCCCCCATTAAATCATGTGAATTATTATTTATTTCTTTTTCTTCTTCTTTTTCTTTTTCTTTTTGTCCACGTATGGTGGTACGTGACGTTAACGTATCGTGGTACGTATCGTCAAAACCTATATTTTCACTAGAGCCTATACACTCTTTATAAAGACTTCTAACAGTTAAATTACTTATTTTTTGAAGGACAAACTCAATCATACTCTTGTCTTCAACCTCTACTAGCTCCTTTTTAATACAATCAACCATAGGTTTACCAAGCCTAGAAAAATTGTACTTTCCCCAACTCTTAATGCCCAACTCACGAGTAGTCTCATTGTACCTAATAATACCATAATTATTAACAAACCTATCAATCATACAACTAACACTCTCAACAGAATACCCAAGCTCAAAAGCCATCTGCTTTTTGCTAATTTTATAAATCCCAATCTGAGTAGTACTAGGATTAGTAAGTAAATACAGCATAAATAACTTATCCTCAGGTGTCATTTCCTCCAACACCTTATGATTTTTCCAAAATCCTACCCTAACAGACCTATATAAAGCCATATATAATCCCCCTTAAATCCCATTTTTGCAATTCCTATTTTGCAATTATATCATCAAAAAAAATCTTATTAACATCATCTAAACTAAGTTCTAGATGATTTTTTATCTTTACAACATCACTAATAGTAAAATCCTTTTTACCATTTTCTTTAAACCCATACATTTTACGACTAATCCCTAATATACTTGCCATCTCATTTTGACTATACTCCTTATATAACCTAATAGCCCTAAGTAATTTTCTATCCATATAAATCCCCCTATTATCTCTTTAATTCCCATTTTGTAATTAAATAATAGTTTATAGAGCATATATAAGTCAATATAAATAATAAAATTTATATATTTATGTAACAAAGTGTTCCCAAATAGGAACTTTTTGTTACCTTTTTATAAACAATGTAATATAATTAACTCAAAGGGAGTGATAAAATTGGAATCAATCGGACAAAGAATAACAAAAGCAAGAGAAAGATTAGATATGAATCAAAAAGAGCTATGTCAAAAAACAGGAATAAAAGAAAGTACACTATCAAGATATGAAAACGACATAAGAGAACCAAAAGCATCAACTCTACTAACAATAGCAGAAACACTAAATGTATCATTTGACTATCTAATGGGCGTATCTGATGATTTTGAAAGCTTTCATCACGAAGATGATACAGATGAAGAATTAGAACTAGAAAAAATATTAGAAAATACAGAGAAGAAGTTGTCAAGAGAAGGACTTTCATTTTATGGTAAACCAGTAACAAAAGAAGACATAGACAAGCTATTAACAGCGATAAAAGTGGGAATATCAGTAATGGACTCAAATAAAAAATAATCGTCTAAATCAGGGGGATAAAATGAATATAGATAAGGTAAATAAAATAAAAGAAATAGTAAGAAGGTACAAATCAGTAGCAGGAACAAATGATATAAGAGAAGTTATAGATATATGTAATATAAAAATACAAGAAGTATATAACCTAGAAGAAATGAACTATTTTAAAGGAATGTATTATAAAAGTAAATCAAAACAAACAATAGTACTAAATAAGGCACTACCAGAAAAAGAACAAGAAATAGTACTAGCACATGAATTTGCCCACTCAAAGCTACATAGAAATATAGATATATCATACCTATTAAATGATACATTCTTTATATGTGACCCCTTTGAACTAGAAGCAAATACACTAGCAGCAGAATTTTTAATAGAAGACGATACTATTATAAATCTTTTGATAGAAGATCCTACATCAACATATAAAAGTATGTCTCAGACTCTAGGACTTCCAGAAGAGTTAATAGAGCTAAAATATACATATTTAGATAAAGATAAACTTAAAAATATACATGACTTTTAGGAGTATAAAAATACTCCTAATTATAATATATAAATCTATTTTACTTAAGTCTAAATACCCTACTACAACTAGATTTTAAATAATCATTATAAATATCAGGCTTATCTAATTTTAACCTTTTACTATCAAAACTAGACTTAACAACCTTTTTCCAAGTAATTTTTCTATCCCTACAAAAACCAGTCTCAAACTCTCTCATCTCACTTTTAATCCTATGCTCAATAATCTTTTTCATAGATTCAAGACTATTAATCTCATCAACAATAATATCATACTCTAAAATACATTCATATAAACCATCATCAAGCTTTATAACATCATCTATACTATCCTTGTAAGTATTTCTTAAAAAATCACCACATTCCTTGCTCCCAAAAGGAAAAACACACTTAACTTCTTTATTAAACATTTTTGTAAAATCTATCATAACAAAATCCCTCCCTAATTTTATCTATAAAATATACCTGCCCCTTACCAGTAATATAAGGAGTAACACTAACTTTTATCCCATCACTAGTATTTATACTATACTGGCGAGTAATAAAAAGCCCTCTATCAATATACACCTGCTTAGGTTGATTTTCCATTCCTTGCTTCATAATATATCCATTTGCTCTAAACCAAGCAAACAACCTATTTCTCCCAATATCAACACCAATATTTTTAAGCACCTTAGCAAATCCACCAATACTTATAGCATTATCACTACTTGATACTGTTTTACCTATATTTATATAAGGTTCATTAACCTTTTTATCACAAATCAATCTTTCAATATCTTTGTGCTGAGAGTTGCATATATGTATAAGCTTTTCTACAAACCTATAATCATGATAATACCCACCTTCTTTTCTAATAGTTGGCAGTACCTCATCCATGACCCACTTTTCAAACTTTTCAGCCTCTTTATTTTTAGATTTAATAATAAGCCTGTATAAGTTTCCTTCACTGATAAAAGCCCTCTTTATAGTCTTTTTAATATTATCTCCATTAGCCTTCTTACCTGTTACCAAGACACTATCGTGAAATACGATAGTGTCTTTTTTGCAATGTCTATTAATAGCATCGTTTTTGTTTTTGTAGCCAAGTATCTTACAAACATCAATACCATCAAAATATGGCTTACCATCAACACTAATAACAGAAACATCACCAAATTCTTTATTAGTAAATACACTTACACCATTCATAGTATCCCCCATTAATTCTTATTTTGGAATTTATTCTCTTTCTATTTCATTATTGTAATTTAATGGTAGTATATAGCTACATTAAGTGTCAATTTACTTTTAAATAACTGTTCCCATGTTGGGAATATATAAGCACAATCATATCTAAATGTAATAAAAAAGATACCCAAGACTAAAACAAAGTCATAGGTATCCTTTTATACTATTTATTAAAATTTTTATAATCAAATATAAACTTATGTAACTGATCCTTATTATAGGCTTCATCCCATTCTATAATATAGCCTTTTTCCTTATTCATAACATAGCCATTTCTGTGTCCCTCTAAAGGAAACTCCATTTGCTCAAATTTATCATCATTAATTTTAATAACCTTAGTTGCAATACTCATAATTTCCATAGGAGTTAAATTAGTCTTCGTATATCCAATTATGTCATTAGCAACTTCCATAAAATTAGAAGAAAAATCACTAAGTAGCTTGTTATATAAAGCCTCTATAACAGTTCTTTGTCTATTATCCCTATGAAAAGCATCATCTGCATATCTTATTCTACTATAGGCTAAAGCTTGTGCACCATCTAAAGTCTGAAGACCTGAACTTTTCACCCCTGGTATGTGACTTACTTCTCTATCTAATACATCTATTTGTATACCACCAAGAACATCTATAATCTTAGTAAAAGATTCGAAACTAACAACAACATACTTATCAATAGGCACATCAAAATTTTTATCTATAGTCTCAAGTAATAAACTAGGGCCTCCATATGCATAAGCATGTGTAAGCTTTTCTTTTCCGTACCCTGGTATATCGGCATAAGTATCACGAGCTAGCGATGTAAGTCTAATATCATTATTTTTTGAATCAATAGTCAAAATCATCATAGCATCTGATCTATTACCCTTATCCATGTTGTTTCCATCAATACCAGCTAAAAGTATATTAGTAATTCCATTAGTTTCATCAACTTTTTCAATCTTATCATTTACCTTTTTAGCTTCTTCTTTATCATACATAGAATTTAGTTTAAAATATAAAGCACCAAATCCTACTAAAGGTATAGCAATAATGGCTATAACCAAACCTAGAATAATCTTTTTTAATTTACTCATAAATCTCCCTCTAATTCTATATCTTGCCCTTTTAACGTAATAACATAATATTGAATATTATTATAAATATTAAATAGAGAATATATAAACTCTAATATATAGGCAAAATACCATACATGACTGTATAGTATTTTTTAACAAGCTTTTCCTCTATTTTAGTAATTTTATGTTCTTAGTAATACTGACATTGAATAAGCCCTTTAAATAATACATTATATATAAAATAATTTCATTATAAAACATATCTTTTGTATATATTTTAATTTATAAATTTATTATTGTCATAATTTTTAGAATTCCAATTAAGCTAGTTGATTTATAATTTTTTCCCCCATATCAATGATATTTGGTATTGAAGTGGTTATAGTTGCAATATTAGCCACACTCTCAAGTGTTAATTTAGATTTTATTGAAGTCCATGTTGATTTTATTCTACTTTTTCTTGGTGTGGAAGATTTCAAGTCTTCATTAAAATCTTCTACATATTCTAGCAATTCTTCTTTATTTTCTTTATCAAGCTTTTCTGCAATATCTTTTAATAAATATATTATTTCATCTATATCATTTTGTGTTTCACATCTTTGATTATACTGATATCCTGTTGCATGTCCTGAATTTTGTTGTAAATTATCCACTTTATCTATATTATTAGTTATATTTATACTCATTTCATTTCTCCTATCTACGATAAATTGTTGTAACCTTTCGACCATATTACCTAAGTCAAACATAGATGCTGTGACATCTCCGCCCTCCTGATATAATTCCTCTATTATATCAAAGTGTAGTGTTCTGTACTCTGGATTATAATAATTTCTAAACATTTTTCTATGATGCTTATTCTTTTCATGAGATAATCTTTGCATATTCTCTAATAAATTCATATGCACATTATTCAATCCATTATTAATTCCTTCGATAATTAGATCTATGTCATCTATTGATGTTTTAAAGAAATTAATTAAATCATATGTACTGGCTCTAAAATCAAAATCCATATACTTAAATTTACCTAATTCCTTCAATTTTTCTAAGTCTTTTTCAAACAATCTAACGGTTTTTTTCAATAAATCTTGTGTATCTATCAAATCCTTCTTAATATCATCTATACTTTGACCTCTATAGTCAGTTCCTCCTGCAAATATACTTCTTGCCATATAAATTTCCTTTCCTTAAATTTATATAATTTTAAAATCTAGTAATAACATTATAATTCTACCTATATTTTAACACATATTAGGATATATGGAAAAAGTATAAATTAATTGATCAACTAAAATTCTTATTATTGCTATACTATTTATAAATTACTCTATATCCACAGCAACTTCATCTATTAAATCTAACTCATTATCTTCTTTCTCTTTAACTTTACTTTGTAAAAATTCTATAAACTCATCTCTAAGTTCAGATCTTTTAAGAGCAAAATCAACTGTAGCTTCTAAAAATCCTAGCTTATCTCCTACATCATATCTTTTACCTTCAAAATCATAAGCATATATTGCTTCTTGAGTGGCTAATGTTTGAAGAGCATCTGTAAGTTGTATTTCTCCACCCTTACCTGGTTCTTGATTTTCAAGTATATCAAATATAGCAGGAGTAATTATATATCTTCCTAGTATTGCAATATTTGATGGCGCTTTATCAACATCTGGCTTTTCAACCATATCTTTAACTTTATATACTCTATCTTCTATATGCTTAACATCAAGTATTCCATATTTACAAGTATCTTCTTTGGCTACTTTCTGAACTCCAAGTACTGAAGTTTTGTATTCATCATAACAATCTATTAATTGCTTTAAACATGGCTTTTCATTGTCTACTATATCATCACCAAGAAGTACTGCAAATGGTTCATTGCCTATAAAGCTTTTTGCACAGTGTATAGCATGTCCTAGTCCTTTTGGTTCTTTTTGTCTTATGTAGTGGATGTTTACCATGTTTGATATGTCTTGAACCATCTTAAGCATTTCGTCTTTTCCTTTTTGAGATAGTTCTAGTTCTAATTCAATTGATCTGTCAAAGTGGTCTTCTATACTTTTTTTGCTACGACCTGTAACTATTAGTATCTCTTCTATTCCAGAGCCTATAGCTTCTTCTATTATGTATTGTAGTGTGGGTTTGTCTACTATTGGTAGCATTTCCTTTGGTTGCGATTTTGTTGCAGGTAAAAATCTAGTACCTAGTCCTGCAGCGGGTATTATAGCTTTTCTAACTGTCTTCTTCATTTTTCCTCCACTATAGATATTTTTAAATAATTAATTTACTAATAAATAAGATAGCCAAAATATATTTATAGCTATCTTATCTATCTAATTTATTCAGCTACTGAAGTTACTTCATCGATATATGCAGTAGTATAACCATCAGGATTATTACTTTGCCATCTCCAAGAATCTTCACACATTTCTTTTATACCAAACTCTGCTTTCCATCCTAGTTCTTTATTAGCATTAGAAGTACTAGCATAACACATTGCAATATCTCCAGGTCTTCTATCTACTATTTTGTATGGTATTTCCTTGCCACAAGCTTCGCTAAAAGCCTTTATTAAATCAAGTACGCTGTATCCGTTACCAGTACCTAGATTATATGTAACTAGGCCACAATTAGTATTTAACTTTTCTAATGCTTTTATATGTCCTCTTGCTAGATCTACAACATGTATGTAATCTCTAACACCTGTACCATCATGAGTATTATAATCTCCACCAAATACACTTAGCTCTTTTAATTTACCAACAGCGACTTTAGTTATGTATGGCATAAGGTTATTTGGTATACCATTTGGCTCTTCACCTATAAGTCCACTAATATGTGCACCTATAGGATTGAAGTATCTAAGAATAGCAATATTAAGACTATCATTATCCTTACAAATATCTCTTAACATATCTTCAATCATAAGCTTAGTAGCCCCATATGGATTAGTCGCACTTAAAGGAAAATTCTCAAATATAGGACAAGAATGTGGATCACCATATACAGTAGCAGAAGAACTAAATACAAAATTTTTCACATTGTATTTTCTCATTAGATTTAATATATTCAAAGTATTGCCTATATTGTTAGTATAATACTCTAATGGCTTAGCCACAGATTCCCCCACCGCCTTGTATGCAGCAAAGTGAATAATAGAATCAATATTATTTTCCTTAAATACAACCTCAAGCTCATCGCTATTAGTAGTATCTACCTTATAAAATTTAAAATCTTCATTAGTTATTTCTCTTATTCTATCTAATACTATAGGATTACTATTAGAAAAGTTATCTACTATTACTACTTCTTTTCCTTCTTCTAATAACTCTATAACAGTATGACTTCCTATATATCCAGCTCCACCTGTTACTAATACACTCATTATAATTTCCCTCGTTATATTTTAATTTTTTTATTTATCTTTTCTATTATTACATTAATTTCTTCAACTTTAAATATAATCACTAATACACCATATACTATAATCCCTATACCTATAGATCCAAACAATGCTATTGCTTCTTTTATAAATCCTAATCCTAAAAATCCACTTAATAAGTTGTATGCTAATTTAGTAATAATTCCCATTCCTATAGCGGCTATCATTGACTTAAGCATAGTCTTTATTATTCGGTCTTGTCCAAAATATGATATCTTCTTTTTAAGACTTGTAAATAGTAATAATATACATATAATAGCAGATATACTAGTTGCTAATGCAAGACCTGCATATCCTATTATTTTTACGAAAATTAAATTTAAAACTATGTTGAAACTAACAGCTAAAGCACCATTTATCATAGGTGTTTTTGTATCTTTTAGTGAATAAAATACTTTATTTAAAATCTCTCTGAGTCCAAAACCTATCATTCCAATTGAGTAACATGCTAGTGCTACTGCTGTCATATGAGTTGATTGAGAATTAAATGCACCTCTTTCAAATATAATCCTTACAACCGGTTCTGCAAGCACTATCGCTCCAACAGATATTGGTATTATGAGTAAAATTACACTATTAATACTTGTAGATACAGATTTTGCAAGTTCATCTTTGTTGTCATCATTGCTTAATTTAGCTAACATTGGATATATGACAGTTGCAATTGTAGATATAAAAAGGCCTAATACAAATCCATTTAGCCTATTTGCACTATTTAAAACTGTTATAGTACCTTCACTCAAAGTCGATGCCAAACTTCTATCTACTATAGCATTAACTTGGTTAACTGCAACTCCTATAAATACAGGTATTATAAGCCCTAACATCTTTCTTAAATATTTATCCTTAAAGTCTATGTATAGCTTGTATTTAAAACCTTTTTTTATAGCAAAAGGTAATTGTAATAAAAACTGACTTGCCATACCTAATAAGGTACCTATTGCCATCATATTTAAATTCCCTTTAGAACTAATAATTGTCCCAATTATTATACATATGTTGAACGGATATCCTATCATTCCAGGTATGCTAAACTCATTATTTATTTGTAACCATGCAGTCATCATATTACTAAGTCCTATAAATATAACACCAAAAATCATTATTCTAGTAAATTTTATAGCTAACTCTAATCTTTCTCCTGAAAAGTCCATTGCAAATAACTTTACTACAGGCTCTGTAAGAACAAATGTCACTAAAGATAATACTATTCCCAATATCATAACAGAATTAAAAATATTATTTGCAAAATTTAATGAACTATTTCTCCCATATTTATCCTCTATTTCATAGGATAATGGTATAAATGCTGTACTAATCGCAACACCTATAGATGAAAAAAGTATTGTTGGTATGCTCATTGATGTTATGTATACATCAGATATACTACTTGCTCCGTATATATATGTTAAAATTAATTCTCTTCCAAATCCAAAAAACTTAGATAACATTGTAATTATCATCAAAATTATTGTATTTTTAACCAATATGTTCATTTTTTTTCCTTCATATTTTATTTATTATTTTTTAATCTCTATTATATAAGTCTCTAGTATAAACCTTTTCTTTTACATCAATTAAATCTTCACAAAGTCTATTTGAAACTATAACATCGCAAGTTTCTTTAAACTTTGCTAAGTCTCTTATTACTTTAGAATTATAGAAAGTATCTTCTTTTAGCACAGGCTCATATACTACTGTTTCTATACCTTTAGCTTTAATTCTCTTCATTATACCTTGTACAGAAGAAGCTCTAAAGTTATCAGAATCAGTTTTCATTGTTAATCTATGTATACCTACTGTTTTAGGATTTCTTTTTATTATTTGGTCTGCTATATGATCTTTTCTAGTTGTATTAGCATCAACTATAGCAGCTATTATGTTGTTTGGTACATCAGCATAGTTTGCTCTTAATTGCTTAGTATCTTTTGGTAAACAATATCCACCATATCCAAACGAAGGGTTATTATAATGATTTCCGATTCTAGGATCTAGTCCAACACCTTCTATTATTTGCTTTGTATCAAGACCTCTAACTTCTGCATATGTATCCAGTTCATTGAAATATGCTACCCTAAGTGCCAAGTAGGTATTAGAAAATAATTTTACAGCTTCTGCTTCTGTTGAATTAGTAAATAATACTGCTATATCTTCTTTTATTGCTCCTTGTACTAATAGATCTGCAAACTTTTTGGCTCTTTCTGATTGTTCTCCCACAATTATTCTTGAAGGATATAAGTTGTCATATAGAGCCTTTCCTTCTCTTAAAAACTCTGGTGAAAATATTATATTATCAGTTTCAAACATTTTTTTTACTTTTTCTGTATATCCAACTGGAACAGTTGATTTTATTATCATTGTAGCATCTGGATTTATAGACAATACATTTGCTATTACTGCTTCAACACTTCTTGTATTAAAATAATTTTTTTCTGGATCATAGTCTGTTGGTGTAGATATTATAACGAACTCCGCATCCTTGTATGCTTTATATACATCAGTCGTTGCTATTAAATTTAATTTTTTAGTAGCTAAATACTCTTCTATCTCCTTATCTACTATTGGAGATTTTTTATCATTTATCATGTCTACTTTTTCTTGAATTATATCTGCTGCTACTACTTCATTATGTTGTGACAATAGTATAGCATTTGATAAACCAACATAACCTGTACCTGCTATTGCAACTTTCATTTTTTTCTCCTTAATTTGTATTTTTTATTGTATTTTGAATATGCTTTAATATTATTTTTAAAACATCAGAAAATTTTGTAAACATATCATTTCCTTTTATAACTCTATTATAAAGCTTCATTTTATCTATCAGACTAATTTTATGATTAAATATTCTTTGTTTTGATGCGAAGTCTAACTCTTCTAAAAATATTTCTTGATTGAATATATTTTTTTCTAAATTAATACTACTAAGTTTATTTACTAATAATTCTATTTGGTTGTAATTATATTTTTTCAATATATCAAAACTATAATTATCACTGAAAAAATCATAGAATATAGTTTCTTCTTCAGCATTTAATTTAAAACCATAATAATCTAACATACCTTTTTGTATGCTACTAATAACCTTTTTTCTTTCATTAATTTTATTTATTTTTGTTTTCTTAGTTATATTTTCATGACCAATTCGGTAATTTAATAAAGTTTCTGGAATATTAAATATACTTCCCTTTTTAGAAAACTGACTCCATAGTTCATAATCTTGAGCTACAAAGCATGAATCATTATACCTTAAGTTAAACTTTTTAAGACTGCTTCTTCTAATCATAGATGTTGAATTACATAAAGTGCACCCAAAAATTAAGCTGGCCTTTATATTTTCAGGACCTTTATTTATTCTTATTCTCTTTGATATATTCCCATTAAATACAGTATAATCAGATGTAACTATATCTATATTTCTATTTTCCTCTAAATATTTGACTTGTTTTTCAATCCTATCTTTAGCAGATATATCATCTGAGTCAAGTATTGCTAAGTAATCTCCTTTAAATATATCTAAAGCTCTATTCCTAGTATAAGGAAGTCCCATATTAACCATATTTTTAACCAGTCTAATCCTAGTATCATTATATAGGTTAATCTTATTACATGTATTATCAGTAGATCCATCATCAATTATTAATATTTCTAAATTTTCATAAGTCTGGTTTATAACGCTTTCTATACATTCACATATGTATTTCTCTGCATTATAAGCAGCTATAAATACACTAACTAAAGGTTTATTCATTTTTGTTTATTTCCTCGATTCTATTTTTATTATTTTTAGTTAAAATAATAAGCATTATAATTGTAAAACCTGTAGCTGGAAATATAAGATAGTAATTCATTACACTACTGAATATAATATTTCCAACAAAAATATACATACATAAGTATATTAGCTTATTACTTCTATCTAACATCCTTTCTATAAAACTAGCTAATATAGCTAAAAATGCTGTTCCTATAATTATTCCAATGTATCCAAAATCTAATAAAAGTGGATATATCATTGTTGCTAAAGCATTGTAATTTATTCCACCACCTATGTTTCTTGGAATAGAAGTTATTTGTGTTAAATTGTAATCAGATCCTCTATATGGGATGCCTAGTAATAATGTAATGGGTACTAGTATAATATTATATATAAACCCTAAAATACCTGTACCTGGTATGATATTAAATTTATCATTTATTAAATTCTCCTTTAATAAAGAATCTAAAAATGAAAATGATGATGTGAAGTATAATACAGTTTCTTTAATTATGCTAGTTCCATTCCATGATCTCATACTAGTTAAAAATGCTATTAAAGATATTGAAATAATTATTACTTTCTTATTTATTTTAATTCTACTTAATCCATTTATATTTTTAAATTTTATTACAATGAATGCTATAATATAATATATAAGAGATTTTACTATAAAATACCTACCACCAAATGTTATTATATTAAGTAATATATCTATTATAGCTATTATTTTTAAGTATTTTGCTTTTTTTTTAGTTATAGTATACACTATAGCTAATATTACTGTTGCCTCAAATATAGGTGTTACTAGCCATTGTGATATAGTTAATTCTATAGTTGTTGCTAATCCTTCAAAAGCATATATTCTTAAAAGCTTAAAACCTCCAGTAGATATTATTTTTAAAGAGTTAACTAGAATTCTACTAATAAATATCCATGATATAATATTTAATAAATATATATATACAAGTCTAACTTCCCCAATAATACCTTTTGCTACTTTAATTTTACTAGATTTTATACAATCATTTGATAAAATATATACAAAATTGAATGTTATTATAGCTGTCAAAGCATAAAAATTAACTGTATGACTTGTATTATACATGCCATATAATCCTAAAGTTGATATACTTCCACAAATGCACCACATTAAGCTAAACAGTATATTTGGTTTTAAAATAGTATTATATTTCATTTTTGTTAATAGTAGCACATTCATGAAAACTACTATATATAATAATATATACATTACTTACCTCTCTAATTGAATTATCTCTTGCATAATTTATTATATAATTCTATAAATTTACAGTAATTTATATTTCTGTTATATAATAATTTACTTATCTCTATACAATTTTTCTCTTTATATCTATATATATTTTGCTTTACTTTCTCTATATCTGATATTAGTGCATCATTTTTATTTTTTTGTGATACTAATCCTATATTTTTATTAATACACTCAATACTTCCGCCTGTATCAAATGTTATTACTGGTGTTCCGCACGCAAGAGCTTCTAAATTTGTGGTTGGAAAATTGTCTTCTAATGTTGGATTGACAAATACATCTGCTGCTGTATATATTTGTGCTAACTCCTTTACATTATTAGTCCTAGTTATTCCTATAATATTTTTTGGTAATTCTTTCATTTGTTTTTCATTTAAACCTACCATTACAATCTTATAATCATCACTTAATTTTTCTGCAAGCTCTATAAAATACTTAAATCCTTTTCTTTCTGTCCACACACTTGCCACACCAATCACTATAAATTTATCTTGTAAATTATATTTTTCTCTAAAGTTGCTTTCAGTAGGTTTAAATACATCTAAATCTATTCCATTATTAATAACTTCAACATTATATTTACCTAAAAAGGACTCTTTCACTAAGTTAGCAAGCCACTTAGATGGAGTAACTATAGTCATATTTTTTACAGATGTAAATAATTCTTTTTTCTTTTCATAGTTAACTTTTGATTTATCCATAACTTTACTTGATGGATATTCATTTTTTTGATTACAATTGCTACATCCATTCTTCCACTTATCACATCCTACATAATCAAAATGTGAACAATGTCCAGTAAATGCCCAACAATCATGTAAAGTCCATACTACAGGCTTATTAGCTTCTTTAAGATAATCAAAAAGTATTTCAATATTTATATAATATCCATGTATATTGTGTAAATGAATTATATCTGGGTCATATCCTTTAACTTCCTCTATAAAATTCTTAGTAGCATTAACTGATCCAAATCCATGCTTATCAAATACTCTTGTCTTAAATACATGAGCATAATTGTCCAACTTAGAACCTATCTTTATAGAGTCTATACCTTCTGGAGCATTTCCTCTTCCATAAGCAATCTTACACTCATAACTTTGCTCTTCTAACATCTTATATAAGTCGGTTACTATTCTTCCAGTACTGCCTAAACCGCAAACTGAATTAATTTGTAATATCTTCATACTACTTACCCCACACAGTCTTGTTAACTATATGAGTATAACTTTGTATTAACTTAACAACCTTCACAGATACATTTGTATCTATATAGTCATGAGGTAGCACTACTTCTTCATTATTTTCCTTCATATTCACAGCAAGCTCCATAGCTTGTTCTACATCATTACCTTTTATACCACCAATAACAACAGTTCCTTTATCAAGTACCTCCGGCCTTTCAGTAGAAGTCCTTATAAGTACTCCAGGGAAGTTTAACATTGCGCTTTCTTCTGATAATGTCCCACTATCTGAAAGCACACAATAACTATTCATTTGAAGTTGATTATAATCCATAAATCCAAATGGCTTCATACTTTGTACTAATGGATGTAACTTAAATGCTCTTTGATCTATAAACTTCTTACTTCTTGGATGAGTAGAATATATAACTGGCATTTGATATTTGTCGGCTATATTATTTATAGAACTCATTAAATCCATAAAGTTTTCTTCATTATCTATGTTTTCTTCTCTATGAGCAGAAACTAATATATATTTTCCTTTTTCAAGATTTAATCTTTCTAATACATCACTTTTTTCTATCTTGTTTATATGAGCTTGTAACACTTCTTGCATTGGAGATCCTGTAACAAATATTGTCTTACCATCTATTCCCTCAGATATTAAATATCTTCTTGAGTGTTCTGTGTATGGTAAGTTTATATCTGCTATGTGATCTACTATTTTTCTATTTATCATTTCAGATACATTCCAATCCCAACATCTATTTCCAGCTTCCATATGGAATATTGGACACTTAAGTCTCTTTGCAGATATTGCTGACATTGCTGAATTAGTATCACCAAGCACTAATAATGCATCTGGCTTTTCTTTTTCTATTACATCATAAGACTTAGATATTATATTACCCATAGTTTCACCTAAGTTTTTACCTACTGTATCTAAATAATAATCAGGTTCTCTTAGTTCTAAATCTTCAAAGAATACTTGGTTTAATGTATAATCCCAGTTTTGTCCCGTATGAACTAAAATATGATCAAAGTACTTATCACATTTTTTTATAGTTTCAGAAAGTCTTATTATCTCTGGTCTTGTCCCAACTATAGTCATTAACTTTAATTTTTTCATTATTTATTCACCTCTAAAAAATATGTGTCTGGATTTTCTGGATTGAACATTTCGTTTGACCAGAAAAGAGTTATAACTTTCTCTTGTCCTATATTTTCTATAGAATGAGTATATCCTGGTGGTATATCTAGTACTTGTGGCTTTTCACCATCTACTATATACTCTATAACTTTATCTTCATCTATTTTTCTAAATCTAATAGCAGCTTTTCCTTGTATAACTATAAATTTCTCAGTCTTAGTATGATGCCAATGATTTCCTCTAGTTATACCAGGGTATGTTTTTGACACAAACATTTGACCAAACTGTGGAGATTTAACAAGTTCAGCCAACCATCCTCTATTATCTTCTTTCTTATCTAAGTAATATGAAAAATCATCTTCTTCTAAATATGTTAAGTATGTTGAGTATAATGCTTTATTAAATCCATCACTTAAATCAGGTATTAATAAGCTCTTTCTCATATTTCTAAACATTTTTAAACTATCAACTATATTTCCTAGTGTTCTTTTATATACTGTAGTTACTTCATAGTAATACCTATCTATTTGTAAGCTGCTAGCTCCAGTAGTAGTTATAGCTACTTCTTCATCTATATTCTTAAGGCTTATTATATTTTCTTCTTCTATGCAATCTATTATAGATGCTACTACATCATCTATATATACTAGATTTAATTCTATAGCTGGATCATTTACCCATACATCTAAGTCATGAGCTATGTTATAGCAAAATGTAGATACTGCTGAGTTGTAGTTTGGTCTACACCATTTTCCAAATAAATTTGGTAGTCTAAATATATACACTTTAGCATCACATTCATCACTATATTTTACTAAAGCTTCTTCTGATTGCTTTTTACTTTTTCCATAATCATTATCAAGCACCGCATGAGTTGATGATGTTATAAGTATTGGTGTATTTTTTTTATTTTCTTTTAAGTATCTAACTATTTTTTCAGTCAATCCTCCATTGCCTTCATAAAGCTCTGAAATTTCTTTTGGTCTATTAACTCCTGCTAAGTGAACTATAAATTCAGCACTAAATACTGCTTCTTTCAATTCTTCTTCTGTATTTTCTCTATCTATAGTAAGTACTTCATACTTTTTAGCTTCATTTAAAGCTACTACTGTATTTTTTCCTACAAATCCATTCGATCCTGTTACTAATATTTTCTTCATATTATCATTTCCCCATTATTAAAATTATTTTATACTATCTACTTGTGGCTACTTCTTTAAGTCTTCTTTCTTCTTCAAAGATTGTTAATTCCTCTTGTATATATTCTAATTTTAGTAATAGTTCTTTCATTCCTTCCACATCTAGCCTAGTAGTATTATGTGAATGGTAATCATCTAAAGCTGATGTTTGATGTTTTCCATCACTGAAATAATTATCATAATTTAAATCTCTATTATCAGCACATATTCTGTAATAGTCCCCACAGTCTTCTGATTTGGCTAACTCTTCTCTAGTTGCTAGAGTTTCATATAACTTTTCACCATGTCTAGTTCCTATTGTTTTTATTCCTGTATCGTCACTACCAAATAGCTCTATCATAGCTTGTGCTAAACATTCTATTGTTGCAGCAGGAGCCTTTTGTATAAATAAATCTCCTTGGTTGGCATTTTCAAAAGCAAATAATACTAGTTCAACTGCATCTGGTAGACTCATCATAAATCTTGTCATGTTAGGATCTGTTACTGTTATATCTTCTCCTCTTTTCATCTGTTCAATAAATAGTGGTATAACTGATCCTCTTGATGCCATTACATTTCCGTATCTTGTTACACTTATTAATGTATCTTCTGGATCTACTTGTCTAGCTTTTGCTATTGCAACTTTTTCCATCATTGCTTTTGATATTCCCATTGCATTTATTGGATATGCTGCTTTATCAGTACTTAAGCATACAACTCGTTTAACTTTATTATGTACACATGCATTTAATACATTTTCTGTTCCGATTACATTTGTTTGTACTGCTTGCATTGGGTAGAACTCACAAGAAGGAACTTGCTTTAATGCAGCTGCATGAAATACATAGTCAACACCTTTAAGTGCATAGTCTATACTATTATAGTCTCTCACATCTCCTATATAGAATTTTAACTTATCATTTCTATAAGTTCTTCTCATATCTTCTTGTTTTTTTTCATCTCTACTGAATATTCTTATTTCTTTTATATCTGTATTTAAGAATCTATCTAATACTGCATTACCAAATGATCCTGTACCACCTGTTATTAAAAGTACTTTATCTTTAAACATAACTTTTTCTCCTTAGTAATTTAGGTTAAAAGTGATTCATTATTATCTCATATGAACTATCTGATGTATAATTTTCTTCTAAATATTTTCTTCCATTTAATCCCATATTTTCCGATAATTCTTTATCATCACATAAAATATCTATATTTTTATAAAAATCATCTAAACATCCACTTTTGCTCCATAGTCCCGATTGACTTCCTTCTAAAATTTCATCCAAGTCAGTATTTGAATCTGTTGCTGCTATTATAGGCATTCCAAATTCCATATATGTTAATATTCTTGATGGTATATTCGGTATGGTAAACCTACTATCCAAAAAAACTAAACCTATATCGCATGCTTTTACAACATTATCGTAGTCTTCTTTGGGCATATATGAATATATTGATGTATTTATTATATTGTTCTCTTTTATATAGTTAGCTAATTTATCATAATCAGTCCCTGACCCTACTATTAAAAAGAAAGTATTCCCTCTCTTTTCATTTTCTTTGATACAATCTATAATGAAATCTATACCTTGAGGTTTTCCTAAGTTACCTCCGTAAACTAAAACAATTTTATCTTTAGGTATGTTGTATTTATCTCGTATTTTATTTATGTATTCTTTATTTAATTTGTCTAATTTTAAAGGTGTTATTGTGTTTGGTAATATTTCAACTTTATCTTTTGATATAAATTCATTATGTTTTAATAAGAAATCTACATTACCTCGTGACATACATCCTATATAATCCGATGTATTATACAAACTAATCTCCTTTTTTCTAAAGAATTTATATAATAATCCATCTTTTTTCATCATTTCTATATCTACTGCATTTTGAGGAAATATATCTTTTAACATCAAATATGTTTTTGCTCCATCTCTTTTCTTTACATGATTTACTACATTAGAAAATGTTATTGGTGGAGTAGAATAAACAATTAAATCAAATTTAACATCATATAAATATTTATCTATAGCCTTGATAAATTGTTTTTCTAACATTAATGTGGATATACCTTTTTCTATTTTATTAACTTTTTGAATATTGCCTGTCTTTACTTTTAAAACATTTAAACCATTTACCTTATTTAAGCTAGTCTCTTGATTATTTTTTCTCTCTACTGGAGTTACTACATATACTTCATTTCCTCTAACTCTCATTTCTTGCATTAAATCTGTATATATCCCTCTAGATTCTGAAAATGCTAGAGTTAAAAATAATATATTCAAAGAAAACACCTCATTAAACTAATTCTTTCACTATAAATTTACTTTTAATAATATCTATAATATTATTGAATTCTTCTATAGAATTTTTAGTGTCGCTAGGCAGACATATCCCTCTATTAAATAAATCCTCAGATACACTACCTTCCTCTAACGAACTAAAGAACTTATAATCCCTAAACACATGTTGCATATGCATTGGCTTCCATACTGGTCTACTCTCTATATTTTCCTTCTCTAATGCAACCATAATATCAACTGGTTTAACCTTAGAACCTTCCTTTATAGTAGCTACAGATAACCAATAATTCGGATAACCAAAATCACATATATTCATCATCTCAATTTCATCTATATCCTTAAATCCTTCTTTATAAGTATTAAATATCTCTTCTTTCTTATAAACTCTATCATCTAATACCTTAAGTTGACCTCTACCAATGCCTGCAACAACATTACTCATTCTGTAGTTATATCCAATTTCCTTATGCTCATAATGTCTTTCAGCTTCTCTTGATTGAGTAGCCCAGAAAAGTGCTTTTTTAGTATACTCGTAATTATTAGATACCATCATGCCACCACCAGATGTAGTGATTATCTTATTACCGTTAAATGAATATATACCTATATCTCCTATAGTTCCACTATGTCTATTTTTATAAGTTGCACCTAATGACTCTGCTGCATCTTCAACTATAGGTACATTGTATTTATCACATATAGCTTTTAACTTATCATAATCAGCACTTTGACCATATAGATTAACTACTATAACTGCCTTTGGTATCTTATTATTTTTTTCTGCATCATCAAATGCCTTTTGTAATGCTATTGCACACATATTCCAAGTTTCATAGTCTGAATCTATAAATACAGGTTCTGCTCCTTGATATATTATAGGATTAGCAGTTGCTGCAAATGTTAGTGTTGAACAAAATACTATATCGCCTTCCCCTACTTCTAGACACTTAAGCGCTAGATGTATTGCACTAGTTCCACTTACAAGTGCACATGCTGATTCAGCTTTTGTATATTGACATATTTCTTTTTCAAAGTTCATTACATTTTGCCCAAGTGGTGCTACCCAGTTAGTATCAAATGCTTCATTTACATATTTTAATTCTCCTCCCCCCATATGAGGCGATGCAAGGTATATTCTTTTATTCATAATCTTAATCCCCTATATATCTTTTATTTTTTTAGCTGGACTTCCTACAGCCATAACACCAAACTGTATATCCGTTATAACAGTTGAGCCTGCTCCTATAATAGTATTTGCTCCTATTTTCTTAGATGGCACAACTGTAGAGTTAGCTCCTATATGAGCTGATTCTCCTACAAAAACACCTCCACAAAGAGTTGTTCCTGGTGATATGTGAACAAAATCTCCTATTATATTGTCGTGTTCTACTATTGCTCCACTGTTTATTATTACGTGTTTTCCTATATATGTATTTGAATTTATAATTGCTCTCGGCATAACTACAGTTCCACTTTTTATGTTCACATGGCTTCCTATTATTGCACTTGGATGTATTGCTGTAAAATATTTTAAATGGTTATATTTTCTATATATTTCTTTTCTAATATTATTACTACCTATCCCTATTATAAATTCAGTATCTTTTCTATTATATAGATTCTCTGTTCTTATTTTTCCTAGTATTTCATACCCTCTAAATTTTGTTATATCATTTCTATCATCTAGTATTCCTAATATCTGTACCTGGCTTCCATTTTCTTTCATGCATTCTATAATATCTATTACTACAGATGCATGACCTCCTGCTCCTATTACTATGATATTTTTCATTTTGATACCTCTTAGTTATTTCCATTAAATTTTTCCATAGTAACATGACCTTCTTGGCTTATTCCATCTCTTTTCACTACTTTTCCTACTGTCATAAACAGTATTTTTATATCTAGAAGTAAGCTATAGCTATCTACATAGTCTACATCCATTTTAAATCTATCATCCCATGCTACTGTATTTCTTCCGTTTATCTGAGCCCATCCAGTTATTCCTGGTCTCACTTCATGTCTTCTAAATTGTTCTTCTGAATATAATTCTTTATATTCTACAAGCAATGGTCTCGGTCCAACTAAGCTCATATCTCCTTTTAATACATTTACAAGTTCTGGTAATTCATCTATACTAGTACTTCTAAGTAACTTTCCAAATGGAGTTAGTCTTTCTTCGTCTGGAAGTGGCTCTCCCCATTTATCATTTGTATCTAGCATAGTTCTAAATTTTATCATTCTAAATATCTTTCCATCTTTTCCTACTCTATCTTGAGTGAAAAATATTGGTGATCCTAATTTTATTCTTATTAGTATTGCTGTTATTATTAACATAGGCGAAAGTATTATAAGTCCTAATCCTGAGCAAACTATATCTGTTATTCTTTTAATTAGTAATTGCAACTTCATCTACTTTCTCCTTTCTATTAGCTTCTTCCGGTCTTATATAAGTACTAACAAATTCTCTCATAAGATTATCAATAAGCTCAACTTTCTCATTATCGACAACCTTCTTTAACATCTCAAGGTGCATATCAACCTTTTGTAAGTCAACTTCCACTTGCTTTCCTATAAATATCTTCTTGTTTTCTGTCTTAGCAAGTCCTTCTTCACTCATAAGTAGCTCTTCATATAGCTTCTCACCAGGTCTAAGCCCAGAGTACTCAATCTTAATATCAACATCTGGCTCAAATCCACTAAGACGTATAAGATTTTTCGCAAGATCCACAATTCTCACAGGATCTCCCATATCTAGTACAAATATCTCTCCACCTTTAGCCATTGCACCAGCTTGTATCACTAGTTGCACTGCTTCTGGTATTGTCATAAAGTATCTAATTATATCTGGGTGTGTTACTGTTATTGGTCCACCCTCGGCTATTTGTTTTTTAAATAATGGTATTACACTTCCATTGCTGCCTAGTACATTACCAAAACGTACTGCTACAAACTCTGTTTCACTTTTTTCATTCATTGTTTGTATTATCATTTCCGCAGCTCTTTTTGTTGCACCCATTATATTAGTTGGGTTTACTGCTTTATCTGTTGATATTAGCACCATTCTTTTGGCTTTATATTTATGAGCTAGTTCTGCTACATTTTTTGTCCCAAATATATTATTTTTTATAGCTTCACTAGGACTTTTTTCCATTAGTGGCACATGTTTATGCGCTGCCGCATGAAATACTACTTCTGGTCTATACTCATTAAATATTTCATCCATTCTAACAGTTTCTCTTATTGATGCTATTATTGTACTTAAGTTTAATTTTTCTTGTCCATATAATCTTATTAGTTCCTGTTGTATTGCATATGCATTATTTTCGTAGTTATCTAGTATTATTAGGTGCTTTGGAGAAAAACTTGCAATTTGTCTACAAAGTTCACTTCCTATACTTCCTCCTCCACCTGTTACTAGTACTACTTTATCTTGTATGTAATCACTCATTTCTCCTAGGTTTACTTTTATTGGCTCTCTTCCTAGTAAGTCTTCTATAGCTACATCTCTTATTTTTTTGATATCTACTTTCCCATCTATTATTTCATATATTCCTGGTATTGTTTTTAGTTTACATTTTGTATTTTTGCATATTTCTATGATTTCTTTTTTTCTTTCATTTGATACGCTAGCCATTGCTAATATTATTTCATCTACTTCATATTTTTTCACTATTTCTTCTATATTTATTGTTTGACCTAGAATACGTACATTATGTATTGTTCTTCCTACTTTATTTATATCATCATCTATAATTCCAATTGGACATTTGTTAAGTTGAGGATTTTCTTTTAACTCATTTATTATTATTTCTCCAGCACTTCCTCCACCTACTACTAGTACTTTAGTGCTTCCTTGCATTGACTTTGTTCTGATTTTTAATCTTCTTCCTGTTCTATATACTAGTCTTAGCCCTCCTGTGAAAGCTATTATTAATATTGTATTTACTATATAGAATAGTAAATTATAATTTTCCCCCAATATATTTAATGTTAGGTAAAGTGGTATTATATAAAATACACATGCTGTTAATACTGATAGCATTTCTTCTTCACCTGCATATCTCCATAGGCTTGTATAGCATTTGCATTTTAAAAATGATATCGTATTATATATTATGTATATGGACATAGGTAGTATAAGGTTATCTACATTAGTTATATTTTTTACGTTTGTTAAATTCATAGATATTATTGTAGCTATTATTATACTTCCTACATCTCCTAGCCATAATATTAGTTGCCTTACCTTATATGTATTTAGTACTTTACCTAATAAGCTTAATTCTTGAAGATTTATACCTTTGACCTCCATAATACAATCCCCCCATTGTACTAAATTCCTATCATTTTCCTTAATTTATTTCTTCTACTACTCATTCCCTCATCTTGAGTATAATAATAGCTATATTCAGACCTTTCAGTTTCAAACTTATTAAGTACACACCCCAATATATTTACCCCTAATTTTTCTAATATTTCCTTAGACACCTTAACTTCTTCTACATCGCACTCTTTTGCACCTACCACAAAAACACACCCATCACTATAACTAGATATGATACCTGCGTCTGTCACTACCCCTATTGGTGGTGCATCTATAAATATATAATCATAATACTCTCTAAGTTCTTCCACTAATTCTTTCATTCTTTTAGATGCCAACATCTCAGATGGATTTGGTGGCACGGCTCCACATGTTAATACATGAAGATTTTTTACATCTGTTATATGTACACATTCTCCAAAAGATTTATTTCCTAGTAATAAATCTGTAAGTCCATGTATATTACTAATATTAACCATTCTATGCACACTTGGGTTTCTTAAGTCTCCTTCTAGTAATAATACTTTTTTATCAAGGTTTGCAAAGCTTACCCCTATATTTGATATTACTGTACTTTTTCCTTCATTTTGCTTACTACTTGTAACTGTTATAACTTTTATTTCTTTATCTATATTTGCAAATTCTATGCTCGTTCTTATTCCCCTATAGGCTTCTGCTATAGGGGATTTTGGATTATTTATACTTATTATTTTATTCATATATGTCCCCCTACTTTACACTACCTTCATTTGGTATTACTCCTAGTATTGGTAAGTCTAGGTGTTTTTCTATATCTTGTGGTGTTTTTATTTTGTTGTCTAAGTATTCTTTTAAGAACACGACAAATAGCCCTATCATAAGTCCTAATACTGCTGCTATTGCTACGTTCATAACTTTATTTGGCTTTATAGGATTTTCTGGTATTATTGCTTTATCTATTACTTCTACGCTATTTGCATTTGTTATTCTTTTAGCTTCTTTTGTAAATACTTTTGGAATTTCATTTGCTATATCTCTTGCTTTTTTGGGATTTTGGTCTTCTACACTTATATCTATGATTTGAGTGTCTTTTACTGGAGATACTACGATTTGCTCTACTAGTTCTTCATATGTTTTATCTATGTCTAGCTTTTTTATTACTGGTTCTATTACTGCTCTTGATTTTATTATTTCTCCATATGTTACTGCTAATTTTTGTGTTACTGTAAATTGATCTCCTGTTAATATGTTTGTTTCTTCATTTTGTTCTGTGTTTACTATTAATGTAGAGTTTGCTTGGTATACTGGTTTTAGCACAAAAAAACTTAGCACCCCACTTATTATAGCTGCTAATACTGTTAATAATGCAATTATCCAAAACCTCTTTTTTATTATTGAAAAATACTCTTTTAGGTCAATTGTTTCTTCCATCTCTCTCCTCCATACCCCTTTAGTTTTGCATTTTATTATTTACAAAAAAAATATAGCATTTATATATTTATTTGTATATAGATTCGATAAAACAAGTCTTGATTCGATAAAAGTGTTTTTATTATGATTTTTGTCTTATTTTTTCGACGGTTTTTATTTTTTTTTGCAATTTAGAAATATATTTTAGTATTTAACAATTAAACTATTTTATTTTCATTTTTATTTAATATTTTTTAATGATTTTATTACATTTTTAAACAAAAAAAGAGTACTTTTTCAAGTACTCTTTTATCATTAATATTTATCTATTTCATCCATTAGTTCTTTTACTAAATCATCGCCTTTTATTTTTCTAACTATTTCACCTTTTTTAAATAACAGCCCTTCACCTTTTCCTCCAGCTATTCCAATATCAGCTTCTCTTGCTTCTCCTGGACCATTTACTGCACATCCCATGATTGCTACTGTTATATCTTTATCCATTTTACTTATTTTTTCTTCTACTTCATTTACAACGCTTATTAAGTCTATATTACATCTTCCACATGTTGGGCAAGATACTACTTTTACCTTGTCATTTAATAAACCTAAGCTTCTTAGTATTTCTTTGCCTACCACTACTTCTTCACATGGATCTCCTGTTAGTGATATTCTTACAGTATCTCCTATTCCTTTAAGAAGTAACGCTCCTACTCCTATTGAAGATTTTATAGTTCCTTTTTTAACACTTCCTGATTCTGTTATACCTATATGAAGTGGGTAGTCTACTTTTTTAGATATTAACTCATATGCTTCTAGTGTTTTATATATATCTGATGATTTTAATGATATTACTATATTTCTAAAATCTAAGTCTTCTAGTATTTTAACATGTCCCATTGCACTTTCAACTAGAGCCTCTGCTGTTGCACTACCGTATTTTTGAAGTAGTTCTTTTTCAAGTGAACCACCATTTACTCCTATTCTTATTTTTAAGTTTTTCTCTTTACATTTATTTACTACTTCTTTTACTTTTTCTATGCTACCAATATTACCTGGGTTTATTCTAACTCCATCTACTCCTTGATCTATTGCTTCTATAGCTAGTCTATGGTCAAAGTGTATATCTGCTATTACTGGTATATTTACGTTTTTCTTTATTTCACCTATGTTTTTTGCTGCAATCATATCAGGTACTGCTACTCTTACTATATCGCATCCAACTTCTTCTAGTCTTTTTATTTGTGCTATTGTGGCATTTGCATCTCTTGTATCACTGTTTGTCATTGATTGTATACTTATTGGATTATTCCCACCTATTTTTACATTTCCAACGCTTACTTCTCTACATTGTCTTCTTTTATACATGTCCTCACCTCTTTAGTATTTTATGTGTTATTTAGCCATATATAGTATTAAAGAGGTGGATTATAGATTTATATCTATCCACCCACCTCCTATTTATTATACTACTTATTTTAGAATAATCTAAGTATGTCTTTGTATGTTACAAATAGCATAAGTCCCATTAGTAACATAAATCCTGCTGTATGTATCATAGCTTCTTTGTTTGGGTCTAATTTTTTTCCACCTCTTAGACCTTCTATTCCTAGCATTACTAATCTTCCTCCATCTAGTGCTGGTATTGGAAGTAGATTAAGCACTCCTAAGTTTAGACTTATCATTGCTCCTATGTACATAAGATTTGGTATACCCATTTTTGCTGCATCTGAAACTATTCCTATTACTCCAACTGGTCCTGCTACAGCATTTGCAGCTCCTCCAGGTACTGAATTTGTTACTAATTGTCCTAAGAATAATACCATTTGCTTAAGCATTTCATATGTTCCTTTAAATGCACTTGGTATTGCATTTAGTATGCTTTTATCTCTTTCTTGTGTTATTCCTATTACATATCTTCCTTGTTCATTTTTTTGGGGTTGTACATTAAATTCTTTAGTCTTACCATCTCTATCTACTGTTATATTTATTTTTTTACCATCTGTAGTTTGAAGTGTATTTAATATATCTTCCCATGAATTTATTTTTTTACCATTTATGTCTAATATTTTATCATTAGCCATAAGTCCCGCTTTTTGCGCTGGACTATTTTGAGATACTTCTCCTAATACATTTGAGTTAATTGGCGTTCCTATAAACATAAATACTGGTATTAATAATATTACTGTAAATATTATGTTAAAAAATGGCCCTGCAAATAATATACTTGCCCTTTGTAGTATTGTTTTTCTACCAAATGCATTTGGGTCATTTGTTTCTCCGTCTTCTCCTTCCATACTTACATATCCACCTAATGGAAGTAATCTTATTGAGTACTTTGTACCATTTTTAGTTTTACTATATAGTTTAGGCCCCATACCTATTGAAAATTCGTGTATTGTTACCCCTGCTTTTTTAGCAAACAGGAAATGTCCTAGTTCGTGTATAAATACTATTACACCAAATAATAGTATTGCTGCTATTATAGTCAATTTACCACCTCTTTTTTTCTATTTAATATAATTAACTTCAAATGTATATAGTTTATTTTATAGCACTACTTACATATTCTCTAGCCCATTTATCTATATCTAATATTTGTTCTAGAGTTGGCTTTTCTATGCTAGTGTGTGCTTCTAGCGTCTTTTCTATGTACTTTGGTATATCGTAAAATCCTATTTTATCTTCTAAAAACTCGCTAACTAATATTTCATTAGCACTATTTAATACTGCTGAATACGTTCCACCCATTTTTAATGTATCATATGCTAGTTTTAAGCATGGGAATGTATCCATATCTGGATTTTCAAATGTTAATGTAGCTATTTTTGCTAAATCTAATCTTTCAAAGTCACATTCTATTCTATTTGGATATGATAGTGCATATTGTATAGGTAGTCTCATGTCAGGGCATCCTAGTTGTGCTATTACTGAACTATCTATAAATTGTACCATTGAATGTATTATACTTTGTGGGTGTACTACTACATCTATTTTATCATGTTCTACACCAAATAGCCATTTTGCTTCTATTACTTCAAGTCCTTTGTTCATTAGTGTTGATGAATCTATACTTATTTTTCTACCCATTGACCAATTTGGATGTTTTAGTGCTTGATTTTTAGTTACATTTATAAGTTCTTCTTTAGTTTTTCCTCTAAATGGTCCACCTGATGCTGTTAATATTATTTTCTCTATTTCTTTGTTATTTTCTCCATTTAAGCATTGGAATATTGCACTGTGCTCGCTATCTACTGGAAGTATGCTTACTCCCATTTTTTTAGCTTCACTCATTACTAAATCCCCTGCACATACTAGTGTTTCTTTGTTAGCTAGTGCTATGTCTTTTCCTGCTTTTATTGCTTCTAGTGTTGGAACTAATCCTATCATTCCTACTATTGCAGTTAATAATACATCTATTTCAGGAAGTGATGATATAGTTTTTAGTCCTTCCATACCACATAATACTTCTATATTTATGTCTGATGGTATCATTGATTTTAATTTTATGTAAGAACTTTCGTTGTATACTGCTACGTATTTTGGTTTAAATTCTTTTATTTGTTCTAGTAGTAAATCTACACTGCTATTTGCACTTATTGCTACTACTTCAAATTTATCTTTATGTTGTCTTACTACATCTAGTGTTTGTTTACCTATTGATCCAGTTGACCCTAGTATTGATATTTTCTTCATTTTGCTACCCTTTCTATAATTTACTTTATTCATTATTATATTATAACACTATTTATATAATTTTTATCTAATTTAAATATTTTTTCATATACAAAAATAAGCCTTAGTGTTTAACTAAGACTTATTTTATAAAGAATGATATTGCATAATATATAAATGGTGCTACTAGTATAACACTATCAAATCTATCTAATACTCCACCGTGACCTGGTATTAGTTTACCATAGTCTTTTATTCCTACATATCTTTTTATTGAAGATGCAAATAAATCTCCAAATTGTGCTACTATACTTCCTATACTCCCAATTATAACTAATGGTAATATATTTATATTAAATATATATCCAAATGCTATACAACAAATTGTGCTTCCAAGTATTCCACCAATACTTCCTTCTATAGTTTTTTTAGGACTTACTTTTGGTATAAGCTTGTGCTTACCAAATAAATATCCGCTGAAGTATGCAAATGTATCTGTTGCAAATGATATTATAAATATTAACCATACATATAAATGTCCAAATTCAAAGTCTTTAAATGTTAATACTATAAAATCTAAAAATATTGCTATGTATATAATACCCATAAAAGTTATAGCTATATCTATGATGTTATTTTTGCATCTTAATAAGCTAATTATTGATATTAAAAATAATATAAATGCTACTGCATATGTATACTCTAATCTTAAATTAAAGATATTTTTAAATGTCAAGTATATAGAAAATATATATCCTATATAATAAATTGGATGTATTTCCTTTTCTTTAAAAGCTTTATAAAATTCATTAAGTGCAATAGATACTACTAAAAGTTCTGCTAAATATAGTGGTATTCCCCCAATTATAATGAATATAAACAATGGTACTAATGCCAAACCTGCAATAATTCTTGTACGCATAAATTAATCTCCTTACTTTAGGCCACCAAATCTTCTGTCTCTTTTTTGGTACTCATATACGGCTTTTTGTAGTTGTTTTTCATTAAAGTCTGGCCAGTGAATATCTGTAAAGTAAAATTCAGAATATGCTGCTTCCCATAATAGGAAGTTACTTAATCTTTCTTCTCCACTAGTTCTTATTATAAGATCTGGATCACTTATAGACTTTGTACTTAAATAACTAGATATTGTATCTTCTGTTATTTCATCTATACTTAGTTTACCACATTTTTCATCTTTTAGTATATTTACTAAAGCATCTTTTATATCATTTCTTGCACCGTAATTAAGTGCTAAGTTTAGATTAACCCCAGTATTGTACTTAGTTAATTCATATGCTCTTTCTAGTTCATCTATGCATGCCTTTGGAAGTTTAGATGTATCACCTATTGTTGTTATTTTAACATTATTTTTGTGAAGTTCCCTTACTTCATTTTTAAGATATGTTGAAAGTAAGGTCATTAAAGTGTCAACTTCAAGCTTTGGTCTTTTCCAGTTTTCAGTTGAAAATGCATATAGTGTTAAAGTTTTTACCCCTAATCTATTACATTCTTTTAGCACTTTTCTAATAGTTTCTACACCAGCTTTATGTCCTGCTGTTCTTGGTAGAAATCTAGCCTTTGCCCATCTTCCATTTCCATCCATTATTATAGCTATATGATTAGGTACTCTCTCTAAATCTATATCATAATGCATATTGTACCTCCTAAATACGAATCTGACTCCTATTTTAAGGAGTCAGAAAAGTATGTTACTAATATTTTTACACCATCAGAAGTTTGTGATATTTTTATGACCTTAGGAACTATTAAAGTTTCTTGATCTTTTTTACCCTTTATTTCTTCTATGGTATATTTTATGTTTTTGTCTTTAAATGTGTCTACAACATCATTTAAGTGAAGGCCTAATAGGTTATAATATTTTTCCAATATTATACCTCCATTATGTCCTTTTCTTTAGCAGCTGCAACAACATCTACTTCTTTTATGAATTTATCTGTTATCTTTTGAACTTCATCTTGTGCTTTTTTAAGTTCATCAGCAGTTAATTCCCCATCTTTTTCCATTTTCTTTAAATTATCGTTAGCATCTCTTCTTTCATTTCTAAGTCTTACTTTGAAATCTTCAGCTGTTTTATGAGCTTTTTTAGCTAACTCTTTTCTTCTTTCTTCTGTTAATGCTGGTACTGATATTCTTATAACTTCACCATCATTTGTTGGGTTAAGTCCTAAGTCAGAGTTTCTTATAGCTTTTTCTATTTCAGCCATAGAAGATTTATCCCAAGCATTTATCATTAAAGTTCTAGCTTCTGGAACTGATACTGCTGCCATTTGGTTTATTGGAGTTGGAGTTCCATAGTAGTCAACTCTTATTTTATCTAACATTTGAGCATTAGCTCTTCCTGTTCTTATTGTAGTGTATTCGTATTTTAATGCATCTATTGTCTTAGCCATTTTAGCTTCTAAGTTCTTATGTATATCTAATTTCATATTTTTCCTCCTAAATAATTTTATCTATATAAACATTATATGCTAATTTTACATTATATAAAATACTTTAGCCATAATTTTAGTTTCTATTTTACTGTTGTACCTATATTTTCTCCCATAACTGCCTTCATTATATTTTCTGTTGATAATTCAAATACTTTTATAGGTATTTGATTGTCCATACATAAAGATGTAGCAGTTGAGTCCATTACTTTTAATTCTTTTTGAAGTACATCTAAGTAAGTTAATTCATCAAATTTAACTGCATCAGCATGAACCTTTGGATCTTTATCATATACTGCATCAACATTTTTAGCAAGTAATATTACTTCAGCTTCCATTTCTGCCGCTCTAAGTGCTGCTGCTGTATCAGTTGAGAAATATGGATTTCCAGTTCCTGCACCAAATATTACTACTCTTTCTTTTTCTAAGTGTCTAACAGCTTTTCTTCTTATATATGGCTCTGCTATTTGTCTCATTTCTATAGCAGTTTGTACTCTAGTTTGTACATCCATATTTTCTAGTGCATCTTGAAGTGCCATAGAGTTCATAACTGTAGCTAGCATTCCTATATAGTCTGCAGTAGTTCTGTCCATTCCTTCAGAAGTTCTTCCTCTCCAGAAGTTTCCTCCACCTACAACTACAGATACTTCTACACCTATTTCTCTTATTTTCTTTATAGCAAGTGCTATATCATTTACTATATCGTTATTTATTCCAAATCCTCTATCACCAGATAATGCTTCTCCACTAAGTTTTAGTAGTACTCTTTTGTACTTTGGCTCGATCATTAGAAAATCCTCCCTAAATTTACATTTATCTTATTTTGCTATTGTTTTTATATTTTTTCAAGATTATATAAAGATTTTAACTTAATATAATGTCTTTTCCTGAAAAAAAGGAGAACACTTAAGTGTTCTCCTTTGGTCATTACTTAAGTTGCTTAGCAACTTCTTCTGCAAAGTTTTCTTCTTTCTTCTCTATACCTTCTCCAACTTCGAATCTAACTACGTTTCCTAAAGCTATTTCAGTTCCTAACTTCTTAGCAGTTTCAGCAACTAATTGCTTTATAGTTAAATCTCCGTTTTTAACGAAAGGTTGCTCTAATAAGCAAACTTCTTTTAATTGCTTTTCAAGTCTTCCTTTTATCATTTTCTCAACTATGTTAGCTGGCTTTCCTTCGTTTAAAGCTTGTTGAGTTAATATTTCTGTTTCATGTGCTATGTATTCTGGATCTACGTCATCTCTTGAAACGTATTTTGGGTTCATAGCAGCAGCTTGCATTGCTATATCTCTTCCCATTGCTATAACTTCTGCATCTCTGCATGGAGTTATCATTTCAACTAAAACACCTATTTTTCCTCCACCGTGGATGTATCCAGCAACTTGTCCGTCAGTAGATATTTTAGCGAATCTTCTTACGTCTAATTTTTCTCCTATTGTAGCTATTCTGTTGTTTAATACTTCAGAAAGTACACCTTCAGCATGGTTTTCAGCTAATAATTCAGCAACTTCTGTGTTTTCTGTAGCTAAAGCCATTAAAGCAACGTCTTTAACGAAAGTTTTGAAATCTTCGTTTTTAGCAACGAAGTCAGTTTCTGAGTTTACTTCTACTATTGAAGCAACAGTGTTGTCTTCATTTATTTCTATAGCAACTAAACCTTCAGCAGCTATTCTATCAGCTTTCTTAGCAGCTTTAGATAAACCTTTTTCTCTTAATATATCTATAGCTCTTTCCATATTTCCTTCAGCTTCTTGTAAAGCTTTTTTACAGTCCATCATTCCTGCGCCTGTAGTTTCTCTTAATTCTTTAACCATTTGTGCAGTTATAGCCATTTTGAGTTCCTCCTATATACTAGTAAAGGTAAGGGTGACCCTTACCTTTTAATTTTGTAGATTAGATTTAGATTATTCTTGATCTTGTGCTTCTTCTTCTACTTCTTCTTCAGCACCTTGTCTACCTTCTATTATAGCGTTAGCCATAGCTCCAGTTATTAATTTAACTGCTCTTATAGCATCATCGTTACCAGGTATAGCGTAATCTAATTCATCTGGATCACAGTTAGTATCTACTATACCAAATACTGGGATTCCTAATCTATGAGCTTCTTGTATAGCTATGTTTTCTTTTCTTGGGTCTACTACGAACATAGCTCCTGGTAATTCAGGCATATCTTTCATACCGTTTAAGTATTTTTCAAGCTTTTCTTTTTCAGCTCTTAATTTTATAACTTCTTTTTTAGGTAAAACGTCGAATACACCTTCGTTTTCCATTTTTTCTAATTCTCTTAATTTGTTTATTCTTGTTTGTATAGTTTTGTGGTTTGTTAACATTCCACCTAACCATCTTTCGTTAACGTAGAACATTCCACATCTTTCAGCTTCTTCTTTTATAGCATCTTGAGCTTGTTTCTTAGTTCCTACGAATAAAACTGGCTTTCCGCTTTCAGCTACTTCTTTCATAGCTTTGTAAGCTTCTTCAGCTTTCTTTACAGTTTTTTGTAAGTCTATTATATATATTCCGTTTCTTTCTGTGAATATAAATTTAGACATTTTAGGGTTCCATCTTCTTGTTTGATGTCCGAAGTGAACACCAGCTTCAAGTAATTGTTTCATTGATATTACTGACATTTTTTTCCTCCTGGTTTTTAACCTCCGGCATGATCAACTCCCAAAAAAACCTATTAGGCACCTTTTTAGGATCCCATTGCCGTGTGTGATTTTATTTTTTTACCTTTAGTAGTATATCATATCAAATTTTAAAATACAATATATTTTATGATTGATTTTATGTTTATTTTTTACATTTGTTTTTGTTTGAAATTTTCTATCTCTTCTACTATAAATTATTCTTTATTTTTATATATTCTATACATATTATTAATCAGCAAATATCATCTTTATCCTATTTTTAAAGCTTACTTTATCTATATCATTATAACTTATTATATTTACACTACCTAATACTTCACCACTATCAGTAAAATATTTTATAACTCCCAATACATCTCCCTTTTTAACTGGATATTTTATTTCTTTAAAAGTTATTTGAGATTTTAACTTTTCTTCTTTAGATAATATTGTATATAACTCTTTGTCTGTTACCAATTTAATTTCTAATTCATCTATACCTTTTATATACTTTTTACCTATTAATATATTTTTGTCCATTACCTTTTTGGTGCTAAAATTTTCTTTTCCATAGTTTAGCATACTAAGAGCTGCTGATAGTCTTTTTTGCTTATGATTTGCGCCTAGTGTTACTCCTATTAATCTATGCTCTTTTTCATTATTACTATCTTCTTTTACTATCATAGAAAAAGATAAACAGTACCCAGCATTTCCTGTATATCCTGTTTTAATCCCATCTACATTTGGCGATGTACTCATTAATGCTGAATTTGTATTATTTTTACAAAACCCTCTTTCTGGATAACTATATGTTCTCATATTAGTTATACTTATAACTTGTTTTTCATAATTATCAAGCATAAACTTTCCAAGCTTTGCAATGTCTCTTGCACTTGATATATTTTCTTTTGGTGGTTTTGTTTTATTTTTAAGATCATATATAGGAAGCCCGTGTGGATTTACAAAGTGAGTATTTGTCATTCCTAATTCTATACACTTTTCATTCATAGACTTTACAAATTCCTCTTCACTTCCTTTTATATGTTTTGCTATTGCTATTGCAGCATCATTTCCTGATACTATCATTAGACCTTTCATGAGTTCAATTAAAGGTATTTTTTCACCTTCTTTTAAATGGTAACTAGATCCCCTTACTTTAGCTATAGATTTGTCTATAGTTATAATATCGTCTTTTTTAACTTTTCCTTCTTCTATAGCTTCTATAGCTAATAAAAATGTCATCATCTTACTTAAACTTGCTAGTGGTCTTTTAGCATCTGCATCTTTTTCATACAATACTCTTCCAGTTAACTGGTCTATAAGTATTGATGATTTTGAAAACTTATCTACTCTATTGTTGTCATCAGAATAACTAAAAGTAGGAGTTAAAAATGCACAGATGATAATACTTACAATTAACTTTTTTACTCCTTTTTTCAATATTTTCACCTTCTTATATTGATTAATAAGTCTATATTATTTTTTTCCTATTTTGAAAATAATATATCAGTTATTATTTTACATAATAAATTTTTTCAAAAAAAAAGCAAACAGAAAACTTTTAATTTTCTGTTTGCTTTTTTATAATATTTATTTTCCTAGTATTTGAATTTCAATTGTTCTTCTTCCCCAATCATAACATTCACTTTTACTATTCATATATATGTCTATTTTATTTCCTTTTATAGCTCCACCACAATTATTTGCTATAAATGTTTTATTAAAATAAGGTATATACACTTTTGTTCCATATGGTATTACTTTAGGATCAACTGCTATTGTTCCCCATACTGGTTTTTGGCCTGTTGATGTTATACCATACCCTGTATAAGCAGTTGCTACGACATTCATTTTTTTATTTGTTGTTCCTGTTGATGAGTTGTTGTTTTGATTATTATTTGATTGGCTTTGATTTGCTTTTATATAACGAGTACTTGACCACCCTATTTTTCCATCATGTAATTTTACTTTATACCATCCATTGCTATTTTGAAGAATTGTTACTTTTTCATTTCTTACTACTTTATCAACTACTCTATATTTTGTTGATGGACCACTTCTTACATTTAATCTTGAAGTTGTTACTACCCCTAGTGTATCTGCAAATGTGTTAGTCATTCCTAATGCAAATATGCATATACTAAATAGAAAACCCAATATTATCTTTTTATTTTTCATAGAAGCATTCCCCCATTTATAAAATTAATTTGTAACTTTTTTGTAACTTTATATTTATATAGTAGCTAACTATTATCCATTTGTAAACCATTTTCAAGAAAATATTTACAAATAAGTTACATTTTTAGAATTTTTAGAGGGTCTACTTTGTAAAAAATTTTTATTTATAACAAATTAAAAGCTACCTAAAAACTAGGTAGTATTAACTATTTTATAGTTTAAAACCTATTTTAGGTAGCTTTATTTTTATCTATTCAAAAGTATAAAATAATGGTTCTTTATATTTATCTTTTCCATACTCTTTTATAGATTTTTGTACATCTTCTGATTCATAATAATCAACTAATTTATCTGACATTTCTTTCATATTTTCTTCTAATCCATTTATAGTAACTATACTATATATATTTTTTAAACTTTCATCAGAATCTTTTACTAAACTTAAATCTAAATTATCCTTAGTTGCTAAGTAAGTTCCTATATCTGTTAATGTGTATGCACCCATTTCACTAGCAGTTTGTAAAGTTGCTGCCATACCTTTACCTACTTCTTTGTAGTTATCAAATGAATTTTCTTCTCCTATATTTTCCCATATAGATAACTCTTTTGTATGTGTTCCTGATTTATCTCCTCTAGATACAAAATTTAGATTATTTTCTTTAATATATTTAAAAGCATCTTCTATGCTCATTTTGCTTATTGTTTCATTATGCTCTCCATCTTTTGGACCTACTACTACAAAGTAGTTATACATTATTTCATGTCTAGAATCTCCATAACCTTCCTTTATAAATTCTTCTTCTTTAGACTTAGCATGTACAAATAATACATCTGCATCTTTTCTTTTTCCTAATTCTAAAGCTTCTCCAGTTCCCTTTGCTACAACTTTAACATCTACATTATTTTCTTTTTCAAAATCTTTTAAAGTTTCCTCTAAAAATCCTGTATCTTCTAAACTTGTTGTTGTAACTAATGTTATGTCTTTTTGAGTTTCTTTTTCTTTAGAAGTTTCACTTTCTTTTTTGTCTGTAGATGAACATGCCACCATAGATAAACTAAGTATACCTACCATTAATAATTTTGTTATTTTTTTATTCATTTTTCTCCCCTTAATCTTTAAAATTTCATTACCCCATTAAAAAATACATCCGATTCATAAGTGTCTATATGTTTTAAGTTTTCCATAAATACTATGTAATCACTTATTTTTTTTGCTTGAATAAAATCATGTGTTACTAATATTACAGTTTTTCCTTCTTCTTTTAGTTTTAGTATCTCTTTTTCTGCCTTTTTGATAGTTTTTAAATCCATATTAGCCATTGGTTCATCTAGCAAATTGTATTCTTTATTCATTATTAAACTTCTTATAAACTGAGCTTTTGCTATTTCTCCGCCAGATAAATTTTTTGTATTAGTATTTAGCTTTTTATTTAAATCAAATTCATCTATCAATTTATAAAGATAGGATTTATCTTTTATAAACTTATCCTTGCCATATTCATATATGTAATTAAAATTATCCATTAAGCTTCCACTTAAAAATCTACTTTCTTGTGGTGTATATGATAAATATTTGTATATATTTTTATTATTCATACATTCATTATCTATATATTCATCATTTATAGTTATACTTCCACTTTGAAAATCTTCTATATTGTAAAGTATTTTTATTAATGTACTTTTTCCACTTCCATTGTGTCCAACTAAGGAATATATCTTACCTTTTTGAAAATGTATATTGTCTATAGTTAGCACTCCTTGGTTTTCTATTTGTTTTTTTAGTCCATAAATATTTATCATCTCTACTCCTTATATAACCGACTGCAATTTCTTTAAAATAATTGTAGATATTGTGGACATTATTAGTAATATAAATGCTATTACTAAAGATTCATCAAAATCCCCCATAGAAGTTGAAAGTGCTATATATGTTGTCATAACCCTAGTTGAACCCTTTATATTTCCACCAACTAACATAACAGCACCAACTTCTGAAATTCCTCTACTAAATGTAGTTATAGAAACCGTTAATAGATGATACTTTATTTCCTTAAAAAATATTTTTGGTATATTTTTGTCTTCTATTTGAAGTACCTTACAAGTTATTAAAATATCTTCTCCAAATTTGTTTAATAAATCTATTATTAAACTCATAGCCATAGGTATCAAAAGCATAGATTGTGCTATTATCATAGCCATAGGTGTAAACAATAATTTAAGCTCTCCTAAAGGTCCTTGTCTTGATAACATTAAAAATACTAAAAGTCCCATTATAACTGGCGGTGTACTCATTAGTGCATTTATAAATGTTATTATATATTTTTTAAATCTAAAATTTTTTAGATATATAACTATACTTAGTATTGTTGCAATTATCATAGCTATTATAGTTGCGGTCATTGTTACTATTAATGATAAGCTAACTATTTGAATTATCTCATTTACTTCCATATTATCTAAATTGTATTAATCAACCATTAACATAACAGAACTTGATTTTATAACACTGGTTACTTCATCTCCAACTTTAATACCTAAATCTTCAATAGCATCTATAGTAACAACAGATGTTAATATTTGTCCATTTATATCTATTGTTACTTTGGCATTTATAGCACCTATTTTTATTTCCTTTACTATCCCTTTTAATTGGTTACGTGCACTTAATTTCATTTTTATTTGCCCCCTCATTTGCTACTTTATTATATTCACTTTGAAAGTATATCACCTACCTTTTTTTACAACAATATAGTTTCGTTCACCTTTTTCATTGTTTTTTCTTTTTTATTATTACTTTTTTTACTATAAATTGCTTTTTTATAATTTTAATTTTTATATAATTTTATTTTTTATTTAAATATATAAAAAAAGACCACTTTTTGTGGTCTTATAATATACTAAGTATTGTTATAAATACTAAACTAATCATTGATACTGCTAATAATATTTTACGTTTTTTTACTTTTTTGGGTTTTTCTATTATTTCTTCTATATCTTCATTAATTTCTTCAGTATCTATTATATCCGCTTTTTCATACATTACATTGCTTAAGTCTATTAGTATATCTTGTAGGTGTTCATACCTTTCACTTCTACTTAATAATTTTTTTATAATATTTATAAATTTATCATTGCCATTAATTGCTATATTTTGGTTCCAATTAATACCTTTGTCTATGTATTTTAGCATTTCTTCTTCATTTTTACCTTCTTCAAAAGGAAGCTTTTTAAATATAGATTCAAATAGTATTATTCCTAATGAAAATAGATCACTATCTAAATCAGTGTAATTTATGCATAGCTGATGTGGACATAAATATCTAAACTCTCCCCCAGCTCTTATATTTATTCCATTATTAGCTTTTGTTGTTTGGAAGTTTAATAGGCGTATATTATAATCTTTATCTACAAGTATATTAGTTGGGTTTAAATTTCCATGATACACATTATTTTCGTGAAGTATTTCTAATGCTTTTACAATCTGAGTTGCTATATTTATTATAGCTTCTAGATGTAGATAGTTTCCATTTATCATATTTACTAAAGTTATTCCATTGTAATATTCACTTACCATATAATAAAGTGTTGTAAGTTCTGTACAGTGGACACCTACATCGATGGTTTTTGATATGTACTTTGAGTGTATGTTATTTATCATAGTAGTTTCGTCTATTAAGTTAGTTATAAAATTACTTTCCATATACTCATTATGTTCAACTACCTTTATAAGTACTTTTTTATTATCAAATACATCTCTTGCTTTATATATTTTATTTAATTCAAGTTGCCCATCACAGTTTAAAAGTTCATATCTATTGCCTATAAAAGTCACATATTCCCCCCCTTTCTAATTTAACTATTGATATTATATGTTTAATTATATCAACATTTGTATTCTTTTTCCATACGTTATATATCAATATGTTTTTTTATATTATTTGGAGGAATTTTGATGTTTTATAGTATAACCTCAATTATATTATTTTTATATTTTATATATAAATATTTAATAATTATAAAATCTATTTAAATATTTTTTATAATTATTTAAAATTTATTTTACTTATTTATGTACTATTTATTACAAATTATAAAGTATTTATATAATTAATTTTACCTATTTATAATCTTAATCTCTACTTTGTTTTATATTTATATATTTTTAGATATTTTTTAACATAATTTATAATAATTTACTGTTGAACTATTATAAAAGGAATTTAAAATATAAAATTTAATACTTATATATACTCTTATAAAGTGTGGTGATTTTAATAAAAAAAATACTAATTCCTATAATTACCCTTTTTAGTTTTTTTGCTTTAGGCTTTAATAACTCAACTGCTTCTAATTTCAAGTCTGATATAGTTGTCAAGGGAATAACACTTAAAGTTTCTCTTATTCAAACAGCTTATGAGTTATATAATGTTAATGTAAAAAATCCAAAAGAGTTTAATGAAGATTTATATAAAAATACTTCTTACGATGCTTATAAACATTATATATGGTTGAAAGACACCTATAATGATATGGATGATGATTTGAAAAATTCTCTTTATGATATATTTAATACAAATGATTCTTGGAGTTATTGTGATGCTGTTATAGGTTTAGATGATAATGCATCTTTAGAAGATATAATTGAAACTATATTAAATAATGATTATTTAAATTTATCTCCTTCTTTTTGTAAAGAGTTTGATAATTTTTTTACATCCTTTTATGAAGATTATTTTAAGTCTTATTTTTATAAAAATAAAGCTTCCTATGAAAAAAAAGCTAATGATATAAATAATCTTTTAACCTCTAAGAAAGTAGATATTATAAATTTTATAGAAAATTCATCAGGATTAGATATTGATAATGATTACTCATATATATTTTACTATTCTTTAAATCCTATTGAATTTCAAGGGTTTAAAAGCGACAAAAAGCTAATATCAACAATCCCTAAAAATACACCTTATAAAGATATAATAAGTATTCCTCTTCATGAATATTCTCATATAGTATTT
The DNA here is from genome assembly GCF_015668195.1 of Romboutsia sp. 1001713B170131_170501_G6. NCBI lineage: Bacteria > Bacillati > Bacillota > Clostridia > Peptostreptococcales > Peptostreptococcaceae > Romboutsia > Romboutsia sp. 1001713B170131_170501_G6. The sequence goes on from NZ_JADPFC010000002.1 coordinate 69,373, forward strand.
GAATACTTTATTAATAGTGATGAGTTTTTAGATGTTTATGAAAAATTAAAGGATGATAAAAAGTTAACTAAAATGTATGATAAAGTAGGAAAATATTCTTATAACTACAAAGACTTTTGCTCAGAAAACTTAATAGAAGGTTTTTCTAAATTCTTAAACTATAGATACTTTCAAGGTGTTTATGAAGAAAACATATATGTTTATGATTTGGATTTTTATAGATACTTAAGAAAGTTAAATTTTAATCCACAAGCTTCATCTTTAAAAGATGTTAGTATAAATTTTTTGAAAGAACATTAAACTTATACCCTTAATCATCAATTATATACCCTAATTTAAACCCCTCTATATTTATAGAGGGGGTATTTTTAGCCACCATATCATTTTAATGATAATAAAACCTTACACATTGCATTTATCTCTTCTTTAGATAGTTCATCAAACTTAGATAGCCTTTTTACAATATCTTTTATTAATTCATTTTTATAATTTTCCTTACTATATACTATATTATCAGTATGATTACTTATTGGTTTAATAGGTCTTTTTATAATTATATTACTACTTATTTTAGCTATTTCTAATTTTCTTCTTCTTTCTTCCTTTTTTATAAAGTAAGTTGATAGTGTAGATGTAACAGAACCTATAAAACCAATTCCCATTATCATAAGTATAGATGCAGTTACTTTACCTAATGTACTTGTTGGATATAAATCTCCATATCCAACTGTTGTAAATGTAACTATACTCCACCAAAGGGCACCTCCTAAGCTCATGTTTTCAACAGATGACATTACTGTTGCACTTATTAACACTATAATTATTGCTATACCTATAGTGTAATTAAAGTTATTAGTTTTCATAAATTCTGATAATTCATTGTTAGTGCGTTTTATTATAGCAAGTAGTCTTATAACTCGAGTTATCTCTGATATTCTTGTTACTCTTCCTACTTTTAATATATCTAAAGCTCTAAATATTTTAAACATAGAGTAAAGAGGTATTATAGATATTAAGTCTATTAAGTTTTTCTTAAAAAATTTTTTCTTATTTTTACTTTTATAAAGTCTAGTAAAATAATCTATTACAAATATTGACCAAACTATAAAATCTATAATTTGAAATGCTAATCTAATTTGATAACTTAAATCTAATGTAAGTTCTAATATTAATATTATAGCTATAACTATAGATAAAGAAGCCATAGCTAGATTATATGCAATATACTTTCGTCTCATATATTATTAATAGTATAAATAACTTCCATTTTCAAAATGCCAATTTCCCTTATATCCTTTTTCATATGCTCCTATTTCAAAATGAAGCATTGATATTCCTAAATCTACATCTTCATAGTTATGATTTTTTTCTTTTATTACTGCTTTTACTTTTTTATTTTTTAATTCATATCCTATTTCTTTTTTATTTAAAGCACTTGGAGATTTTTCAGCAAAATTTATACCATTTAAAACCCAATCCGGTAATTCTTCATCTTTTTCTATTATAATATGTGAATTTTTACCTCTACTTATAGATTTTACAACCTTCTCTTTTACAGAAAGTTCTTTAGGTGAATGACCTATAGCTATTATGCACACTAGTTCTTCTTTATCATTAAATTTAATGTGTTTTTCACACTCTTTTTTATCATATGTACCTCCAATCCAACAAGTTGAAAGTCCCATAGCTACAGCTTGAAGTACTATCATTTCTCCATAGTACCCTATTTTTTGCTTATAATTTAAATTTTTACTATTTCCAACTAAAGCTACATAAGATTTAGCACCACTTATAAGTCCATAAGATGCCTTAAATCCATTTAAACCTTCATCTCCATTTTTTATAAACTGTATATTAAGTGAAGACTTTTTATTTATCTCATCTATTAAATTAATTAATGTTAATATATCACTATCACTTATTTCTCTATGGCTAAAAGTTCTTCTAGATATTCTTTTATACACAGCTTCTATCCAAGCTTTTCTAATTTCCATATAATATCTCCTTTCTATATAAACTTATTATATAGTTTGTATATTCTTTTCTTTTATATTTATACTCTTTTTTAAATCTTTACTATCACCTTTATGAAGTATTTTATCACAAGTCATATTTATACCTATAGCTCCTATTGGTGCGGTTATAAGTACACTTAAAATTGCAATAGCTTGCATAATCTCACCACCTACTATTCCCATTTCTAAAGGTATAGAAGATTTTGCTGACTGAACTGTTGCTTTTGGAAGATATGCTATCATACAAAATACTTTTTCTCTTATAGTTAGATTAGTTCCTATTAAAGATATAAATACTCCTATTGAACGAACACTTAATGATATTGTAAGTATTATAACTCCTACTATAAAATACCTACCTACTAATGTAGGATTTATAGCCATTCCTACAAATGTGAATAAATAAAACTTTCCTATTTTCCAAATACTATTCATTATGTCTAGTATTTCTTTAGAAACATCTTTCATGTAGTTTCTTATTAAGAATCCATAAATCATAACAGCAAGTAGTGAATTAAATACCTCTACATGTAAATTTTTCTCTATAAATCTCATACCTATACATGTTAAAAATGCTATTACTACTTTTATATTTTTATTGTCAACTTTAGATATTATAAACTTACTTATTTTAAATATTAAAAAACCTAATACTAAGCTTATTATTATAGTAAGAGGTATCATTATAATTTGACTGATTATAGATACACTTTCTCCTGTAGAACTTTTAGTATATAGTGTTAAAAATGTTGTAAATAATGTTATAGCTACTGTATCATCACAACTTGCTCCCACAAGTAACATCTGTGGTATAGCCTTATCTTGGCCTAAATTTCTCTCAATTAGTGATACCATAGCTGGAATAAGCACAGCAGGGCTTACTGCTGCTATTATAAATCCAAGTATAGCTCCTTGTATAAAAGTAAAATCTAAAAATATGGTACACAAAAATGCTATTGTAAATCCTTCTAGTGTTGCAGGTATTATACTAAGTAGTACTGCTGGTCTTCCTATTTGCTTTATTTGAGATACATTTATCCCAAGACCTCCTATAAATAACACTGTAACTAATGCTATATCTTTTATACTTGATGATATTTCTAGTGTTTCTTTTGGAACTAAATTAAGTATAGCTGGACCTATTACCATCCCTAATGCCATCATTCCTACTAGAGATGGTAGCTTTGCTTTTTCTACTAGTTTTCCACTTATATTAGCTAATATCCCTATTATTACCAAACTAATTAATATAATCATAACTTCCTCCTTTATTTTGTAATACGCAAAAAAATAGACTCCTACCCTTATAAAAAGAGTAGGAGTCATTAGCTTTCGCATTTAATGGCGAACTCCATCGCCTGTTTAATTAATACTTATATATGATAGCATACTATTTTTTTATAGTAAATTATTTTTTTCTAATACTTTATGTTATCTTTAATTAAATGTTTAATATGTTTTTCACATTAACTTGTTGTGATACTATATTTATATATTATTATTTTGGGAGGTTAGTTATGATTGAAATGACTATAAAAGAACTTTTTGATGTAGGAGTAAGCTTTGAAAGTTCTATAGGGGAAGGTACTAAATCAGAAAGATCTAGAATACCTAAAAATTATGCTAGAATAAATTTACCTAAAGAAATTGAATTAAAAATAATGAGTATTGATTTAGAATTAAATTTTTTAGTTTCAGGAGAAATATGGTGTCCTGATTTTCAAATAAATACAACAGTACTTAAAAAGTTTTGTGATTTAAATCCAAACTTTAATATATCTGTTATAACTATGGCTCGTGGTAAAAAATTTTTATCTCCTATATTAAATATTGATAAAGAAAATTTTAAAGGTCCTACTATAGTAGTTTTAGATAAAAATTTTAATGTTATGGGGTACTTTGAAGAAAGGCCTAAAGCTGTTAAAAATATAAAAAACTTTGATGATATAAAACTTGATTACTATAAGGGCAAATATATACTAGATAGCGTTAATGATTTACTTGACATAATATGTAATATATAGATTTTCTAATTTATTTTAAATGTATAATTTTTATTATATTTCCTAGCTAGTACTAATATATTTTAATAAATAGCTTATCTTTTAGCTATATTAGTACTATTTAGGGGGTGTTTTTTTATTATTATAGAATTAGATATTTTACAAACATTAATATTAGCTATTTTTATGCTTTTAATGGGTAGTATTATTAAAGATAAAGTAAGAATTTTAGATAAATTTTGTATACCTTCTCCCGTTGTTGGAGGTCTTTTATTTTGTATATTAAACTTACTTTTAAAATTCTTTAATATATGTACTATAACTATGAATACTAGTTTAATGAGCTTTTTTATTTCTTTTTTCTTTACTATAGTTGGTCTTTCTTTTAGCTTTTCATTAATAAAAAAAGGAGGCAAGGACTTATTTAAATATTGGATACTCTGTGGTATATTATCATTTTGTCAAAACCTACTGGCAGTAGTTTTAGCTAAATTTACTGGTATACATCCCTTACTTGGCCTTATGTGTGGGACTATATCAATGGAAGGTGGACATGGATATGCTGCATCCTTTGGTTTTACTATAGAATCTCTTGGAATTTCAAATGCATCTAGTGTTGGAATAGCATCAGCTACCTTTGGGCTAATATTTGCAGGGCTTTTAGGTGGACCTGTAGGAAAATTTCTTATAGAAAAAAATAACCTAAAATATAATAATATTAATACTTCTTTAATAAAAACATACACAAAAAACATATCCTTAACTAGAAGTACTTCTACTTTAAATTCTACTTCATTCTTAGAACAAATTTTAGTGGTTTTTCTTTGTATAAATATTGGTGAGCTTATTTCTAATATAATATATACATCTACTAATATATTGATCCCTACTATAAGTGTATGCATATTTATTGCCGTAATATTTAGAAACTCTAATGATAAATTTAAAATTTTAAATCTTGATTTTAATATTTTAAATTTACTTAGTGATATTTCCTTGGGAATATTTTTGACCATGGCACTTATGAGCATTGACTTATTTAAGCTATCTAGTTTATTTGGTCCTATAATAATTATTGTTGTATCTCAAGCAATTTTTATAGTATTGTTTGCAGTTTTTGTAGTATATAAAGTTTTAGGTAAAAACTTAGATGCTGCTGTTATGGTAAGCGGACTTATAGGACATGGTCTTGGTGCTACTCCAAATGCATTAGCTAATATGAGTTCTGTATGTCAAATATATGGTGAATCCAAAAAAGCATTTTTAATAGTTCCTTTAGTTGCTGCATTCTTACTTGATGTGTTTACTATGCCTTGTATATTATTTTTCATAAATATTTTTTCTTAATCTTATTTAAATGATTAAAAATTTTTAAGTATTGCCATACTATAAATATAATTTGCTATAGGAGGTAATAATATGGAAACTAATTTACTATGTCTAGAAAAAGAATGTGCTTTCAATAAATCTGGTAATTGCTATGCTTCTCATATAAAAGTAGAAGGATATGATGCTTACATAACACCTGAAACTTACTGTGACACATTTAGGGACTCTTCTTCTTTTAGTTTATCAAATTATAGTGGGAATGTATCCTTAACAAGTACTCAAAATATTTCGTGCAGTGCTGATAATTGTAAATATAATATAAGTGGAGGATGTAGCGCTTCTTTTGTTCAGATAAATCCACAAAATGCTAATTGCGAGACTTTTATTGCTAAACAGCAAAGAAAAGGATAGATTTTATTAATCTACCCTTTTTCTTTATGCTACTTGTTTTAATTCTTCAACTTCTTCTAGTACCCCTAATTTCTTAGCGACTAGTTTTGTTGTACTTGCTTGAACTATAAGAGTTACAAGTATTGTCATAAACACTACTGAAGATATTATTTCATATCCAGGAAGTTTCATTGATACTATTATCCCTGATAATGCTGCTGGTATTACTCCTGTTTCTCTAACCCACATCATAAATAATCTTTCTTTAAATTTCCATTTAGCCTCTTTGTCAAATGCTGTACATATTAAAACTACAAGTGGTCTTGCTATAAACATTAATACTAATACAACTATTAAAGATTCCTTCCAATAAACAGAAAGTGATGTTAAATCAACTTGTGTTCCTAGTACTACAAATATCGCCATACGACATAATGCTCCTACACTCTCTCTAAATAAGTGCTCTGAATGGAAGTCATGTTCTGGTACCCAAAGTCCAAATATTTTTTTATTTCCTGCTATAAGTCCTGCTATAAATACTGCCATATATCCACTACCATGTAATAATGTGGCTACTTCATAAGCTAATGCAACTTTAAGTACTGACATTATTGGTGCATATGAATGGAATATTCCCCATTTTTTATCTGATATTAATAATGAGAATATATATCCAACTGCCACACCAACAACAATTCCCCCTAATGCAGATATTAATAATTCACCTGCACTTTTACCAAGAGAAAATTCTCCACTAGTTATTATTCCAAGTAAAGTTGAAACAATTATAGCCCCTACAGCATCATTAAATGCTGATTCACTAACTACAGTTTGCTTTATTTTATTTTTTATAGTAACTTGTTTAAATACCGGTATAAGTGCTGCTGGGTCTGTTGATGCTATAACTGCTCCCATTAAAAGAGCTGTCATAATTTCTACATTAAATATTTTTCCTGCAAATACTCCTACAACTACAGTAGATATTAAGACCCCGATAGTTGCAAGCATTCCTACACTTATCTTGACCTTGTTAAGTACTTTTAATTTAACTTCTCTACCACCTTCATATAATATAAATGCAGATCCAAATGTAAGTATTAAATTGTTTTCAATAGGAAAAGATTCTATACTAATTAGGTTTAAAACTGCTGGCCCTATTATTATTCCTGCGATTAAGTATAATATAACATCAGGTACTTTTATTATTTCACTCACTTTTCCAAGTACAATACCTGTTATTGCAATTGCAGCAAATATTAGTAACAGTCTATTAGTTGCAATTGCTTCTAATGTATTTTCCATAATATCATCTCCCTTTGTCGTTTTTGTAAGTTTTTTGTCGACAATTTTAATTATATTACCGGAAATTGATACAGTCAACCTTTTTATCTAAAAATTAATTTAATTTATTATATTAATATTTCTAACCTTTTATTGTAATTTATTACAAACTTATGTATCTAAAGTAACTTTAGTTATTTTCAAAAAAAGTGTTAAGGTATTTATATACCCTAACACTTTTTAATTATTTATATACTCTATTTTCATATACTTTTTTAATTAGTTTCATATATATCTCTTTTTCTTCTTCGTCAAAATCATGAGTTACTTTATCAAACCATTCCTTAAATATACCACTTAATGAACCTAAAGCTTCTTCACCTTTTTTGCTTAGTGTTAGCCTATATACTCTGGTATCTATTTTATCTTGTTCTTTATTTACATAGCCAAGTTCTACAAGCTTTTTTATACCTCTAGTTACCATAGCCTTATCTATGTTAAGTTCTATAGCTATTTCATTTAAACTTATTCCACTACGTCTTTCTATTAAAAGTAAATATCTTAAATTTGATATAGCAAAATCATAATCTTTTAACGCATTTTCTGCATACTTTCTAAAATCTTTATTTATTTCCATTTTATACTTATTTACTAACTCGATTTCCACCTTTTCACCTCTATAAATTTACTAGTTCACTCTATTATATATGATAGAATCTACAAATCCAAATGTTATTTTTGAGTTTTTGTAAAAAACTTCACTCACATATAATGTATCTTTTTCTATTCTCTCTTTTAACACAAATTTTACCTCTTTTGAAAAATAACTAACACTTTCTCCTTCAAATACTCCATCTTTTTCAAAATATATCATAGGTGTAAATTTGTTAGATTCTTCTAGTGTATTATAATCTAATTTTAAATCTAAGTTATCATTTCTAAAATCTTCTTTTGATATATTGTTAGGTATTTCATAAGATTTTAATACTACTTGATTATTTTCATTTAATTCAAATAAAAACAAATGAGGTAATATATTTTTTCTCTCTCCAATTTCATAATAGCTTTCTTCTATTATAAAATATCCTTTAAAGTCTTTTGGTAAATTTATTATTTTACCATTTGCTATACCATTTATATGCTTAGCTTTTGGGTGAGTTAAATTACCTTCTTGTTTTTGTTTATGTATTTGCTTATCATTATTAAATACTCCACATAAATTTTTTACAAACATTTCTAATACATTCATACACATACCTCCTTTTTAGTTGATATAATCAATAATTTTTATTGATATTTATACCCCATTTTTATTTCTTCTACCAATTGAAAAATATTTCTTTATTACTTTTAGCCTTATGTAATATATTGCTATTATTTATATTATCATTTTTTAAATAAAAAAGGTGAATATAAATTCACCTTTTTTATTTAGATAATTTAATTAATATATTTATTTAAAAAACATAATATTTATTAAAGTCGATATTACTGTCATACTAAACCCTACCATAATCTCATAAGGAAGTAATGTAAATCTCTCTTTTATACCCATATTTACACTCTTTGCACTTGTATGAAATAATGATCCATGAGGTAATTGCTCAAAAGCACTAGAACCAGCATTTACAATACTTGCTCCATTTAAAGCTGAAAATCCTGAATCTATTATAGCTTCTTTAAAAGTTGATGATGCTATAGTTGCTCCTGCTGTTGATGATGCCGTTGCTAAAGACATTAGCATCCCAGATATTGGTGCTAATAAAAATTGCGGTACGCTTAACATTTCAAGTGCAGTTATTGTGCTATTTTGAAGGTTAGACATTTGTATAATCCCTGCAAGTGTTCCTGTTCCTATTAATAGTATACACACTCCTTGCATTTGACTAACTCCATATGCTAAATAATTATTTAATTTTTTAGTATTTTCTGTTGCAATTACACAAACTATTCCTCCTAAAGGTAATGCTATTAATGGATCTATCAAAACACTAGATATATTACCTAGAAATAACAACCCTATAGATACTAAAGGTCCTATCAAAGATCTAAATAAAGTAGGCATTTCCTTTTTTTCTTGTAATATATCACTATGTTCAAATTTACTACCTTTATCTATAATCAACTTAGTTAACATTACAGTTATAAATATTCCACATATAGCAGGCACTATATTTGATGCCATTACATTTGATAAAGTTACATTAAAATTTTCTGATACTGCTAAAGTATTTGGATTAGGTGATATTATATTTCCAGCCTTCCCTCCTCCAGCTAAAGCTAAAAGTATAGATATTTTAGAATAAGATAACTTATTTCCTATGTACATACCTATAGGAGCAACAGTTATAATAGCTACATCTAAGTTAACCCCAACTCCAGCTAAAACCATAGTTGATATAGCTATTCCTAAAATAGCTTTATCTGTTCCTAATAACTTAATTATTTCTTCAGATATCTTATTTACTGATCCTGTTTTTATCAAACATCCAGCTAATACTCCTGATGCTAAGACCCTTAATATAGATGGAGATATATCTTTAGCTCCAGTTATCATATACTCCACAGTTTGTGATAAATCACAACCTCCAATCAATCCTCCAACTAAAGCTCCTAACATCAAACTATATACAGGTTGAAATTTCTTAATTATAAGAATTATAGCTGTAAAAAGTCCAAATAGTGCTCCAAAAGTTGTTATCTGCATATAAATCCCTCTGTTAAATTTTATTAAATTAATTAAATTTTATTTAATATAATTTTATTCATTTACTACAATTTTGTCAACTATATATTAATTAATTAAATTCTATTTAACGTTTATTAATATGTATTTTATGCTATAATAAATATATTGTTTAAGTTTTATAAAAATTTTAACTAAGGTGATTAATTATGAATGATTTAAATATTGGTACTAAGATCTGCGAAATAAGAAAAAAACAAGATTTAAGCATAAGAGATTTAGCTAAACTAGCAGGTGTTACACCATCTTTACTAAGCCAAATAGAAAGAGGGCTCGCTAATCCTTCAGTTAATTCATTAAAATCTATAGCCTCTGCTTTAAATGTTCCATTATTTACTTTCTTTATGTCTGAAATTGATAAAAAAAATTTAATAGTCAGAAAAGATAATAGAAAAAAAGTTATTCTTCCTGGGAATGATGATGTAATCTATGAAGTATTATCTCCAGAAATTAATGATAATTTTGAATTTGCTATAATGAACCTATCTCCTAACACTAGTTCTTGTACTAATTTTATAGAACATAAAGGATATGAGATAGCTTATATATTAAGTGGTGAAGCTAACCTATACATAGATGAAGATAAATTTACTTTATATGAAGGCGATAGCGTTAAAGTTCCTGTTGGCTCTAGTCATCGTTGGGAAAATATAACATCTAATGATACTAAAGTAATATTTGCTGTTATATTATAAAAAAGAGCCTAATGGCTCTTTTTATCTATGTTTTAAATATACACTATATTCTTTTATTATTTTATTTATATTTATAGTTACTACATATTCATTATAATGTGCATTGTAAGGTTGTTTATATTTTAAACTTATTACAAATTCACTATCTTCTATTTCTAATAATTCACTATCCTTTAAAAATTTTCTTTCTATCAATTCTAAAACTCTTTCCAAATAACTCCCCCCCTATAACTATTTACCATTTATATATTTTTTAAATTTATTCTTTTTCTTATACATTTCCCAAATATATATACTAATCCTATTTTTATAAAATCTACAATTATAAATGGTACTACACAAGTTAATAGACCTTTAAAAAAACTTACTCCTGCTATTAAACTAAATTGAAAGGTACCTATTATATAGCTTATAAAAAGTGCTATTAACATTGAAAGTAAAAGTAATATATTATTTTTATATTTTTCAAAAAAATATCCAACAATAAATGAAACTATAGGAAATGATATTAAGAAACCTCCTGTAGGCCCAGCTAATACACCTATTCCTCCTCCCATTTGAGAAAATACAGGTATACCTATTATCCCAAGACTTAAATATATAACTTGAGATAAAAAACCTAACCTAGAACCAAGTAATATTCCACAAATCATAACAGAAAACATCTGCATAGTAAGTGGTACAGTTGTAAAAGGTATTGGTATTGATATTTGAGCAAGTATAGCTGTTATACTTGCAAATATAGAACATATAACTAATTCTTTAGTTGATAATTTCATATTTTTCTCCTTAGTATTTATACTATAAAAGGATTATACCAAAATTAGCTACATTTTAGTACAATCCTTTAAAACTATATTATTAGTTTTTTTGACTCATATCTTCATTCAACTAATCTCTTATAAATTTAAATAAAAACACCATAGCAATTTTGCTATGGTGTCTTTTTATTATAAAACTCTCTTAGCTCCTACATGAGCATTTTTCCAGTAACTATTGTTTATACTAGTCTTTTGAACTACATCTCCTGGCTTTGGAGCATGTATCATTTGTCCATTACCTATATATATACCAACATGAGTTATTCTTCCACTTCCATCAGTACTTGAGAACATTAAGTCTCCTGGTTGTAAGTTATTCCAACTTACAGATCTACCTACACTATATTGAGCTGTTGAAACTCTAGGTAATGTTATTCCAACTTGCTTATATACATAGTAAGTTAATCCTGAACAGTCAAAACTATTAGGTCCTTCTGCTCCCCATACATATGGCTTTCCTAGTTGTGCCATAGCTATGTTTAGTACCTTTTGTACTTTACTTTGAGATGTTTGTCCATTGTCTGAACTACTATTACTTCCTGAACCTGTATTTGAGTTAGATAAGCTTATATAGCTTCCACTTCCCCATCCTACTTTTCCATTTGATAATTTTACTTTATACCATCCATTTGAGCTTTCTAATATATCTACTCTGTCCCCTTGATATGCTTTAGTTATTACACCATAGCTAGTACTTGGGCCACTTCTTATATTTAAAGCTGCTGTTGTTATTGTTCCTTTTTTACCTGTAACTGGTGTAGAAATTTCTCCACTATTATTATTTCCTGAACCTGTGTTTGAGTTAGATAAGCTTATATAGCTTCCACTTCCCCATCCTATTTTTCCATTTGATAATTTTACTTTGTACCAACCATTTGAGCTTTTTTCTAATATATCTACTCTGTCACCTTGATAAGCTTTAGTTATTATACCGTAGCTAGTACTTGGGCCACTTCTTATATTTAAAGCTGCTGTTGATATTGTTCCAGTTTTTCCTGTAACTGGTGTAGAAGTTTCTCCACCATTATTTGCATTGTTACCTGAACCTGCATTTGAATCAGATAAGCTTATGTATCCACCATGGCCCCATCCTGATTTGCCATTTGATAGTTGGACTCTATGCCATCCATTTGAGCTTTCTAATATCTTTACTTGATCTCCTTTATAAGCCTTAGTTACTATAGAATGAGATGTAGATGCACCACTTCTTATATTTAAAGCTTCAGTTATTATTGTTCCTATCTTTCCTGTTATTTGGTTTGAGCTATTGTTACTGCTTGAACCAGATATACTTATATAGCTTCCACTTCCCCATCCTATTTTTCCATTTGATAGTTTTACTTTATGCCATCCATTTGAGCTTTCTAATATTTCAAGTTTATCTCCTTGATGAACTTTTGTTACTATTGAATAACTTGTACTAGGTCCACTTCTTATATTTAATGTACTAACTGTTACAGTTCCTGTTTTTCCATCTGCAAATGCACCTGTAGTCCCCATAGCTAGTCCTACTGTAGTAGCACATACTGCTACTGCCACTTTTCTATCTAACATTTTTAACCTCCCATTTTTATTTCTTATACAATATATAATTTAAAGTTTTTATTCTCAAAATAATTCTTATATATATTATATACTTTATTTGTAAATTTGTTATGAATTTTTTTACATTTTTTATATTTTTTTATTATTTTGAGTAAAAATGGGTATAATATTGTTTGATTTTTAATTTTAATTAACTTTTTTTATTATTTTGTATATATTTTTGTCGAATTATAGTATTATTTCTAACTTTTTTATTTATTATATTTATTTTTTTAGTGTTATATTATTTTTTATAAAAAATAAAACACTAAGAAATCTTAGTGTTAATCTAATATTATTTTTATAATATCTCCATTGCTTCTTTCTAGGTATGCAACTTCGCCACTTATATTTTCATCTAATGCTTTTGTAGCTAAGCTTATAAGTTTTTTACCATCAATTATATCATCTAAATCATTAAAAAAGTCTAGTGCATTATTTTGTATCATTTTTTTAACAAAGTTTACGGGTAATTTTATATGAATTTTATCTCCATTGTGAGATAAGACTTTTACTCTTAAAAGTTTTTCATCATATACTCTGTTTATATTTTTCCCCATATAAATACTCCTTAATACTATATTTTCCTAAAATTTTTAATCACATATTTCAAAATTATGTTTATTAAAATACTTTAAAGGAATATAATTTTTTATGTAATATAAAAACTTATACTTAATCTATATTCTTATACATACTTTTTTTATTACTAATTAATCATATTTTTTATTTTGAGTTTATAATATTTTTATGCTAAAATCTTTAATTATAATATTTGAGGAGATGAAAGTTTTGTTTAATTATATAAAATTTGCAATTTATCAGTTAATTGGCTTTTTAGGAACTTTACCTAAGTTGCTTAAATATAAAAATAATCCTGATAAATATTCATCAAATGAACATTTTAATGTATTAAAATCACATGCTCTAAAATCACTAAAGTTAGTTGATATAGATGTAAATATTTTAGGAAAAGAAAAAATTCCTAATGAGCCAGTTTTATTTGTTGTAAATCATTCTAGTATGTTAGATAGTTTTATACTAGTATCTAGTGTAGATAGACCTATTGGATGTGTTATAGCAGATGAGCCTGTTTGGAAAAATATTCCTATATTAAGAGATTGGACTAAACTTATAAAATGTGTATACATAAATAGAAATAATAATAGAGAAGGTATAAAAAGTATTATACAAGCATCCAAAAATATAACTTTAGGCCATAGTATGGCAATATTTCCAGAAGGAGATTTAACTTGGGTAAAAGAACCTAATTCTCTAGTATCAACTTTTAGAAGTGGGGCTTTAAAAATAGCTTATAAGGCAAATTGTCCTATAGTTCCTTTAGTTATAAAAAACTCTAATGGTATTTATGATGGTTATGAGCCTATTGGCAAAATTCACTCAAAATCTATAGAGGTTGAATTTTTAGACCCTATATATAAACATATAGACAATACTAAGTTAAAATCTAGTATATTAGCTGACCATATAAAAAATAAAATGGAAGATAAAATATTAGAATTTAACTATAAAGAAGAAAAGAGTATGGCTTAAACCATACTCTCTTTTAATATTTTTACTTCATCACCTATATTTATAGTTCCTTCACTTATAACTTTTACAAATATACCTTCTCTAGGCATAACACAGTCACCTGTAGTTTTTTTTATTTCACATCCTCCATGGCACTTTTTGCCTATTTGAGTAACTTCTACTTCACATTCACCTAAAGTTAATCTAGTTCCTACAGGAAGTTTGTATACATTTATTCCTTCTGTTGTTATATTTTCTGCAAAATCACCAAATTTTAAATGATTAAATCCTCTTTCTTTCATTTTATCTATGCTTTCTTTTCCTAGTAAAGATATTTGTCTATGCCAATTTCCTGCATGCGCATCATTAACTATTCCATGATTTATTTTTAAAGTAGCTTTGTCTACAGGTACTTTTACTACACCTTTTTTTTCACTTATATTTATAGATACAATCTTAGCCATATTCCCCATCCTTTTTTAAAATTTAAAATTTCCAGACTTACCACCACTTTTTTCTAGCAGATGTACATCCTTTATTACCATTTTTTTATCTATAGCTTTGCACATATCATATATTGTAAGTGCTGCCATTGTTGCTGCACTTAAAGCTTCCATTTCAACACCAGTTTTTCCCACTGATTTACATGTTGCATATATATTTATTGTATTCTCTTTTTTATCTATATTAAAATCTAAATCACAACCTACTAAATTTATATTGTGACACATAGGAATATTCATTGGCGTATTTTTAGCTCCCATTATACCTGCAACCTGTGCTACTGATAATACATCACCTTTTTTAACTTGTCCAATTAATATCTTATTTATTATTTCTTCACTTACTAATATGCTAGCTTTTGCAGTTGCAGTTCTTTTTGTATTTTCTTTATCTCCTACATCAACCATTTTTGCATATCCCTTTTCATTTATATGAGTTAGCATATTATCCTCCTATTTGATACATACTCCTTTTAGTATCACTAACTTTATTTTCATTTAAGTAGTGTCTTTCTGGCTTGTCTAATATTATCTCTTTTAATACTTCTCTAAAAATTAATGGCTTATTTAAATAGTATTTTATATCATACTCTTCTTCTGAATGAAGACATAATTTAACAGTTCCGTTTTGAGTTATTCTTATTCTATTGCACTCACTACAAAATGAACACGACATAGGAGTTATTATCCCGACTTTTCCCATTGAGTCTTCTAATTTATAGTATCTAGCAGTAGAATTTTCACTACTTTCTATTTTATATAATCCATCTATTTGACTTATTATATTTTGTATATTAACATATCCATTTCTATATATTTTACTAGCCTCTCCTAAAGGCATAAGCTCAATAAACCTTACATCAATATTATTAAATTTTGTCATAAGTATAAAGTCTAGTATTTCATTTTCATTAAATCCATTTATAAGTACACAATTTATTTTAACTTTCATTCCAAGTTCTAAACACCTAGATATAGATTTTAATACTTCTTTTATATCTCCATTTCTAGTAATGCTTTTATATTTATATTCTTTTAATGAATCTAAACTTATATTTACAGTTCTAAGACCACTTTCGTATAATTCATATGCCATATCATAAAGACCTATTCCATTAGTAGTTATAGCTACATTTTTTATATTACATTCTTTATAAGTGTATCTTATAATTTCTGATAAACCTTCATATAATAAAGGCTCTCCTCCTGTAAATCTAATTTTTGTTATTCCTATTTGTGATAATCCATTTATAATAAATTTATAATCATTTAAACTAAGTGTATTTTCGTATCCATTAAAGTTTACATCATCTGGCATACAATAAACACATCTTAGATTGCATTTTTCAGTTAAAGAAATACGTGCATAATTTATATTTCTTCCATATTTATCAATCATAACTAGCTACCCTCTTTTTTGCCTATTTTATATAACTAATTATATACTATTTTTAGTTGTAGTGGCACATTCTGTTGCCTCACCTTTTAATATTTCTATTCCATGGGGTAATACATCTAATACAAATCCTAAATTTTCTATTGCACCTTTAGGGCTTCCTGGTAAGTTAATTATAATAGAATTGTTTCTTATACCACTTACTCCTCTACTAAGTATTGCTTTTTTAGTTATTTCACTAGATTTTAATCTCATATATTCACTTATCCCTGGAATTTCCCTTTCTAAAACTTCTTTTGTAGCTTCTGGTGTTGTATCCCTTTTAGAAAAACCTGTTCCTCCATTCGTAAGCACTAAATCAGCTATATTATTATCACAAATATTTATAAGCTCTTCTTTTAACATATCCTTATCATCTTTTAACAGATTATAATGTACTACTTTGTATTCATTACTTTCTTCTATATACTCTTTTAGCTTTTTTCCCGTTATATCTTCTCTTTCTCCTATATACCCTTTATCACTAAGTGTTACTATAGCTACTTTAAACATATTTACCTCCCAATTTTATATTATTTAGTATGTTTTCTATGTGATAATTCCCCTTTATTTTTTACTAGTAATAATTCAGCCATTATACCAAAGGCTATTTCTGAAACATCATTTGACGATATATTAAGACCTACAGGTGCATATACCTTATCTAATAATTCTTTTTCTACACCTTCATTTAAAAGTTCTTCTTTTAAGGTATTCCACTTTTTCTTACTTCCTATCATGCCTATATAAGAAGGATTTTTCTTTATTATCTCTCTTAATGCCTCTAAATCTTTTTCATATCCTCTAGTTGCAATTATTACGTATGTATTTTTATCTATATTTATATCATTTAATATATTATCTATATTTCCAGCATATACTTCATCTGCACTTTCAAATCTTTCTTTATTTGCAAACTCTACTCTATCATCTACTATTATTTTATAAAAATCTAATGTATTTGCAATTTTATATATATTATAACCTACATGCCCTCCTCCGACTATTAAAAGTCTTGGTCTTGGTTTAAATACTTTTATAAAACCACAAACTCTTCCACCACACTGCATAGGAGTATCTTTAGAATTTTCATCTAGAGCATGTTTAAAAGATCTATCAAATCCACTATCTAATGCTTTTTTACATTCAGTTATTACTTCATGTTCTAATATTCCCCCGCCTACAGTTCCTAGTATACTTTTATCATTAAAGTACGCTAGTGTAGCACCTACTTTTCCTGGACTAGAACCTTTTACTTCAGTTATAGTTGCAAAAGCTACTTTATTTCCACTTTTCACTTCTTTACTTATTCTGTCTAATATCATCTCATCCATAATTACTTCTCCTATCTAGCTTTTGACTATTTATTATAAAATCTTACAACTTCTTCTAAAACACTTCCAGCTATACATCTAGCTTTATCTGATATTGTATAACAATTACTAACTTCTTCAATTCTTGGGTCTATATCTAATATTTTTAATCCTTTTACTATATTAGACTTATTTCTTATAATTCCTCTTAAAACTCCATCTATATTTGCTTTTACATCAATTTTTTCATTATCTTTGTTTATTATATAAGCTAGTACCTCATCTTTTTTTACTACACTTCCTATACTAGCTATATTTTCTATAATACCACTTTCTTTTGCATACCCGACTCTTTCTTTTCCTATACCATTTATAACTCCTGGTGTAGAAGTATTTTTTAGAGCATACCCACTATTTATGATTTTTCCTAAATTATGACCTCTCATAGTTTCAATTACTATATCTACATCTTTACCCGCACAAAATCCTGGACCTAATGCAATAGTGAGCTTTGCCATATCTTTATTTGTACCTAAATTTTTTTTAGCTAGAATACAATCTATTACTATATCCGGTTTTAAATATTTTATATACTCTCCTTTTTCATCAACAACTAAAGCTACATTCTTATCTTTTATAGCTTTTTTTATCTCCTCTATATTATTACAAAGCTTTGCACAAACCCCTTCAACACTAAATTCTCCTTCATAAACAGCTTCACTAAAACTTACATTTCGCCTTATTGCCAATGGTTTTTCAACTTCCAAACAAACCACATCAAACCCACATCTATTTAATCTATGTATTACTCCACTGGCTAAATCTCCTGCACCTCTTACTACTATCATATTTCGATCTCCCCTCCAAACATTTATCAATATAAATATTTTTATTAATAGTATTATACAATACATTTATATTTTTTAATACATTATAATTCGTAAATATTTTATATAATAATGTTTATTAAAATATTTAATTTTTATATAAAATAAACTTTTATACAATAAAAAAGTATAGCTACACCTATTAGTATAGCTATACTTTCTAGTTTAATATTTATCATACTTATCAAAATCTTCATTTTTCTTTTCTTTTTTTCTTTCTATTATTTTAACTATAATAAGTACTATACTTCCAACTATAATAACAAAAGGTGTTCCTATAGCAAGTATTAAAGCTATTATGAGCCCTATATTACTCATCAATAACAACTCCAGTACCATATGCTAACATTTCAGCAGCTCCTTGCATAACTGCTGCTGATGTTAATCTAAACCCAATTATCGCATTAGCACCTTGTGCTTTAGCGTCTTCTACCATTCTAGCTATTGCTATTTTTCTAGCTTCAACTAACATCTCATCATATCCTGTAAGTTCTCCACCAACTAATTGCTTAAAACTTGCACCTATGTCTTTACCTATATGCTTTGCCCTAATTGTACTTCCTCTTACTAATCCCTTAACTTCTATAATATTCTTACCTGGTATACTTTCTGTAGTTAATATTAACATATATATCCTCCATTTTGTTTTATACTAAAATATTTTCCTATTACTAATGAGTATATATTATTGCCTTATTTTATTCTATAAACTTTACTATTTTAATATAAAAAAATACCGATAATAATTATCGGTATTTTTTAAACTATTTCTAAATTATTTTCTCCTGATTTTATGCTAGAATTATTTTTCCTTTTAGGTCCTCTCTCTATAAACTTACCTAACTTTATATTTCTAAATATAGTAGATACAAATATTATACCTAATGCTAATGCACCAGATATTGCTAATGTATTTACCCCATATTCTATAGCCTTCATATAATCTCCTACTATAAACTGATACATTGTATTATATACTCCATATCCTGGAACCAAGGGAATAAGGCAACATACACTTAATGTTGTAGCTGGAGTTTTATATATTCTTGCACATATTTCGCAGTATATACTAAAGCATATTGCAGATATAAAATATGATATTACATCTGATCCTATACAATGTAGGGAAAATTTATATGAAAACCAAGCTATACCTCCACCTATTCCTGCTACTATTAGTCGCTTTCCTTTTATATTAAATATAATTCCAAATCCTATTCCTATAAAAAAAGATGCTATTGATTCTATAATCATACTACATCCCTCCCATCTGAAGATACATACTTATTACAAATCCTGTTCCAACTGCAATAGATACACCTATTAATAGAGCTTCTGCAACCTTAGTAAGGCCTGATATTAATTCTCCTTGCATAATATCTCTTATAGAATTTGTAAGTGCAAGGCCTGGAACTAAAAGCATTATACTTCCAGCTATTATTTTATCTATCTCATGTATAAACCCAATATCAAATAGTAACACAGAAAATATAGCTACTACTCCTCCACATAAACTATTTATAAAAAATTCATTTAATGATGATTTGCTTAATTTGTTATATATATATTTTATTATGATACCTATTATAAAAGATCCTAAAATAGCATTAAAATTACCACCAAACAATAATGTAAACATAGCTGTTGATATACCTGAAAATAATAATACTGTATTATCCTTATACATATCATCTTTACATATTTTTTCTAATTCTAGTTCACATTCATCTATGCTTAATTTATCATGATATATCTTTCTCGAAAGAGAATTTATATTATGAACTCTATTTAAATTTACACCTCTTGAGTTAATCCTTTTAACTACTGAATGTATCTTACCATTAAGAAATATAGAAACCATTACCGCTGTAGGAGTTGCAAACACTTCTACTTCGTCTACATCAAAAGACTGACAAATCCTTGATATAGTTTCCTCTACTCTATAAGTTTCTCCTCCACTTTGAAGCATAAGTCTTCCTGCATTAGATGAAAAATCTAAAATTCTATCAATGTTCATAGTACACCCCCTTAAATTCACACAGATTCCATTATAGCATAATATTTATTTTTTTATGGTACATTTTTGTATATTTATAATAATTAAAATTTTAGATAAATTTAGAATTTTTAAATGTAAATACTAAAGTAATATAAGTTAATTTATGTTTTTAAATAAAAAAATAAACTATAAAAATTAAATTATATAACTTTTATAGTTTATCTTCATTATTATATATCACAACATGCAATTCCAAGCACTCCAGGTCCTGTATGTGCACATATACAGCTTCCTATATTTACAACAATAAGGTCTTTTACTTTTAAATTTTCACATAAATTATTTTTTAATATTTTTAAATCACCTTCATTATCTCCATAGCCAATTACTATAGTTTTATTAGTTAAATCTTCACCTTGTTGTTCTTTTATAATTTCTACTATATTGTTTATTACTTGTTTTTTACCTCTTGCTTGTGAGAAATGCTTAACTAATCCTTCATCTAGACAAAGTATCGGCTTTATATTTAACATATTTCCTATTGTAGCCTTAGCTAAAGACATTCTCCCACCTTTTTGCAAATACTCTAATGTTTCTACTGTAAATAAAACAGATAAGTTATTTTTTAAATTTGTCAAATGTTTTATTATCTCTTCTATACTTTTGCCTTCTTTAGCTAACTTAGCTGCACTAATTACTAAGCATGTGCTTCCTATAGACAATGATAATGTATCAAATGTATGTATATTTTTGCTTTCTATATCATTTTTAGCCATAACAGCACTTTGATATGTACCAGATGCATTAGACGATCCTCCTATATACAAGATCTCTTCATATTTATCTATGTACTTTTCAAATACATTCTTAAATGACATATACGTAACTTGAGATGTTTTAGGTAAGCTTTCACTTTCTCTTAGCATTTTATAAAATTCATCTTCAGTTAAGTCTACTCCATCTATATATTCTCTACCATTAAAAATTATACTAAGTGGTACTACTTCTATATCATATTTATCAATAAATTCTTTAGGTATATCCGATAAGCTATCACATATTATTTTTATATTATTCATTTTTCCTCCAACTTTTTAACTCTTTCTTTTATATCCAAGTTATTACTTTAAGTTTTAATACTAGGTATTAATATCTTAACATAATAATATTTTTATTTCAATAAATTAAAGTCAATTTTTTTACATATTTCAGATTATTTCCAAAAACATTTATTTAATTACATAAAATTTAATTTAACACAAAAAATAACTTGATACTAAAAAGTATCAAGTTATTTTTTATCCAATATTTTATATATATTTTTCAAGTATTACAGCTCTAATATTTTCATATTTTATATAATCTGGTAGTGATTTTTTTATTACACTTATCTTATCTTCAGAAAATCTTTCACATGCATCTAATATCATTTCTTTATCCTTTTGTTCATACATACTTTCTAAATCTATATTAAAGTTTATACAATTTCCTTCTTTTATATAGTCATATATATATCCTAAAACTGTAGAAAGAGATGTTTCTATTTCTTCACATACATGTTTTATATCTTTTCCTTGATTTAATAAATCTAGGGCTATTTCATTGTTTTTTCTATTTTCTCCATCTATTATAAGCTTAAGTCTTTTTTTATCTTCCCAATCTGGCTTTATATCTTTTTCATTTATATATGAATTAACTACATCTAATATACTTTCCCCATATCTATTTATTTTAACTGGGCCCATCCCACCTATATCTTTTAGTTGTTCTTTAGTAGTTGGATATCTTCCACTTATTTCTTTTAAAGAATTTTTGCTAATTACCATATAAGGTATAGAATTTTCCTTTTTTGCTATATCTTTTCTTAAATCATCTAAAATATTATATAGCTCTTTATCTGTAGTAACTTCAAAATATTCATCTTTAATTTTTGTATTTTCTTTTTTGTTTGTATTGTTATCTAATATTTTTTGTTTATCAATATTATTTCTATTTATATACGATTCTATTACATCTTTAAATCTAGAACCATACTTTTCATACTTAACTTCACCAATACCAGATACACTAAGCATTTCTTCTTTAGTTGTAGCATAAATGCTTGCCATACCTTTTAAAGTTGCATCTCCAAATACCATATATGGTGCTATAGATTCTTCTCTTGCTATATCACTTCTTAATCTTACTAATTCTTCGTATAATTCATTTTCTACATACTTAGACTTACTTGCTTTAGCTTCTTTTAATTCAACTTTTATTTCCTTTTTTATAACCCTCATAGATTGTTCATTTAATTTTATAGTTGGAAATGTTCCTTTATGTCCTAAATTTTCTACTATATCTAAAAATCCATGCGATACTAATGTATTTATAAAGTTTTTTAAATCTTCACTGGAGTACTTTTTCATAAGACCATAAGTTGATAATTTATCAAATTCTAATTCTAATACTTTCTTATTTTTAGAGCCCCTAAGCACATCAACTATCATAGTTATTCCATAACTTCTTTTCATCCTCGCAATACAAGATATTACCATCATAGCATCTAGTGTCTTATCTACTACCTCTCCATCATTTAAACAATTGCTACAGTTATTACATTCATTTTCCATACTTTCTCCAAAGTAATCTAGTATACATTTTCTATAGCAATCACTAGTATATATCAAATCTACCATTTGCTGAAGTTTAGTGTATTTAGCCATCTTTCTTTGAGGATTTTCTATAGATGCTTCCACTAAGTATTTTTGCGTATGGACATCTTGTGGAGCAAATAATAATATACACTCACTATCTTCTCCATCTCTTCCTGCCCTACCTATTTCTTGATAGTAGTTTTCTATACTTTGTGGCATATTATAATGAATTACCCATCTTATATTTGGTTTATCTATTCCCATACCAAAAGCATTTGTTGCTACCATTATCTTAATATCATCATTTATAAACTTTTCTTGATTTTCTTTTCTTGTTTCATTGCTAAGGCCTGCATGGTATTTAGATACTAAATAACCTCTTTTTAAAAGTCCATCATGTATATTTTCTACTTCTTTTCTAGTTGATGCATATATTATCCCACATTCATTTTCATGATTCTTTACATAATCTAATAAGTATTTATTCTTGGCAGAAGATTTAACTATACTTATAGATAAATTTTCTCTATCAAACCCTGATATAAATACTTTTGGATTGTTTAAATTAAGTACCTCAACTATATCTTTTCTGACTTCATCACTTGCTGTAGCTGTAAAAGCTGTTACTATTGGTCTATTTCTTAAATTATTTATAAAATATGGTATTTTTTTATAACTTACCCTAAAATCATGCCCCCATTGTGATACACAGTGTGCCTCGTCTATTGCAACTTGGCATACAAATTTATCATATATTACTGTTAAAAAATCAGAACTATCTAACCTTTCTGGTGCTACATATAATATTTTACATTCATCATTTTTTATATTGTTAAGTACTTTTTCATATTCACTATTTGAAAGAGAACTATTTATGTACTCAGCTTTAATTCCCATAACTTTTAGTGTATCTACTTGATCTTTCATAAGTGATATAAGAGGAGATACAACTATAGTTATTCCTTCTAGTACCATAGCGGGTATTTGATAACATATGGATTTACCTCCTCCTGTTGGCATTATAGCAAGTACATCATTCTTATTAATTATAGAATTTATAATATTCTCTTGCCCTTTTCTAAAATTTGTATATCCATAATACCTATTTAATATATCTAATGGTTTAATATTCATTTATAACTCTCCTAACTGCATAGTATATCTTTTGAAGTATTCACACCCTATTTGATTTTAATTCTATTAATTTACTTTATCTTACCATAAGATTTTACTTTTAACTATTTAATAACTATAAAATTTATACATTTAATATCTATATCTAATTCAATCTCATTATAGAAAAAGTTTATATTATGTATTTAAAATTTTTAATATCCATATTATTAAGTAATAATAATATATTAAATTCTCTTAATGCTGGAGGAATTTATGCTAAAAGAAACCGAATATCTTTCTAATGAAAAATATAATTTGCTAAAAAAATATGGTCTTCAATTAAATGATGATTTATATTGGGAATCAAGTCATAAAAAGTACTATAAGGTTAAATATTTTTCTAATAAATTTGCTAAAAATCACTCAACCCTAGCTTTATTATTTTATATATACAAACTATGTTATGCTAAGATAAAATATTTTGAAAGAAACTTCAATAAGTATATACCTTATAAATATGACTATAAAAAAGGATTTACAGAATGTGAGCTATTTGATATGGAATTTATGTTGCATATTCCTAGTAATATAATCATTGACCTTAGGAACTTACAGGAAATAAAAAGTATAGATGAGTTTCATGATTTTTGTAGATACTTAGAAAGCTATGAATTGTAATTAAACCTAATAATTTTAAACTAAAAGAGTGCCTTTTGATTAAAAGGCACTCAAATTTATTTAGCATTATATATTATTTATTTTTATTGTTCCAGCACTGAACATTTTCAAGTCCTTTTATATTTGATGCATCAAATACTGGACTTTTAATTCCATTTTTCTTTTGCTTAGTATAATCTTCAAGTGCTATAAAAGCATATTTTCCTAAAAGAGCTATTGCTATTAAGTTTATTATAGCCATAAGTCCCATTGAAACATCTGCTAAATTCCATACTATATCTACTTGAACTACTGAACCAAATAAAACCATAGCTACAACTAAAACTCTAAATATATTTAAAACAGTTTTATTGCTATTCATAAATTCTATATTTGATTCTCCATAGTAATAATTACCTACGATTGAACTAAAAGCAAATAAGAATATACATACAGCTATAAATATATAACCTATTTGTCCTATATGAGAAGATAGTGCAGCTTGAGTTAACTCTATTCCACTTAATCCACTAGTTGAGTATCCTGGATATAATAATACTATAAATGCTGTACATGTACATATTACTATAGTATCTGTAAATACTCCAAGTGTTTGTATTAATCCTTGTTTAACAGGGTGTGATGTATCTGCAGTTGCTGCTGCATTTGGTGCACTACCCATACCAGCTTCATTAGAGAATAGTCCTCTTTTTACTCCAGTAAGTATTATTCCTGCTGTTGTACCTACCGACATTTCTCTAAAATTAAATGCATTTTCAACTATAAGCTTAAGTATATTTGGTACTTCACCTATATTTTTTACAACTATAAATAATGCTACTAATATATAAAGTCCTGCAAATATTGGGACTATTATCTCAGATACTTTAGCTATTCTATGAACTCCTCCAAATATAACTAGTGCTGTAAGTATTGTAATTATTATACCTATAGTTAATCTATCAATACCAAAGGCTGAATTAAATGCAAGTGAAACTGTATTAGCTTGAACAGCATTAAATATAAATCCAAAACATATAGTTATTAAAATAGAGAATAATATTCCCATCCATTTTTTATTTAGACCTTGTTCTATATAATAAGCAGGTCCTCCTCTAAAGCCATCTTTGTCTTTTATCTTAAATATCTGTGCTAATGTACTTTCTACAAAACTTGATGCAGAACCTATTAATGCGGTTATCCACATCCAAAATATAGCACCAGGCCCTCCAATTACAACAGCCATAGCAATTCCTGCAATGTTACCTGTTCCAACTCTAGATGCTGTACTTATACAAAAAGCTTGAAATGGCGATACTTGTCCTTCTTTCTTTCCTTCCTTAGATGCGCCTTCCCCTAAAAGTTTAAACATTTCTTTAAAATATCTAAACTGTACAAACTTAGTCTTAACACTAAAGTAAATTCCAAGTATGATTAGCATGGCTATTAATATATATGTCCATATAAAATCGTTAATGCTTACTATTAAGCTATTTAAATTTTCCAATTTCAATCCCTCCTAAATTAATTATAAATACTTTTATATAATTGCCGTTTTTTTGAAATGTTATTATATATTTCAAAAAATTACTGACTAATAAATATTTTTGAATCAATATTTCTTTTTTATTCATTATAACTATATTTTTAATACTTTTCAAGTCATTTTTTGCATAATTAAATTTAACATTTGCAAATTTCTAATTTTACAATAAATTTAGTTCAACTTAAACCATTGATTTTAGTTATTTTACTAACTTTTCTAGGTGGCTTTTAATTTTACTTCATTATGTCAATTTATTTTATATTTTGTATAAAAAGTAAATTATTTTATAGTTAAATTATTAATACTAACTTGTATCATATCTACATTTATTATAAAAGCTTTTTTTATAATAAATGTATTGAACCATGGCATAAAAAAAGCACTTAGATTTTAATCTAAGCGCTCTCACTCTAAGTTAAACTTAAGGTATTTTTATTAGCTATTCTTTTTCTGTTCTATTTTTAATTTATCTAAATAAGCTACTGCATTTAATGCTGCTATTTGACCTTGACCAGCTGACTTTATATAAGAATATGGTTTACCTACACAGTCTCCTGCTGCAAAGCATCCATTTATACTTGTATTCATATTAATATCTACCTTAATATGAGGTCCTTCTGTCTCTATTCCTGGCACTAACGATTTAGGCGAAGCACTATCTTTTATTACAAATACTCCATCTACATCTATGTCTTGCTGTTTTAATTCTACTTTGTTTACTAAGTTTTCTCCATGTATTTGAACAGGTCTATCATTTATAACTTCTATAGAGCTATCTAAACCATCTGAAGATCTCATAAGACCTTCTCTTTTATACATAGGTATAAAGTAAGTCTTTGATGCTATTTCACTTAAGAAATTAGCTTCTTCTTCAGACTCTTTATTATAGCCTATTATAGCTACTTTTTTATCTCTATATAAAGGTGCATCACATGTTGCACAATATCCTACACCTTTACCTAAAAATTCTTCTTCACCTTTTATTGGCTTACCATACTCTACTCCTGTTGCAAGTATAACTGTAGTGGCTTCAAACATATCATTCCCTGACATTAGAGCAAAGTAATCTCCCATAGCATATACGTTATTTATTTTTTTATTTACTATTTCAATATCCATACTTTCTATATGTTCTTTAAATTTATCTTTTAAATCTTCTCCACTTATCTCATAAAATCCTAGATAATTATCTATAGATGGAGCTTTTACTAATTTATTACTTAAATTATCATTTCCAAATACTATTATATTTTTATTTCTTATTTTTGCATTTATTGCAGCAGAAAGTCCTGCTGGTCCACTTCCAATTATTGCTACATCATATCTCATATTAACCACCTATCATTTATAAATGTGACTTAACTTTTGATTCAATTGCTTCTTTTGGCATAAATCCTACTAATGATTCTACTGGTTTTCCATCTTTAAATATCATCATTGTTGGTACAGTAGATATATTAAATTTTTGAGCTATTTCTAAGCTTTGATCTATATCAACTTTTATAAATTTTGCATCATCCATTTCATTTCCTAATGATTCAAATACTGGTGCTAACATTTTACAAGGACCACACCAAGTTGCAAAGAAATCTACTACAACTACTCCTTTACTTTCTTCTACTTCCCCTTTAAATTGTGATGTTTTTATGATTTTAGCCATTTTCTTACCTCCTAAATACTCTCTTATCTATAATATGAATTATATTACAATATAGTTATTATTTGTAACATTAATTTATACTATTTATATACCCCCCATATATATCACTAAACAATTTGTTTATTTAGGTATTGTTAGTTTAAAATTTGTATACTCATTTTCTTTTGAATCTACAGTTATTGTTATGCCAAGATTTATAGCAATCATTTTTGCAATAGATAATCCTATTCCTGAACCATCTATGTCCTTATGCCTTATACTATTGCTTCTAAAAAATCTATCAAATATATAGTCTATATCTTCTTTTTTTATACCCATTCCAGTATCTTTTACAGATATTATAATATTGCTATTTTGTTCATAAGCACTTATTGATATACTATCTCCACTTTTTGTATATTTAAAAGAGTTATCTATAAATATTAATAATAACTGTCTTAACTTATTTTTATCTGTAAATATTTTTTTATTCTTTAATTTAATGTTAGTATGAAATTCTTTTTCTTGAATCTCTGCTATATCTACATAAATTTTACTTATCTCATCTATCATTATATTTATATCTACATCTTCTTTTATAATATCATTAATACTATCTTCTTTACTCAATGATAATAAATCATTTATCATTTTCTTTATCCTTCTTGTTTCTTTCATAGCATCAGCTATAGATTCAACTTCATCAGATATAGTGCTATTTGGATGTTTTAGTAAATTTTCTAACTTTGAGGACACTATGGCTATTGGCGTTCTAAGCTCATGAGATGCATCCTGAACAAACTTAGCTTGATTATTCCAAGCAATTTCTATTGGTATTAATGCCTTTTTAGTTAAATAAAGCGCTACGAAATATGTTATTATTACAGCTACTAATACTCCTATTATAAATACAAATATAAGTTGTTTTAATGAGTTTATTTCCGAATCTATATTTCTTATTATTTGTATTTTATATTTACCAATATTAATGTTTAATTCTCTAAAAGTATATCCATTTTCAGTATAGGTAAAAAAAGTATCATTCTTATTATTTTTAGATTTTGGTAATAATTCATTAAAATAGCCATTTTCTGTGTAATATCTTATTCTATTCCCTTCATAAACATATACCATATTACTTGGATCTTTTAATACTATTGGATAAAATATAGATCTATTATTAAGTTGTATAGTTATATTTTCTAATTCAGTTTTAAGATTTTTGTCTATATTACTATATGTAAGTCCTTTAAAGTAAGAATATATAAATATAGAAAATATTATAAGAAAAGCTACTACTACAGCTATATTTATTTTTATTAAGGAATTTTTAGTTTTACTAAATACACTTTTATTTATCATCAAATATATATCCTACTTTTCTTTTAGTCTTTATATAGTTATCATATCCAAACTTACTAAGCTTTTTTCTTAGGTTACTAACATAAACCTCAACTATTTCTATAGTAGCATCTGAATCAATTCCCCAAATTCTATCATATATTTGTTCCTTTAAAAGTATTGTTCCTTTATTTATTATAAAATACTCAAGTAAATTAAATTGCTTATTTTGAAGATTTAAATCTTCACCATTTATAGATGCAGTTTTATTATTGGTATCTAAATATAAATCTTTAAATACGATTTTATTATTAGATTTTATTTTTCCATTAGTCCTTAACATTGCATATACTCTTGCTACTAATTCTTCCATATAAAATGGCTTTGTTAAATAATCATTTGCTCCTATCTCAAAGGCTGATACCTTATCATTTAAACTTTCTTTAGCAGTTAAAATAAGCACTAATGTATCTATACCTTCTTTTCTTATAGACTTTAATATATCTAATCCTGATATATCAGGCAACATTAAGTCTAGTATAATTAAATCATATATGTTTTGTTTAATATTATATATAGCTTCTTCTCCAAAACTACATGAATCTATTTCAAAATGATTTTTTAGCTCTTCCTCTAGACTTTTTAAAAGTTTAGAATTATCCTCAACAATTAAAACCTTCATACTAATCTCCTTAATTTTAATCTAAGCTTATTACTATCAATTTCATATATAACATAAATAATTATACAATACATATATACATTTTTAAAACATTTACAGTCACCAAATAAAAAAACCTACTGTATAGCTTATAATGTAAACTTAACAATAGGTTTTTCATCATTTTTGATCATAGTTTTATTTTTCCTTATATTTAATGTATATAACTTTTATATCTTTAATACTGTATAATATAGGAATGTCTATTTAAATCCTGACTTATTAACTTTGAATATTATTTGAATTATAAGTATTTATTATATTTACAAATTCATCAATAGAAATTACATTATCTTTTACCATAAACTCATTATAGTACCAATTTGCAAAATCAGGGTTAGCTAATGTTGAGTTTAATTTTTCAAAGTCTATATCTTTTTTATTGTAATTATTTTCATTCATGTTTACCACCCCTTTTTATTTAACCTTATTATTAATCATATAAATACTATTTATTCACTTCAATTCCCTCTTTTTTATTTGTATACTTAACTCTTTATAATAAATGTTTATTTTCCTTTAAAAAGTTTTTTAATGCTTGAGTTATTATTTCTTGTTTAGTAAAACTTGAATTACTACATAGCCTTTCAAACTCTTCCCATATTTTTTTGTCCACTCTTATACTAGTTGATTTTAACTCCCCTATATTATTTTCTTCTATTGCTATGTCTTTTTTAGAAGTCTTTGTCTTAGGTTTTATTGCCTTAACATCTCTAACTTGTAAGTACCAATCATATACTTCACATAACTTGTCCATATCTTCAGGTGTTAAATTTACTTTCTTATCTCTTTTAGGATTTGATGTTTTTCTTTGTTTAGTAGTATTTTTTTTTACATTTTCCTTTTTTTCTATTTTTGTGTTCTTGATTTCATTAAATTCTATTTGTTTTTTATCTTCTTTTATACCATCTTTTAATTCATATTTTCCATTTGTTAATTTATATCCTTTTTTATTTAAGTAGCTTCTTAATGTTTGTGGTTTTATTTCCATCTTATTTGCTATATCTTGAAACTTTAAGTTTTTATTTTGTAGTTGCATAAATATTTTTATTCTTTCATTTCCTGTCATTTTTTTCTCCTTATAATTTAGTTAATTTATACCTACATATTATCATAAGAGTTTTGTTTAGACAAAATTATGTAATATGGCTTATATATATATTTGATTGTATTTTAAAATAATAATTTATTTTTTTATTATATTTTATGTATTCAATCCCATTTAAAGTTGTTATTTTTATTTTTTAAAATTCAATTAACATTTGCTGGATATTTTCTTATATATTTTAAAATAATAATACATTTTTCTCTTAATTTTAGCATTTTTTTAACAAAACTATTTACAATTGTCGAAATGTGCTTTATAATCAAAATTGTCTTAAGATTTCTTTAATCGAATATGACATTAAGGAAAACAGTACCTTAAGAAAAAAACATTACATTTATATATTTAGGAGGAAAATTAGCATGATGCAAATACTTACGAGTACAGCATTATTATTAGTTGTACTGGCATTATTCACATTATTTAGTTACAAAGCACCTCACGGAATGAAAGCAATGGGTGCATTAGCAAGTGCTGCTTGCGCAAGTTTCTTAGTTGAAGCATTTCACGCTTCTTTATTTGGACAACAATTCGGTGTATCGTTCTTAGAGCAAGTTGGAGCTGCTAACGGTTCTTTAGGTGGTGTAGCTGCTGCTATATTAGTACCTTTAGCATTAGGTGTATCTCCAGTATACGCTGTATTAGTTGGTTTAACAGTTTCAGGATTTGGAATACTTCCAGGATTCGTTGCAGGATACTTAATATCATTCGTTGTTAAGTTCTTAGAAAAGAAAACTCCTGCTGGTCTTGATTTAATAGTTATAATATTAATTGCTGCTCCTTTAACAAGAGCAATAGCAGGATTCATGGATCCAATAGTTAATGATACATTAATGCAAATAGGACAAGCTTTAACAGCTGCTTCTACTACATCTCCAATATTAATGGGTATAATACTTGGTGGATTAATAACAGTTGTTGCTACTGCTCCATTATCATCAATGGCTTTAACATCTATAATAGGATTAACAGGTCTTCCAATGGCAATAGGTGCATTAGCAGTATTTGGTTCTTCTTTCATGAACTTCGTATTCTTCTCAAAAATGAAATTTGGTTCAAAGAAAGACACAATAGCTGTTGCTATAGAACCTTTAACTCAATCAGATATAATAACTGCTAACCCAATACCAGTATTTGTTACTAACTTCATAGGTGGAGCATTATCAGGTGTTGTAGTTGCATTAGTAAGTTCTTATGTTGCACCACTTGCAATAAGTGTTCCTGGTATGGCAACTCCTATAGCTGGTTTCGCTGTTGCAGTTGGTCAAAACGGAACTCCTGCTCTAATGGCTGCTGTTGGATGTATAATAGTTAGTATAATAGGTGCTTTAATAGGACATGCATTATTCAAAAATACAAAAATAATGACTGCTGATGAAATACGTGGAACAGAAGAATCTTCTGCAGCATAATATATAAAAAAAGAACGTAGAATTATCTACGTTCTTTTTTTATATAGTTTACCTCACAACTTTTCTAGTTAAAGTTCCTATACCTACTCCCATCATAATGATTCCTACAAGCATTTCAATATTTGCTACCATATATGCTACTTCTGTGGGCTTTGAATTATTAAACCCAACAGCTCCAAACATACCTACGCTTAAATTTATAACCTCATTAAAATCTTTAATAAATTGTTTTAGATTCCATGTATTAATGTTACTTAAACTATATTTTATAACTTGTCCATCTAACTCAATACCTACTGCTAAAAATATAAATGCAAATATTATCATTATTACTAAGGATGATAATACACAAAGCCAAGGCCTTTCTCCATATCCACATGATAACCAGTATATATATGAATTTATTTTAGGTATAAATTTAACACATTTTCTTTGCGTGCACTTTCCTATATAATAATATTCTCCAAAATTATTATTCAAGTTATTTTCCTTAAATTTTTCGGATAAAGTTTTATATGTCATATATATCCCTTCATACTCATTTTTATCCTTAACTCTAGGTTTAATTTTATCAAAAAATGTTTTATCATCAAACTTAGTTGTAAATTTATCCTCAAACATTATATCTTTTATATA
The DNA here is from genome assembly GCF_015668195.1 of Romboutsia sp. 1001713B170131_170501_G6. Classification (NCBI taxonomy): domain Bacteria; kingdom Bacillati; phylum Bacillota; class Clostridia; order Peptostreptococcales; family Peptostreptococcaceae; genus Romboutsia; species Romboutsia sp. 1001713B170131_170501_G6. Next base: position 102,716 of record NZ_JADPFC010000002.1, read on the forward strand.
CGTATTTGAAGTTTTAAAACCTGAAAGATCACAATCTACAATTTCAAGTGTATCAATTTCACTATTTATTATAATTGAGGATAATAAATATGTTAATTCAAAACTTGTGTTATTAATTTTACATTTTTCAAGAATACAATATGATAGATCACTATTTAAAAATTTTGCATATATATTACAATTATAAAAACTGCATCCTATGTTGTCTTTTTTATTTAGAGAAGGTAGTTTTTCGCTTCCTTCTTTTGTGAATATACAATTTTCAAATATAACTCCTCCACCGCTAAAATTACAATCATTAAAGGTACAACCTACAAATGTGCACTCTTTGAATTTAATATTTTTAAAATTACATTTTCTAAATTTAGCACAAATTATGTCTTGTCCTACTATTTCATAAAAATCTTGTTCATCAAATATACCATCTTTTCCAATTAGTTTATCTTTAATTTTAGCATAACTATATTTTGAATTATTATCATAATCGTTTAATTCTATTGTTTTTGTAGTTACATCTTTATAAAATGCTTCGTTATTTTTTTTTCTATTTGATAATTGTTCATTCAATACAGCATTTTCTTCTTCAAAATTTATATATCCCATAGAATAACTCCTTGCTTTTAAATAAAAAGAAAACGTAAAATATATTTTACGTTTTCTTTTTTTATAATTATTATTATCTTATTTATAATTATTATTCTATAGAATATAGATACTATTATTTTAAATAAAATTAATCTATAGTATAAATAATATTATCAACTTCTTCATACGTTTTCTTTCCTAATACATGTATACCTATAAATGTAGCTAATAAAGCTATTGGTAATACTATATAAACAGGAATACCAAGTCCTGCTGGTATGTATCCAAATAATACTGTTATTAAGGCTGTAAATAGCGCATAAGGCATCTGTGTATTAACATGATCTATATGATCACACCCAGCTCCCATTGAAGACATTATTGTAGTGTCAGATATCGGTGAGCAGTGATCTCCAAATATAGCACCTGTTAATACTGCACTAGTGCTAACTACTATAAACGACATCTCTGGATTTATCGAATAAGCTAGCGGTATTGCAAGAGGCATAAGTATTCCCATTGTTCCATAGGCTGTTCCTGTAGCAAATGATATTATAGCTCCAAGTATAAATATTACACTTGGTAATAAAAAATTTGGCAGAGTTCCTGATAATAATGTTACTAAGTATTTAGCTGTTCCTAGTTCTTTTATAACAGAACTTAATGACCACGCAAGTATTAATATAACCCCTGTCATAATAAGTCCTTTCATTCCATCTATCCAAGCATCTATAGCTTCAGAAATTGTAAGTATATTTTTACTAACTCCAAGAACTATACCTACAATACTTGCAAATAAAGCTGATTGGAATAATGCAACTGAAGCATCTGCTCCACTAAATGCCTCTCTTATAGCATCAAATGAATATGGAGAATTAGTAAATAATTGTATTAGATTTTGATTATCTGAGTTCATAGCTGCTGTGTATCCACTATAATAAAAAGAAATTAGCGCAGATATTATTAATGTTCCTATAGGAATTATTGCATTCCATGAACTTAATTTTATACCTTCTTTTGGTTCTAAATCAGAATTATCATTATTAACATTTTTTGAATTGTCATTATTTTTATTAACACTTTGTGCTTTAATTTGAGCTTCTCTCATTGGTCCAAAATCTTTAGCTAAAACTGCTGATATAACTATAAATGCTAATATTAATATATTATAAAACCTATATGGTATAGTATTTAAAAATACTCCAAATGCATCAGCTTCTACACCTATACCACTAAATGCGTCATTTATAAGTCCAACTTCAAGACCTATCCATGTAGATATTATAGCAAGCCCAGCTATAGGTGCAGCTGTAGCATCTATTATAAATGCTAGTTTTTCTCTTGATAATTTCATTTTGTCTGCTACTGGCCTAACTATAGGCCCAACTATTAGTGAATTTGCATAATCATCAAAGAATACTAATAGTCCTAAAAACCATGCTGTAAGCTGAGTTCCTCTTGCAGTTTTTGCCCTTTTAGCTAGACTTTCTGCTATAGCTTTTGCACCACCCATTCTAGCTACTAAGCTTATAACTCCACCTATTGCTAAAACTTGAAGTATTATACCTGCATTCCATGGATCTGCTAATGAATTTAACGCTCTATTTACTATGTCTAAAAATGCATTAACAAAAGCAACTATAACATTTCCAGATGATATATTTATTATAAAACTTCCTGAAAATATACCTATAAATAGTGATATTACTACATTCTTAGTTATAAATGCTAAAACTATGGCAACTAATGGTGGTATTAAAGTTATCATCTTAAGTCTTTCTGCATTTACAATTGATATATCATTTCCTTCTGCAAATACTAATGGCATAGACACTATAAAAATTATAATAGTCATTAATAATACCCTAAAATTTCTCTTAATTCTCATAAAAATTCCCCCTTAAAATTGTTTAGCCTATAGTGAATATAAGGGTATAAAAAAAGTCTTGAGTATACACTCAAGACTTATAAATTTTTACATAAAGTTATATATTAACTTTTTAGGTACAGCAATATAACTATACCTATGTATAAATTTTTCTTAAATGTAGCTCTTCACAAAATAAATTGTGACAGTGATACATATATTCTATGTACCCCCAGGCATATAACCTTAAAGCATCAGTTATACCCTTCGGCAATATTTCCTTTCCTAATGATTCTACGCGCTTAACTCCTCATTAGTACTTTTAAATATTGCAACCTCTACCCTTTTTATTTTATTCACTTTTATTATTAATAGTATATATACCTTTATTTTTATTTTCAAGTATAAAAGATTTTTTTTATATCATTTATAAATGATACATAATAATTTTACTATTTATATTTAAATTTCTAAATTATTATATCTTTTATAAATTTTTTTATAAATAGTAAGCATACTAATTATGAGGTGATTTTATGAAAAAATTTTTATTTATAACTTTACTATTAACTACATTTTTTAATCCTCAAAATATTTTCTCTTTATCTCCAATATATACCCCTAAAGAGCCAAGGCCTCTACCTTATTCTTATGATTCTCTTGAACCTTATATAGACAAAGAGACTATGATTTTACATTATGATAGACATTATAAATCTTACTTAGATAAATTTAATAATGCTATAAAAGGATATCCTGATCTTTATGCTTGTAGTATTCCTGATTTATTAACTTGTCTAGATTGTTTGCCTAGTGAAATAGCTAAGACTATAAAAGATAATGGTGGAGGGGTATATAATCATGAATTTTTCTTTGAGATAATGTCTCCTAATAGTAAGAAATTACATGGTAAATTAAAAAGTGCTATAAACAGGGATTTTAAATCTTTTGATAATTTTAAAAATGAATTTAATAAAGCTTCACTAAGTGTATTTGGATCTGGATGGGCATGGCTTGTATCTGATGACTCTGGAAATCTATCAATTATAACTACTCAAAATCAAAATACTCCTATTACATTAAATTTAAAACCTATAATTGGAATTGATGTATGGGAGCATGCTTATTATCTAAAGTATCAAAATAAAAGGAGCGAATATATAAATAATTGGTTTAATATTATAAATTGGAGCAAGGCGGAAGAAAACTATATTCAAAATTTAAAATAAAAATTTATAAAAATTTGTAGATTTTAAGTATATTCAACTTTTTTAAAATTATATTTTAAAAATAGTTTTTGAAAATTTTTACAATTTACTATATAATTAATACAAATATGACTATCAATAATATTATACTATCAATAATATTATACTATCAATAATATTATACTATCAATAATATTATACTATCACCTAGGAGGTTTAATGGTAAAAGAAACTCATTCTAAGGGAGGCTATATATTTGCACTTTTAGCGCTACCTTATTTATATAAAACATTTTTAAATAATTATAGTATATTTTATAAAGTTATTTTACTTTTAATATACACATATTTTGCATATATAGGTTCATTATATCCTGATATTGATATGAGAGGGTCTTATATAAGTAAAAGATATCCTATTATATATAAATATTTTGGTTCTAAATTTAGGCATAGGAGTTTTACACATAGTCTAATTTTTATATCTTTACTCGCTTATAGTTTTGATTTTTTAATAAAATCTACAGATAGTAATATAGTATTTATATGTGTATCTTGTGGATTTTTAGTAGGATATATATCTCACCTAGTTTTAGATTTACTAACAAAGGAAGGTATAGAAATTTTTTATCCTATAACTATTAATTTTTCCTTTCTTCCTATAAAAACTAATTCTAAAACAGAAAAGTTAATATGCAAAGCTTTAAATTTTATAGTTATATTTTTACTAGGATATAGATTTTATATATTACTTTAATAACCCACCTAATATTAGATGGGTTATTTTATATATTCTATACATTTTCAGTTTCATTATCTTTTTCATGATTCTCTAAACTTTTCTTAACTTTATTACCTATAGTCCATGATAAAAATACTAATAAACAAAATACTAATATTTTAACGGGGCTATTTATAAAACCTTTTATATCACTCATTGGATAACTTATAAATAAAAACATTATAAATTTTCCTGATAACATTGCAGGTATAAAACATTTAGGATCTATTTTACAAAATGCAGATGCCATTGTTACTAAAAAACTTGGTACAAAGGGGCAAGAATAAGCAAAAAATAGTAACTTAAATCCTTTTTTGTCCATCCATTTTATTGCTTTATCTACTTTCTTATTTCTAAATTTATTAAATAACTTATTATCATTATATCTACTAATAATTAAAAATAGCAATGCAGTACCTAAACCAGATCCTATCCAAGATAGTACAAGACCTCCAAATAGCCCAAGTAAAAGTGCATTAGCTCCTACTATAGCCATAAGAGGAAGTATAGGTAAAAAGCTTTCAATAAAGCTTGCTAGTAATCCTATTATCATGGTTAAAATCCAATAGTTTTGTGCAAAATGATATAATTCTTGAATATATTCCATAATCTATTTCTCCTTATGTCTATTATATATTATAGTATACACTATTTTTACTTAAATTCATCATATTTTGACTAAAACTTCATATAACAATTGCTACCATTTAACTTTTAACCCCCTCCTTCTAATCTATTAAAACAAATAAAAGCTAATACAGATAAATTTCCGTATTAGCTTTTATTTATAGACCTAAATCTTCTTTTTTCACATGTAAATCCATTTGTGGATAAGGTATACTTATATTTTCTTCATCAAATCTTAATTTAACCTTCTCTAATAGACTAAAATGTATATCCCAATAATGTTCCGATTTACACCATACTTTAACTATAAAATCAACAGAACTTGGGCTATGAGCACTAACACCTATAAAGGGTTTAGGATTATCTAAAATAAAATCTTGTTTTTTTACGATATCCGTTAATACTTCCTTAACATGTAGTATATTATTTTCATACCCTACACTAAATGTCAAATCAACTCTTCTTTCTTCTTTTGCTGAATAGTTTATTAAGCTACCATTTGACAATGTTCCATTTGGTATTAATATTAACTTATTATCTATAGTTGTTAACTTAGTATAAAATAACCCTATCTCTTCAACTGTACCTTCATAAACTCCAGTTTGTATATAATCCCCTACTTTAAATGGTCTAAGTAATAATATTATAAAACCACCTGCAAAGTTAGATAGACTGCCTTGAAGGGCTAAACCTATGGCAACCCCACCAGAAGCTACAATCGCTGCAAGACCTGTTAATTTAACATCCCAGTATCCAAGAATTCCTATAAATAATATAACTTTTAACACACCTGCTGTTAATGACTGTATGAATCTTCTTAACGTTACATCAACATCTCTTTTTTCTAAAAATACTCCAAATTGTTTTACTACCTTTTTTATAATCTTTAATCCTATAGATATAACTATAAGACCTATTATAAGCTTTATTCCATATTCAGTAATCCATCCTATAAATTTTTCAATAAGTGTATCAAGTGGCATTTTACTCATCTGTTGAACCTTACTCGACACTTCTTTTGCTATTGCATCTGGATTTGTCATTTATAACCACCTCTTTAAAACTTTCGACTTTTTATTCATATATATTACATTATTTTTTACAATATGTCTATATAATGCAATTATTTCAAGATATTACTATTTAAAATAGTACCACCATTTTAGATAGTTATTTTATTTTTAACTTGCATCTTATTTATATTTTTAAATAAATGTAATCCTTAGTAATAAAAAAAGGTTGCCTAAATTTAGACAACCTTTAAATCTATTATAAATTATTTAGTACCAAAATGTCTTTCTAATAAACCTAAGAATGCTTTACCATGTCTTGCTTCATCTTTGCACATTTCATGTACTGTATCATGTATAGCATCAAGACCTAATTCTTTAGCTCTTTTAGCTATTTTTAATTTTCCTTCTGT
>NZ_JADPFC010000002.1:109302-267689 GCF_015668195.1 Romboutsia sp. 1001713B170131_170501_G6
CACATTTCATGTACTGTATCATGTATAGCATCAAGACCTAATTCTTTAGCTCTTTTAGCTATTTTTAATTTTCCTTCTGTTGCTCCATACTCTGCATCTACTCTTGCTTTTAAGTTAGCTTTTGTATCAGCTACAACAACTTCTCCTAATAATTCTGCAAATTTAGCAGCATGTTCTGCTTCTTCAAATGCTATTCTCTTGTAAGCTTCTGCAACTTCTGGATATCCTTCTCTATCAGCTTGTCTACTCATTGCTAAATACATTCCTACTTCTGTACATTCTCCAACGAAGTTTGCTCTAAGCCCTTCTAATATCTCTTCATCTATACCTTTAGCAACCCCTATTCTATGCTCATCAGCCCAAACCATTTCACCTTTCATTTCTTCAAACTTTTCAGCTCCAACTCCACATACTGGACATTTTTCTGGTGCAGTTTCTCCTTCATGTATATATCCACATACTGTACAAACAAATTTTTTCATAATTTTATTCCTCCCAATTTATATAAATCTTATTTAATTTCTTTTTAACATACTATATATATACCTCATATACATTGTTTTAAACATTTATTTGTATATTTTTTTATTTTTTAATCTATACTTTATAAATCTATATACTATAGTTATTATTAATAATAAAATAACTATTATATATGAATATTTTAAAACTATCGAAATTGCAAATTTTAAGTTATCTCCTAAAAAATAACCTACACCTATTAGTGAAGTATTCCAAATTCCTATTCCTACAGCAGAACACACCATAAATGTAAATATATTCATTTTTATAGACCCTGCTATTATTGACACAAATGTTCTAGCATAAGGTATCACTCTAGTTAAAATTACTGATAATTTTTCATACTTTTTTAACCACATATAAGATGAATTTATAGTTGGCTTGGTCTTTGGATACTTTTCACCTATAGTATCTATTAAAGCCTTTCCAAATTTAAATCCTAGGAAATAATTTAACAAGGAACCTATAACCCCTCCTAAAGTAGATACTACGATTACATTTACAAATCCAAAGTTATATTTATATGCAAACATACCTGCAATTGGAAGTACTACTTCACTAGGAAGAGGTACATTAGCATACTCTAGTGCTACTATTATAAATATACTTATAAGTCCATAATTCATCATAAAATGTTCTATTATATTTTTAAGTTCCAATAACTTCACCTCTTTATATTTATATAGTAACGGTGATTAATATATAAAAAGACTACCTGTATAAGGCAGCCTTTTTATTATATATTACTTAGCATCAAAATGTCTTTCTAATAAGCCTAAGAATGCTTTACCATGTCTTGCTTCATCTTTACACATTTCATGTACTGTATCATGTATAGCATCAAGACCTAATTCTTTAGCTCTTTTAGCTATTTTTAATTTTCCTTCTGTTGCTCCATACTCTGCATCTACTCTTGCTTTTAAGTTAGCTTTTGTATCAGCTACAACAACTTCTCCTAATAATTCTGCAAATTTAGCAGCATGTTCTGCTTCTTCAAATGCTATTCTCTTGTAAGCTTCTGCAACTTCTGGATACCCTTCTCTATCAGCTTGTCTACTCATTGCTAAATACATTCCTACTTCTGTACATTCTCCAACAAAGTTTGCTCTAAGCCCTTCTAATATTTCTTCATCTATACCTTTAGCAACCCCTATTCTATGCTCATCAGCCCAAACCATTTCACCTTTCATTTCTTCAAACTTTTCAGCTCCAACTCCACATACTGGACATTTTTCTGGTGCAGTTTCTCCTTCATGTATATATCCACATACTGTACAAACAAATTTTTTCATATTCTAATCTCCTTCTAATTTATATAAATCTTATTTAATATCTTATTAACATACTATATATATACCTTTTGTTTTTTTATTTAAACACTTATTTAAAATTTTTATGTTTTTTATCCAAGCTGTATATTTTATCTAAATAGTTTTAGTTATTTTTTACATTACTAAGAAAACATTTTTTTGTTATTATTAAGATATAAAAGGAAATTAAAATTTAATTGTTAAAAGGGGGAAAATAACAATGGCCAATGTAATTTTAAAAAATATATGTAAATCATATTCAAATGGATTTAATGCAGTAAAAAATGTAAATATAGATATACAAGATAAGGAATTTGTAGTGTTAGTTGGGCCATCTGGCTGTGGTAAATCTACTACACTAAGAATGATAGCAGGACTTGAAGAAATAAGTAATGGTGAGCTTTATATAGGAGAAAAATTAGTAAATGATGTAGACCCTAAAGATAGAGATATAGCTATGGTTTTCCAAAACTATGCACTTTATCCTCATCTAACAGTATACGAAAATATGGCATTTGCTCTTAAACTTAGAAAAATGCCTAAGGATGAAATAGATAAAAAGGTTAGGGATGCAGCTAAAATATTAGACTTAGATAAATTATTAGATAGAAAACCAAAAGCACTGTCAGGTGGTCAAAGACAAAGAGTTGCGCTAGGGCGTGCTATAGTTCGAAATCCAAAGGTATTCTTAATGGATGAACCTTTGTCAAACTTAGATGCAAAACTTAGAACATCAATGAGAACAGAAATAACTAAACTTCATAAGTCTTTAGGTACTACATTTATATATGTAACACATGACCAAGTTGAAGCTATGACTATGGCCGATAGAATAGTTGTTATGAAAGATGGTGTAGTTCAGCAAATAGATACTCCACAAGAAATATACGATAAACCAAACAATATGTTTGTTGCTGGATTTATAGGTGCTCCACAAATGAACTTTATACATGTTGTTTTAACTGAAGTAAATGGAGAAATACATGCAAAGGCTGATGGTTTTGATATAGCATTAAATAAAGGTGAATCATCTAGCTTAATAGAAAATGGGTATATAGGTAAAGAAGTTGTTCTAGGTATAAGACCTGAAGATATACATATGGAAGATGTATTTGTGGATAATAGCTTAGATAGTACTTTTGAAGCTACTGTTGAACTTGGAGAACTTATGGGTGCTGAAATATATGCTTACTTAAAAACAGGTAATCAAAATATAACTGCAAGATTTGATGGTAGGTATAAAGTTAAATCTGGAGATAAATTAAAGCTTGCTATGGATAAGCATAAAATACACATATTTGATAAAGAAACACAAGAAGCTATAAATAAATCTCTAGCTTATATATAAATACTTCTAAATTAATTATATATTTTAAGTAGGATGATTAATCATCTTACTTTTTTAATTGAAAACTTCAGGGGTGGTCTTCATGCAAAGTTTGATACAATTTATAGAGGGAAAAACAAATAAAAAAATTAATATTTTTGAGTATAATTATCAAAATATTAGCAAAAACCAAAATATAGTAACATTTAATGATAAAGCTTATGTTATAGAATTTATAGATGATATAACTATAGATAATATAAAAGGTTATTTTTATATTATCTATCAGCAAGACTGTGAAGTAGATAATTTAAAAGGAATATTATATAACTTATATGATAATATAAAATTATTTTTATATGAAAATCTATTAATATTAAATTCAGATTATGAATTAGACATTAATTTTCATACACCAGAAATAATAGAATCAGAAACTTATAGAAATACTTATATTGTGAATTTAGGTGAAATATATGATATAGATATATTTAAGTCTAGGGTATCTATTTTTAATGAAATACCTAAAGACTTCCTTATAAATAACACTTTTTTTAAAAACTACATAACTTTAAAAGATTTAATAATATATAAATCTATATATTTTATAAAACATGATAGATCTTTTTACGATTTGATCGATTTTGAATCTATAAAAACAATGGATATAAACTTATTAAATACGGGAATATGCTTTATAGAAAATGGTCAAAATATTTCTAAAACTTCATCATCATTATTTTTACATAGAAACACACTTATATATAGATTAGATAAAATTAAAGAAATACTAAATCTTGATTTGAAAAATTTTAAAGATGCTTTAATTTTCTATTTAACTATAAAATCTTATATAAATTTTAAATAATAATTTTTATTTTAACTACTAACAGCTTAATATATTTAAGCTGTTTTTATTTTGCCTAACCTGCTTATTGCTAAATTACGAATATTTTTATCATAGTTTCTATAAAATAAGATTAGCTATAACTTTAAATAAGGAGGATATTATGGGATTTTTAACTATATTTTTTACAGCATTTGCACTTTCAATGGATGCATTTGCAGTATCTCTTACAAAAGGCATGACTCTAAAGAATATAAACTTTTGGTTAGCTTCTAAAATAGCATTTATATTTGGTTTATTTCAAGGAGGTATGCCTTTAATTGGTTATTTATTAGGTGTAAACTTTGAAAGATATATAAAAGCATTTGATCACTGGATTGCTCTGATTTTACTAAGCTTCCTAGGTTTAAAAATGATTTTAGATACAAAAAATAAAACTGAAGATACTACTTTATATTACCTAACTAATAAAGATCTCATTATATTAGCAATTGCAACTAGCATAGATGCACTTGCCATTGGAGTTAGTTTTTCTTTTTTAAGTGTAAATATAATTCCTATATCTCTTACTATATCTTTAGTTACATTTATAGTATGTTTTTTAGGTGTTTTATTAGGAAAAAAAATTGGTAATTTATTCAAATCATCTGCTCAGATAATAGGTGGAGTATTACTTATTTTAATAGGTTTAAACATATTCAATGATCATACAGGTATTATAAATTTACTATTTTAATATATATTACAATTTTTTAACTTTACTTTTTATTGTATAAATAATATAATATAAAATAGTTCTAAATCTAACCTTATTTAATCAACATGGAGGTGTAAAGACGTGAAAAATATTTTTAAAATATATAAAAAAGACATAAAGGATATTTTTACAAACAAAGTATTGTTAGTAATAATACTAGGACTAACTGTCTTGCCATCATTGTATGCCTGGTTTAATATAAAGGCATCTTGGGATCCTTATGGTAGTACTAAAAATATATCAGTTGCTGTAGTTAATAATGATAAAGGTACTGAAATAAGAGGAAAAGATATAAATGTTGGTGATGAATTAGTAAAAAAACTTAAAGAAAATGATAATTTAGGTTGGAAATTTGTAGATAAAGCTGACGCGATAAATGGAGTTAAAAAGGGTACATATTATGCCTCAGTTGAAATTCCAGAAAGCTTTTCTAAAGATTTAACTTCATTAACTTCTGATGAAGTAAAAAAAGGTAAGATAATATACACAGTTAATGAAAAAATAAATGCGATAGCCCCTAAAATCACAGATAAAGGTGCTTCAACTATACAAAATGAAGTTAATCAAACAGTAGTAAAAACTGTTAGTCAAATTATATTTGAAGTATCTAATAATTTAGGTATAGAACTTGAAAATCAACTTCCAAAGCTATCTAATTTAGAAAGTGAACTTATAGATGTTCAAAGTAAATTTAAAGATATATATAAAACTGTAAATCTTGCTTCAGATGCTACAGATAAAGTACAAGATCTTGCTAAGGAATTAAAAAAGGATGTTCCTTTAATAACTTCTACTATATCTAATACTAAAAAGTTAGCATCAGATGTAAAAGTATTTTTACAAGATAGCAAAGGTAGCTTAGATAAAGTTGCTCCTGTAATAAAAGAAGATTTACAAATAGTATCTAAAGTTTCATCAAGTGCTTCATCAAATATATCATCTATAATAGATGCTATAAATAACGGTGCTGATAATATACCTCAACTTGTAGATAGCTTATCATCAAAACTTTCTACTTTATCAAGTACAAGTAATACAGTACTAGACTTTTTAAATAAACTAAATGCTATTAAACCAGGTGGACCTCTAGAAAATGCTATATCATCTTTACAGTCTATAAATAATAGTTTAAATAATGCTACTAACGCTTTAAATGCTATAAAAGGACAGATTGCAAATGGAGAAAAACCATCTTTAGATAAGTTAAATAGTATATTAAAGGTTGTAAATGATGTAAACCAAATTTCTACATCAATTTTAAATAATTTTGATTCAAAAATAGTAAATCCTATAAATAATATATTTGAGGAAAGTTTTAATACTGCTAATGAAGTTATTAGTGTTTTAGATAAAGCTCAAGCAAAACTACCTCAAGTTGAAGATATACTAAATACTACAATATCATTATCAGATAGTGCAAAAGATAATATATCATTTATAAGAAAAAAACTACCTATAGCTAAATCAACGATTGATGAATTAGTTAATGCTATGAAAAAAATAAACTCAAGTGATGATGTTAATGAGTTAATATCATTACTAAAAAGCGATGCTATAAAGCGTGCTGAATTCTTAAAGCAACCGGTAGAGCTAGTTACAGATAAATTATATCCAGTAGCTAACTACGGAGCTGGTATGACTCCATTTTATACAGTATTATCTTTATGGGTTGGTGTTCTTTTATTAATGTCATTACTGTCTGCTAATGTACATGGAGATTACAGACCATTTGAGATATATTTTGGTAGAGGACTTACTTTCTTAACTATAGCTATAATACAAGCTTTTATCGTAAGTGCTGGTGATTTATATATTCTAAATGTTAAAGTTATTGATCCTTTATCATTTGTATTATTATCAATGTTTACAAGTATTGTATTTACAGCTATTGTATACTCATTGGTATCTATATTTGGAAATGTAGGAAAAGCAATAGGTGTAATACTATTAGTTATACAAGTTGCTGCATCAGGAGGTACTTTCCCTATACAAGTTACTCCTCCATTTTTCCAATACGTAAACCCATTTTTACCATTTACTTATGCTATATCTGCTCTTAGAGAGACTGTAGGTGGTATTTACAAACCAGTATTGATAAAAGATATATATGTATTAATAGTATTTTTAATAATACCTATAATATTAACTATACTATTTAAAGGTATTATTAACAAATATACAAAACCTATAACTGATAAATTTAATGAAAGTGACTTAACTGGACATTAAAATTTAATATAAAAGGTTAATATATAAAAAAATATATATCAATCAAAAAAAGTCTTCCTAAAATCTTTAGGAAGACTTTTTACTATATTAATGTTTTATGTCGTCGTAATGTATACCAACTCCAGGTCTATGTTTATTCTCTTCTCGTTCTTCATGTTCTCTTTCTTCTATTGCTTTATTTACATATCCTTCTAACTCTTCTTTACTTACATTTGTACAATTTTCTTCTATTATTCTATTTGAATTAAATTCATCTACTTTGCATTTTAAATCATCATCAAAACTATCTATGTCTTCATCACAACAATAAGCTCTGCTATCATAATCATCATAATAATATGATTCATTTTCATAATCATTACAACAATTGAAATTTTTATTCATTCTTTTATTCTTAATAGCCTTATATGCAAAATAGCCCCCTACTCCAACTAAAACTCCTCCTGTATATACTAAGGCTTTTTTACTTTTTATGTTGACTCCATTTTTCATTTTACGTTTAACTAAGTACTTTACCATAGAACTTTTTCCTCCTTAAATGTCATATACTATATTAATAGTATTTGTATTATCTAATAAAAAATTCTTCTATTAAAAATAAAAAAATAACCCTTAAATTAGGGTCATTTTTTTTTATATACATATATATAAGTTATAATTAAAGTTAATACTTCAGCAAACACAGCACTTAACCATACTCCATTTACACCTAAGAATACAGGAAGTATAGTTATACCTATTATAATTAGTATAATCCCTCTTGAAAGTGATATTGAATTAGATAATATTCTATGTTCCATGGATTGATAATATGCTCCATTAACTATATTTATTCCCATAAATATAAACGCTAGGAAATAATATCTTATGGCATTTACAGTTATATCTACAATCTGACCTTTTTCACTTGTAAACATTCCTACTATAAATTGTGGAAATAATATACCTATAATATAAAAACTTAATCCAACCATTATAGAAGTCTTCATACCTTTTTTTCTTACTCTCTTTACTCTATCTATCTTATTTGCACCATAATTTACACTTATTATAGGTTGCATAGCTTGTGATATCCCTGTAAATATAGCTGCAGCTACTAAAGATACATTTGCTATTATACTATATGCACTAACGCCTATATTACCTACTATATTTAGTAATTTTAAGTTAAATATAAATATTACTATTCCAGATGATATTTCAACAATAAAGCTTGGTAACCCATTAAATAGTATTCTTGATATATCTTTGACATTGATTTTAAATTTTATAAATCTTAAGCTACATTTTTTAGATATAAAGTGAGTTAAAAGTATTAATAGGTTTATAAGTGATGCTATTGATGTAGCTAAACCAGCACCTTTTATACCCATATTAAAGATAAATATTAGTAAATAATCCAAAATAACATTAGATAAACCACTAGTTACAGTCGCTATCATAGCAAGTCTTGGATTGTGATCATTTCTTATAAAGGATGATGTAGTATGAGCTAAGATATAACTAAATGAAAATATTAAAACACCACTTAAATACTCTTTTACCATATATATATTACTTATATTAGCCCCTAGTATATATCCTATTTTCTCAGTAAATATTTTTCCTAAAGTAGATAGTGTAATTCCTACTAAAATAGCTATTATAATAGATTTTGTAAATATCCTTTGTGATTCAACTATTTCTCCTTTTCCTCTACTTATACTTAAAGCTGTAGCCCCTCCCATACCAAACAAAAGCCCTAATCCATTAAATAGATTAAATATAGGTATACATATATTTAAAGCAGCTAATCCATCACTGCCTATACCTTGTCCTATAAACATAGTATCTGCTAATATACAAAATGATACTGCTAGCATACCCAACACACTATTAATTAAATACTTATAAAATAACTTATTTATATCTGAATTTAAAAATACACTTTGTTTATCTTTCATTAACTTCTCCTCATACATATATTTATGTATAGTATTTGCTATAATGAAAGTATATTATTCATATTAGCAAGTATTCTATAAGCTTGTATTTAATATATAGATGTGTTTTTAATAAATATTCCCTTAGTAAGTAAAAAAATAATGACATAAAAATATGTCATTATTTTTTGTGTCTTATATAATTTTAAATGGATTTAAATCTATATTACTTTTTAAAACTTCTATATCATTTATATCATCTAAAAATCGCTTCATAACATCCTTAAATATGTCTTCAGTTTCAAAGTGGCCACAATCTATTATACACATCCCCATGTCTATTGCATCTTGTGCATCATGATATTTAATATCTCCAGTTATTATAACTTCGCAACCACTTCTTTGAGCTTTCTTAACCATATCAGCACCAGAACCTGTAACTAAAGCTATTTTACTTATAGTAGTATCTAAACTGCCTACTACTCTAATATGTTTCATATTTAACTTTTCTTTTATAAAGTTACTTAAATCTTTTAAACTAATCTTTTCTTTTAATTTAGTAACCCTACCTAAGCCAACTGAATTTCCTTTGTTCTCTAGTTTATATAAATCATAGGCTACTTCTTCATAAGGATGAGCATTTATCATGGAGCTTAAAGCCCCACCTAATATTTTTTGAGGTACAATAGTTTCTATTTTTACCTCTTTGACACATTCTATCTCTCCTTTTGTTCCTATAAATGGATTAGTACCCTCTAAAGGCATAAAATTCCCTTCTCCTCTTGATGTAAAGCTACAGTGACTATAATTCCCTATATGACCTGCTCCTGCTTTTCCTAGGGCATTTTTAACTTTATCTATATGAGTTTCTGGTACATAAACTGCTAACTTATATAATACTTCATTATTTGTGACTTCTAATACCTTGCAATCTTCAAATCCCATTAATTCCATGAAGTAATCATTTAAACCATCAAATGCTATATCAAAGTTTGTATGCATAGAATAAAGTGCTATATCATTTTTTATTAATTTATGTATAAGCCTTCCTTTTAAATCCGATGTATTTACTTTATTCATCTTTTTAAATATAAACGGATGATGAGTTATTATTAAGTCGATATTATTTTCTATAGCTTCATCTATAACTCTTTCATTAGCTTCTAAAACTACTAATACTTTTTTAATATCACTATTAAAATCACCAACTAAAAGACCTACATTGTCCCAATCATATGCTAAACTTAATGGGTATTTAGCTTCTATATTTTTTATAAGACTTTTAAGTAACATAATATCATTCCCCTTATAAAGTTTTTAATTTTTCTAATTTAGATATATTAATTCTACTTTCTTCTATCTTCTCATCTATTCCTTTTCCACTTTTTCCTTCTAATTTATTAAGTATCGAAGTGTATGCATGTATTCTTTTATCTATAAATTCATTTAGTAACTCATCTTTGTTTTCTATAAGCTTATTTCCTACTTCATAAAATATTTCATCTTCTACATTAGTATTTTTTCCAGTATATTTAGCTACTATTATTTCATATATTCTGAAATCTTCTCTAACTAAAACCTCATCTAATATTTCATATCCATTGTTTAATAGATATTTTCTAAGCTCTTTGTGTGCTTGCATTGGTTGAAGTATAAATTTTTCAGTACTTTGTGCCACTTCTATATTAGCTTCTAGTAATTCACTTATAAGTATTCCACCCATACCTGCTATTATAACTTCATCAACTTCACCTTTTTTTAATACTTCTATACCTGATCCTAATCTTAAATCAACTTTATCACTCAAATTATTATGTCTAACTTCTTTTCTTGCATTTTCAAGGGGTCCTTTATTAACATCTGCAAGTATTGCAAAATCTATGTATCCTTCATTTAATAAATGTACTGGTATATATCCATGATCTGTTCCTATATCAGCTATTTTTTTACCTTTAGTAACTAAAGATGCTATTTTTAATAATCTATCTGTTAACTTCATTTATGTAGTCCTTTCCTTATTTCTTATATGCAAAAAAACGCCTTATATAAAGGCGAGTTTTTGTATAGTCTAGTCTAAGTAGTCTTTTAATTTTTTAGATCTACTTGGGTGTCTTAATTTTCTTAAAGCCTTAGCTTCTATTTGTCTTATTCTTTCTCTTGTTACATCAAACTCTTTACCAACTTCTTCAAGAGTTCTTGCTCTTCCATCTTCAAGACCAAATCTTAATTTTAATACTTTTTGTTCTCTTTCATTTAAAGATCCTAAAACTTCTTCTATTTGTTCTTTAAGTAGTGAGTATGCTGCTGCTTCTGCTGGTGCTGGTGCTGCATCATCTTCTATAAAATCACCTAAATGGCTATCTTCTTCTTCTCCTATTGGAGTTTCAAGAGATACTGGATCTTGAGCTATTTTCATTATTTCTCTTACTTTTTCTTCTGTCATATCCATTTCTTTAGCTATTTCTTCAGGCTTTGGATCTCTACCTAATTCTTGAAGAAGCTGTCTAGATACTCTTATTAATTTATTTATAGTCTCTACCATATGTACTGGTATTCTTATAGTTCTTGCTTGATCAGCTATAGCACGAGTTATAGCTTGTCTTATCCACCATGTTGCATAGGTACTAAATTTGAACCCTTTTTCATAGTCAAATTTTTCAACAGCTTTTATAAGACCTAAGTTACCTTCTTGTATTAAGTCAAGGAAAAGCATACCTCTTCCTACATATCTTTTAGCTATACTTACAACTAGTCTTAAGTTTGCCTCAACTAGTCTTTGTTTAGCCATTTCGTCCCCTTCATTCATTCTTCTAGCTAATTCTACTTCTTCATGTGGCTTAAGTAAAGGTATCTTACCAATTTCTTTTAGATACATTCTAACAGGGTCGTCTATACTTATACCTTTAGGTAATGATAAATCTATAGCTTCTAATTCCATAGGTGTATCTTCTTTTGATAATTCTTCATCTACACCATCTTCTAGTACATCTATATCTAAATCATCATCTGATGAGAAATTAATATCGGCATTTTGAGGTTTACTTTCTATAACCTCTATACCTAAGTTTCCTAAAGTTTCATATAAATTTTCTATTTGATCTTTATCAAGTTCAGTTTCAGAGAAAGCTTCCATTATTTCCCCTAAAGTAAGAGATCCTTGCTTTTTACCTTTTTCAATTAATCCCTTAGCTGTTATTCTTTTTGATTCTTTTTTATTTGTTTTATTTTCCACACTCAGACCTCCCTTCATTAAAGCTTTTGTAGCATTCTTCTTATTTCCACGATTTTTAAAGCAATTTCCATAATCTTACCATCTACCTCTTTCGTGTCACTATTATTTTTATTTTGTTCAATTTCTTTTTGTTCTTTTAATAATCTATTCATTTTTTCATTAAGAGTATTTTTCTTTACATTCTTAATAATGTCATCTACACCCTTGACATTGGTCAAACTCATATTACTCAATGATATATTTTCTATATCTTTAATGTATTCTTCGGATATGTTTAAACTTTTAATTTTGTCAATAGTTATTTTGTCCAATTCTTGATTTTTAATTATCCAATTTAAAATTTCTTTGCTTTCATCTAATAAAAAATCACTATCATTTACTTTTAGTACGATTATATCTCTTAATTTTTTATCTTCTATCATTAGTTTTATAAGATTTTTTTCAACAAACTTTTCTCCATTTGTTATAATCTTAGGTTTTTCTATTACAACTTCGTCTTTTTTTATATATTTACTTTTTTTGTATTTATTATTTTCAGTTTTATTATAATTTTTTCCATATATTTCTCTTTTTATGGAATCTGTACTTATTTGTATTAAATTACTTAAATATTTAGTATAATAGTCAATTTCCACAGGACTTTTTACTTTTTTTATTATTTTAGATGCTTCTTTTGCAAATTTAACTTTGTCTTCATCTTTATTTAAATTAAATTGTTTTCTTAGGTTATTTATTCTAAATATTATTTGATTTATCGACTCATCTATTGCCTCTTGGTATCCTTTAACTCCATACTTTCTTATAAATTCATCTGGATCTTTGCAATCCTTTAAATTTAATACTTTAACATTTATATCTATATCACTTAATATTTCTATAGCCCTTAATGTAGCTTTTATACCTGCTTCGTCCGAATCATATGATATAATAACATTATCAGCATATCTTTTAATTAACATACCTTGTTCTTTAGTAAGTGCTGTACCTAACGTAGCTACTACATTTTTTATACCATATTGATAAAGAGATATTAAATCCATATATCCTTCAACTAATATTAAAGTCTTATTTTTTATTTCTTTCCTTGAGAAATTAAGTCCATACAAATTATATCTTTTATTAAATGTTATCGTATCTGGGGAATTTAAGTATTTAGGTAATGAATCATCAAGTACCCTACCACCAAACCCTATAACATTTCCTCTATAATCAAATATGGGAAACATAACTCTATTTCTAAATTTATCATAAATTTTGTTACTTTCTTTTTTATGTGCTAATAGCCCACATTCTATAAGATCTTTATTGCTATAACCTTTTGATGTTAAATACTCCATAAGTGAATTCCAAGATGCTAGTGAATACCCAAGTCCAAATTTTTTTATGATTTTGTCATCTAATCCTCTACTTCTTAGGTATGCATATCCACTATTTTTCTTAGTGTGTAGGTTAGAAAAATAAAATCTAGCCGCCTCTGTATGTATATCTTGGAACTTTTTTATTTTTTCTAATTTTTTCTTAGATTCTTCGTCCATATTAGTATTAATTTCAATTCCATACTTTTGAGCTAAAACTTTTACTGCATCAATAAAGTCTAAATTTTCCATTTTCATGACGAAGTTAATTACATCTCCACCCTCTCCGCATCCAAAGCATTTATAAATTTGCTTAGATTCATTTACATAAAATGATGGTGTTTTCTCGCCATGAAAAGGACAAAGTCCCTTATAGTTTATCCCAGATGATTTAAGTTCTATATACTGAGATATTGTGCTTACTATATCACATCTACTTTTAACTTCTTCTATTATATCTTTTATATCATTCATATTATCACCTTCTGGTGTAATTTTTTCTAACATTACTATTTTACATTATATTTTAAATTTGTCAAATCCTCATTATACACAATTCGACTTTTTTTGTTGATATCCTTCTTATTTTTTTATATTTTTATTATTTAATTCTATTTATATATTTATTATACGTTATTTATCTACAATTTTAAAATAGCTCATATTTTTTGAATTTAATATGTTTTTTATAGCTTAAATCTATTCTTATATAATTTTTCCTATTTTAATATAAATACCCTTATTTTTTAATATTAATTAAATTAATTTTAGCAAAATAAAAAAGAGGTAATTACCTCTTTTTTTATAAGTTGATTGAATTCATTAAATCTTCAAATTCATTAAAGTGAAGTGACTGCATACCATCTGATAGTGCATTTATAGGATCTGGGTGAACTTCTACCATTATACCATCAGCACCTGCTGCAAGAGATGCTATAGACATTGGTTTAACTAAATATCTTACTCCAGTTGCATGAGATGGATCAACTACAACAGGAAGACCAGTTTCCTTTTGTATTATAGGTACAGCTGCTAAGTCTAATGTATTTCTAGTATAATCATTATATGTTCTAATTCCTCTTTCACACATTATTATCTTTTGATTTCCACCTATGGCAATATATTCTGCTGCTCCTATCCACTCACTTATAGTAGATGATAAACCTCTTTTTAACATAACAGGCTTATCTTGTTTACCCACTTCAGTAAGTAAACTAAAATTTTGCATGTTTCTAGATCCAATTTGAATTATATCAGCTACTTCATATAGTTTATCTAATTCTCTTGCATCCATAAGTTCAGTTATAACAGGCATTCCTGTTTCTTTCTTAACTGCTTTTAATATTTCCAATCCTTCTTCTTTTAATCCTTGGAATGAATTAGGAGATGTTCTAGGCTTATATGCTCCTCCTCTTAAAATATTTGCTCCTTTTGATTTTACAAATTTAGCTGTTTCTAAGAGTTGTTCATAGCTTTCAATAGCACAAGGCCCTGCCATTACAAGTTTATTTTCCTTTACTATTAGCTTTGAGTTTTCATCCGTATTTATATCAATCCTTATGTTGTCATCAAACAAATTTTTCTTCATCGCCTACGTACTCCTTTACTTGTTCTCTCTCCTCACAAGTTAGCGAATTTAAGTATTCCTCTATAGTTTTATTTTTAATTTTTAATTTTTTATTTAAATCCATAAGAGGGATAAGCACAAATGCTCTCTCACTTATTCTTGGATGAGGTATGTGTAGATTTTCATCTTTCAATATTATATCATTGAAAAATAATATATCAATATCTATAGTTCTTGGTCCCCATCTTATAATTCTTTCTCTATTTAATTTTTGTTCTACCTCATGACAAAACTCAAGTAAATCATATTCATTTAAATCTGTTTTTATTTCTAAGCACATATTTAAAAAATCTGCTTGATCAGTATATCCCCAAGCTTTTGTTTCATATATCTTAGACTTTTTTAAAATTTTTATTTTGCTATTATTTTGTATTAATTCACAAGCAGAATCTAGATAATTAAGTCTATCCCCCATATTGGTTCCAAGACCCAGATATACTTTATTCATCTTTATTTCTCCTTATTTCAACACCGAAATAATCATATATTCCATTTACTGGAGCTTCTGGCTTTTTAACTCTAACCATTATGCCTTTAACTAAATCAAACTTTTCAAGTACTTCTTTAGCTATATTTTCTGCTACTGCTTCTATTAAATTAAATCTCTTGTTTTCTGCAATTTCTTTTACTACAACATATACATCAGCATAACTTACTGATTCATTCATATTATCACTTATTCCTGCTTTTTTTGTATCTACATTTAATTCTATATCTATAAAAAACTTTTGACCTAATACACTTTCTTCTTTTAAAACACCATGATATCCATAAAAACCTAGGTTATTCATTAATATTTTATCCACTTTAATACCCTACCTTCTATATATAGCATCAGCCATTTTAGCTGCCATTAAATTTTCCTTAACATCATGTACTCTTACTATAGAGACACCATCTCTAATACCTAAAACTGTAGTTGCTATAGTCCCTTCTAATCTTTCTTTCGGCTCTACATTTAATACATGTCCTATTACTGACTTTCTAGATGTTCCTAAAAGTATAGGATACCCTAATGAATTTAATTCATCTAATCTTTTTAAGACTTCTAAATTTTGTTCAACAGTCTTTCCAAACCCTATACCTGGATCTAGTACTATTTTTTCTTTTTTAATACCTGCATTAAGTCCTATTTCTATACTTTCTAGTAAGGATTTTTTCATTTCTTCTATAATATCACCATCATAATGTGTACCATCTTGGTTGTGCATTATACAAACGTGTGCATCATATTTTGAAATAGTACTTGCCATATCCTTATCTTTTTTTAGTCCCCATATATCATTTATCATTTCAACACCTAATTTTAAAGCTTCTTCGGCTACCTTAGCTTTATATGTGTCTACTGATATAGGAACATTTACTTCTTTTTTTAATTCCTTTATAACTGGGATAACTCTTTTTATTTCTTCGTCAGCTTCGACATATTTATGACCTGGTCTTGTTGATTCTCCACCTAAGTCTATTATATCTACACCTTCTTTTACCATTTCTTTAGCATGATTTATAGCTTTATCTATATTATTAAAGTCGCCACCATCAGAAAAACTATCTGGTGTAACATTTAATATTCCCATTATATAAGTTCTCTTTGAATAATCAAACATCTTTAATCTCCTATTACTTCATAGTTATTAAACTCATAGCTTCTGCCCTAGCTGCTATGTCTTTTTCAAATATACCTCTTACTGCTGATGTTATAGTTTTTGAACCTGGTTTTTTAACACCTCTCATAGTCATACACATATGTTCAGCTTCAACAACAACTATAACTCCATAAGGCTCTAATTCTTGCATTATTATATCCGCTATTCCCTTAGTTATTCTTTCTTGTAATTGGGGTCTTTTAGCGAATGTTTCAACTACTCTTGCCAATTTTGAAAGACCTGTTAATTTACCATCTTTAGGTATATACGCTATATGAGCCTTTCCAAAGAAAGGAACTATATGGTGTTCACAGCATGAATAAAAAGGTATGTCTCTAACTAACACTAATTCTTCATGACTTTCGTCTTGGAAAATCACCTTTAAGTGCTCACTTGGGTCTTGATGAAGACCTGCAAATATTTCTTCATACATTCTAGCTACTCTATCTGGAGTCCCTATTAGACCTTCTCTATCTGGATCTTCTCCTATAGCTTCTAATATGTCTCTTACAGCTTTTTTTATTTTATCTTTATCTACCTTGCTCATTGGTTTAGCCCCCTTGATTAGTAAGTTATTTTTATGTTTTTGCTTACTTTTATATTTTTAAATGTATAATTATACACATTTAGTAAGTCTTCATATCTTTTTGTTTTTAATGTTTTCTCAACTAAATTATATAGATTTATATCTTCTTTTTTTAGTGTACTAAGTAGTTTTTTATCTTTAGGTACCCACTTATTATTTATAGTAAAATACCCAACTATTATATCTTTTAAATATAAATTCGTCAAAAACTCAAATTCGAAAAAATCCATTTTACTATTATTATTTATTCTATCTAGATTTCCTTTTATTTGGGATTTTAAAAACTCTCTTTCGCTTTGTGAAAGCTTTTTAGGACCTTCACTTAGCTTTTCTTTACAAATACTTATTAAGCCTTTTGCTTCATCATTTAAATCATATAATATTTTGGGATTTGACATTTCTTTTAAGAAAAAATACTCTCTTGAATCTATCAACTTGTAAATACCTTCTTTTGAAAAAATATTTATATCAAATTCTAAATTATCTATAGTTTTTATAATTCTAGTTTGAGCATTACCCTCTCTAACTATTACAAATATATCAAAATCATTTATAATCATACTACTATTTTCTATATCTATACTCTTAGAAGAACCTACTAAAAATACACTTTCTGTATTTTCATAACTTATTATTTTTTCTATTTCTTTAGTATATATGTCATAAATCCTATTTCCCATTTATTTCTCCTAATTTCTATTTATATATTTTATCTTTATATGCTTTTGTTATTTTATCAAATAACTCATTTTTATTATTGAATTTAATGCCTTCTATTTCAATAACTTTCATCATCTCCATTATGCTATTTGTTATAAATACAAAGTCAAATTCTTTAATTTCATCTATATTTATATTAGTTTCTACTATTTGTATATTCAATTCGCCACAAATTTCTATAATCCTTCTTTTTACAGTTCCACTAAGTATAGGAAATTTATCACTTATAGTAAATATCTGTTTATCTTTAATGAAAAATATGTTGCTCATAGAACATTCTAGTATATTATTTTCTGCGTCTAAAAATATACCATCATCATATCCATTTTCAGTAGCATAATTTTTAGTATATATATTTTCAAAATAGTTAGTAGTTTTATGCCTATGTATTATACTATCTCCTCTTCTTATAGGAGATATATTTAATCTAAATCCAATTTCATACATTTCTTTATTGTATAGTATGTTTCTAATTGATATATTATATCCTTCATCAAATACTGTTAATCTTAGGGCTTTATTTTCAATATTATTCTCTTTAATATATTTTAATATTTCTTCTTTGTAAAACTCTTTATTATTATTAATTAAAATGTTTAACTCACTAAGTGAATTAAACATTCTATCTATATGTATATCAATATCTATTGGTATTTTATCTACCTTTATAGTTTCAAAAACTCCTATTCCAAATTTAGCTAAATTACTAGAAAAATTCACATTATTCTTCATAATAGCCTCTTAATGCTTTCATTATAGATTTTGCTTTATCTAGTGTTTCTTGGTATTCATCTTCTGGATTTGAATCCCAAGTCATACCTCCTCCAACTTGGAAGTATACTTTTTTATTCTGTTTTATAATAGTTCTTATTGCTATATTTAAATCCATATCACCATTAAATCCTATATATCCTATAGAACCTGTATATATATTTCTTTGAGTAGGTTCTAATTCATCTATAATTTCCATAGATCTGATTTTAGGTGCTCCTGTTATAGATCCACCAGGGAATGTTGCTTTTATAACATCTACACAACTTTTGTTATCATCTAATTCTCCAACTACTGTTGAAACTAAATGATTTACATTTGCATATGGTTCTATTATAAATAATTCAGGTACCTTTACCGTTCCTATTTTAGATATTCTTCCTATATCATTTCTTTCTAAATCTACTATCATAAGTAGCTCTGCTCTATCTTTTTCACTATTTCTAAGTTCTTCTTGTAATTTTAAATCTTCTTCTTTTGTTGTTCCTCTTGGTCTAGTTCCCTTTATAGGTCTAGTTTCCACTTTTTTATCTATACATTTTATAAATCTTTCTGGTGAGTTAGATAATACATTAGTATCTTCAAAGTTTAAAAAAGCTCCAAATGGTGCTGGACTTATGTTTCTTAAGTCTCTATAAAGTTCATAACTAGAAAGTGCTGTTTCTCCTTCAAATCTTTGAGTAAGGTTTGCTTGGTATATATCACCTTGTTTTATATACTCTTGTACTTTTCTAACTGAATCCATAAATTCTTCTTTAGTAAAGTTTGATTTAAGTTTTATAGGATTAACTTCTGTTTTTTCATAACATATAGGATCTATTCCCTCTTTAGTAGCTTCAACAATTCTTCTTTCTATATTAAGGGCTATTTTCTCCTCTTCTTTTTCATTTAAATTTGGTGTGGCTATATATGTCTTTTCTTCTAAGTGATCTATGACTATAACCCAATTGTATAAGCCAAAATATAAATCATAAACATTTGTATCATCTTTTGCAGTTCTAGGTAATTTTTCCATATAATTTCCTAAATCATAAGATAAATACCCAACTGCACCACCTATAAATGGAAGATGTGTATTATTTTTAACTTTATATTTATTTAGTTCTTCTTCTAGATTATCTAATGGATTATTCACTGTATTTTTGTATTTAATAACCTTAAATGGGTTACTACTTATAAATGAATACCTACCTAGCTTTTTAGGATCCATTGCACTATCTAATATAAAACTATTACTATCATCTTTAAATATAGTAAATATTTCAAATGAATTTAAATTAGTATCTATTAATTTTATCATTATGCTTGTCCCCCTAATCTAGCTACATTTATAAAGTTCTTAAGTATGTCATGCCCTTGTTCTGATAAAATAGCTTCTGGATGAAACTGTACACCCTCTATTAAGTATTTTTTATGTCTAATCCCCATTATCTCATTTTCATTTGTAATTGCAGTTATTTCTAGTTCTTCTGGAAGATTTTCTGTATCAACTACTAAAGAATGATATCTAGTTACATTTAAAGGATTATTAAGACCTTTAAATACTCCTTTATTTATATGATTTATGCTATGTACTTTCCCATGCACTGGCTTTATAGCTTTTACAACATTGGCACCAAATGCATGTCCTATAGTTTGATGACCTAAACAAATACCTAATATTGGTTTTTTACCTTTAAAATAATTTACAACATCAATACATACTCCTGCTTCATTTGGTGAGCATGGTCCTGGTGATAAAACTATAATCTCTGGATTTATTTTTTCTATCTCTTCTATCGTTACTTCATCATTTCTTTTTATTATGATTTCTTCACCTAGTTCGCCTATATATTGAACTAAGTTATATACAAAAGAATCATAATTATCAATCATAAGAATCATATCTATTGCCCTCCCCTAAATACTACTTTTTTATTATGTTTTTTCTCTTTAAGTATCTCCTATATACAATATTAATTATATATTTTTATAGAAATCTATGTCAATATAGTCATCTTTGGGTCTAATTTTTTATATTTATTTATATAAAAAAGAGAAGCTATAAACTTCTCTTTACTATCTTATATCCACTATTATAATATTTTTCTTTTTTACCTTTTTGTTTTCTTGCCTCTATTAATTCTTCAATATGATTTATATAATCATTGTCATCTGAAATTCTAACAAGGCTAGATAAATAATATACATCTGTACTTTTAGGTATTTTTTTATTTATAACTAAATCTATTGCAGTTTTTGCTGCTTCAAAATGTTTTAAATGCGTGTGACCTTCTTGAAAATCCTTTTTGGTGTTATATACAACATATCCTTCTTTTACTTGAAATATTATAAAACCTTTTTTTTCATATATTTTATTATACATATATTAAATCAATCCTTTTCAAGATAGTCTTTAATATATGTATATTATCTCTTTAGTCAATTGTTTCATTTTTTTATTATTTTTACATTATTTTTAAATTATTTTTTAGATATATTTTAATGGTAACGTGCATATATTATAAATTATTGTTATATATTAGCTATTTTCTATCATTTCTGATACGGTTACAAATTTATATCCTTTTTCTATCATCTTAGGAATTAATATATCTAATGCTTCTACAGTGTTATTTGTTGCATAATCATGTAGTAATACTATATCTCCATTCTTTACATTATTTACTATTGTATCTGCTATTTTATTAGCTTTAGGATTTTGCCAATCTCTCGCGTCAACAGTTGTCCAAAGTACTATTTTATATTTATATTTACTTGCTATTTCACCTAAAGTTTTTTGATTATAGCTTCCATATGGTGGTCTAAATAAAGTTGGCTTTACTCCTGTAACCTCTTTAATTATTTTTTCACATTTTTCAATTTCCTCTTCTAGTTGTTGTTGACTTAAATTACTTATATCTGGATGATTAAATGTATGATTTCCTATTTCATGTCCTTCTTCTTTAGCTCTAATAATAGGTTTTGGATACCAATTTACATGCTTTCCTGCTACAAAAAAAGTTGCTTTAACATCATGTTTTTTTAATATATCTAATACTTCATCTGTTTCTTTTGGATGTGGACCATCATCAAAAGTAAGAGCTATTAATTTTTTATCTCTTGACCCATTTTTTATAAATATTTTATCATTACAACTTACTGAATTTTTTAAGCTAACTATTAGTATTATACCCATTGCTATTGTCATAATCTTTACTATACTATGCTTCATATTATGTCTTCCTTTCAGATTAGATTATCTATAAAAGTTTTGAGTGTAATAAATATTATAATCTCCTCCAAATTCAACTCCAACTCCTATATTATTATAGTTACCTAAAATATTTTTTCTATGTCCTTTAGAATTCATTAATGCTTCATGAGCATATATTGCACTAGTTTGACCTGCTGCAATATTTTCTCCTGCACTTATATATTTAATACCTTCTTCATTCATCCTATCAAAAGGAGTTTCATTTTCTTTATTAATATGATCAAAGTAATTTTTATCTACCATATCTAAGCTATGCTTTTTTGAACTTATAGTAGCCTTTTCGCTATATTTTAACTTATTTAATCCATTTTTTACTCTCACGCTATTAGTTAAATCTATAACTTGCATTTCAAAACTCTTTTTTAAATTTTCACTTGGGCTTGCATATATAGATCTCATATCACTTTCATTTTTAGAATCTATAACCTGATATGAACATATTTTATATCCATCATGTATATCATAAAAGAATGTTATATATTTATTATTTATCTCTACTATGTCATATTGCCCTTCTGAACTAATAATATATTTAGTATTTCCTTTTTTCTTATATTCTATAGGTGTATACAACTTCCTCACATCATCTCTTTTATCACCTATATTTATATTTTCTGTTTCACATGAATTTAATGAATTGCTATATATTCCTTTGACAACTTCATCTTCAATGCCTACCATAAAAAAATTATTATAATCATTATTATATATATACCAATCAAATCCATATTCACTTTCATCTATTCTATCTGGTTGTCCAAACAATGATAGTAATTTTTCTTTATGTTCTCCGATTTTTATATTATAAATGTCTTTTGTATTACTAACATTTATAGACGTATTATTAACATTATTATTTATATCTATCTCTTTTTTGCTATTATCTATATTTATATTAAAAAGTAATAAGCCTGTTATTACTCCTCCTATTAATAATATACTTTTCAATTTATCACTCTCCCATACAGTTTATATTATGATGATAGACATCTTTAAAATTATCATACATAATATATATACTATATGTGATAATCTTAATAAAAAAATAACCTAACGTTAAATAACGCAGGTTATTTTATGTAAGAAAATATTTCATCCAGTGTTCTATTACATATTGATGGTTTATCAAACTTCCAAGTACCTTCATATACCAATTCATCATTTATATAAAATATTCCAACACCATGCTTTTTCCCATGTGCAAATTCACCTTCATATCTTTTTCCATTTGGCCATATATAGGTTCCTTTACCATGAGCTAAATTATTTTTCCATTCTCCTTTATATATAAGCTCTTTTTCATGATCATAGCACTCTCCAATACCCTCCATTTTATTATATTTAAATTCTCCAAAGTATATACATCCATCACTCCATGTATATACTCCTACACCATGTCTTTTTCCACTACACCACTCACCTATATATTCATTACCATTACTATATACCATTTTCCCTATTCCGTTCATTAAATCTTCTTTAAACTCGCCTATATATACATTGCCATTTGTAAATATACATTCTCCATTTCCATCTTTCATATTATCTTTAAACTCACCACTATATTCTATTCCTTCTAAAAATGTATATATTCCTTTTCCGTTCATCTTTCCATCTATAACTGTTCCTATATATACATCTCCATTTGAAAAATTGTATACTTTACTAACTGGTCTTCTTGGTTTTATATCACTTTCAATTGTATTCTCTTCTTCTATCGCTTTAACTTCTTCTTCAGTAGCAACTTCTTTTTTCTTTGTTTTTAGCTTTTGTATAAATTTTACTTCTCTTTTTATATTATTTATAAACTTTACATACTGATTATATATATCAAAATATTCATTAGATAAACTCATATTATGCTTCTCCTATCAAATCTAAATTTATTA
Source organism: Romboutsia sp. 1001713B170131_170501_G6 (assembly GCF_015668195.1). Classification (NCBI taxonomy): domain Bacteria; kingdom Bacillati; phylum Bacillota; class Clostridia; order Peptostreptococcales; family Peptostreptococcaceae; genus Romboutsia; species Romboutsia sp. 1001713B170131_170501_G6. The sequence continues at coordinate 133,299 of NZ_JADPFC010000002.1, forward strand.
TAGTCTAAACTTATTATATATTATAAATTATATACTTTTCTATATATTTTTAAATATAATAGATTTACATAAAATAAGATATGTTAATAAATTTATATTGCTAAAAAAGGGTATATCTATTTGATATACCCTTTTTATAACCAATTTGTATAATCCTAGTGATCAAAACCCTTTTAATCTACCTATAATTTGACAAATCCAAATACTTTTATATATTTAACTATAGAGTTAAATATATTTAATCATTCCCATATATATTTTTTTACTCATATTTATTTTTAACTTTATAAGTACTTTTCTTTAAATCCTCTACCCTTAACCTCACTTACATCATTTACAGATATAAATGATTTTTTATCATATTTTAAAGCAATTTCCTTTATCTTAGGTATCTCATTTGATGATACTATACAGTATATAAGCTTTTTCTTCTCATGAGTATATGCACCTTCAGCTTCTAAGAAGGTTACACCTCTATGAAGTTCACTCATTATCTCTCTTGCTATACTATCACTTTCTCTAGATACAACCATAACTGACTTTTGATAATTCATAGCATCTTTCACAAAGTTCATACAGTATGCACTTATAAACATACCTATTAATGTGTATAATGCTAAATCCATACCAAATAATACTCCGCCTATAGATACAATTAGTATATTTATAGATAATGTTGTATCTTTCATAGGAATATTTTTCTTAAATTTTAATATTGCAGCTAATATATCTGTACCACCTTGTGATGATTTTGTTCTAAATACAATACCACTTCCAATTCCTGATAATATCCCTCCATAAACACTTTGAAGTAATATATCATTTATAGGTATATATTGAGCTATATCTTGAGTTATACCTAGTAAAAAAGAAAATATCATCATGTTTATTAAACTAGATATACAAAATTCTTTTTCTAAGTATATAAACCCTAATATAAATATAGGTATATTTATTAAAAATGTTAAAAGACCTATATTTATTCCTGTTAAGTAATTTATAGCTGTAGAGGCACCTGGTACTCCCCCACTTAATAGATGTGCTGGTCTTAAAAAACCATTGACACCTATACATGCTATAATCATTCCACCTATTACCACTAAATATCTTAAAAAAGCATTATCTTCTAAAGTGGTGTTAACTTTGCTCATTTTGTTCTCCCTTCAATTCAACCTAAACAAATCACCTAATAAATTAATAGGTAATTTAAATTATGCTTTTTCTTATTCATTACACATGATATATTATATTATTTTTTTTTAATATGTCTAGTTAATTTTTTTTTACCTATTTTACTTTTTTTTAACTTTTGAATAATTATTAAATTATTTAGCAGTAAAAGATTTAAACGAATAATTTCTTGCATAATATATAAATACTGAATAATTTAATTCACAATAAAAGGCAAGAAATATATTTTGTTCCTTACCTTTTATTGTGTAATATATACTTTTAAATTTGAAAATATTTTATTTAAACCTTCATTTTTTGATATTTTATTATATATATTTTCATTTATAAGAAAAAACTTTTTATATCATATTAATTATTATAGGTATTAATATGACTGTAATTATACCAGATATACCTATAGATAATCCACTCATGGCCCCTTCAATTTCTCCTAATTCTAAAGCCTTTGATGTTCCAAGTGCATGTGCCGATGTTCCAAGTGCTATTCCTTTTGCTACAGGATGTTTTATTCTTCCAAGCTTAAATACAAGCTCTGCCATTATAGCGCCCAATATACCTGTAAATATTATTGCCACTACAGTTATAGACTCTATACCATTTATAGTATTAGTAAGAGATAACCCCATAGGAGTTGTTATAGATTTAGGTATTAATGAATTTATTATACTAACATCTGCATCTGTAAATCCAGCTATTATCTTTATAGAAATAAATGATACTACTACACCTGTAGTTATACCTACTAATATTTCTAATATATGCTTTTTAAATAAATCAAATTGCTTATATAATGGTAATGCTAATATAACCGTTACAGGACCTAAAAAGAAGTTTATACTATCTGCACCTTTTTTATAACTTTCATATGGTATCTTAGTTATATTTAAAAATAATATAATTCCAACTATTGCAATTAAAAGTGGGTTCATTAAAGCACTTTTAGTTTTCTTTTGTATATAAAGTCCTATGTTAAAAAATATTATAGTTACTACTATCCCAAATATAGGTGTGTTTAAAACATTATACATGACTAGTTCTCCTTAACTTTATTTTTAATCATCTTTTCTACTACTATTCCAGTTATGTACATAACTAAAATAGTACTAAAAAATATAGTTATTAACAATACAAATACATTTTTTTCAATAAGACCTAATGATCTTATAAGTGAAACTCCTGCTGGTATGAAAAATATAGCCATATTATCTAACAATAAATTACCTATATCTTCAAGCTTGTCCACCTTTACTATGTTTGCCTTTAAAAGTATAAATAGTAATATCATACCAACTATACTACCCGGTACAATTACTATATTTTGTATGAATGAGCTTATGTATTCACCTAAAGCCCATACACCTAGTATTAATACTAATTGATTAAATAATTTCATTTTTGCCTCCTTTAATTCTGACTAAATCTTTAATGAAATTGTAAAGGGAGTTATAACACTCCCCCGTATAATACTTTATCATATTTTTAGATATTTTCAAATTTATAGTAGTAATTTTCCATACTTATCTATATAATTGTTATTTTTTCCATTTATTATTTCAGAATATCCATCTTTAAAATCAGATAGAGATTCATATATTGGAAGTACTTCTACATTACCACTTTTGTTTATAAATCCCCATTTTCCACATTTACTATTATTAATTCCTCTTATAAGTGAATTAGTATTTATATTAAACCTACCTAATCCTTCTTTAAAGCTGCAAGCATAATCAAATATAACATCTATAACTACATCACCATTATTGTTTATATATCCCCATTTTTCATTTATACATACAGCTGCTAATCCTTCGCTAAATGGCTTTGCTTTATCAAACTTAAAATCAATCTTTAATTTACCATTTCTATCTATATATCCCCATTTGTTATTATTTCTAACAGCTGCTAATCCTTCACTAAAATCTGTTGCTATTTCATATGTAGGTTTTATTATAAATTCACCTTTCCTATTTATATATCCATACTTATTTTTATATTCTACTAATGAAGTGCTTTCTTTAAATTGATTTGCATAAGTATATTTTGGAGGTATTACTAATTCTCCATTAGAATTTATATACCCCCACCTCTTATTTATTTTTATATTAGCTAAACCTTCACTAAAATCTCCCGCACATTCATACTTAAAATCTATAGCTAAATTTAAATTTTTATCTAAATATCCATATTTATTGTAGGCTTTAGCTCTAGATAGTCCTTCATTAAAATCAGATATACTATCTAGGTGTAAATAGACTTTAGTATTTCCTAATTTATCTATATAACCAAATATCCACCTGTTAATTCCTCTTATTTTTTTTATATATGTAATGACACTATAGCCATCTTTTAATCGCTCTGATACATACTTAAATTTAGGTCTTACAACGATGTTTCCTTCTTTATCTACAAACCCATATTTTCCATCCCTAAGTATCGGAAGAAAAAGTTCCTTATTATTCATACTTATCCTCCTCGCTAAAACTTAATACATCCTTCTATAAGTTTATTTAAATGTAGTATTATATATGATTGTGATTTGTAAGATAACAAAAAATAAAACTACCTATTGGTAGTTTTATTTTTCTTTTAATATATCATTAACTTTTGAATTATTGTACATACTATCTGGTACTTCACTTCTTAATCCATAAAATGTATTTTTTGCATCTTCTAAGTCACCTTTATCATAATAAAGCATTCCTAGTTGATAAAATGCATCATCATAATATTGATCATTCTTCGTATAAGTATTTATGTATCTTTTATAATATTTTATAGCTTCTTCATCATTACCTGTCTTTTCATTTAATAGTGCTAGCTGGTATACAGCCTCTGATATATATTTCTTACTTTTTCCTTGAGATACAATATATTCAAAGTTTTTTATAGCCTCTTTATAATTTTTATCTTTAGATTCATCAACAGCCTTATGGTATAAAGTCTCTTCATCAGAAACTATAACTTGTGTATCTTCTTTTTTACCTTCATTTTTTGCATTATTTAATTCTTTTTCTTTCTCTTTTATTTCTTTATCTTTTTCATTTAGTTCTTTACCCGCTTTGTTTAATTCTTGTTCATGGTTACTTAATTGCTCATTTAATTTATCAATTTTATTTTTACTATACATATGATATGCACCTAATGCTAAAAGTAAACATACTCCAAATATTAAAAATGGCTTACTATTTTTAGATTTTTTCTTAGGCTTAACATCTTCTTTTTTTTCTTCTTTTTCTTCCTTCTTTTTTTCAAGCAAAGGATTATCCTTATCTACTTCTCTTAATCTACTTAGATAATGTTCTCTTTTTTTAACATTACCTATCTTATCATATATTAAAGAAAGTATTATATATGGTTCTATTAAATCTGGATCATCATCTATCATATTTTCAAGTATGTGTATTGATTCTTGGTTCATCTCCTCATTAATAAATCTTATAGAGTGATTATATCTACCTAAGAATACTTTAAATTCATCAGATGATAGCATATCTACATACTTTCTAGATAGTTCATTGTTACCATAACACATAGCAGTGTAAAAACTTTCAAAAGCCTTAGCAAAATCACATTTTAATAGAGTAAGTAACCCCTTTAAATTAAGTATGTCTACATCTTTTGGGTTTATCTCTATAGCTTTTTCTATTAATTCATATGCACTAGTTAAATATCCCTTTATAGATAAATCCAGCGCATTATTGTACCTTTTATATGATTCTAACTTCAGTTCTTTTGAAGTATCTTCTGAGTTACTCTTAAGTGTATTTTGTAAATTTAATATTGTTTCTTCTTTATAGTTATTAGTTACATAACTTTGCTTTAATGCCTTTAATGTTTCGTTAGTTTCTTCTTCATCTATATTAAAAAATGTCAAATCACTTTTGTTATCTTCAACTAAAGATATATCTAAAATTTTTCTAGGCATTTGCTTTATATCTTTTTTGATAATTTTACCTAAAATCATATTCTCCTCCTAATTTAAATATATATTCTAAGATAACACATTTAACACTCCAAGTCAAAGATATACATATTTTCATATTTTTAGGCAAATTGTTATAAAAAAAGATAACCTACATCATAGGCTATCTTTTTATAACTAATATTATACCCCTTCTTAAGATACACTTGGTGTGTCTGGATTAGGATTTTGTTCTGGTTGTGGCGTTGGTGCCTCTGGTTGTACAGGTTTTTGTTCTGGTTGATTTGGTTTTACTGGTTGTACAGGTTTTTGTTCTGGTGTTTTAACCTCCATAGTTCCTACAGCTATAACTCCTTGCTTTTTAGGATAATATGATGTGTATACTTTTTCTTTTTTTAGCACTTTTCCATTACTATCCTTATATACTCTGTAAGTTGATACTGTATATGCATTTCTTGCTTTTTCTAATTGTTTTTCTTTCCCTTTTGGAAGAGTTGGATCATCCACTCTTTTTATAGGAGCTTGTGATACTCCATCTATATTAGTTACTATATCTACATTTTGCTTATCTGATTTACTACCATATATTTGACATATAACTCTATTTCCTGATACATAATTTTTTAAATATATAGGCTGCTTTAAATTATTTTTAAATACAAAATCTATCCCTCCATCGGTTACAGTTGCATCTCTCCCTTTTGCTACATATGTAGATGGTATAGAATGATTTTTAAGTTCTACGATTTCTAACCCTGAATATAACACCGTATTATATAGTGTAGATGATACCTGACAAACTCCACCTCCTACACCTTCTTGTACTACTCCTTGTACTATAACTGGAGCATTTTTATAACCATTTGATACAGTTCTCATTAAAGTATTTTCATTATATGAAAATGTCTCACCAGGCATTAGCAGTTTATCACTAGTTCTACTTGCTGCTAATCTTATATTAGTTGTTCTACCAGCTACTGATGAATCAAATTTTGTAGAATAACTAGCTAGTAATGTATCTATATGTTGTATATCATCTTTTTTTACATTCTGATTAGTAACTTTTACTACTAACTCTTCTTTTTTATTTCCTTTTTTAAGTTGACTGATTATATTTTCTACACTCTTATTTACATCAACTTCTTGCCCTTTATGTCCTGGTAATACCTCTACTTCAGAATTATTTATATCTATTTTTGCATCTTCCATATCAATATTTATATCCTTAGATATATCTTGGACACATTTTATTAATTTCTCTTTATTATAATCTACTTTAAGCTCAAGGTTATTTTTTACTCCAAAATTTGATTTTATAGTTTTTTTAATATTATCTATCATAGAACCTTCTCTATTTATAGATAGTGCTTCATTAATAGTTTTATCTAGACTATATTTTAAGTCTATATCTTTGCTATTTATTTTCCATAACTTATCTGAATATGAAATATCTATTTGTTTTATGTCGTATTTTTTATTTAGTACATCTTTAGCTTCTTCTCTTGTCATATTTCCTATTGATATGTTGTTAACATATGTGTTTTTAAGTATTTTATTTCCGTTTATTTGGAAACTTATAAAACCTATAAAAACAATTATTCCCAATAATATTACACCTGTTATAGGATATACATATTTTTTTACATCTTTCATGTCTTACTCTCCTCAATCTCCCATTTTTCTCACATATTATTACTTGGCTATAAGATTCATATATCCTCTTTTATATTTCAATATTTTAAAAAAAGTGTGTTAAAAAACACACTTTTAATATTCTTTAATCTCTTTTTGAGAAATTATATAAACTTTTTCACTATACATATTTATCATAAAAGCTTCTTTAGGTCTAAAGAATCCTTTATTTACAATTTCATAGTAGTATAAGTCTTCATTTCCCTTTAATATATTTTCTAATCCTTTTTCATCTTCTACATATCTATCCGCTTTATTTTTAGATACTTCATATATTTCTTTGTACTTTTCGTCATTTTTTTCTAATTTTTTTTGAAGTATAAATTTAGCTTTTTCTTCACTTATTGCAAATTGTACTTTTCCTGAATTATCATATCTAAAATACCCATTACAGTAAGTATTTTTGTAATCTTTATTACTATCTCTATATGAATATATTTCCTTTGTTTTGGCATTTACTAGTATTTCATCTGTTAACATTCCATACTCTAAAACTTCAACACAATAATATTTTTCACCATCTATCATTTGGTAGTAAGAATTTATAGATAGGCTATTTTTAGATATGTTTCCTTTTTTAGATATTAAATTAATAATATCATCAGCTGATAATGTGTATATTGATAATTTTTCCTTATACTTTTTTTCTAAATTTAGTATACTTTCATCATCTGGATAATATTTTTTTACATACTCTATGTATCTTAATGCACTTTCATAATCTCCATCTTTGTTACTTTCATCAGCTTTTTCTATATAATCATCATATATAAGCTCTATACATTCATCTTTTTCTTTTTGTGCTTTATTGTAGTATTTTTCATCTTTTTCTAATACTTTATCATAATCTTGTATTGCTTCATAATACATATGATTTTCTTTGTTTTCATTTGCTTTTTCATACACCAATCTAGATTCATGTATTTGCTCTATATTACTTTTATATACATCTAATTCATTTGAAATTCCATTTAGTGTAGATGCCATACTTATATAAGATAATGCTGTATCATAATCTGTATTTTCTTCCTTATACATATCTGAGACTCTTTGAGATTGTTCTATTATACGACCTACATCTACTTCAATATTTTCTATCGCATTTATGGTATTTATCATACCTACATATTGTTCCTTTGTAATTTCTTTATTTATGTATTTATCTCCACTTTCAAGAAGTAATTTATTTATCTTTTTAGATAATGATTTATCAATTCTTTTCATTTTAGAGTCAGAAAATTTCTTTTCGTAGTTAGAGTAATTGTCAATAGCTATATTATATCTACGGTTTTCTATATTTTCCAATAACGTATTAACTTCCTTTTGTACACTTAATTCATCACTACTTATGAAAAATACTATAGCTAATACTATTACACCTAATACTGATAATGAAACTGTGATTATATTTTTTTTATATATATCTATAAAATCTACACATTTATAAAATAATTCTTTAAAATTCATTATCGTTCCCTTTCCTATTTAGTTTTTATGCAAATATCACTATTTATTATATCATATATGTATATCTTTAACCATATTTTATATTATTAGTAAATATATGTATTTTAATTGTTTATAAAAAAATAAGTCAATATAATGTCTATAAAATTTTTTAAATACACAATATTGACTTATTTTTATTTATTTATATTAAAAACACAATACTTATATCATCCTGACTTTTTTGCTTGCTTAACTTACTTAGTTGCTGTTTGTAAGTTCTTTTTAGAATTTCTCTAGAAAATACACTCTTATTGTACATATATATTGTATCTTCAAGGCTTTTATATAATTCATTTTTATTTACAAAAGATTGTTCATATCCATCTGTAAATATAATAATATTTTCTTTGAATTTATTATTTTCATCATCTACATAATACATAATGTTTTTATATGAATCTACTCTTCCTAAAGAATCAACTGTATCGCCTTTTCTAGTTTCTAGTATTTCTTTAAACCCAGTATTATCTTTTATTATAATATTTCCATCTCCTATTTTTAGATATAGTCTAAATCTATTAGTTACCAACACAGCTATTAATGTTGTAGAATATTTTATATATTCTGTTTTAAAAACTAATGGATGAAATTTTTCAAAATCTGCCTTAACTAAATCCATCCATTTTGATTGAATTTCCATTTGTATCTTTTTTTCTTCTAGCATATTAATTAACTCTTTTAAGTCTAAATATGCCAAATCTTTAAGCATAGCTATTGCAATATTACAAGCTATTTTAGCCCCTCTATCACTATATTTGAAAAAATCACTACTATGACCATCAGACACAGCAAAAACTATTCCTTTATCAAAAAAATCGAAATCTAAATAATCTTGAGATTTCGATTTTTTTAATATATTTTTATAACCAGTTACCATTTCTGAAAATATGTTGTATTCCATAAGCAACCTCTCCTATAATTGTTCTTAATTATCTTTTATTATAGGTTTTATATATTTATAACTAAAATTTTATTTTCTTAAATAAAAAATTCACTTCATTTAAGCAACTTCATCCGTTACTCAAAAGTTCTTTTTTGGCTACTTTATAAAGGGGAATCATTATTTTTTAATATGTCGCTATTACTTCAATATATTATGCATAATTTATAAATAGATATAATAATTAATAAGCAAAAAAGACACCATAGTTTATTTTATTGTGCCTTTTTAAATCATTTTAATATTAAGATATTTTTCTTTTTGCTTTAACAACTTCTCTTGTATTTCCTCTTTTAATATTTTTATTCTTTATAACTTTAGTCTTTTGTATATGTTTTTTATTTTTAAATATTCTATTGTAGTCTACAACTACTAACATAACTGTTAAACATAAAGTTAATCCTACAAATAACATAAAGTAATATTCTAATCCTATAAACACTCCCATGATAGCATTTAGTATTATAAGTCCAAATGTTATAACAAAAGATACAATAGATGATAGAACTAAAACTTTAAATATACTTTCTATCTTTCTTAGGATAGATTTCAACATTCTCACCCCGTATAATAACAAATCTTTACATTTATCTATCTTTAAATATATCAAATATATACATAAATATCAATTATTATTAGTTATTTTTCTAAAAGTATTTACAACTATATTTTCTTCGTAACAATATCACCCCTTAATTAATAAAATATAATTAGGTTATATTTTATTAATTAAGGGGTGATATGTATGCCATGCCTTCCAAGTTTAGGATCAAAAGCTCCTGATTTTAAGGCTAATACAACATTTGGGCCTATAAAATTATCTGATTATAATGGTAAATGGGTAGTTTTATTTTCCCATCCTGGAGATTTTACTCCAGTATGTACTACAGAATTTCTATGCTTTGCTAAATACCATAATGAATTTAAAAAAAGAAACACAGAATTAATAGGTCTAAGCGTTGATAGTAATGCGTCTCATCTAGCTTGGATGTATAATATATTTACTATGACAGGTATTGATATTCCGTTTCCCGTTATAGATGATAATGATAAATATGTAGCTAAGCTATATGGTATGATTTCAGAACAAATGAGTAATACTTCTACAGTGAGATCTGTTTTTATAATAGATGATAAACAAGTACTTAGAACTATACTTTACTATCCTCTCACAACTGGTAGAAATATTCCTGAGATTTTAAGAATTATAGAAGCACTTCAAACTAGTGATAAAGATAAAGTAGTAACTCCTGCTAACTGGTTTCCTGGTATGCCAGTCATAGCACCATCTCCTAAAACTTATAAAGAGTTAAAAAGCAAAATAAAAAACTGTGAAAAAGAATATGCATACATGGATTGGTACCTCTGCTTTATGCCAGATAAAGATAGACCAACTATTAATGCAAAACATAATAAAGATTTATTTATAAAACCTAAAAATACTAAAAAGTGCCAAAGACCCGAAATAACAGACCCAGATAAACAGCCTGCTATAAGTTGTCCTGATGTTAGTCCAATAGTTATGTCGTATGTATTTGGTAATCCTGGAAACGTAGATCCTAATTTACTTGATGCTGTAATCTATGCATTCGTAGAAATAAATGAAAATGGAACACTACGAGTTCCTACTCCTAATTATTTAAATCAACTTCTACGTCTTAAAAATGTTAAGCCTACCTTAAAAGTTATTGCTGCCATTGGCGGATGGGGAGTTGAAGGTTTTTCTGATGCTGCTTTAACGCCTGCATCTAGATATGCCTTTGCTAGAGAAGCAAATAAGCTCATAAAACAATATAATTTAGATGGTATTGATATTGACTGGGAATATCCAGGAAGTAGTGGTGCGGGTATAAAATCTAGACCTGAAGATAAAGAAAACTTTACACTTTTACTAACTGCTCTAAGGGATGTTATAGGAGATAATAAGTGGTTAAGTGTTGCTGGTACTGGAGATATTGGTTATATAAATAGAAGTGCTGAAATATCTAAAATAGCTCCTTTAATAAACTATTTTAATCTAATGAGTTATGATTTTACAGCTGGAGAAACAGGTGAAAATGCTAAGAAACATCATGCTAATTTATATCCTTCTGATTTATCTTTAAGAGGATATAGTGTAGATTCTATGGTACAAAATTTAATAAATGCCGGTATGCCTCGTGAAAAAATACTACTCGGTGTTCCTTTTTATGGTAGGCTTGGAGCTACAATTACAAGATCATATGATCAACTTAGAAGAGATTATATAAATAAAAATGGGAATACAGTAATGTTTGATAGAGATGCTAAGGTACCTTATCTAGTAAAAGATGGAGAGTTCTCAATGTCTTATGAGGATACTCTTTCTATTTATATAAAAGCTCTATACGTACTAGATAATTGTCTTGGCGGCATTTTTTCTTGGACATCGACATACGACCAGGCAAATATTTTGGCAAAAGCTATGTACGACGGTATAAATAGACCTTCTTTTGTTTTAGATGAATTAGAGGAGTTTGGATTAAGTTAAAAATAAAGTCTTGCAAAATATTTTGCAAGACTTTTATATTCCTATAGCTTTTTTTGCTAATTTATCAGCTTCATCGTTATATTTATTACCACTATGTGCTTTTACTTTTACAAACTCAACATTTAACTTATCTTTTATATCATCATAAAATTTCTTATATTTAATAGTTCCTTCTTTATTAGTTTTCCATGAGCCTATACACCATTTTTCTATTCCCTCATAATCAAAATATAAAATTAAATTATTTATGTTATTGTCTATGCAATAATTCATTGCAATTTTTGCAGCCTCGATTTCCCCTGCAACATTTCTCATTCCAACTAAATCTTTATCATTTCCTTTTTTACTATAAGTTTTTACAACTTCTTCATTTTTTATTATAACTACCCCTGAACCATATTCTCTTATTGAATGTTCATAACTACCATCAACATAAGCTTTTACAATTTCTTTTCCCTCTTGTATTTTTACACCACTTTCACCATCTATATATACTTTTGCTTCCTCTATTGTAGTAAAGCTTTTATACTCAGCACCTGAAAAACCATTTATTTGTTCCTTACAATCATTCCATGTATTGTATATTCCATTGTTTCTTCCTTTTCTTACTGCATAAAACTTAACTTTAGCCAAATTCATCACTTCCTTTAATATAACTATTTATATAAAATTTATTTTCTTCTTAAATTATACATTTAATAACTATTCTATATTAAAATTAATACTTTTAAAAGATTTATTATTTTACATATTCTTATGAAAATTTCCTTAATTTTTGCATTCCTAAATATTTCATACTTTATTTTTTTTGAATTTATGGTATAATCTTTATTATCAAATAAATCGAATATAACTATTGGTAGAGGTCGCATTGTTAAATAGTAGTTTTGTGGAGGTAAGCACGAAGAAGCAAAATAAAAGGTAACTATGCCGAAATATATAAGGGAAGCTTTAAACTTATATATTGGGGTTATGCAAAATATGTATAACACTGTCACATTTATATGTGGAGTGCTATCTTTAGATTAGGCGTATTTTTAATTATACGGTTAAATGCTTAAGTCTAGGATAATATCTTTACACCTAGGCTTTTTTTATTATCTCTTTTCTCCTTAATGTTATATTCGGTATAAATTTTAGGAGGACTTTTATGACAAAAAGAATTAAAAAACAAGCAACTTTGTTTGATGCACTTCTATGTGTTTCTGTTTTAGTTGCAGTTTTGGTGACATGTTTAGTATTTTTAAGAAAATATGAAATATCTGCTCATATACCACTTATAATAGGAGCTACTTTTGCAAGTGGTATTGCAGTTTTTAGATTAGGTTTTACTTGGAAAGAATTAGAAGAAGGTATACTATCTACTATAAATACGACAATGCAATCAATACTTATACTTTTAGTAGTTGGTATGATAATAGGTACTTGGATAGCTGGTGGTATAGTTCCTGCTATGATATATTGGGGTCTTAAAATATTATCACCTGGAATATTCTTAGTGGCAACTACTTTAATCTGTGCTATAGTATCTATTTCTACTGGTTCATCTTGGACAACAGCTGGTACTGTAGGTATAGCTCTTTTGGGAATTGGTAGTGCCTTAGGTATACCTGGTAAAATAGTTGCAGGTGCCATAATATCTGGAGCTTATTTTGGGGATAAGATGTCTCCTTTATCTGATACAACAAACTTAGCTCCTGCTATGGCTGGTTCTACTTTATTTGATCACATAAAACATATGGTATATACAGCTGGTCCTGCTCTTTTAATATCACTTGTATTATACGGTATAATAGGAATGAAATATTCTGGTTCACAAATGGATATATCTCAAATAAACCAAATACAAAGTGCTTTATTGAGTAATTACAATACATTATCTCCATTTTTACTTTTAGTTCCTGTTGCAGTTATAGCAATGGTTATATTTAAAGTTCCTACAATACCAGCACTTATAGGTGGTGTTATATTAGGTGGCGTTTGTGCTGTAGTATTTCAAGGTGCCTCTGTCGCTGATATACTTGTAGTTGCTAAGTCTGGCTATGTTTCATCTACTGGAATGAAGTTTGTTGATGATCTTCTTACTAGAGGTGGACTTGACAGTATGTTAGGGACAGTATCATTAATACTTTGTGCTTTAACTGTAGGTGGGGTATTAGAAAAAACTGGTATGTTACAAGTTATAGCAGAGTCTATACTAAAATTTGCAAAAGGTACTTTTGGACTTATAGCTGCTACAATATTTACTTGTATCGGTACTAACTTAGCAGTTGCTGACCAATATTTAGCTATAGTTATACCAGGAAGTATGTATAAAGATGCATTTATAAGACAAGGTTTATCTCCTAAGAATCTTTCTCGTGCATTAGAAGATAGTGCTACTATAACTTCTCCACTTATTCCTTGGAATACTTGTGGAGCATATATGTCAGCAACACTTGGAATTGGATCTTTCGTATTTTTACCATTTGCATTCTTTAACTTAATTTGTCCTTTAATATCATTATTCTATGGATTAACAGGATTAACAATAGAAAAACTTTCTGATGAAGATTTAATAGAAGAATTTGAAAATGGAATAGCTTAAAAAAAGAGTCTTTAAAGACTCTTTTTATTTTCTTATTATTACAAATGTCATATATAATATATACATTACAACTAATAATGTACCTTCTTTCTTATTTATTCGTTGCTTAGTTGCTGCAAATATATAAGTTAATATTGTTATTATTATCATAATCATCATATCAACAAACACTATACTATGAACTTGTATGTTGCTTATAAATGAGGAGATACCTAAAACAAATAATATATTAAACAAATTTGAACCTACTACATTTCCTATAGCTATATCGCTTTCTCCTTTTCTAGCTGCAACTATACTTGTTACAAACTCTGGAAGCGATGTTCCTATAGATACTATAGTTAGACCTACTAGATTTTCACTCATACCCCAAGTTAAAGCTATATTACTTGCGCTATCTACAACAAACTGACCACCCACTATTATCCCAATTATACCAAGTATACTCATTAATATACTTTTACTCATTGGTATATTTTCATCAGCTTGATCTATTTCCATTTCTTCTTTAGATGTTATGGCCATCTCTACTAAATAATACATAAATATGCCAAATAAAGTTAGTAGCATTAGTCCATCTGCTCTTGTTAAAGCATTTTGAGTATACCCTTGAAACTTTATATCATGAGATAATATAGACAGTACTATAGTTGCTAGTACTGCAAATGGAAATTCTTTAATTATAGTACTCTTTTGTACTTTTATAGGATTTATTATTGCTACTACACCTAAAACTCCTAAAAAATTGAATATATTAGAACCTACTACATTGGCTATAGCCATATCATTATTTCCTTTAAATGCTGCTGTTATACTTACTGCAGCCTCTGGTGCACTAGTACCAAAAGCAACTATTGTAAGCCCAATTATAAGCGTTGGGACTTTTAATGTTTTTGCTATTGATGATGAGCCAGCTACAAATATGTCAGCTCCTTTTATAAGAATTAAAAAACCTATTATAAGTAATATATAACTCATATTTACATCCTTTCTTTTAATTACATTTATAAGATTTATTTTTTCTTAAATATCTAATCTTATTCAGTAATTAAAATATAGATAAAGTCTTTTTATAATCTTATGCTTTAGATTTTAATTTAATTTTTTCTTTTGGTATAGTGTATCTATGATTAAAGTATCTTATGTTTAATTTATCATACCCATTTGAAGTAACTCTGCACTTTATATACCTTTGGTTCATTTGATCAACTACAAATTGTTCTATATCTTTTATATCGTCTATATCTGTAATTGTTAATAAGTTCCTAACATCTACTAATACCTCTCTCATAACCTGCTTTCTACATATGTTTAAATGATTATTAGTATAGTTTTGTATATTATTTTTACTAACTATATTTATTTTACAACCATGAAGATCTCTCTCTAATTTTTTTAAAGTATGCTCATTAGTTCCTATGTCAAATATTATAAAACATCCGTAATCATATTTACTTCTTAAGATTCTACCCATAGCTTGTTTTACCTTTATAGCCATCTGAGGGTAGTTTATAGATTGATAGGTCAAGCTATATTTTTTCATAATAGTTGAGTATAAAGGATCCTTTGGATTTAGATTTGGAATTTTATCTAATGTTACACACACAAGTCCATCCCCTGGAACATCTACACCTTCAAAGCATCCTTTCGATCCTAATACCACACAATTTTGATTCATATTCTTTAAATTTCTAATTCCTTTTTTGTTTTTGTATATGTTTATGTTTTTTCCATTTAATATGTGAATTAGACCTTCGTATGTTTTATCCAATCTATCTGTGCTGTTAAATAATGATAATAAGTGTCCATGTGTTACCTCACATATTTTGTATATAGTATTTGATATGTCTGTTGTAAAGTTTTTATTATTATAATTTGATAAATCGCTTAACCCTAATGTCAATACTTTGTTTTTATAATTATATAAAGGTTCTATCACTTTTTCGATATTTTCAACTCTATTTATTCCTAGGGTATTTTTAAAATAATTCATATTGTTTTCTACACTCAAAGTAGCAGATATAAATATACCACTTTCTACTTGATTTAATATGTTTTCTTCAAACAATTTGGCTAACTTTAAAGGAACAACTTTAGCTTCAAAGTTAGTATAATTTTTATCTATTTCAATAATTCTTGCAAAATCATCTTCTTCAGTAAATTCCATAAATAGTTCAAATGTAGTTTTTATATCTTCTAGTTCTTTTATTCTTACTTTACCAAATTTATATATATCAGATTCCTTATCTATACTATCGTCATCTATATTTCTATCAATTATAACTAATATAGATATTAAATTTCTTAGTATTTTGTCAAAACTGTCTCTAATCTTATTACTATAATTTAAATATGTTAATTCTATATATCCATCTTCTTTTTTTATCTTTCCTAATACTTCACTTTGCTGTAGATTAAATTCCCACCTCAAGTTATATTTACTTAAACAATTATAATCTGATTCTATACCAAATCTTAGAACAGAATTAAGTTCTTCTAAAATTAAATTTATATTCCTACTTATTTTTTCTTTTATATCTCTTCCAAAGTGAACATGATGATAAAACTTATCAAAATACTTTATCTTTCTAGATGTTTTATATTTTTCATATATAAAAGGGCTATTTCCTATATATTCATATGGATATATTTCTCTTAAAAAATATTTTAGTGCTTTGTATTCTATAGTACTTGAGAAAAAATCATATCCCTTTTCAGCTAAATTGTGACCCTCATCAACTATAATATTTTCTAGTGGTTTCTCTTCTTTATAAGGCCACTTTGCTAATAAAGAGTGATTTATGACAGTTATATCTTCTTCTTTTAATTCTTCTACCCTATTTTTATATAGACATTCTTTATTACACTTTTTAGGTCTACATAAATTTGGATCACAACTAACATACCTTATATGATCACTTATTTCCTTAAATTCATTTAATATAGAAGGACTTATCTCCTCTATATCACCATGCTTTCCTTCCTTAACTATTTGTTCTAGTAGTAATATCCCTAATATTTCTTTTTTAGTTGGTTTTTTAGATGTATATTCATGTTTATACTGTTCTAACTTTTCTACACATATATAGTTGTTTTTTCCTTTTATGTATCCATACTTTATCTTTCCCATAAGACCTAATGAGTTTAATACGTTAGGTATATCTTTATTTATCAATTGTATTTGAAGCTCTTTAGTGTCTGTAGATATTATCATTCTCTTTTTGTTTAACCTTGCTTCTAATATAGCTGGGATTAAATATCCTACACTTTTACCTATTCCTGTTGGAGCCTCTATACATGCTATTTTATAAGTGGTAGCACTACTTATAGTTTCTCTTATAGTTTTAGTTAATTCATACTGACCTTGCCTGTATTCATATATAAACCCTTCTTTTTTAGCCCATATACTTTCGTCTTTTAATAATTCTTCATAATGTCTTTCATTTTCATTTAGTTTTCTTATTACTAGTTTTTCTTTTTTATTATCTTTTAATTTTTCTTCTGCTTTTTTTTCTAAACTTTCTAATTCTTTAATATCATCTACACTATCTATTAATTCACTCCACTCCCAATTAGGTAGTGAAAATTTATTTAGGTAAGAATTTATTTTAAATGTTAAAGGCTCTAATGTTAATTTGTCTTCTTTTTTTATACTTATTATTATATTGTTTACAATATTTACGATACTTATTAAATCACTTATATATTTATCATTTGTTAATATATCGTTTAAATCCTTAATATTATAATCACTATAATAAGGTTTAATTACATGCACTAACTCTTTTACATCTAATATCTTTTCGTTTATATACCCTTCTATAAACTTTTTTTTAGATGATAAATCAAACATTGCTATATAGCTGTCTCCTATAAAATCATTTAAATTATTTACCTTATAATCTTTATTATCATAATTTATTGTTTCTTCAAAAGTGTATACTTTATTATTAAAAAACTTCACTCCTGTTAGCTTTATTTTATTTGAATTTTTGCTAACCTCTACATTTAAATAAGTTATATTATCTAAAACACTATATAACTTACTCGTTAATTTATGTATAAATTTCTCCATTTCATTTACCTTCCATCAAATATGCCTTTAATTAAACATATTTATTTCATTGTCTTGTATACATAATTATATGATAAGTTTATCCAAAAAGTAAAAATATAATTTACATTTACTTTTATTAGTATATTTTTAACTTAATTATTAAAACTATATATAAATTTACTACACTACTAGAGGTGACTTTATGAATAAAAAAAATACAACAAACTATCTACTAATAGGATTTTTCTTACTTATATTTACATTAATATTTACTACGAATTTTAATATAGTAAATAAATCTAAAACTCAAATATTAAATCCTATAAATACAGAGTATAACTGGTACTTCAATCCAAGAAATGATGGAAAGCAACCTGAACCTATTAAAGAAGCTAATTTCTTTAAAAAGTATAATTCTTATTATGTAGGTGATAAAGATAAGAAAGTAATATACTTAACATTTGATGCAGGGTATGAAAACGGAACAACTGAAAGTATACTAAACACGTTGAAAAAGCATAATGTAAAAGCCCACTTTTTCGTTGTAGAAAGCTATATAAGAAATAACCCAGAGCTTATAAAAAGAATGGAAAAGGAAGGTCATTTAGTTTGTAATCATTCTAAAAATCATCCTTCAATGGCTAAAATAACAGATTTTGAAAAATTCAAATATGAAATAGCAAGTGTAGAGGATGCTTATAAAGATGTTACTGGTAAAGATATGCCTAAGTTTTTCAGACCACCTATGGGAAAATTTAGTGAACAATCATTAAAATATACACAAGACTTAGGGTATAGTTCTATATTTTGGAGCTTTGCTTATGTAGATTGGTATAATGATAATCAACCTACTCCTGAATATGCAAAGGAAAAAATCTACTCAAGAACTCATCCTGGTGCTATAGTCTTACTTCATCCAAACTCTACTACTAATACTCAAATATTAGATGAGGTTATAACTCACTGGAAAGAAGAAGGCTATAAGTTAGAAACACTTGATACTCTAGTTAAAAATAAATAGTTTATAAGGATACAGATATCTCTGTATCCTTTATCTTAAGCATCTATTAATATATTTTTACCCCTAAAATTTGCTACCCAATAAGGTTTATAAATACTCTTAACTTCTTTTATATTAATGTCTTGAAGATTAACTTTTCCTATTTCAAGTTTACTTTTTTTGTTTTTTAAAAATCCCATTATCTCACATTTAACATTTTCAACCATATACTCTTCCGATATTTTTGATCTTTTTATATAACTCTTATCTACATACTTACTTATTGTACTTGGTATAATATTAACAGACTCTGAGTATCCATTATAGGTATTAACTAACATAGTTATTTTATATGTACTTATTTTGTTTCTAAATATGCCAATACTTCTTTCTTTACTTATTATTTCATAGTTAAGAACTTTAATTTCTACATATTCTAAATGTATATCTTTTATTAATATATTAAATTGTAAAACTCTGCTCATTAAAGGCATCTTTTTTAATATATATTTTAGTATATCTTTTTTATTTGTATTAACTTCCATTGCCTCTATTCTCATACTATCCTCCTATAGTATTTGATATTAATAAATTATATTAATACTACCTATATTTTCATGTATGTATATATAAAAAATACATATGATAAATAACACAATATAAGGTAAAGGAACTGATTATTTATGAGATTAAACCTTCTATTAACAATTTTAATTTTATTTATATCTTTTACATTTTCTGTTTTTGGCTTTAATAGTAATATATTACATGTTAATTATTCAAATAATGATTCTATACATGTTAGTTCTTTTGATAATACTCCTCCTACTATAAAATCTATATCTCCTGGTAAGTGTTCTGAATATATAGTGTCAAAGCCTACTATAAAAATTAAATACTTTGATGAAAGTAAAATAGATAAATCTTCAATTAAATTACTCGTTAATTATGAAGATGTAACTAATAAAGCCACTATTTCAGATTCTAGTATAACTTATATACCAGATAAAAAATTTAAAAGAGGAAACCAAGTAGTAAGTCTTGAAATAAAAGATTTATCCCCAAATAAAAATACTTCTAATATTGAGTGGTATTTTACAGTTGGTACACCTGTTTATAAGCATTATAGAGGACTTTTACATTCTCATACTAGCGCAAGTGATGGTCATGGTAGTTATAGTGATGCTTATTATTTAGCTCGCGACAAATCTAATTTAGATTTTTTCTTCATAACGGAGCATTCTAATATGCTAGATAATAACTCAAAGTGCGATATAAACAATGCTTCTAAAAGCAGTGAATGGTCTGAACTTGTAAAAGTTAGTGATAAATTTACATGTGAAAAAAAATTTTTAGGTCTATATGGCTTTGAAATGACCTACCCTTATAATATAGATAATCCTATAGGACATATTAACATATTTAATTCTAAAGGATTTATAACTGAAAAACATGGTGATATGATGAATTTAGATAATTTTTATAATTTTATATATAACCAAGAAAATTTAATAGGTCAATTTAACCATCCTGGTAAGAAATTTGGAGATTTCAATAATTTTGAGTATTCACCTAAAGGAGATGCTATTATCTCATTACTAGAAGTAAGAAATGGATATAATTCTGATATCAGTAAAAATATAGAGTCTTATGATATGTATCAGTTAGCATTAGATAAAGGCTGGCATGTCGCTCCTACATGCAACCAAGATAACCATAGAGTTAATTTTGGTATAGCAAATGAATTTAGAACAGTAGTATTATGTAGCGAACTTACTAAGGATTCTTTATACGACGCTTTAAAAAATATGAGAGTATATGCATCTGAAGATAAAAATTTAAAAATAGATTACACAATAAATAATCTTCCTATGGGAAGTAAAATAACTAAATGTTCAAGACTAAACTTTTATATAAGCGCTATTGATAATGATAAAAATGATAAGATAAAAGAGATACAAGTTATAAGTAATAAAGGTAAAATAGTAAAAAGTAAAAATTTTGATTCTAATATAGCTAGATTAGAATTTTCAATGAAGTCTAATAAAAATAGTTTTTATTATGTAAAAATTATACAAGACAATAAAAAAACATCTGTAACATCACCTATTTGGATTAAGTAAATAACATATATAAAATTTATCCAAAGATGTAAATAAGTCATTAAAATATATCCTTTTTATTTGCAGATACTATAATTGAATAAATTTCTATGGAGGTATTTATGAATAATCAATCTCTCAATACAAATTATAAAATAGCAAATGTATCTAAGGATGAAGAAAAAGCAATAAAAAAGATAGAAGAAGAATTAAGAAATATAACTAAAAAAGATTTTATTATTATAGCTTGGGAAAAAGAATAATAGATATATACTAAATTATTTTTTTAAATAATAATTTTATCTATAAACTAATAAAACTATAAGTATATAATTTTATATACTTATAGTTTTATTAGTCTTAATTAAGTTTTCATTTTAAAATTTATATTTAAATTAACTTAATATAAAAAAAGTACCAATAACAAGAAGTATCGCTCCTATATATTTATAAAGATGTATACTCTCTTTTAAAAGAGTAGCATCTATAAAAAAACCTATTAGCATCTGAGATATTACTATAAGTGTTAATGTATTAGATACACCCAAACTTGGAACTGATTTTACTGTAAAATATATAATTAACCCACCAAGTATACCACCAATTAATAATTTAGGATTTATACTATTTATATTAGCCAAATCCTTAAAATCTCCAGCCAATAATATACTTATCAAAAAAAATAGTGCTCCTACTACTAAGCTTATAAATGTAGCTATTAATGCAGTTGTATTTTTCCCAAGTTCTCCATTTACAAATGCTTCTATTGCTGTAGAAACTCCTGCTAATATAGCAAATAAAATTGCCCCTAAATTGCTCACTATATCCCTCCTTTAAATGTTCTCTATTTAATCTATGATATAGCTTGTCTATTAATGCTTACTTACAATTTATTTTTCACTATTTAATAAATATCTATTTTTTGTTATAATTACTTTAAATTTATATAAAATAATATTAGAGGTGACAAGCTATGTTTCAAATGTTTAATATAAACTTTAGTAACATGTATAAAAAAGAAAACTCGACTAAGTTTATGATTATAGGAGTACTACTTATAAGCTTTGGTGTTTTATCTTTTATAAAT
Source organism: Romboutsia sp. 1001713B170131_170501_G6 (assembly GCF_015668195.1). Lineage (NCBI taxonomy): Bacteria > Bacillati > Bacillota > Clostridia > Peptostreptococcales > Peptostreptococcaceae > Romboutsia > Romboutsia sp. 1001713B170131_170501_G6. Next base: position 155,898 of record NZ_JADPFC010000002.1, read on the forward strand.
AAAGGAATCGGAATTAAACTACTTTCTTTTGCTTTTTCTTTATTACTTTTATTTTTTGCATACTTAAATTTAAAAAATATAAATGAACTTAGAAGATATGCGCCTAAAGAGGAAATAGCACCTTTTATTGGTATACAATATATACTTTTAATTTCTGCCATATTACTAATAGTATTTCCTACTAAAATTCAAATTTTTATATCCTCAATATTTGGAATATATATAATATATTCACAAATAATAAACTTAATTAGAAATAAAAATAACCCATACTATAGATTTGGTGCTTTTAACTTAATTAAAGTTATATTTGGATTTGTTTTAATATTTTCACCATTTTTCTTATCTAGATTTATAGTTTCTATATTATCATTAATATTGGTACTTATAGGTTTTAGTATATTATCAGTAGGTAATAAATTAAAAAATATTGACATAATATAAAAATTTACTGTTATTATAAGTAAAGTTGATTAAATTTTATAATTAAAAAGAGGAGAATTTCTCCTCTTTTTATCTATATACACTAGTATCTATATGTTTTTCATATACTTTTTTTCCTTTCTCATTATACCCATACAAATACGTATTAGCTACTTTTCCACTAGAATATCCTACAGCTTCATATTCTATTCCATCTAAAGATTTTTCATTTGACCAAAATTCTATAGTTAATAAGTTATTACTTGTTTTAGTATTTATAACTATTGGATATTCTAAAGTATTTTTAAACTTATAATCTATGCTCCCTGTAGCTAATGTAGCATCTAATCCTCTTGGTACATAATTAACTGGCTTTGAATGATTTCTTCTCTCTGTAGGTAGTATTCCAGACTTTAATTGAGTATTATATAACGTTGATGAAACTTGACATACACCACCACCAATTCCATCTTTCAAATCTCCATTTATTATTACAGGTGCATTTTTATATCCATGTTCTCTATCTATTGGTCCTAAAGCTTTTTCATATGAAAACTCTTCTCCTGGCATTAATAATAAATCATCTATTTTTTTTGCTGCAACTTCTATATTATCTCCTCTTCCTCCACCTGATGCATATGAAGTTGAGTATGATGATATCTTATGATTAATATTTTTTAAACTATCTATTTTTATTGTAGGTTGTTCATTTATTTCTTTACAATTTATAACAATATCCTCTCTGTATATGTTTTTGTTATTAACGCTATATAAAATATTTTTAATAAGTCTACTTAAATCTAACCTTTTGCCAGTTTTACCTTCTTTTAATTTTACAACTTCATTATCTATAATTACTTTAGGTTCTAATGGCTTTATAGAATTTTCTTTATCTATAATATATCCACACCTTACTATCTTATCTTCATTTATATCTATGTTAAATTTATAATTTTTTTCTTTATTTTTTATTATAGTTATGAATTTTTCTAATATATTTTTATCTTTATTTTCATTAACTATATCTTCATATAATTTATCTATATTATAATTTAATATAATGTCATTCATACTAAGTACATATGTATTTTTTTTTATTTTTATTTTCACCTCTTTTTCATTTATTTCTTTTTTTAATACCTCTAACTTTTCTCTTAGTTCATTATTAGTCATGCCAGATATGTCTTCTTGGTATATACTAACTCCTGGGTAAACTCTTTTGTCATACTTAGCTACAACTATATTTATCCACACACATAATGATATAACAAAAAAAACTATGGTTATTATACATTGTTTTTTAGTTATACCATTTATTTTGCTTTTTATAGTGTTTAAGTATTCTTTTATTATTTCTTTATATGATTTTTCTTCTTTATCACTACTCATTTTTGCCCCCTTAATACTTTGTTAATAAATATTATTAAAGAGATGTTATTTGTATTCTAAATTTTATGTAACAGTATTGTAATTCTTATTTTTAGACTAGTTATTATAGTTTGTACATATACTTTATTTATGGTAATATAAATAGATATAAATTATATTGATTGAAAAAGGTGATAAATTTGACGAAGTTTAAATATGCTTTTGATAACAAAAGATACCATACATGGAATTATTATCTTAGAAATACATTTGGTGAGAAAGTTTTCAAAGTTTCAATAAATGCAGGTTTTACTTGTCCTAATATAGATGGTAAAGTTTCTTATGGTGGGTGTACTTATTGTAGTAAAGAAGGTTCTGGAGATTTCGCTGGAAATCCAAAGGATAATCTTATAAAGCAATTTAATGATATAAAAGAAATGATGCATAAAAAATGGCCATCAGCTAAATATATAGGATACTTCCAAGCATATACTAATACTTATGCTCCTTTGGAAGTTTTAAAGGAAAAATATGAAACAATATTAGAACTTGATGATGTCATAGGTCTTTCTATATCTACAAGACCTGATTGTCTTCCTGATGATGTTGTTGATTATTTAGATGAATTAAATCAAAGGACTAACCTTTGGGTTGAGTTAGGGCTTCAAACTATTCATGATAAAACATCTAAACTTATAAATAGAGGTCATGATTATGAAGAATTTATAAAAGGTGTTGAAAAGTTAAAAGCTAGAAATATAAAAGTTGTCGTTCATATAATAAATGGACTTCCTGGAGAAGATTATGATATGATGATGGAAACTGCTAAAGCAGTTGCAAATATGGGTGTTGATGGTATAAAAATACACCTTCTTCATGTAATAAAAGATACGCCTATGGAAAAAATGCTTCAAAATGGCATGCTTAATCTAATGGATAAAGATGAATATATAAAACTTGTATGTGACCAACTAGAAATACTTCCTGATACTATGATAGTTCATAGATTAACAGGTGACGGTAAAAGAGATGAACTTGTCGGTCCTTTATGGAGTTTGAAAAAATGGGAAGTGCTAAATGATATAGATGCAGAACTTAAAAGACGTGACTCTTATCAAGGTATTAAGTTTAATAATAAATAAAATTGTAGATATTTATTTACTAAAAAAGGGATAGGTAAACTTACTTTACGCAAGTTTACCTATCCCTTTTAAAATATTTTTATTAAGCTTTTTTATTATAAAAGTTAACTAACATTTCCTCTCTTATTTCTTTCGCTTTTTCTTCATATCCTAATGCTTTAAGTAATTCTAAAGAAAATTCAATAGCTGTTGCTGGTCCTCTACTAGTTATTATATTTTCGTCTCTTACTACTATTTCTTCTACATAAGATACACTAGATTTATCCTTTATAAATCCTGGATAAGATGTACATTTTCTGTTTTTTAAGACTTCAAATTCTTCCAATGTTTCTGGTGCTGCACATATTGCTGCTACTATTTTACCTGATTCATTTAATTCTTTTACAAAGTTTTTAACTCTTTCGTCCTTTAAGTTTGTAGCACCTGGTAGACCTCCTGGAAGCACTATAGCATCATATTCACTAACATTTATATCATCTATACTACAATCTGATTTTAAAACTATATTATGAGTTCCTTTTACGTATTCTTTTTTTATTGAACACATATCACATACAACATTTGCTCTTCTTAATACATCTACCACTGATATTGCCTCGATTTCTTCAAATCCATCTGCTAACATAACTAATACTTTTTTCATTATGTAGTCCTCCTTTTTATTTACAATTTATGTCATTTACTATTTTTATAGCTTCAGCTACACTATCTACAATATAGTTTGCATGTTCTTTTACACTATCTCTAGCATTTTTCATTGCAAAGCTATATTTTACTCCACTTAACATATTTATATCATTAGGAGAATCACCTATAGTAGCTATTTCATCTTCTTTTATTCCTAAAGATTTACATATATACTCTATGCCCTTTCTCTTAGATACATTTTTAGGAGTAATATTTAATGTGTTTTCTGATGAAAAATATATATCTAATATCTCATTAAACTCTGCTTTTAAGTCTATTTCTATTTTGCTTAGTTCCTCTATATTGTCTGATACTACACCTATATTTCCGATTAAATTATCAAAACTTTTCCTATGGATAAATTCTTTATCAAGGATATAATTATTAGTATATTTGCTAAATACATTACATTCTTCGCATAATATTACGGTTTGATTATATTTAAAATATAATTTTGCATCATTTGACTCAAATCTAGATATAACTTTTCTAACTATCTCATCATCTATGGTACCTTTAAATACTAATTCTTTATCTTTATTATAAATATAAGATCCATTTTCGCATATATAGTAACCTTTTATTTCAATCTGATTATCTATAATATTTAATGCATGTGGAAATATTCTACCTGTTGCTATGTTAAATACTATCCCTTCTTCTTGAACTTTATTTATTTCATAAATATCTCTATCATCTATATGTCCATTATATAAAGTTCCATCTAAATCACAAAATATATACTTTATCATATGTCCTCCTAAGATAACTCTAATAATTTTAGTCTTAATTCATTGAGTATAGTTTTAGTAGTCCTTAACCTTATCATTTGTCTATCACCATTAAAAATTTGACCTATAGCATATGTTTTACCATTTATATATATACCCATATATACAAGTCCTACCGGTTTTTTTTCACTTCCTCCATCAGGACCTGCAATACCTGTTGTTGATATTCCGATATTAGTATTAAATTTACTTGCTATGCCATAAGCCATCTCTTTTGCTGTCTCTTCACTTACTGCTCCATATTTATCTAAAGTTTCTTTTTTAACACCTAATCTTTCTATCTTAGCTTCATTTGAATATGTAACACATCCTTCAACGAAAACTTTAGATATTCCTGGATAATTTATAAGAGTTGAACTTACCATACCACCAGTACAAGATTCTGCTACTGATATGGTCATATTTTTATCTATTAACATATTAGCTATAACATCTTCTAAATTTATATCTCCTACTGCATATATACAATTTCCAAGCCTTTCTTTTATTTTGTCTACAATGGGTTCTATTAAGCTAATTGCTTCATTTTTAGTTTTAGCTTTTGCTGTTATTCTAAGACTAACTTCTCCCTCTTTTACATATGGAGCTATGGTTGGATTATTTTGTTCTTTTATAATATCTATTAGTTTTTTTTCTACAAAAGATTCTCCCATACCAAGTATTTTTAATTTTTTTGATATTAATACACTCTTAGTTTTATCTTGTAAATAAGGCTTAACAAACTCCTCAAACATAGGTTTCATTTCCTTTGGTGGTCCTGGAAGTATTATTATAGTTTTATTATTATTTTTAAGTATTGCACCTGGTGCTGTACCATTTTTATTTTCTAGTACTATAGCATTTTCTGGGAAATAAGCTTGTTTTTTATTACTATCACTTATTTCTTTATTCATCTTTTTAAAATATTTTTCTATATTTTGAAGTGATTGCTTATGAAGTATTGGTGTTTGATTAAAATATTTACAAGCCACTTCTTTAGTTATATCGTCACTAGTTGGACCTAGTCCTCCTGTAGTTATAACAATATCACTTCTACTTAAACTTTCTTCAAATGATTTTAAAAGTCTTTCTTCATTGTCTCCTACACTACTTTGATGATATACATCTACTCCTATGCTTGCTAATTCCTTTGCTAAATATTGAGAATTAGTGTTTACTATATCACCAAGAAGTATTTCTGTTCCTACTGTTATTATTTCAGCTTTCATATTCATCACCTTGACTAGTTTTGTTTTATTAATACTACAATAAATCATTTTTTTTAAGTATTTCTAAAGAATTTATTAATTCATTTGTATCAACTATTTCTAAAGATATACTTGAATTTTTTAAATTTTTATTTATGTATCTTATAAATTCTATTATATTTATATTACCACTTTCTATGCTACTGTGACTATCTTTTGACCCATAATTGTTATGTATATGAAAGTGTTTAATTCTATCTCCCAAACCTTCTAACCATTCATTAACACTTATATTAGAAAATACATTTACATGTCCTATATCTAAACATACTGAAAAGTTTTTATGATTTACATTATCAACTAATTCTTTTATAAAAAGGTAATCTTTTTCCACAGTGTTTTCTATATGTATATCTATATTGTCATCTTTATCTGCTAAAAAATCATTCCAAAAGATTGTTGCATTATTAATCCATTCTTTTTTAGTGTATGTATTTGGTGTATATCCATTATGATATACTATTTTTTTAGCACCTAACTCTTTAGCTATATTATATCCTTCATTTAATCTTTTTTTAGTTACTTTTACTATATCTTTATCTCTGCTTCCTACAGATAGATCTGCATAAGGTCCATGTATTGATATATTAATTTTTCCATATATGTCTTTTATTTCATCTTTATATGTTTGCAAATATCTTTCTTTATCATCAAGTATATAGGGACTTGCAAATTGAACAACTTCTAACCCTACATTGTATTTTTTAATAATTGGAAGTATCTTTTTTGTTTCATCCAACTGTGATATATAAATATCCATCGACTATCCCCCATTTTCTATTTAAAATACCTTAGTATATTTAGCACTTATAAGATATAATATAATTGTGTTTTTCTCAGATTATATTATATGCATTTTAAGTTTTACTTCTTTATATAAATTATACTCTATTATCTTTACATGTAAAATTTATTTAGTTAAGTACTATTTACCTCATCATGTAATTTATATAGATCATTTTTGATTTTAATGTCTGTATTTAATAGTTTATTAGATATGCATAAATATAATCTCTTATATAGATTTATTTAAATAAAAAATCTATTATCAAAATTAATATGAATTTAGGTGATTTTATGAATTTAATGACTTTAGAAAATATATGTAAAAGTTATTCAGAAAAAACATTGTTAGAAAATATATCCTTTGGTATTAACGAAGGAGAAAAAATAGGTATTATAGGTGTTAATGGTACTGGTAAATCTACATTACTTAAAATAATAGCAGGAGTCGAAGTTCCAGATAGTGGTACTGTTAATAAAGCTAATAGAGTTAGAGTTGAGTATCTACCTCAAAGTCCTGACTATAATGAAGACTTTACTGTATTACAGCAAGTATTTAAAGGTACATCTAGTGAAATGAAACTCTTATTAGAATATCAAGAAACTCTTGATAAACTTAATAAAAATTACAATGAAGATATAAACAATAAGCTAATATCTCTACAAGAAAAAATAGATACACTTGGTCTTTGGGATTTAGAAAGTGAAGCTAAGATGATTTTAACAAAACTTGGCATAACTAATTTTAGCCAAAAGGTAAAAGAGCTATCTGGTGGTCAGAGAAAAAGAATATCACTAGCTTCAGCACTTATAACCCCTTGTGACTTATTAATACTTGATGAGCCTACTAACCACTTAGATAATGAAACTATCGATTATTTAGAAGAATATCTAAATTCTAGACGTGGTTCACTAGTAATGATAACTCATGATAGATATTTCTTAGATAGAGTTTCTAATAGAATAATTGAATTAGATAAAGGTAGACTATTTAGTTATGATGGTAACTACTCTTTATTTTTAGAAAAAAAGATGGAAAGACTTACCCTTGAAGCTAGTATGGAAGAAAAACGTCAAAATTTAATGAGAAAAGAACTTGCATGGGTTAGACGTGGTGCTAAAGCTCGTACTACTAAGCAAAAAGCTAGACTTCAACGTTTTGATGACTTAGTTAATCAAGACATTATAAAACCAGATGAGCAAATGGATATATCTGTTGGTTCTACTAGACTTGGTAATAAAATAATAGAAATACACAATATATCTAAGTCTTTTGATGGAAAATGTCTTATAAATAACTTAGACTATACTCTAGCTCGTACTGATAGAATAGGTATTGTTGGTAAAAATGGTATGGGTAAATCAACGTTAATTAATATATTAAATGGTAAATTAAACCCCGATAGTGGTCATATAGAAATTGGTGAAACCGTTAAAATTGGATGTTTCTCACAAGATGATTCTCACATGCATCCTGATATGAGAGCTATAGATTATGTTAAAGAAGGAAGTGATTATATAGAAACTTCTGATGGAAGTAAAATATCAGCGTCTCAAATGTGTGAAAGATTTTTATTTAATTCAACACTTCAGTATAGTTTAATAAATAAATTATCTGGTGGAGAAAGACGTAGACTTCATCTACTTAGGACTCTAATGACTGCACCTAATGTACTATTATTAGACGAACCTACAAACGATTTAGATATAGAAACACTAAATAGATTAGAAGATTATTTAGATGAATTTAAAGGTGTTGTTATAACAGTATCTCATGATAGATACTTCTTAGATAGAATCTGTAATAAAATATTTGCATATGAAGGTATGGGAAATATTCATATATACACTGGTAACTATAGCGATTATCAGGTTTATAAGGAAATACAAGGTATAGAATTTGAAGAAGAAAAAATTATTAAAGAAAACTCTACTCCTAAGAAAGAAAAACCTAAATCAGCTAAAAAACTTAAGTTCTCATATAACGAACAAAGAGAGTTTGAAACTATAGATTCTGATATAGAAAAATTAGAACAAAAAATCGAACAATTAGAAAATGATTCTGCTAAATATGCAACTGACTTTGTTAAACTTCAAGAAGTTCTTGATGAAAAAACTAATCTTGAAAAGGAACTAGAATTTAAATATGAGAGATGGGAATATTTAAATAATCTAGCCGAGGAAATAGAAAATAGCAAAAACTAATTATTAATAAAAAATTTTCTAAATATTTTAATTTTACAAAATAAAATTGTTGACATTTAAAATTATTTATTTTAAGATTATAGAAAATAAATAATATAAATTCAATGAAAAAGAGAGTACATTAAATGAATTTTATAGAGAGCCGAGGATGGTGGAAGCTTGGCATTGAAGTTTAATCGAAGAGAGCTTTGGAGAAGATTATCTGAAACTAAGTATGATAATCGGGTTATCTCACCTTACGAGATTTGAGTGAGTAATATATGCGCATATATTATTAATAAGAGTGGTAACGCGGAATTTTCGTCTCTTGGTCTTTTGACCAAGGGACTTTTTTAGTATTTAAATTTAATTTGGGAGGTTTCAATTATGCAAGGAAATTTAGCAGGCTCTACAACGAAAAGTAGTTTTTTTAAATTTTTAATACCGTCATTATTTGGTTTATTATTATTTGTTATTCCACTACCTTATGGTAGCATGATTCCTTTAGAAGGGTTATCTTCTATAAATATAGGAATAGGATTTATTGCCGAACTTATAAAAATAGTTTTTGCTGATTATATGTTAAACATAGCATTAGTTGTTATTATTACTTCTGCTATTTTATCTATATTAAGTAAATTTATAAATATAAAAAATAAATTTTTAAATAGTGTTTTAAATGTGTCTCCATTTTGGCTAGCTTGTAGAATACTTGGTGCTATATTTATAACTATGACTTTATTTGATGTAGGTCCAAAAGTTATAACATCTGATGTTACTGGTCAAACAATAATAGGACTTTTACCAAGTCTTCTTGCAATATTTTTAGTATCAGGCTTTTTCTTACCTTTAGTAGTTGACTTTGGCCTTATGGATTTACTTGGAACTTTAATATCTAAGTTTATGTATAAATTATTTAAGGTTCCTGGTCGTGCTGCTGTAGATGCTGTTTCTTCTTGGCTAGGAGATGGTACTTTAGGAGTTATGATTACTAGTACTCAGTATAAACAAGGCTATTACACTACTAAAGAAGCTGTTATAATATCTGTTTGTTTCTCTTTAGTGTCACTGCCATTTTCTACAGTTATAGCAGATCAACTTGGACTTATGTCAATGTTTGTACCATTTTATGGAACAGTTTGTATCGCATCCCTAGTTTGTGCACTTGTAATGCCTCGTATATATCCATTAAATAAGTTTAGTGATTCTACTTATAATGGAGTTGCTCATTTAAAAGAAGAATTAGTTCCTAGTGGTAAAAATATTTTTGAATTTGCTTTTGAAAAAGCTTTATATAGAGCAGAAAATGCACCTTCTTTTAATACTATTATAATACAAGGAATAAAAACTGTTATAGATATGTACTTAGGATTACTTCCTTTAGTTATGGCTTGGGGAACATTAGCACTTATAACTGCAGAGTTTACACCAGTATTTAATATAATATCTTTACCTATAGTTTATGTATTAAACTTATTACAAATACCTGATGCTCATATAGCAGCTCCTGCTGTATTAGTCGGATTTACAGATATGTTTTTACCATCTATTATGGTATCTGGAGATGGAGTTAGCCAAATAACTCAATTTATAATAGGAGCTTTATCTATAAGTCAGTTAATATTCTTAACTGAAACTGGAGCTGTAATATTAAAGTCGGATATACCATTAAACTTAAAAGATTTATTTGTTATATTCTTAATACGTACAGCTATAGCACTGCCAATTATAACTTTAATAGCTAACCTATTATTCTAGATTAGTATCAATTTATATATAAAGTGCATAATATATACTAAGAGGAATGTATTTGACCTTTTAGCAGATAACTAATTCCTCTTAAGAGCTATCTTCAAGTTTGAAGATAGCTCTTTTATGTCTTGACACCTGTATTATATATATGTAAAATAACTATAATTAGTATATATATATAAGGGGTGTATTATGGAAAGTCTATTAAATGAATTAAAATCTATTAAAAACAATATTGATAACCTTAAATCTAAAAATATTAATGATTTAAATTTAAATGAAACCGAATTATTTATAGTTGATATGAATAATGGATTTGCAAAAGGTGGTTCCCTTTATTCACCTAGGATAAATGCTTTGATAGATCCTATTTATAATTTTACAAAATATTTATCTAATAAAGTGTCTAATATAACTGCTTTTACAGATTGTCATACTACTGATTCTATAGAACTTTTAAGTTATCCGACACACTGTATGGTAGATAGTTTAGAAAGTGATATAGTAGATGAACTTAAATCTATAGAAAACATCAAAGTTATTCCTAAAAACTCTACTAATGCATTTTTCGCATTAAAAGATATAAATTTTCCAAATACTAAAAATATAATAGTGGTAGGAGATTGCACAGATATATGCGTATACCAATTTGCTATAACTCTAAAATCTTATTTTAATCAAAATAATATAAATAAAAATGTTATAGTTCCTATTGATTTAGTAGATACATATGATAGCGAAGTTCATCCTGCAAATCTTCTAAACATGGTATTTTTAAATAGTATGCTACAAAATGGAATAGAAGTTGTAAAAACTATAAATTATTAATAAAAAAGTGTATGATTAATTTTACTTAATCATACACTTTTTTATTAATAGTCGTAATTTGTACAATTTTCACAAAGTACTATTTTTATTTTATTGTTAAATACATTTTTATATCCTAATAAAAATTCATTTAATTCAGCATCTACTAAGTTTATTTTTTTACTACTACATAATATGACTTTTTCTTTATCTATTATAACTTCTATGTCATTTGTATCATTTTTTATATAAGTAGTTACACAACCTTTAGTTTGTATCTTATTAGCATATTTTTCATAAAATGATGTTGTATTTTTTATAGAATTTATACTCTCTTCACTAATATTAGACATGTCTAAATTTGCTGGATCTATTCCAAAGCTTTTAAGTTGATCTTCTACTTCTTGAGGATTCATCCCATATCTTTCCATAAACTTTTTTTGTATATTCATAAATTTCTCATAAGATATATTATTATCCTTCATATAATCAAATATCTTCTTAGAAAATTCAGCCATTGTCATACTTCCATCCATTACTGAAAAATATAAATTATATATATACTGTTCAAACTTATCTACATCAGAATCTTTAGCCTTATTTTTTAAATGATTAAAATCTATTATTCTATCGTCAGACATATTTATCCTCCTTTAAAAATCTTTACTTGTATATGATTATAACATATTTACATAGCTTTAAATTATTATTTATATAATATATTTGTCCAATTTCAATAAATAAAAATCTTCCATTTATTATTTAATCTATTTTCATATAAGTCTTGTGTTTATCTATATTATAATTGGAATTTATTTAACTTAATTATTTAATAATTTTACTTTATATGATATATTTTTATATGTAATATGATTTATTGGAATATTTTTAACTTGGAGGTAAAATTATGGAAATAAAAAGATTTGAAACAACTGAAAGAATGAGTAAGGCTGTTGTTCACAATAATACTCTTTACTTATGTGGTCAAGTTCATGCTGAAGGTGATATAAAAGAACAAACTGCTAAAGTTTTAGAGAAAATAGAGGATTTATTAAACAAGTATGGTTCAGATAAAAATCATATGTTATCAGTTACTATATATATAAAAGATATGAAAGATTTTGCTGATATGAACTCTGTTTGGGATGCTTGGATTGAAAAAGGATTTGCTCCAGCTAGAGCATGTGTTGAAGCTAAGATGGCTAGAGAATGTCTTCTTGTTGAAATGAGTGTTGTAGCTGCTATAAAGGAATAATAGAATATAAATAAAAAGATGGTTTTATACCATCTTTTTTAATCTTCTTCTTCTTCCCACTCCATAGCTCTTTTTACAGCTTTTTTCCATGTTTTATATAGCTTCTCCTTTTTACATTTATCCATTTTAGGAGTAAACTCTTTATCAACTCCCCACTTAAACTTTATATCATTCTTACTTTTATAAAACCCTACTGAAAGTCCTGCCAGATAAGCAGCTCCTAGTGCTGTTGTTTCTATAACCTTTGGTCTATCTATATTTACATCTAATATATCTGATTGAAATTGCATTAAAAAATTATTGCTACTTGCTCCTCCATCTACCTTTAAAAACTTAAGGTTTATATTTGAATCTTGCTCCATAGCATTTAATACATCTTTAGTTTGATATGCTATAGATTCTAAAGTAGCTCTTATTATATGTTCTTTTTTAGCACCTCTACTTAAACCTACAATAGTTCCTCTAGCATACATATCCCAGTAAGGTGCTCCAAGACCTGTAAATGCCGGAACAACATATACTCCATTGGTATCATCAACCTTTAATGCATAACTTTCACTGTCCTTAGCTTCTTTTATCATTCTTAATTCATCTCTAAGCCACTGAATAGATGCACCTCCCATAAATATGCTACCCTCTAATGCATATGTAATTTTATTGTCTATTCCCCAAGCTATAGTTGTTATTAAACCATTTCTAGATTTAACTATTTCTTCACCTGTATTCATAAGTAAAAAGCAACCTGTCCCATAGGTGTTTTTTGCACTTCCCTTTTCAAAGCATGTTTGTCCAAATAACGCAGCTTGTTGATCTCCTGCACACCCTGATATTGGAATTTCTGCACCTGCCATCATCATAGAATCAGTATGTCCATATACATAACTAGATGGATATACATTTGGAAGCATTGATTTTGGTATATTAAGCTCTTTTAATATATCTTCGTCCCACTTTAACTCTTTTATATTATACATCATAGTTCTTGATGCATTAGAGTAGTCTGTAGCATGAACTTTTCCTCTAGTTAGATTCCATATAAGCCAAGTGTCAACAGTACCAAATAATAATTCACCATTATTGGCTTTCTCTCTTGCTCCTTCTACATTATCTAATATCCATTTTACCTTAGTAGCTGAAAAATAAGCATCTATTAAAAGACCTGTTTTATCTTTTATTATTTCTTCTAATCCTTTGTCTTTTAATTCTTTGCATATATCTGATGTTCTTCTACACTGCCAAACTATTGCATTATATATAGGTTTTCCAGTACTTTTATCCCATACTATAGTAGTTTCTCTTTGATTAGTTATTCCTATTGCAGCAATTTCTTCCGGTCTTATTCCCTTAGTTTCTATTACTTCTCTCATTACTCCACTTTGTGTTCCCCATATTTCCATAGGATCATGCTCTACCCATCCAGATTGTTTATATATTTGAGTAAATTCTTTTTGCGATTTACTTACTATTTCTCCATTTTCATCAAACAATATAGCTCTTGAACTTGTTGTGCCTTGATCTAGAGATATTATATATTTCTTTTCCATATTAATCTCCTTACTTTATTAATAAATATATACATATATATTACCACAATAAATAAAATAGCTAAATTATATTATTAAATAATAAGAATATGTTAATTTATACTGTTCCTTATATTTATTAAGTTTTTATAACTCATTTATTTCCTTTTTTTTAATTATATGATAAAATAATTAATATATTTTGCTTTGCTTGAATATAAATTTTAATAACAAACTTGTACATAATATAAATGTAATGACCTTTAAGTTTCAAGCATGACATCGTTATTATATCTAATATTAATTAAATTAGGAGGATTAATATGGGCTTAAAAGACAAATTCGCAGAATCATTTGCTAGATCAAAAACAATGACTGGCCCTGAAAAAAGAGCTAATGAAATAATGGGTAAACTACTTATGAAAAAAGCTATAATTCCTATTGTTTTAATGGTTATCATTATGATAGTTGGTATGGTTGCTAAGATAAATGGTTGGGCTATACTTGCAGTTAACTTATTAGTTGCTCTTGGGACTTACTTCTACATAAAAAAAGCTGGGGAAAAATATCAAAACTTCAAGCCTTATGTTGGTAACTTAATCAGTCTAGAGAAAAAAGGTAAAAATGAGTACGTAGCTATAATAAAACAAGGTAAAATGCCAATAAAATTAGAAATAAACTATGGTGGAGAAGACCTTGAAGGCCTTAAGAAAAATCAATTAGTTCAAGTTAGTTACAATCCTGATGCTAAAATAGCTATAGTTGTAACTAGATAATAAAAAAGTCTTCATTAGAAGACTTTTTTATTTATTATAAACATATTTTTTATATATTTTAAGTGCTTTAGCCAATTGATCAGGGCAAGATGTTCCTCTATTTTTACATGGTATATCTTCAAGATTTTTTATTATATCATCAATATCTTTACCTTCAACTAGATGCTTTATTCCTATAGCATTTCCACTACATCCACCCTCAAAAACTACATCTTTTAATATATTTTCTTCTATATCCATTAATATAGACTTTGAACATACACCTTTAGTATAATACCTATACATATCTATCCCACCTTAATATATTTTATAAATTAATTTCTTAATTAATGTATATACTAATTAAACACTAAATATTTCATATATTTTTTATATAGATATAATAATGGTAGTATTTGATTAATTTGTATGCTTTAATTTATTTATAGATTAAATTTGAAGGGGTGTGTTTATTATTTCAAAAGAATTTCTTGATAAATACTTTAAATTTTTATTCTTATTTTTTTGGCCTATAGTTTGGTACAACTATGTTTCTATTCCTACTATGAGAATTGAGATATTTATGTTTTCATTATTTTTAATAGCATCTATAGTTTATATAATAATGATTCTAAAATCTATTAATAAAGTAAAAGATATAGATGTATTATATAGAATAACTACAATTTTAGCATTTATATTATTTTTATGTAGCTATTTATTATTCTCTAAAAACATAATACTGCTTATTTTAAAACTAATCTCCCTATTTATATACTTTTATGTTTCTTGTATAAAAAATTTCAAATACAATGAAAATGAAGGTGTTGTTGGAATGCTATCATCACTTTTGCTTATAACCATTACTTTTTCATATTAATACATATTTAATATAAAATTTGGAAATGTTAGACATATAAGTTTTTTTCTGATATCATTTAAATTGAAAGTAATATTAATTATAAACTTACATAAAGGAGTAACAATTATGGAAAGAAAAGTTTTAGCAACAATTGGAGAAAAAGAAATCACTAACTACGATGTTGAAAGTGCTCTACAAAGCTTAGAACCATATCAAGCTATGCACTTTAATAGTGAACAAGGTAAAAAGCAATTATTAGATGATTTAGTTAACCAAGAATTATTCTATATGGAAGCTAAAGAAAATGAATTACATAATGATGAAGAGTTCAAAAATGAATTACAAAGAGTTCAAGAAAATATGTTAAAGCAATATGCTATAAACAAAGTATTAACTAGTATATCTTTAACTGAAGAAGAAAAGAAAGCTTTCTTTGATGCTAATAAAGATAAATTCAATAAGCCAGAAACAGCTACTGCTAAACATATATTAGTTGAAACTGAAGAACAAGCTAATGATTTATTAAATAAAATAAAAGCTAATGAAGTATCTTTTGAAGATGCAGCAGCAGAACATTCTACTTGCCCTTCTAAAGAAGCTGGCGGAAACTTAGGATCATTCCCTAGAGGACAAATGGTTCCAGAATTTGAAGAAGCAGTATTCAATATGGAAAAAGGTGACGTAGTAGGGCCTGTTAAAACTCAATTTGGATACCACTTAATAAAATTAGAAGATTTAAATAAAGGTGGAGAATCTGAATACGAAGAAGTTAAAAATGAAATAGAAAGAACTTTAATGTATCAAAAACAAACAGAAGTTTACTCTAAAAAATTAAATGATCTTAGATCTAAATATGGAAATATGATTAAGTTAAATGACTAAAAATAAGACCTAGTATATACTAGGTCTTATCTTATTCCTTTAATTTATTGTAACAATACTCTATTATATCTTTTCTTTTTATTATCCCAATAAAAATTTCTTGGTCATCTATAACAGGAACAAAGTTCTGATTCATAGACTTTGAGATTAAATCTTCTATATTAGCGTTAACGTCAACAGGAGAATTATCCTTTCTTCTTTTTACTTCTTTTATAGGAATATCCTCTACTCCCTTTAAATCTAGCGAAAATTCATTTTTTAATGTCCACAATAAATCTCCTTCTGTTATAGTCCCAACATACTTCCCCTCATCATTGATTATGGGAATAGATGAATATCTATGATATTCCATCTTCTCTAGAGTTTGCCTCATAGTGTAGTTTTCATATATATATGCAACTTCACTCTTAGGTGTTAGAAAAAATAATATATTCACTATACTGCACCTCCAATAAGTAAACATTAATTAATTTATATACAAAAGTATTATATTCTTCTTTCTCTCAACTATAATTTTAACATATTTTTATATATATTTTAATTTAAAATATGTTAAAATAATTTTTTTTATTTAAGTTATTTTTTATGGGTATATATTAAATGAAATTATTTATGTTTTAAATTTGGAGGGATAACAATGAAATTTGATTATAATATAGAAATTAATAGTTTTTTAAATAAAATATATGAACATAAGGTATATGAAATAGCATATGAAAATAATTTGTACAATATAGATGCTAAAGTTTTAAAAGATAAATTTGATTTATTAAAAAATACAAAAATATATTTAGGAAGCGATATGCATGAATTTATAATAAATTTAATTCCTAAAGGTAAAGATGGATACTACTTTAGATGTGAAATAGCCAACTATCACAACTACTCTTTTCCTAGACTTTATGACTATAAGGGAGAGCCTCTAAAAAATACTAATTACAATAGATATGGTGTACAGCTTTGGGAATCTCATATGAATGACTTACTTATAGAAGATATTGAAGGTAAATTTAATCAAGCTGATTTTATAGATTTTATAGATAATAATTTATTAAGTCTTATTTGTAAAATAAATGAATATATTAAATCTCGTAGAGATAAAGAAAAGATAGTTATAAAATTTGAAGATAAAAGCGAAATATTAGATATAGTGAAATCTCTAATATTAAATGGAGGCCTTGATTTATCTTATGCTGAATTTTTAACTGATATGGACAAATTAAGAGATGAAATGATTAAGTTTAGCACTCCTTTTCATATGTACAATGAATTTGATAAATTAGAAGATGATACTCTTTATTGTTTAGATAATTTTTGTAAATACAATTCTTTAGATTTATTTGATGCTTTAATTAATGAAAAAGGATTTAAATTTATAGATGGGGTTGGACTTGTAAAAGAATAATTAATAGTGAAATTAAAAACGCCGCTTAATTGCGGCGGGTGTTTCACATACTACTAGACTTACTAATATATATATGAAATTAATTATAATTTAACTACGTTAGCAGCTTGAGGACCTTTAGCACCTTCAACTATTTCGAATTGAACGTTTTGTCCTTCTTCTAAAGACTTGTATCCATCAGCAGCTATAGCTGAGAAATGTACGAAAACATCTCCTTCACCTTCTACAGATATGAATCCAAATCCTTTTTCATTATTAAACCATTTAACTACACCAGTTTTCATTTAATAGATCCTCCTAAAAACACACAAAAATTATTTAGCTACAAATGTTTGCAACTTTATTATTACTTTAACATATATACATATCATTGTCAAATGTTATTAAGTTTATACGTATCAACTTATAGATTCTAGTAGTGTACCTTAATTAAATGAAATCTTATATCTTTGTCACTCCACCCTAAATCCCATGGTACTAGTAATCTATCTGTATTGTGACAAGTTACTAAAGGATATCCTTTTGAGTCAAGTCCTGTTACAGTTGATACGTGAGTTATTCTGCCCCCTTTTTCATATGCTACAAAATCTCCCGGTCTTAAATTATAAGCTTGTTTATAAACATCTTCATAACTTCCTTTTGATATTAAACTTCCTCTACCACTATATAATATATAATTTTTAAAAGCCTGTGCATTTACCCATGCTTTAGTTCCTGCACCATCTGCATAGTTCCACGTATCATTTTTTTTGAACCTTCCACTTTCAAACATTATTTGAGATGCAAAGTTTGCACAGTCTCCACCTTCTGGATTATAATCTCTGTAATTTGAGTTAAATTTTAAACCATTTTCTTCATCAGCAGCTGCTCCACAATACTTATGTGCATATTCTATGGCTTTTATTTGCTCTTGCTTTAAATCTAATATTGTAGGCTTTTGCATACTTATATAATTTTTTATGTCTTCAGATTTTATATTATCTAAGTTTAAAGAATCAGCAAATGGATCTGTATACCATTCTTTAGTTATTATATATTGATCATCTATTATTTTGACATTTATATAATGATAAGTTCCTATTCTACACATATTTATAATATCTGGTTCTTTATCATATGAATACTTATACTCTGTTGAAACTGTACATATAATGCCGTATAAACCTTCTTCCTTTTCTTTTACTTTTTTGATTTTCACTTTTGCTTTTATATCATTAAACTTAACTCCTTGTTTACTAGACCAATTTTCTAGGTATTTCATCTTTTTTACTTCATGTTCCCATGCCCATAAACCAAACTTTTTATCTACCTCATATAATTCTTTTAGCCCTTCTTCATTTTTATCAAGTATTGCTTTATTTCTATGATCAAATAGTTCTTCAAGAAGAAGCTTGTATTTATTATTTTCGCCATCTTCTATTTTACTTACTTCGGTAGAGTTTGATTTTATTATTAATTCACCTTCTTTTATATATGAATATAATCCAATAGCTATCGTTAATGATAATGATATAATTATAATTTTAGCATACTTATTTTTAATATTAAGTTTTATCAATGTCACACCTCCTAAAAGCAATTTATGTATTCTCTTGATTTATATTATTATATCCAAACATATTAAAAATAATTTTAATTTATTTAAAGCTTTTACTCTCTCAAATCTTTGTAATATATATTTAAATAAATTGTAACCATACATTTTATTTTTTGTAATTATATATTTGTTTTTGAATTTTTTAGTAGTAATATATTTATATAAATATTTTTATAGGGAGGTGCTATTTTGAAGAAAATAGCTGCTATTCATGATTTATCAGGTATAGGTAGATGTTCTTTAACTGCTGCAATACCTATATTATCTGCATTAAAAACTCAATGTTGTCCTTTTCCTACAGCAATTTTATCTAGTCAAACAGGCTATCCTAAATATAGTTTTTTAGATTTTACTGATCACATGAGAGAATACTCTAATGTTTGGTCTGAGCTTAATATTAATTTTGATTATATCTACAGTGGTTTTTTAGGCTCTAAAGACCAAGTAGATATAGTAATTGACTTTATAAATAAAAATAATAATTCTTTTGTAATAGTAGATCCTGTAATGGGTGACAATGGAAATATGTATTCTATATTTGATAACGATATGTGTAAAAAAATTAAAAATTTAGTAAAGATATCTAACCTTACAACGCCAAATATAACTGAGGCATGTCTACTAACTAATAGAAGTATTTCTGATATTGGTAGTTTAACTAAAAAAGATGTTATTGATATAGCTAAAGAAATTTCTCAATTAGGCCCTGAAAAGGTGATTATAACTGGAGTGGTTCAAGATGGTTATATACTAAATATAGGATATGATAAAATCAGTGATAATTATTTTATCACTTCATTTGAATATAACAATTTATCTTATAGTGGTACTGGTGATATATTCACATCTATTGTGTGTGGGTTATTAGCAAATGGTCATGATTTAGAATTTGCTATTAACAAATCTAGTTATTTTGTTCATAAAGTAGTAAACTATACATCTAAATTTGACACTGATAGAAACGATGGTATTATGTTTGAATACTTTTTAAATGAATTAACTTGCTTATAATGTAGGTTATATTACTTTTAAATATGTAGTATATATTACCTTCTTAAATTATAAACTGTAATATAGTATTTTTTATAAAGGGAGGTATATATGAATATAAATAAAAAAGCACTTGAACTTGCTAATTCTATTAAATCTAGTGATGAATTTAAACTTATGAAGAAATCTAAAGCTCAACTTGATAAAAATAAAAATCTAAAAAGACAATTTGATAATTATATAGATAAAAAAAATAAACTCTACTCTAATAATAGACTAGAAGATGCATCAAATAAATTAGCAGAACTTAACAAGGAATATGAAGAATTTTTTAACTTGCCTCTAGTTTCTAGCTATATGAAATCCACTAGAGATTTTAATAACCTTATGGAGAAAGTATATAAGTCTATAGAAAAAGAATTATTAAAATAGGAAAATTTTTCCATAAGATATAAATAAAGAATGCCCGTAGACATTCTTTATTTATATCTTAATATTTTAATATTTTGGACACCCCATATGTTTCATCATATTTTTCATATTCATATAATAGTGCATCCACATATCATTTGCATCTTGGCAATAATTAGAATATGGATCCATATAAGGCATACCAACCATTGGATATTCATCTGCCATATCTCCGATATAATGCATATTACACATATCATACATAGGGCTTACATAAGTTGCACAATCACACTCCATATACATATCTTCTTTGCAATGTGGCTTACAATATTCTGGCTTTAGCCCTATATCACAATATTCTTTTTTACTTTTTTTGTAATGTGGCTTAGTTTCTTTAGTATCGCATGTACAATATTTTTTATGATCACAATTTATATATTTTTTCATATCCATTTCACATTTGTCTAACTTACTACTACATTTTTTTATCATTTCTTCACATTTTTTAGACTTATGTCCATATTCTTTTATTTTATCTTCTGCAGATTTATAGCATTCTAATGCTTTTTCATCAAATTTTAAAGCTTTAGCATATAAACATTTAGCTTTTTCACTTAATTCTTGTGCCCTGTCTCTTAAATCTTTTGCTTTTTCGCACTTACATGTTGCTTCGTTTTCTATTTCTTCAGCTTCTTTATGCAAGCATTTAGCCTTTTCACAAAGTTCTCTAGCTTTTTCCATTAATTCTTTAGCTTTACATTCTGCGGCTCTAGATTCTTTTTCGCTACATTGTGCTTTTTCTCTTAAATCATTAGCTTTTGCTGATAATACATTTGATGATTTTTCACATTCTCTAGCCTTTTCCATTAACTCATTAGCTTTACATTCACAGCGTGATGCTTCATCAAATAAATCTTCTGCTTTTTGTGCTAATTCTAAGCACTTATCTACACATGTAATCTCAAAATGATCATCAAATTTGCAATCATCCATAAAATCACATTTACTCTCGTGATCACAGTCTATATATTTTTTTGAAGGCTTTTTGCAAGAAATATTAGATTTGTATGAGTTACATGGTTTACATGATTTTACTTTTTCATTGCATACATTAAAATTGTCACACTTAGATTGACATCCACACCCTTGACTTTTCTTTTTCTTCATAATACGTCAAAACCCCTTTTGCTGTAATATTCAACTCACATAATAAACTTATGCTGTCTAATATAATTATATGAAAATCTTAAAATCTGGTTACTAGTTCTTTTAATAATATTATTAAAGTAATTAATACTAAAATTATAAATATTTTTAATATATTAGTTTTAGATTATATTTTTTGATCATTTACACATCCTATTTATATATTAAAATTTAATTAATTTTTAATATTATATATTATATCTTGATGGGAGTGACACCATGGATAAAGATAATCAATTATTAAAAGGCATTTTAATAGGATCTACTACATTAGCTGCTTTAAGTGTAATTAGTCCTTCAGTTAGAAAAGTAACAACATCAACAGTTAAAGCAACTTGCAAGCAACAAATGAAACTTCTTGCAGGTATAGGTATATTATCTATAGCTAACTATATATCAAATCTTGATGATGATATATATACAATAGATGATATATAATTTATATGATAATTGTTTCTACTTTATATTTCTTTGAAAACATATAGAAATTATAAGTAACTTAAAAAACAACATAATCATAAAAACATAAAAAAGTCAGTATTAGAAATACTTCTAATACTGACTTTTAATCTAATGATATTAACTTATCATTATAATATAGTTGTACATTTTTTATCCAATCGCCTTTATAATCTTCTTGAATTATATTTTTTACAATTGTATTTATCGTGTACTCTTTTGTTGTTTCATTTAGATAATCTTTCCCCCAAGATACTCTACTTTCTGAATCAGTTTTTGGTTCTATCAAGTCAATCCTTGCAGTATTATTCTTAATAAAAACAGTGACTTTCATTGGTAAACTATTAAAGCACTCCTTAGATAATACATTTATAATACTTTCTATCTTTTCTTGAAGTGTACTATCTTTTTTAACTTCTATATACTTAACTTCTTTTGGGTCATCTTTAAGTATATGTATAGGTATGTTAATGATATCTGAATTTTGCTTTATTTTATCCGATTCTTTTAGTGTTGCTTCACTTTGAGATATTTCACTTTCTACTGCAGAAGATGGTTTAACTTCTACTTTATTATCATCATGTACGCTTTTATCACTACACCCTATAACTAAAAGTGAAGTAAAAGCTGTCATTAAACTTAATGCTAATTTATTCATAAGTATACCTCTTCTTTTTATATTTATAAATATTATAACATAGTATACTTTATATTTTTAGCATTTTTTATTGGAGTTAATTGATTATTCTATATTTTTTGGCTATAATTTCATTTATTTAATGTAAATTTATATTATCTGCTTTTACATTTATAATATATTTCTCTTCCTTATTTACACTTTCTTTATTTAAAGTTCCCTTTAATTCTTTTAAATCTTCATCATTTCTATAATTTTCATCAATGAGCATATTACTTGCATTTATACCAGATATAGATTTCATATCTACACTAAAATTATAGTTTTTATTTGGTATATTTATATAGACGCTTGAATTGTATGCATTTATATTTAATTCTTTAGCTATTGGTATATTTGTATCTATATTAATATTTAAACTACTATTACTATTTTGAGTTATATTTATAGTTTTTGGTATAAATTTTTCAATATCATCTATAAATACTTCATCTTGAGCTGAATATATTTCAGTTCCATCACTTTCTATATTAACGTTGTCTATTCCTATTAATTCCTCTGTAGATAAGTATATATGTCCATTAGACTTTATATCTAGATTTTTAAGTGTTTTCATCCCTTTAGGCAGCGATATATACCCATTTATGGTCTTATAATAGACACTATCTAGTAATAGGTTGTTTTCTATGCTTAATCTTGCATAATCAGTAGATGCATTTATATTTATATTATTTGGAACATATATAATTAAACTTTGACTATGATTATAGTAAAATGCATTAATAACATTTTCTATAAGTTCTTCTAAATTGTTGCTTTTTTTATAGTTATATTTCTTTTCATTTTCAACTATACTCAATTTATTGCTATCTTCTTTAATATTGTAGTTACTTATACCTTTTTTCACTACTTTAACTTCATTTCCTTCATATTTTTCTATTATTATATTACTTCCTTTAGTCTTTACATCTAAGTTTTCTATACTTATATTTTTATTATAAATTACTTGTTCTTTATCTAAATTTTTTTCTATATTAGATATAGTTTGCGTAAAATAAGGAACAGATGATATAGAAAAGTATATAGTACCAACTATACCAACTACTATTAATATTATTGAAAATATGGTTACCTTTTTATTCATCATCTCTCTCTCCTTCCTTAAAACTATTCTCCTCTTTATTATTAGCTTCTTTTTTCTTGCTAGCATTTATATATAGTTTTCTTGTTTTCATCCAATTTTTATATCTATTTACACTTGTTTTATATATAGATATTATAAATATATATATTTGCCAGGCTAGTATTTGACCACCTACAAATGCAATAGACATAAATACATAAAGTCCCATTACCTCATGTGTTTGAGATATAAAATTCATTATTATAGGCATTGTAGCTATATATAAACCAATTAATGAAACTAGTATAATACCAACTACAGATAAAAATAATACTATTAAAAATCTTGGAATGAGTACCATTAAAGATAGTATACTAAGGCCTAATTGTATTATTTTTCTTTTATTTTGATTATTGTTTTCAATATCTAAAGTTAATTTTTCACTAACTCTATCTTTTAAGTTTATATATTGCCTTTTAAAATTTGACTTTATTATATTTATTTTTAGTCTCATATTATTATTTTCTTCTTTATTTTTAGTCTCTGCTATAAGTTCACTAGCTATAGTTTTAGGCGAACCAAGAGATTTTATTATTTCTATATCATTTTTTCCCTCTATTGTTCCATCTAAAAAATATTCTTCATAGTCTCTTAGTATATCTCCTATTTCTTCTTCTGAAAAACTACCTTTAAGGTAATCTCTTAATATATCTAAAAATTCAACTCTATTCAATATTATCACTCCTTTTACTCTATCAAAATATTTACAGCTTTGACGAAATCTTTCCATTCTATAATTAACTTATTTAAGTTTTCTTTTCCTAAATCTGTTAATTTATAATACTTCCTAGCAGGTCCCTCACTCGATTCTAATATATATGTGTCAAAATATCCCTCTTTTGTAAGTCTTCTAAGAATAGGGTATATAGTTCCTTCATTAACTTCTATAACTTTAGATATATTTTGTACTATTTCATATCCGTACATGTCTTTTTTAGAAATAAGAGCTAGTACACATATTTCAAGTACTCCTTTTCTAAACTGAGTATTCACAAAACCCCTCCTCTCTTTAAACAACCTACTGTGTATAACACACTACATTGTTTTATTATAGTAGTTATTATATAATAGCATAGTACTTTGCTTTACACAATAGTAATTTATAATAAGTTAATATTAAAATCATTCTTGAAGTTGATAATTTTAAAAAAGGAGCTATCAAAATCTTAAATAGCTCCATCCCTTATATTAAATATCCACTATACAAGTACGCTATAAATATATATATTATTATAATTAAATTAATTCTAAGTAGATAAGATATTGTAAACTCTTTTATATTTATTTTTAATGTCATTTTGCTATTTACTATATATAAAATATTTGTGCTGATAGATGTACAACTTAAAATTCCTATTATACAGATTAAAATTTTAGTTTGTATACTTATGCTTTTGTCTATATTATTTATTCCTATTATTGTGTTATAAAATACATCTATTATAAATCCTAATAACTCATTTATATTTTTAACTTGCAAAGCATTTAATACTGGATTAATCAAAATTTTTATTATTTCTATTATTATCTCACTATTTAATATTATCTGTCCTATATATAGAAATATAACTATATTTGGTATAAGATTTATAGATATACTTATGGTTTCCTCTAAATTATCTATAATTTCTTTAAATATATTTTTATTTTCACTATTAGATAAATAATATTTTATTGTTTTTTTTAATTTATCTTTTTTAGGGTAACTGTTTTTTTTATTACTTTTTAAATAATATGATTTTTTTCTCTTAGATATTGGATATATTCTACTTAATACCATATTCATTAATATTAATACAGTAGTCGATACTGTAATAGCATAAATTAGATTTATATTTAGATATTCACATATATAAATAACTATTGGGTATGAAAGTATTGAAAAATTTAATATTATATTACAAGCTTCGTATTCTTTTAATTTACCTTCTCTATATAATTTGTTAGTCATAAACATTCCACAAAATGGGTTTGTAAAAATGTATACCAATATATTTAAAAAACTTATACCATTTATTCTAAATAGCACTTTTGTATATTTATTTAGATAAACACTTGTTAATTCTAACAATCCATATTCTAAAAAAGGCATAAATAAAACACCTATAGTAAATACAGTTATTGTATCTAAAACTACTTCTTCTATAAGAAGATACACATTATCATTTCCTAAAAATCCATTTTTACTTCCAAAAAATATATTTACTAAGAAAATTAATGCTACAATTTTACTAATCATAAGAATACTTTTATTTTTCAGGTTACCTTTTAATATTTCTTTAAACATTCCTATAATTAAATAAAATACAATACACACTTCTATAAAATGCTTCATATTGCTTTGAAGCTTATATGATATATGATATATTAAAGTCAACACTTGTCCATTTAATTTAATAGGTATAAAAAATATAATTATTCCAATTACTGTGTATATTATAGATTTTGATAATTTTATAAAATATTCTTTATTATAATCATCTTTTACATTAATTTTATTAATATTTTCCATATCACCACCTCTTTTATTATTTTCAATTCTTATTTGCTATTTCCTCTATAAAGTTTTAAATTATAAATTATTTATAGACATTTAGAATATAACATCAACTTCTATTATTGCTTATTTTTCCTTATATGGTTATAATAAATTATACTTATTAAGGTAATTTTTTAGAGGTGAATATTTAATGGATATAGATAATAAAAAGACTGTACTAATTCTTACTGCTCAATTTGGCGCAGGACATATAAGTGCAGCAAATGCCATAAAAGACTATATTTTAGAAAAGGATTCTTCTGTTAATGTAATAATAGAAAATTTTATAACTGCTAGTATACCTAGGATGAACAAACCAATGGTAAAGCTTTATGAAAATAATACTAAATATGTTCCTGGATTATATAACTACTATTATTATTTAAAAAAATCCTTTGATTCAAAACATGATATAGCTCATAAATTATATACTCCTAAGCTTATCGAATTTATATTAGATGTAAATCCTGATGTTATTATATCAACATTTCCTCTTGCTGCAGCTTGTGTGTATAATTTTAAGATTAAATACCCTAGTATTAATATTCCCACACTAACAGTTGTAACAGATGTAGTTGATAGCCTTGAATGGATATATCCAGATACAAGCATGTATTTTGTACCATCATTAGAAATAAAAAATAGATATGTTCAAAAAGGTATTAATCCAGAATCTATAAAAGTAACTGGTGTACCCATAAATAAAAAGTTTTGTATTGAAAATAAGACAAAAGAATCTAATAAGTATAAAATTTTATTACTTGGTGGTGGTAGAGGTTTATTTGATATAGATGAAGATTTCATGTATTGGATTGATGAATTTATAGAAAATAACTGTAATAACATAGAGATAGCTATTGTTACTGGTAAAAATAAGAAGCTTTATAATATATTAAAAGAAAAAAAGCCTCTAAATAATATTAAGGTTTTAGGATTTGTTACTGATATGCACAATCTACTAAAAGAGTATGATTTAATGATAACTAAACCTGGAGGGGCAACATTATTTGAGGGGATTCTTTCTCAAACACCAGTTGTCGTTAAACTTCCTAAGGTAGGACAAGAAATAGAAAATGCCAGATTCATAATAGATAAAGGAATTGGATTAGTATATACAAATGATGAAGATTTAAAAGATATTTTTAATAGTATAGCTTCAAATAAATTTGATTCTATATTTAATTTTATGAAGTGCAATATGAAATCTTTTAAAAACACTATAGAAAATGAAAGTATTGGAGACAGTATTTTAAAGCTAATAAATAACAAGTAATACACTTGTTATTTATTAGCTTTTTTAAATTTATCTAAATATATTATGTTGTCTTTTTTGCTTTCTAATATCTTAATATTTTTGTTACTTAACTTTTTACTAGCATAATTAAATATATTATATATTATATATATTTCTCCTATAAGAAATAATATATTTACTAGCATCTCTAATGTTACTGTTGTTTTATAGCTTTCATTACTATAATTTATTATAGTGTAAGACTTTATAAATATTATAACTAAAATATGAATATTTATTATATTTGAAATCCTATTAAATTCATTATAGAGGTTATACTTTCTTATATTATTTTTTATAATATACTTACTATGACCATTAGCCCTTAGTATATCTGTGTATAAAGTACTTGCTATATCTTTTTTTAATAAATTACTAATAATTATAGCTACTAGTATTCCTATTAGGATATATATATCATATGCATATTTTTCAAAACCTGAATCCATATCTTTTTTTACTAAATGTATTATTATATATATGAAAGAAAATATTATTGCTGTGATGTTTAATCTATGTTGGTTTTTAAATGTATAAAGTGAATAAAGTATCCCTGGTACTATTAATAATATAGATATATACTCTAGGTTTTTCCCTTCACTTATATAACAAAATCCCAAAGGTAAAAGTATATAAAAAAACATATCTAATAGAAAATCTTTTTTCATGGCATCATCCCTTTTTAAATTTTCTAAATTTTCTAACTTTTTAACTTATAAATTATGCTTATGTTTTTTGATTATCTTATTATAATTTATTTTATGCTAAAAAGAAGGGTATATTCCCCTCCTTTTTAATATATTTCAATTATTTTATTACTCCATCAAGAGGATTTGTAGTTTCTCCATTTAATAAAATCTCAAAGTGTACATGATTACCAGTTGAATTCCCTGTACTTCCAACTTCTGCTATAGCTTGTCCTTTTTTTACTATATCACCTTTATTAACTCTATTATATGAGTTATGTGCATATACTGTTGTTTTTCCATCAAAATGCTTTATCTTTACAACATTACCGTATCCATTTTGACTACCAGAAAAATCTACTATTCCATCATCACTAGCTAATATTTCAGTAGATTTAGGAGCAGGTATATCTATTCCTCTATGGAAATTTGCTTTTTTGGTTATTGGATGTATTCTTTGTCCATATGTAGAGCTTATTTCATGATATGATTTTAATGGCCACATACCAGGTATAAAACTTAAGTTATTTTTATCTAAATATTCTTTCTTCTCTTTTTCTATGCTCTTTTGTATTTGTACGCTATTTGTAATTAGATTTTCTAATTCTTTTTCTAGTTCTTTTTTATTTTCTTGTAATGAATATTCTTTTTCTTCTACTAAATCCATATCTTCTTCTAAAAAGCTTATACTTATAACTTCTATAGATTCACTTTCTTCTTTTTTTAATTCTAAATCTAGTTCATTTATTTTTTTAGATATTTCATTTTGCTTTTGTTGGTTTTCTATTAGCCTATCAATTTGTGATTCTGTTGATGCATGTACATTATTGTATGGCAAAATGCATACTAATAAAATTAACATATAAATAAATATATTTTTTCTCATTTTTTCACTCCTTTTAAAACTATTTATTAGTATTAACTATTTTCTCCATTTTTATTACATCTTTTATAATTTCGATAAAATTTATTTTTTGTTCAATTTAGTAATTATTGTTAGATAGTAAAGTAAACTTTCCTAATTTTTTATAATAAAAAATTTGTTTCGCTCATGTCTCCAACGACTTTATCAGTTGCTTGAGCGACGTGTCGGCGAAGCACTTCAAAGTGTCTTTTTTACGCTCTCCAAGCTGATTGGTATTACTTAACTGCAATAATTACTCAAATTTTTTGAAGTATCATAATTTCCTTAATCATAAAAAAGAGCTATTCTCTATTTGAGATAGCTCCTTTGCTTTAGTAGATATTTTTTTTGTAATCTGCATATAGCACTTGAATATTTTCTATATATCCATTTAATTCTAATTGTAAATTTGATACTTTTTCAAAATCATTAGATTCTATAGCTTCTTTTATTTCTGTAAATAGTGATTTTTTAGTTAATGTATCTTTCATAACTTTAAACTTTATATCACATATTTTATTCCATGTAACTTCATCTAAGGCGTCCATATTTTCGTTATTATGTAATTTTACACAATTTCTTATTATTTCTCTATTATTTTGTATTATTCTATTATTTAATTCCTTTGTCCACTTGTCTATAGCACCTGTCTTAAATGAATCTATTATAGCTTCTGTAAATACTCCTCCTTTTTTTAACACATCTACCTTAGATTTATTTATTTCTAGGTTTCTCATATTTTCATAAACAGTTGCTGGTGGTGATGAAAATCTTTCATTTCTCTCTTCAATTGTATAATACTCAAATACATCATTTTCATCTCTGTATGATCTATTTTTTTCTAAATAGAAACTTTCTTCTCCTATCTCTTTAGATATTTCTCTTTCAAGTTCTTTAGTTGTTAATTTACTTTTAGCTACTGCTTTTATTCCATCTAACATAGTTTGGTAGCATCCAGCTATAACTAAGTATGTATTTGAAAGTGGATTTGGAGATCTTAATTCAAATCTTACTGTTTTAGGATTTTTAATATCTCTTACTAACCCTACTAATACAGATCTATTTCTTGATGGTAGTTTATAGCTATGACCTAAAGATGTAACTATACAAACAGGTGCTTCAAATCCTGGTACAAGTCTATTAAATCCATCATTAGTTGATGTTACTATAGGATTTAATACTTCATAATTTTTAAGTATCCCCATAAGCGCTCCATAACCCATTTCACTTACATAGTCTTCATTCATATCTCTTGGTGCAAATAGATTTTTTATGCTTCCATCTTTTAATTTTGCACTAACCCCTACATGAGTATGTTCTCCACTACCTGCAACTCCATGTATAGGTTTTGCTTTAAATGTTACTTCAAGCCCATGAGATGTAAATACATCTTCTATTATTTCCCTTACTAATAACTCATTGTCTGCTGTTTGTATAGGGCTAGAAAATTTCCATGATATTTCTAATTGCTCCATAGCATGATTAGTTTTACCATCTATACTTATAGAACTATTGATTCCCCCTACTTCTTTATGTGCCATTTCTGGATTTATTCCCATTTTTTGAAGTATTATTATTGACTTTTCTAGGCACGTTCTTATTATCCCGTGTGTTCTTTTCCAGTACTGTTCCTTTAAACTTTGAGATACTGATAATTTCTCTAAGTCAGCCTTATCTTCTGGAGTATTTACCCAAAACTCTAATTCAGTTGCAGCTGTTAGTATTATATCATCTATATCATCTACTTTTTCTATTCCTATATTATTTATAAGATGTGGATATTCTCTAACTAATTCTATTATAGATTTTTTAAAATATTTTTCTGATTTTTTAAGTATTCCTCTTGAACAAACTTTTTTATTTTCATGTATTAAAAATGCAGGTATTCTAAGCGTACCTACAGGCAAATTAGTTTCTTCATCTATATGCTCAAAATTATAATCTATAAACCATGTACACTCTGTATCTGGCATTAAATCTACCTTAGCATTGTTTAATGTAGCTATATTATAAAGCTCAACACTTGAACCATCAGTTTGAACTGCTGATTCTAAGAAATTGTCTATGTCATCTAAAAACAATTCCATAGGTATTTTTTCATCAGTTGCATTTCCACCTAAGTCAACTCCCATTAATGATACAAACTTTATATGCTTATTTTTACTTAATATATCTCTAAGATTTTTTTCATTATGGTTATCTCTTTCTATTGTATATAATAGTTTTTGCATTTAAGCACACTCCCCTATAAGATATGTATTTTATACTGAAAAATATACACGACACTTAAAACTTTTATATTTTTATTTTTATAAATTATTTTGTTCGTGTTTTAATTTATACTTATTATATATTAACCTTTTAAAGTTCGCAATATTTTTATTAATTTATATTTCAAACATATTCACGATGTTACATATTACTGTTTTTTATACATTTATTTAACATTTTTATCAATATAGGGTATACTAAAGTAAGATGTATTTTTATATATTAATGAAAGTAATATTATAATTTAATTATACATTTTATCACAAGATAAGATTATTAGGAGAGAAGTATTATGGAATATATAGTTTTTGACTTAGAATTTAATCAAGGCTTTGACAAAAAAATTAATAAGACAGTATCTAATGAAAAATGCCCTTTTGAGATAATTCAAATAGGTGCAATTAAATTAGATAGCAATTTTAATCTAATAGATACCTTTAATAGCTATGTAAAACCTCAATTATACAAAAAAATTCATCCTTTTGTTGGTAAAATGACTAATATCACTATAGATGACGTCTTAGATGCACCTACTTTTCCACAAGTTTATAAGGATTTTAAAAAATTTATTTCTACTAAAAATCCTGTGCTTTGTGTATGGGGAACTGGTGATTTAAAAGAGCTATATAGAAATATAAATTACTATAGTCTACCTTCTAAAACTTTGCCTAAATCATATATAAATATACAACATCACGCTTCAAATTACTTTAATAACCCAGCTGGAAAGAGTATTGGTCTTCAAAATGCTATTAATATATTAGGATTAAATCAAGACAAATCATATCATAATGCTTTAAATGATGCATATTATACTTCTCAAGTGTTTATTAAAATATATAATCCAAGTATAGTTCCTGATGTATATATGTATACTACAGTTAAAGCACCTTGCACTTCTAAAAGAAGTCAAAAAAATCAATTAGATTATGATAAACTATTCAAAGAATTTGAAAAACTTCTTGAAAGACCATTAAATCGTGAAGATAAAAAAATTATTGATTTAGCTTATAAGATGGGGAAAACTGGCCAATTTTTAAGTGGTGAACCTAAATATAAAAAAAGATAGAGTATATACTCTATCTTTTTTTATTTAAATATTTATAAATAGCATCTTCATAAGCTCGTACTGAGCAAATTCTACACTTTTTATTTCTTTACTTTGACTTCTATTTAGCTCTTTTTCTCCTATAAATACATCTTTATCTCCTATATTTGCATATAGTTCATTTAATATATTTAAAAAATCACATACCTTAACAGATTCTTCTTTTGACTTTAATAGGGTTATATATTCGTTCTCTCTATCTTCATATAAGCACTCTATTCCATATAATATATTATCTTCTTTTATATATATAACCTCTCCGCCTAAAGATTCTCCTTTTTCTAATTTATGCTTAAGTTCTAATAATTTCATTTTGTCCCCCTTAATATAAATTTTTTCTTATGATTTAATGTAATCATACTACTATCATTATATTAAGGTTATATAAAATTTATTAACAATTATTTTATGACTAACTCTATAGGACAATGATCAGATCCTAATACTTGTGTATGTATATCAGCACTAACTAATCTATCTTTCATATCATCACTTACTACAAAGTAATCAATTCTCCATCCAGAATTATTTTTTCTTGCGTTAAATCTATATGACCACCAAGAATATACGCCTTCTTTATCTTCATTAAAATATCTATATGTATCTATAAATCCAGAATCTAAAAATTCTGTAAATTTATTCCTTTCCTCATCTGTAAATCCGGCATTTTTTCTATTAGTTTTAGGATTTTTTAAATCAATCTCTTTATGAGCAACATTTAAATCCCCACATATTACAACAGGCTTTTTAGCATTTAATTCTAATAAATAATTTCTAAAATCATCTTCCCATTTCATTCTGTATTCTAATCTTTTTAATTCACTTTGAGAGTTTGGTGTATATACTGTTATAAAGTAAAAATCCTCAAATTCTAAAGTTATGACTCTTCCTTCTTTGTCATGTTCTTCTATATTTAACCCATAAGATACACTTAAAGGTTCTTTTTTAGAAAATATAGCCGTTCCCGAATATCCCTTTTTTTCTGCATAATTCCAATATTGGTGATATCCTTTTAAATCAAGGTCTATTTGACCTTCTTGAAGCTTTGTTTCTTGTAAACAAAATATATCTGCATCTACTTCATTAAAGTAGTCTAAAAATCCTTTTGTTACACACGCTCTTATTCCATTTACATTCCAAGATATTAATTTCATTTATTCCTCCTAAGTTTATTGTTGTATTTTTATATTACCCAGTTTTAATTCTTATCAATCTATATTATCAAACCTTAATTTATTTGCAAATTCTGAAGGATTAATTGATGATACATATAGTCCTGTACTTAATTCAAATCCGCCAAAACTATATTTTCTAGGTATTATATGCATATGAAAATTATAATACTCATCACATTTTATTTTAGTTGGATGTGTATGTATATATAGATTAAAAGGACTGTATCCTCTTACCTTATATAGTTTTTTAAATAATCTTTCAAATATTTTAGATAATTCATCTATATATTGCTTTTCCATATTTTCAAATCTAATTTTATTTTTTGATATAATCCTTATTTCACCACTATATCTAGTGGCATAAGGAACTAAAGCTAAAAAGTATTTACCATTGTATATAATTCTTTCAAATTCTTTAATTTCTTTATTTATTATATCTTCGTATAAAGATGATTTATTTTTATTATAATAATCCTTTGCTATGTTTATTTCATTCTCTATTTCTGGTGGTACAATTGATAGAGATATAATTTGAGTATGAGGATGGTCTAATGATGCACCTGATTTTCTTAAAAAGTTTTTAAAAATACTAACATACTCTATTCCTTTATCCTTTACGAAATACTTATATCTATTTTTATACATCTCAAACATATGAGTAAACTCTTCTTTAGTCATATTATAAAAATTACCATTATGTCTATAAGTATCTATCATTACTTCATGTATACCATATATCTCTTCTTTCTCATCATTTATTATAGGAAATTTATTATTTACAGATTTTACAAGCCATCCATTTTTATCACATACATTATATTTTTCATCTTCTATAAATTCTTCATTCCCTCTACAAAATGGACATGTTTTTTCATACTCATTGTATATTTCTATTTCTTCATAATTTTTAGTTTTATCCATAGGTCTTTTTGACCTATCTTTTGCTACTATTATTTTATCATTATTCATGCTATCTATTATTAAGCTACTCATTTATAACACCTCTTAGAAATACATTCTTTATTATAAAAGCCTTATACTATTGATTTTACATTATATATCCATTTTTTTGCTACTTTTTTAATATTTTTACCTATTTGTGTATATTCTTATATGTATGTATACAAGATTTTTCACATCATATATGCTACTATAATCTTGAAATTATAAATTGACTTTTTAAAGCTATCTATGGAAAATCTACTATAAAGCTTTATCGTCATAATATTCTTTCCTATGGGCTATAAAATTGTCTGGTTACTTTAATTATATAGGAGGTAGTTTAAATGAAGTATTCACAGAGAGTATCTGCTATGCAGTCTTCTCCAATAAGAAAGTTAGTTCCTTATGCACTTGATGCAAAATCTAGGGGAATTAAAGTTTATCATTTAAATATAGGCCAACCAGATATAAAGACTCCAAAGGGATTTTTTGAAGCAGTAAAAAACTTTGATAGTAATGTATTAGAATACGCTGTATCAAATGGTATTCCAGAATTAATAAAATCACTTCAAGATTATTATACTACATATGATATACATTTTGATAATGATGAGATACTAATTACTAATGGAGGTAGTGAAGCACTACTTTTCACTCTTATGGCAATATGTGATCCAGGAGATAATGTAATAGTACCAGAACCTTTTTATACTAACTACAATGGCTTTAGCCAATGTATAAATGTAAAGGTAAATCCTATAACAACTAAGGCTGAAGAAGGCTTTCACTTACCACCTAAAGAAGAAATTATATCGAAAATCAATTCTAAAACTAAAGGTATCTTACTTTCCAACCCAGGTAATCCAACCGGAACAGTTTACACAAAAGAAGAAATAGATATGATAGGTAAAATAGCTATAGAAAATAACTTGTGGATAATAGCAGATGAAGTTTATAGAGAATTTGTATACGATGGTCTTTCATATACAAGTTTTGGTAATGTAAAAGAAATAGAAGATAGAGTTGTTATAATAGACAGTGTATCTAAAAGATACAGTGCTTGTGGAGCAAGAATTGGTTCTATAGCATCTAAAAATAAGGGGCTTATTGCACAAATATTAAAACTTTGTCAAGGAAGACTTTGTGTCCCTACATTAGAACAAGTAGGATCAGTTGAACTATATAAAACTCCAACTTCATATTTTAAAGAGGTTAATGAAGAATATAGAAGAAGAAGAGATGTTTTATATAATGAATTAATGAAAGTTAATGGTGTAGTTTGTAAAAAACCTACTGGCGCATTTTATATAGTTGCTAAGCTACCTGTTGAAAATGCTGAAGATTTCGTTATATGGATGCTAAAAGACTTTAATAAGGATAATGAAACAGTTATGGTTTGTCCTGCTGAAGGATTCTACTCAACAGAAGGTTTAGGTCGTGATGAAATTAGGCTTGCATATATATTAAATGAAGATGACTTATTAAAAGCTGCTTCTATATTAAAAGAAGGACTTGAAAAATACGTAAAACTTAATAAAAAAGCTCAATTATCATCTGCTGATGCTTAATATAATTTCCTTGCATATAAAAAAGAGGTATATTTCTACCTCTTTTATTTCTTTTTTAATAAAATATAAAATTTTTATTATACATTTATCTAAAATTTTCTTGATTTAGTATATCTTCTAAAGTATTTATAGCATCTTTATATCTTTTTATATCTTCATCATTTAATTGACTTAATTTATCTTCTAGCTTTTTGCTTAACTTTTCCATAAAATCTGATGCAAGGTCCATTCCCCTATCTGTTATACTTATTAAATATTTTCTTCTGTCTGATAAATCTCTATTTCTTATTACATATCCTTTTTCTGTTAAATCATCAACCATGCTAGTTAAACTCCCCTTTTCTATGTTTAACTTTGAACATAGATCGGTCATACTTATATCCCCATAGTTTTTGATAAACATCAAAGCTCTTAATTGCGTTTTATTAACATTTTTTATAGAAGCATATTCTTTTAAATGTTCTAAGTATAAACTTGAATATATTTTTGGAAATGTTCTTGATAAAAACGCGATTGTATCTGATACTACGTGGTTCATTTTGCCTCCTTAGATGTTTATATATATTTCTTTTTCTAACAATTAGTTTACACTATAAATCTTATTAATACAATACTTTTTGTTTTATTTTAAAATAATTTTATTATATATTTTTATTTTTTATTATTTTATATTAAAAAAGTACCATATAATATGGTACTTTTAAAAACTTATACATTTAAGTCTATTGTCATTCCTATTTGTTCTTTAAACTCTTCTATTGCAGGATCTAAATACTCCTTAACAAATTCTACAACTTGTTCTGGAGCTCTACCTACGAAGTTTTTAGGATCCATTATAGATAATATTTCTTCCTTAGACATTTTGAAAGAATCATCATTTATTATAAGCTCTATTAAGTTGTTATCTTTACCTTCTTGCTTTACTCTATAAGCTGCTTGCATAGAGTACTCTCTTATTATTTCGTGAAGTTCTTGTCTATCTCCACCTCTTTTTACAGCTTCCATAAGTATATTTTCTGTAGCCATAAATGGAAGTTCTTCATTTATATGCTTATTTATCATATTTTCGTAAACTACTAATCCATTAGTTACATTTATACCTATTTCTATTATAGCATCTGCTGCCATAAATGCTTGTGGTATAGATAATCTTTTGTTTGCTGAATCATCTAAGCTTCTTTCTAACCATTGAGTAGCTTCTACTAATGCAGGACTTAATGATTCTGCTATTATATATTTAGAAAGTGATGCTATTCTTTCACTTCTCATTGGGTTTCTCTTATATGCCATAGCAGATGATCCTATTTGATTTTTTTCAAATGGCTCTTCTATTTCTTTTAAACTTTGTAGTAATCTTATGTCATTAGTCATCTTATGCATACTTTGTGCTATACCAGATAATACACTTAATACTTGATAATCTAGTTTTCTAGTGTATGTTTGTCCACTTACTGCATAAGAAGATTTATATCCCATCTTTTCACAAACTAACTTATTAAGTTCTTTTACTTTTTCATGGTCTCCTTCAAATAAACTTAAGAAACTTGCTTGAGTTCCAGTTGTACCTTTAACCCCTCTTAGCTTCATATTATCTATTCTGTAATTTATATCTTCTAAATCTATTATTAAATCTTGAGCCCATAATGTAGCTCTTTTACCTACTGTTGTAAGCTGTGCTGCTTGGAAATGTGTAAATCCAAGTGTTGGGATGTCTTTATATTTTAAAGCAAACTCTCTTAAGTTATTTATTAAGTTTACAAGCTTTATTCTTATAAGTTTTAAAGCTTCATCCATTTGTATAACATCTGTATTATCTCCAACATAAGCTGAAGTAGCACCTAAATGTATAATACCTTTAGCACTATCACATTGAAGTCCATATGCCTTTACATGACTCATTACATCATGTCTTACTTCTTTTTCTATCTTTCTAGCTTCATCAAAGTTTATATTATATATGTTAGCTTTTAATTCTTCTATTTGTTCATCAGTTATATTTATTCCTAATTCCTTTTCACCTTCTGCAAGTGCCACCCATAACTTTCTCCAAGTTGAGAATTTAAATTGTGGAGAGAATATATAGCTCATATCCTTGCTACAATATCTATCTATTAAAGGGTTTTGGTATGTACTATATTTTTTATCTATCATAATTTTTCGCACCTTCCTTAAGTCATTATATAATAATTATATAAAATATTACGAACCATAACAAGTTTTTTTTTATTTATGTTCATTTTATTTGTTATTTAACGTAAGATTTTCTTTTTTCATCATATAATCTATACTTTCACTGTCTACAAAATTTAATACATATTTATATCTTATAGCATAATATTTATCACTCCAGCCTAATTGCTTTTTTATATCAGATTCATTAGCACCTAATCTTAGTGCTATAGCAGCATAAGAGTGTCTAAAATCTTTTGCAGAATATTTACAAAGCCCAGCATTATCTAATGCTTTTCTAACTATTAATCTGACATTTCTATCGGTTATAGAATTACTTTTTTGAGTTGTAAATACAAAATCCTCTGTAGGCATTATAACTTCTGATAATCCAGAATAATTTCTATAATCCTCTAATAACTTAAAACAATATGGATGTAATTTTACTATCCTTTCCTTTCTTTTTTTGCCAAGTCTTACATAGTGATTATCTTTTTCATCTACCATAAGATCTTTCCATTTTAAACTAACTACTTCATTTAATAAACATCCTGTTGTCACTAAAAATACTATTATAGCTCTATCTCTTATAGTTAACTTATATATAGAATCTACTAGTTGATTTATTTCTTGAATACTTAACACGTCATCTTTAGTTTTTATTCTAGTTACTTCAGGCTTTTCTACATATCTAAATGGATTTACTTCTATATATTCCTCTTTCATTAAAAAATTATAAAAACTATGTAAATAACTATATATCTTTTCTGATGTTGACTTTGCATAGTTTTCTTTTACATTATCGATAAATTTTTGACAATCTTCTTTATCTACATACAAAAGTTCTTTATCATCTATAAATTCTTTAAATGCTATTATTTTTGATAAGTAGTCATGTCTAGTAGCTGGGTTAAGTTTTTTTGAAAAATTTTTAAAAATTTCATATTCATAATCATCTAATCCTATAGTTTTATTCATATATTTATCCTTTCATTTCATATATTATATTTAGTTGACACCTTATAATTATTATTGGTATACTCTAAGTTGACGTTAATTTAGTATGTAAAATTTTATGTTGGAGGAACTTTTTAATGGCAAATTTAATAGAAATTTTCAAAGCCGTAATACTTGGTATCGTTG
The DNA here is from genome assembly GCF_015668195.1 of Romboutsia sp. 1001713B170131_170501_G6. Lineage (NCBI taxonomy): Bacteria > Bacillati > Bacillota > Clostridia > Peptostreptococcales > Peptostreptococcaceae > Romboutsia > Romboutsia sp. 1001713B170131_170501_G6. The sequence goes on from NZ_JADPFC010000002.1 coordinate 196,046, forward strand.
AAGGTATAACTGAGTGGTTACCTGTAAGTAGTACTGGCCATATGATACTAGTAGATGAATTTATGCACCTTAATTTTTCAGCTACTTTTGTAAATACATTTTTAGTTGTAATACAACTTGGTGCAATACTAGCAGTCATTATCATATTCTTTAAAAAACTAAATCCTTTTGATAGTTCAAAAACTTCTGTTCAAAAGAATGAAACAATAAGCTTATGGCTTAAAGTTATAGTAGCTGTTTTTCCATCTGCAATATTAGGATTTTTGTATGATGACAAGATAGAGGCAGCTTTCTTTAATGCTACGACAGTTGCTATTGCACTTATAGTATACGGTATAATCATGATACTACTTGAGAATAGAAATAAAAAACCTAAGTATAATGATTTTTCTCAAGTAACTTATAAGTTAGCTATTGGTATAGGTTTATTCCAGTGTTTAGCTTTAATACCTGGAACATCTAGATCTGGATCTACTATAATAGGTGCAATACTTCTTGGTACATCTAGATATGTAGCTGCAGAATTTTCATTTTTCTTAGCTATACCTACTATGCTTGGTGCTAGTGCATTAAAACTTGCTAAAGCTGGTCTTGCATTTAGTGGACTTGAGTGGATTGTACTTCTAACTGGTTCTATAGTGGCTTTTGTAGTTTCAGTATTTGTTATAAAGTTTTTAATGGATTATATCAAAAAGCACGACTTTAAAGTGTTTGGATACTATAGAATAGTACTAGGTATAATAGTTTTAGCTTATTTTTACCTTATAAAATAGTATCTTTATAAATTTTATATAAATATAAAAGTCTTCATTTGATTATCTAAATGAAGACTTTTATAATGCATATTAAATCTGATAATACTCTTATAATGATTTATGTACTATAAGAAAGTACTTACATTGTTCTTATACTTTCTTATATGTTTGATTCTATAAGAAGCCTTATTATATCACTAGATTCTTCATTAAATGCAGTTATTATAGTCAAATCATCACAAGCTCTATTTATAGCTGAGTATACTTTATTTAAATCGCCTACAAAATCGTTTATTTGATAATCCTGACTCCTATCTATTATTTTATGATTGTATAACATTTCTAACTCACATAATACTAAAGCCTTATATTCTAAGTTGCTCATATTGTAAATATTTGAAATGGTTATTCCAAATTTTTCACTCATATTAGTTAAGTCTTCATCTGCACATATATAAGGTATTTCTGCTTCTTCTAATGCTTTTTTTAACATATATTGAAAGTATATCATTTTTCCACTTTTTAATTTCTTTTTGTTGTATGGATATACTATTCCTATATCACTATAATTTAATCCTTTATCTTCTACTAAATGCTCTATCTCCCATATTACAGAGCTTATTTGTTCATCTAAATCACTAACTTTTATTATATCTACAGATTTTCCCTCTTCTCTTTTAGATATACTTTTATAAAACTCATTGTAAGTTTTATTTTCTCTTAAAGAATGTATATAATTATTTGCATTTTCAGAGAAATTATTCACAAATTCCACTAGTTTTTTAGTTTGCTTGTAATTATCTTTTAATTCTATTATTTCATCAAACTCTAGATTATTTACATTTGGTTTAAATATATTTAAATCATTACTTATATTTGAACTCTCACATGAATACACATTGAATATGTGTTTAGTTTTATATAAGAATTCTTTTAAGAAATATATTTCCTCACTTGAATACTGTTCTCCTTTATCTACAAATATTCCTTTAAACATCTTCTTATTTTTTATTATATTTTTAGCTTGCTTTATAAGATTTTCAAAAGCTTTTTCATAGTCTTTTTTTAGTAAACTATAGTTTATTATTAAATTATATTTTTTAGCTAATTTAAATATAAAAGAGCTATAGGTATGTATTTCTAAGTTGTTATTATTTTTATATAATAGTTTAACCTTTTCTCTAAGCTCATTACATCCTTGTTTTGATGGTGTTATTATTAAAAACTTATGATGTGGATATATTCTGGCTAATTTTATAGCTCTAGATAACATTATTGCTGTTTTACCAGTACCTGGCGCCCCTTTTAAGAGTATATCACCATATTTTATAGATATACTTTTAATAAGTTGACTTTGATTTAGCATAGTAGCACTATACTCATAATCATCGCTATAAAAAGATATCTTTTTAAAATTTTTATTTAAGTGATATTTACTATTAAGTAAATAATACTCAGGACATACATCCATCATAAATAAATTTAATTTTACTTCGTTATTTGATTCTTCTAGGTAATTATCTAGTAGTTTTTTATCATTCATTATTTCTTCAAGTTTACTTTTGTCTATTATATGCTTATATATAAATTCACTAAATCCATAATCTTCTTCTATATCCACATATGGCATAACAAAAACATAATTATATTTTATATCACTATGAGACTGCTTCATTTTTAAGTTTAATAGGTCATTTTCTTCACTCATAACCTCTAATAAATCTTCTTCTAGGATATAGAATATGTCTTCTGTTGTATCCATAAATTTTATAAATAGTGCTTTATTATCTTTTATATATAACATATCTGTATTGATCCCTTTAAATGGTGTTACTTTAGGTATTATTTTTACATCTTTTTCTACATTTTCATAGAATACTTTTTCTACTTCTTTTATTTTTAAAGCATCTAGTTCAGAGTCAATATTTATGTAATTTTTCACCTGATATTCCCCCTCGCTTACTAATAATTATAGCATTTAAACTTATAATTTACTATATTTACTATGTATTCTATAAACTTCTTAATTCATATTGATTTAATTATATAAATTGTATCATTATATTATAGTTTTTACAAAAATAGGGAAGTTTATAACTCCCCTTAAAATTTTTAATGTCTGTAATGTTCTTCCATCCAAATATTCATTTTTCTTCTTACTTCATTTTCTTTTACTTCATCAAAATCAGCATCATTTATACTATAAGTATCTACTAGATTATATGATTCTATAGGATATTCTAAAAAGTTACCATTTTTATTTTCAAATCCTATTGTCATTATTTCATATTTATCTTCATTTTTATTAAGAACTACACCATATTCAATATCTTTTTCTTTATCATTAACTTTAGTCATTTTTACATATTGATTTTTTGATAATTGTTTTAGCATACTAGCACTCCTTTTATTTATAATAAACTTACACATACTTAGTATTTCCAAATTTCTTGCTTATATTTAACCTTTATATATAAGTGTTGTACTATATTATATTTTTGTTTCTTTATGCAAAAATTCGCTTTGCTCATGTCGCCAACAACTTCGTCCGTTGCTTAAAATATCATTTTTTATTTTAACGAGTCTATTGGTATAAGTTTAGTCTATAACTTATCTACAGATTTTCAGTAAATATAATCCTTTATTAAGTAAAAAATGCATACTTATAAAATTTTAAGTATGCACTCTTTTAACATCTATATTATTTTTTTAAGTTTATTACTTTATCAAGTACTACATCACTGCCTATTTCTTCGTATGTTCCTGGTTGTGATTTTAATTCTTTATATTTAGGTTTTTCTATCACTATTCTAATGCTCTTGCTACCTTTTGGTGATTGTAAATAAGTTTTATCACCTTTGTCATCATTATCTGCTATAGACTCTGATTGATCTAGCTCTTTTCCTTTATCATCAAATACCCTCATTCTATATTCATTCCATGTCCCTTTTTTGTAAGAATTTTTAATTATCATATCAAAAGGTGTTATAGAAACTGAATTAACTTTTACAAAATCATTTTCTACATTTTCTAAATTTATAATATTTCTTAATTCTTTATTTACTTTTACTGGAATGTTAAAAGCCCATGTTCCCCAAGTTACATCATCTTTATCACCTTCATTTATAGCATAATTATCTATAACTTTTAATTTAGTCTTAAATGTAAATTCATCTGGTATCTCTTCTTTTATTTCATTCATTTTATATTTTTGTACTCCAACAAATGTATATTCATCAATAAATTTTCCTTCTAATCCTGCAAATCCTGTTGAGTCAAGCTCATCATCACTAAAACTAACTTTATTATAAGCTTCTTCTATTATTAATTGATCCATATCTAATTTTTTCCCATTTCCCCACGAAGTATGTTTAAATGGCTTTTCATTTTCAACTACATAAGTTATATATAAAGATTGTCCATCACATATAACTTCTGAAAGCGTGACTCCTATTCCATTTGAATATGCGGTTTCATTAATAGCTGTAGCATATTGAGAATAATTTCCTGGGAAGTAAATATTCTTTTCTATTGCTTCAAAAACATTACCTACAAAAGGTATTTTAGATGCTAGTGCTGGGTTTAAAACACCTAATGTAAGTATTCCAACTAAGCTTGCAGCAGCTATTTTAGGTAACTTATTTCTTTTATGATTTTTATTTTTCTCTTTTAATGCCTTTGATACTCCATTTTCTATAGCTTTATCTATTTCTAAAGGTATATTTATATCATCATATCTTTTATTACTCATTTATTTCGCCCTCCATTAATATTTCTTTTAATTGTTTCTTTGCTCTTCTCATATGGCTTTTAACTGTATTTATTGGTATATCCATATTATCGGAAACTTCTTCAATGGTCATGTCATTAAAGTACTTTAAAATAATAACCATTTTGTATTGCTCTCTTAAACTATCTATTGCATCATATAAATCTAACTTTTCTTCTATTGAAATTTCCTTTGTTTTTTCAACTATATTTGCTTCTTCTTCTATATAAACTATCTTGTCTTCCTTTTTTGAATAATCTATAGCTACATTTATTAACACTTTTGTTATCCAAGTTTTAAAAAATTGCGGTTCACTCAATTTATTTATATTTAGTAATCCCTTGTAAGTAGTTTCTTGCAATATATCTAAAGCTTTTTGCTCATCTTTTACATAACTATATGCAATCTTGTAAAGAGATGATTTATGAATCTTCATCAATTCTGTAAATGCTTTTGAATCCCCTTTTATAGCTTTTTTAACTAGCTTTATATCTGTTCCTCCTTTTTTTCTTCCTTGCCAAGGTAATGTTAATACATTTCCCATATATTCCTCCTTTATTTCAATGTGCCATGACACAAAATGTATACAACAATTAGACTGACATAAATACTAAAAAGTTGCAAATTTTTATATTTTTTATAAATTTATATATGCTTAGAATATTTAAATATTAATAAGGGTCTGTAATACTAACTTTTAGGCAAATAAAAAAGAGAGAGTAAATTACTCTCTCTTTTATTTAGCGTATTCAATTGCTCTTGTTTCTCTTATTATACTAACTTTTATTTGACCTGGATATTCTAATTCATCTTCGATTTTCTTAGTCATATCACGAGCTAATAAATGGATATCTTCATCGCTTACATTTTCAGGTTTAACCATTATTCTAACTTCTCTACCTGCTTGTATAGCAAACGATTTTTCTACACCATCATAAGAATTAGCTATCTCTTCTAGCTTTTCAAGTCTCTTTATATATGCCTCTAATGTTTCTCTTCTAGCACCTGGTCTTGCTGCTGATATAGCATCCGCTGCAGTTACTAAAACAGCTTCTATTGTTTGAGGTTCATAATCTCCATGGTGAGTACTCATAGCATGTATAACTTCTTTAGATTCTTTATATCTTCTTAATAAGTCCATACCTATTTCTACATGTGTACCTTCCATTTCGTGGTCTACAGATTTTCCTATATCATGAAGTAAACCAGCTCTTTTAGCTAATTTTATATCTGCTCCTATTTCAGCTGCCATTATACCTGCTATATGTGCAACCTCAATAGAATGTTTAAGTACATTTTGTCCGTAACTAGTTCTGTAGTTAAGTCTACCTAATAGTCTAATTAACTCTGGATGAAGCCCGTGCACTCCTGTTTCAAATGCTGCTTGTTCCCCATATTCCTTAATTATATTATCTACTTCTTTTCTAGCTTTTTCTACCATTTCTTCTATTCTAGCTGGATGTATTCTTCCATCTGCTATTAGCTTTTCTAAAGCTATTCTTGCAACTTCTCTTCTTATAGGATCAAATCCTGATAAAATTACAGCTTCTGGAGTATCGTCTATTATTAAATCAATTCCTGTTAAAGTTTCTAGAGTTCTGATATTTCTTCCTTCTCTACCTATTATTCTACCTTTCATTTCATCATTTGGTAAATTAACTACTGTAACAGTTGTTTCTGCAACATGGTCTGCTGCACATTTTTGTATAGCATAACCTATTATTTCTCTTGATTTCTTTTCAGCCTCTTCCTTAGCTTGAGATTCTATCTCTTTTATCATTATAGACATTTCACGTCTTACTTCTCTTTCGGCATTAGTTAATATTATTTCTTTTGCTTTGTCAGAAGTTATCCCTGATATGCTTTCTAATTTTTCAAGTTGCTTAACTTTTATTTCTTCTACTTCTTCTTCTTTTCTTGCTACATTTTTAAGTTTATCACTTAAGCTATTTTCTTTTGATTCTAGATTGTATAATTTCTTATCTAGAACTTCTTCTTTTTGTATTATTCTTCTTTCGTATTTTTGTAAGTCATTTCTTCTTTCTTTGTTTTCTCTTTCAGCTTCAGTTCTCCACTTGTGGATTTCTTCTTTAGCTTCTAGTTGCTTTTCTTTTTTAATAGTTTCTGAGTCTCTATTTGCTTTATCTATAATTTCTTTGGCTAAGCTTTCTGCTTGTCCAATTTTAGTCTCAGATATATTTTTTCTTACAAAATATCCAGCTATAATACCTATTGCTGCCCCTATCAAAAGCATTACTACAGTCTCTATGACATCCACCTCCTTTAGTTAATATCCCAAAATGTCACTTCTAAGATTTTAATCGTTAAAGTACAATCACAACTATGATATGCATTTATAAATTATAAGTACCTTCATAATCTATGTTGTAATAACAACAAAATACCTTTATTTATATTTATCTAAGAATATTTATATATAGAACTAAATTTAGATATTTTATTTCTCTTTAATTTTATAATTTTTTCTAACTCATGTCAAGTTAATAGGAGGTGTATGTTTAAGTTATTATTGCTTATCTATTTCATCTTCTAATGGTGCATTTTCTTTATTTTCATCTAATTTGTAGTGTGCTCTTACCTTATCATCTATTTCTTTTATTAAATCAGGATTATCTGATAAGAATTTCTTAACATTTTCTCTACCTTGTCCTAATTTTATATCATTGTAGCTATACCAAGCTCCTGATTTTTTAACTACATCTATATCTGCTGCTATATCTAGTAAATCTCCTACCTTAGATATACCTTCACCATACATTATGTCAAACTCTGTTTGCTTAAATGGTGGTGCAACTTTATTTTTAACTACTTTTACTCTTGTTCTACTTCCGATTACTTTATCACCTTGTTTTATACTATCTACTCTTCTAACATCAAGTCTTACAGATGAGTAGAATTTAAGCGCACGTCCACCTGTTGTTGTTTCTGGATTTCCAAACATTATACCAACTTTTTCTCTTAATTGGTTTATAAATATTGCAACACAATTTGATTTTTTTATTGAACCTGTTAATTTTCTAAGAGCTTGAGACATAAGTCTAGCTTGAAGACCAACATGAGAGTCTCCCATATCCCCTTCTATTTCAGCTCTTGGAACAAGTGCTGCAACTGAATCGACTACTATTATATCTATAGCACCACTTCTTATAAGTGCTTCTGCTATTTCTAGTGCTTGTTCTCCTGTATCTGGTTGAGATATTATTAAGTTATCAATATCAACTCCTAATGCTTTTGCATATACTGGGTCAAGTGCATGTTCTGCATCTATAAACGCTGCTATTCCACCTTGTTTTTGAGCTTCTGCTACTGTGTGAAGTGCAACTGTTGTTTTACCTGAAGATTCCGGTCCATATACTTCTATTATTCTTCCCTTTGGTAATCCACCTATACCAACTGCAATATCTAGTCCTATTGAACCTGTTGGTATAACATCTATATTCATAGATGTAGCTTCTCCTAATTTCATTACTGACCCTTTCCCAAAGTCTTTTTCTATCTGACCTAACGCTTGGTTAAGTGCTTTTAATTTATCTTGTTCTATACTCATTTATATCCATCCCTTTCTTTCGCTTTTCACAAACATTTGTTCTGTAATATAAATTATATACTAATTTTTAATTACAGTCAATTAGTAAAAATTTGTTTTTAAATTTATATTATTTTACTATATTTAAATTTTACCATACTAATTTTATTTATAAACCTTTATTTACATTTTTATACATTTTATATAAAACTTATGTTTTAGTATAACTTTTATCTGTGCAAATTGATATTTACCCTCTACCTTATATTTAAACTTCACTTTATTAATAATGTAAATTAAAAAGTGGGCAGTTTATGCCCACTTTTTATTATTTACTATTCATAAATAATTCTTTGTTTTTATATAAGTATTCCCACCCTGAGTAAAGTGTTAGAAGTGTTGCTATTAATATAGATATATCTCCTATCATAATTAATAGCGAATTGTTAAAGTTAGCTCCTAATAATAATACTATTATAGCTACCATTTGGCTTATAGTCTTTAACTTTCCTCCACCACTAGCTGCTATTACTTTACCATCAGCTGCTGCTATTGCTCTTAATATACTTACTGTTAGTTCTCTTGCTACTATTATTATTACCATCCAGCTTGCCACTAAGCCACTTTCTATCATACAAATTAATGCTGATAAAACTAATAACTTATCTGCAAGTGGATCCATAAATTTCCCAAAGTCTGTAACTAGATTATGCTTTCTCGCTATGTGTCCGTCCATAGCATCTGTTATTGATGCTACTACAAATATTATACAAGCTATTAAATATTTGTTAGGTATGTTAAGTAACATTACTATTATAAATACTGGTATTAAGAATATCCTAAATAAAGTTAATTTATTTGGTAAATTCATTTATAATACATCTCCCATTAAATCATATTCTAAAGCTTTATCTATTTTTACTTTTACAAAATCCCCTACATTAAGTTGATCTTTTGATTTTGCGTAAACTATACTATCTATTTCTTCTGCATCGCCTTGAGTTCTACCTATATATACTTTATCTTCTATTTGTTCTTCTATTAAAACTTCGTAAGTATTTCCTACTTTAGCTTCATTTAATTCTTGAGATATTTTTTGTTGTTCTAACATTAATTTATCTCTTCTTTGTTCTTTTATCTCTTGTTCTATGTGATTAGGTAATTTGTCTGCTGCAGTGTCTTCTTCTCTTGAGTATGCAAATGCCCCTAATCTATCAAACTTAACTTTTTTTGCAAATTCTACAACTTCATTAAAGTCTTCTTCAGTTTCACCTGGGAATCCTACTATTATAGTTGTTCTTATTGTAGCATCTGGTATATGCTTTCTTATCATTTCTATTTTAGATAATATATCTTCTTTAGTTGTTTTTCTATTCATTAACTTTAGTATTCTGTTACTTGCATGTTGTATAGGCATATCAAAGTAGTTACATATGTTGTCATACTTTTTCATTACCATAACTAACCCTTCACTTATTGATTCAGGGTAAGAATACATTACTCTTATCCACTTTATACCTTCTATTTTAGCTAACTCTTCTAATAAAGTTGGTAACATTTCTTTATTGTATAAATCAAATCCATACTTAGTTGTATCTTGTGCTATAACTACTAATTCTTTAACACCTCTAGCTGCTAAATCCTTAGCTTCTTTAACTATATCTTCCATTTTTCTACTTCTATATTTACCTCTTAATTTTGGTATTATACAGTAAGTACAATGGTTGTCACAACCTTCACCTATTTTTAAATATGCCATATGACTTGGAGTTGTAACATATCTTGGTAATTCTTCATTAAAAGCAAATTCTATGTCATTTAAACTAACAACTTGCTTTTCTTTTTCTAAATCTTTTATTATTTCGTCTATTTGTTGGTAGCTTCCTGTACCTACTATTGCATCTATTTCAGGTATTTCTGCTTTTAATTCTTCAGAGTATCTTTGTGCTAAACATCCTGTTACTACAAGTATTTTTAGATTTCCATCTACTTTGTATTGTGCTAAGTCAAGAATAGTATCTATTGATTCTTGCTTTGCTGATTCTATAAATCCACATGTATTTACAAGTATTATATCAGCCTCAGAAAAATCTCCTACTAACTTGTATCCTTTTCTATTTAGTATTCCCATCATTATTTCTGCATCTACTAAGTTTTTCGAACATCCTAGTGATTCTAGTGCTATTTTTAACATTTTTATTGCTCCTTTTTTGCCTTCTCGTGATATTTTATGCTTTCATTTAGTCCTTTAGTCATATCATCAAAGTTTATAATTTGATTATATTTATACTTATCAACCGAATGCATATATAAAGGGTCATAATATTCTACTAAATATCTTTCTACTAATTCCTCATATTTTCCTTCATCTAGCAGATTAATATATTCATCTACTCTCTTATGACCTAATCTTTTTCTAAATTTATTTATACAATCTTTTAAAGTTTGTATGTTTTCTTCTTTATTTTTATGATTATATATATAATCTCTGCATAATCTTTTCACTCTATTTTCAGTACTACATTCTAATAATATATGATGGCCATCTCTTATAATAGCATCATATATTTCATTAGGTACGCATACATGACCTACTCTTTTACTTTCACTTTCTATAAATATATAGTCTGAGTTTGAATAAAATAATTCTTCAAATATTTTAGTTTCGAATTTCTTCTGACTTGGTGGTTTTTCGTCAAATGTTATAAATCCAAATGTAGAACCACTATTTTTAGCTATTCCTTCTAGATCTATATTATCTATATTATTTTCTTCTAACATTTTAAGTAGGTCGGTTTTTCCGACTCCGGTAAGTCCATGAACTACTATAAACTCTTTTGTATTCATTATGTTTCTTAGATAATCTAATACATAATTTCTATAAGCTTTATATCCACCTTCTAATTGGTATACATTTATGCCTAGAGAAGAAACCAAGTTTACTACCGATCCACTTCTCATTCCTCCTCTAGCACAATATACTACTACATTATCATGGTTCTTTGCTGCTTCTAATACATGAAGATATATATCTTTTAACTTGTATCCAACATAATCAAATCCTATTTTTATAGCTTCATGCTTTCCTTGCATTTTATATATAGTACCTACTTCATTATGTTCATTATCTTTAAATAATGGCATGCTAAATGCATCTAATATATTATCTTCATTATGCTCCGATTCAGTTCTTACATCTATAAAAACTACATTTTCTAACTTAAGTGCGTCTTCTATTTTTATTGTCTTCAATTTTACTCACCTTCTAAATTTTGTAAGTCTTGTTTGCTTATTAATACTTTTCTTGGTTTACTTCCTTCGCTTGGTCCAACTATACCTCTTTCTTCCATAGAATCTATAAGTCTTGCCGCTCTATTAAATCCTATTTTAAACTTTCTTTGTAACATAGATGATGAACCTTGTCCACTTTCAACTATAAATTCTATAGCTTCACTTAATAACTCATCTTCATCACTTGATTTTGCTATATTAGCTTTTGATATAGTCTCCATTATATCTTCTTCATACTTTATTTCATTACCACTAACTTGTGATTTTACAAAGTCTATAACTCTTTCAGATTCACTTTCTGATATAAACGCACCTTGAAGTCTAACAGGTTTTGCTGCTCCTAATGGGTAGAATAACATATCACCTTTACCTAATAGTTTTTCAGCTCCACCCATGTCAAGTATTGTTCTTGAGTCTGTTTGTGATGAAACAGCAAATGCTATTCTAGATGGTATATTAGCTTTTATAACACCTGTTATAACGTCAACAGATGGTCTTTGTGTTGCTACTATTAAGTGCATTCCAGCTGCTCTTGCCATCTGTGCTAATCTACATATATAATCTTCCACATCATTTGAACTTACCATCATTAAGTCTGCAAGCTCGTCGATTATTATTACTATCTTAGGAAGTTTTTCTTCTGCCTTTTGATTATAACTTGTTATATCTTTTACTTGTGCTCCTGCAAATAACTTGTATCTTCTGTTCATTTCTGTTACTGCCCAGTTAAGTGCATTAGCAGCTTTTTTAGGATCTGTAACTACTGGTATAAGTAGATGTGGTATTCCATTATAGTTTGCAAGTTCAACTACTTTAGGGTCTATAAGTAATAACTTTACTTCATCAGGTTTTGCTTTATAAAGTATACTACTTATTAATGTATTTACACATACACTTTTTCCTGAACCTGTTGACCCTGCTATTAACATATGAGGCATTTTTCCTATATCTGCTATTACAGTTTTTCCTGCTATATCTTTACCTAGTGCCATAGCAAGTGGAGATTCAAAGTTTCTAAACTCTTCACTTTCTAATACTTCACGTACTCCTACCATTTGTGCATTTTCATTTGGTACTTCTATACCTATTGCACTTTTACCTGGTATTGGAGCTTCCATTCTTATACTTTTAGCAGCTAAGCTTAGTGCTATATCATCTGTTAGATTTACTATTTTACTAACCTTAACTCCTGGGCTTGGCTGTATTTCATATCTTGTTATAGTAGGCCCTACTGTAACTTGATTAACCTTTGCTTCAACTCCAAAATCAGATAAAGTCTTTTCTAAAAGAGATGCATTTTTAAGTACTTTTTTTCTTCCTCCGTCATCACTTTTTTTATCTATTTTGTTTAAAAGGTTAAAACTTGGCATTTTATAGTTTTCATAACTCATATTTGAAGCTAAATTTATATCTTGAGTTTTCTCAATATCAGAATTAAATGTTTTAGATGTTTTTATAGGCTGTTCCTTTACATCTTCTACAACTCCAGTTTTAAAGCTTTGTAATTCCTTTATTGTATCTAATTCTGGCATATTTTGAGTACCTTCTAGTATTTCTAGGTATTCATCTTCTGCCTTATTAAATCCAACTATTTTTATAGTTTTATCTCCTATATCATCTTCATCTTGGTCTATTACATATTCTTCCTCTTCTTTAGAGTTTTTAGACATAAAGCCTTTAAATAGACCTTTTTTATCAACCATAGTTTCTTCGTCTACTTCTTCTGTCATCATATCTATTGCTGATTTTTTCATATTAGACACTTTTTCTTTTAAGTTTAGATTTCCATTTTTGGCACTTGATGATTTTGCCTTTATGTTTAATATTAAGTCTTTAACTGATATGTTAAATATAAATAATACAGTCATTACAAGTGCAAATATACTTATCATCCATCCACCAGTTAATCCAAACATCTTAACGATATAGTAAGTTATAGTAGTAGATACAAGTCCACTTCCTTCTCCACTTACCCCCATATCCATAACACCTTTAATCATGTCAGAGCTTAAAGGAGAATCTACAGGTAAACTTTTTGCATTTAATAATCCATAGAATATAAACATAAATAATATTACTACATAATATATTTTAGTATTTTTTAATCTATATATATATTCGTTGCCTTCAAAGAATCCAAGTATTCCTATAATAATTACTATAAATGGTATTATTACAGAAAGAGAACCAAATAATCCTTTAAATAAAGACTGCATCATAGATCCTATAAATCCCATTGAACTTGAATTTAAACTATATAATAAAAATATTCCTATAAATATAGTTACCAAATTATGATATTCCTGATTAAAGCTTAATTTCTTTTCTTTTTTCTTGCTTTTTTTCTTTTTAGCCACTCATCTCACCTCTTATCTTACTTTAAGTATATCATAGCAAAAAGTGTTAATGCCTTAACACTAACACTTTTATTTTATCATTTAATTATATCATACAACATATATTTATAACAATTTTTATTTATCTTGATTATTTTCATCTTCTTTTATAAGTTCTTTTAACTTACTTAATGCTTCTTTTAATCCTCCAACTTCATTTATAAGCCCAACATCTACAGCTTCTTTTCCTATTAATACACTTCCAACGTCGTTAACAAGTTCATCTTTTGAGTGCATTATTTTATCTAATTCATCTCTATCTATATTAGAAGTTCTAGTTATGAAATTACTTATTCTCTCTTGCATTTTTTTAAAGTATTCAAAAGTTTCGTTTACTCCTATTACGAGTCCGTTAGTTCTTATAGGATGAACTATCATAGTAGCAGTTGGCGCTATAAATGAATAATCTCCTGCTGTTGCAAGAGGAACACCTATACTATGACTTCCTCCAAGTACTAATGTTACTACTTTTTTAGAGATGCTATTTAAAAGCTCTGCTATAGCAAGACCTGCTTCTACATCTCCTCCTACTGTATTTAGTATGACAAGTATTCCTTTAGTTTCTGTATTTTCTTCTACTGAATAAAGCATTGGGATTATATGTTCATATTTAGTTGATTTTTTTTGAGGATTTCCTACGTAGTGGCCTTCTATCTCTCCTATTATAGTTATACATTGTATATCTTTTTTAGGCTGTGGTGGCATATCAGGAACACCCATTTGTTTTATATTTTGTATATCTTTAGTTTCATTTACTGGATTTTCTTCATTTTCATTTTTTATTTGTAATGTACTTTTTTCTCTACCTCTATCACGGCTAAATTCTATATGATTATTGTAGTTAATGTTATCTTCATAATATCTCATGTATGTAATACTCCTCTCAAACTCTGCTTTCATGTTATTTTGTCCAAATATATACAAAAAATTCTTTGAATGCTAAGTTTTAAAGTATTACATTTATATTTAAACGTAGCTCTATTTTATATTATATGTTTTAATTATTTTGATATAATTTTTGATTTATTGCATACTTTATTTAATTAATTTAAGTGAAATTCATTATGAATTGCATGTACTGATTTTGATATATCATTACTATCTACTAAACAAGATATTGTCATACTAGAATCAGATGTTTGAAGTAATGGTATATTTTCTTTTGATAAAGCTTTTACAAGTCTTGACATAACTCCTGGTATGCCATTTATCTTAGCACCTATTAAAGTTACTTTTGCACAATTTTTTCTTATGGAATATTCTATATTTGATTTTTTAAGTATATTTTCAAGCTGTTCTATATACCCTTCTTCTACTACAAATGCTTTTTCTTCTATAAAGAAATTTATCATATCTATACTTATGTTTTCTTTTTCTATATCATTTAATATATTTGTAAAGTCATCTTCACTTGCTTTTATTTTAACTTGAGCTACTTTATCCTTATGAGCTACAGCTGTCATTAAGCTATTTTTTACTTCATACTCCATATATTCTCTTTGACACTCTGTACATATTCTAGTTCCTGCAAACTCTGGATTTAATGTATTTTTTATTGAAAGTGTTATATTTGCACTCCTTGCAAGAGATACTGCTCTTGGGTGTATAACTTTAGCTCCTTTTTCTGCCATTTGAAATACTTCTTCATAATCTATACAATCTAATACCTTAGCTTCTGGTTCTATTCTTGGGTCTGCTGTCATTATTCCATCTACATCTGTATATATTTCAACTCTAGAACAGTTTAAGGCTTTTCCTATTGCAACAGCCGACGTATCACTACCTCCTCTTCCTAGTGTTGTTATTTCTCCGTCTTCTGTTTTACCTTGGAATCCAGCTATTACTACTACATTATTATCATTTAGTTCTTTTAATATTCTTTCTGTGTTTATATCTAGTATTTTCGCATCTGAAAAATTATTAGTTGTTATTATTCCAGCTTGATATCCTGTCAAGAAAGTAGCCTTTATATTTCTAACCTGTAACATATTTGTAAGTACAGTTCCTGATATTATTTCGCCACAGCTCATTATCATATCTAGTTCTCTTTTGTTTGGTTGATCGTTTATTTCACTTAGTAAAGAAATCAGTGTATCTGTTGCATATGGCGAGCCCTTTCTTCCCATAGCTGATACTACTACAACTAATTTTAAATCCTTATAAGTTTCTTTATATGCTTTTATTATCTTACATACCTCATTCATTTTTTCGTAAGATCCAACTGATGTTCCACCAAATTTTTGAACTAAAATTTCCATAATGACCCCCTAGTATATTCCGTCATATTCAATTATTATCATATCATTTCCTATTTTTCTAACATTTCTCCAAGGTACCTCAAGTACAGACTTATCCTTTCTAATACCAAAGAAACCTCTATCCCTTGGTATTAATAATGCTAGTATCTCTCCTGTAGTTTCATCTATTATCATATCACACTCTCCAATTACACCTAATCTTTCTCCTGTAACTAGATTTACTATTTCTTTACCTGCTATTTCAGATAAATTCATGTTTATCCCCCCATTTTTTCTTTTATAGTAAAATATCTCAAAGCCTTTTATAATATAGAATAAGTTAAATATTAGTTCACTTTTATATGGTTGTTTCATATATGAGTTTATATTTATCTTAATTTTTATATTAATATTCATCAACTTTGAGATATTCTTCATTCGTATATTTTATTGTTTAATTTGCTATAGCTTTATGTTTTCTACATCTCTACCAACTATACATACTCCTAGTTTATCTAAATTAAATACTTTATCTATTACCTTTTTTATAGTTTCTCTATCTATATTATCTATAGATTTTAATATTTCATCACTATTTCTTACCTTTTTATTTAATAACATTGCTTTACCTATAGCCATCATTCTGCTACTTGTACTTTCTAAACCTAACATATAACTTCCTTTTAATTGTTCTTTAGTTAACCTTATCTCCTCATCACTTAAGTAATTATTTTTAAGATCTTTTATTTCCTCTATAACTAAATTATATACTTCTTCTAAATTTTCGTTACTCATACTAGCAAATATTCCTAGCTCTCCACATTTTCTATATAAACTTTGAGATGAATATATTGAATAAACTAATCCTTCTTCTTCTCTTATCTTTTGGAATAGTCTAGAACTAATACTTCCTCCAAATATAGTGTTTATTATAGCTAATGCATATGTCTCTTCCGTTTCCTCAGATGCTATAGCTTCTAAACCAATGGCTAGATTAACTTGTTCAGTATCTTTATTTTTTGTTATATAAGTATTTTTAAAATCTGCTTTAGTAAAGTTTATATCTACTTCTTTTTTATTCCATGATTTAAACTTGTCTTCAATTTCTTTTACTATTTCTTCAAAATTAAAGTTTCCACATATTGATATTACTGAGTTATTAGGTACATAATAACTATTAAAATACTCTTCTATTTCTTTTTTATTTATATCAAAAAGAGATTTTTCTGTTCCTATTATGTTATATCCTAAAGAATCTCCTTTATATATTCCTTCACTTAACAAGTCATAAGCTAAATCTTCTGGAGAATCTTCATACATTTTTAATTCTTCAAGTATTACTAATCTTTCTTTATCTATATCAGTTTGATTAAATAGCGGATTTAACATCATATCACTTAATATGTCTATTCCTTTATTTATATGAGAATCTAATAATTTAACGTAATAACATGTACATTCTTTGCTTGTAAAAGCATTTATTTGTCCCCCTAAATTATCTATCTCGTTTGCAATATCCTTTGAACTTCTATTTTTAGTGCCTTTAAATAGCATATGTTCTATAAAATGAGATATACCACTTATTTTCTCATCCTCTATTCTTGAACCTGCGTTTATCCATACCCCTAGTGCAATAGACTTTAAATAAGGTATTTCTTCACCTATTATTGTTAGTCCATTATCTAATACGTGTGTTTTGTACATACTTCCCTCCATTTAAATGTCATTTTTATAATTTAATATATTTATAAAGTTTTTATTTTTTACTTAGTACTTTACATGAGCTATATAGTAAATATCTATACTCTAATATAATAAATCTAAATATTAGTAATTTATATTAAACTACATGTATTAAATTATAAGTTACTATTTTTATTTATTCAACTGTTACTAACCTAAAATACATCGCTTAGCTTACCTGGTTTTAACCCTTTGTCCCTAATTATATTTATAATATCATCTACACATTGGACTGTTGCATTTGTTGGGTGCATTAAAACTATGCTATTATCTACTATGTCTTTTTTCTTAACTCTTTCAATTATAACATCTGGTTCTTCTCTATTTTTCCAGTCTATTGTATCTACATCCCATTTTATAGAAGTATATCCCATTTCTTTAGCTGCTTTTACAGTGTTGTCCCCAAACGAACCTGATGGAGCTTGAAAAAATTTAGTTTCTTCCTTTATTATATCTTCTATTATTTTTTTAGATGTTTTTATTTGTTCTAAGTTTTCTTCATAAGATAAGTTTGCATAGTCTAAATGCTTATGTCCATGATTTCCTATTTCATGTCCTTCTTCTTTAATTTTTAGAAGTAATTCTTCATTGTTTTCTGCCCATCTACCAGTTACATTAAAGGTTATTTTTACATCTTCTTTTTTTAGTACTTCTAGTATTCCTTCTACATATTCACTTTCCCATCCTAGGTCTACGTTGCAAGTTAATGCAACGTATCCACTTTTTACTTTTGTTCCCTGACAGTATGGCTGATTTGCTACATCTAAGTTTAAGGTTGGTTTTGTCTCCCTTTTCATAAGGTATAACCCAGAAATTACAATTAGTATAACTGCTATTACTCCTATAATGACTTTTTTTAATCTTTTCTTATTGATTACTATCATCATAATAGTTTTCCCCCTAATCAAGTCTTAATTATGTACAACTTCTTATATATTTTATTAGGTTGTATTAATATTTATGACTCTATTTCTTTAATATTATTTTTTGTATTTATATAGTATATTCAATCAAAATAATAATTATTTCTAAATATTGTGTCATAATATGAATTTTAATCATATATTTATACTGTAATACTATAAAAATATATGTAGGTGATATGTTTATGAAAAAAGATATGGATTGTAATATAAATCCAGATAATATACCTTTCTGCTTTGATGAGTGTGAATGCCCTCCAGGCCCTAAAGGTGACAAGGGCGACAAAGGCGATAAAGGTGAGCAAGGACCTCCTGGTGATGCTAATTGTTGCTGCGCAGATGCCATTAGATATGCTTTAATGCGACTTAAAAGTATTACTCCTTCAATTGATGTAACACTACGATCTTTTAATTCATTTGGAACTGGAAAGATAGATAGTAGCTTCTCTACAGATCAAAGTGTAGTTAAGTTAAGCGATGGTAATTTTTATTCTTTATGCAGTATAAACCTCATAACTTTTAATACTGAACCTACAGGTAACTTAACTCCTTATAATTGTAATATTCCTGAATGTTGTTGCAACGGAGATTTATCAAAGATAATTAAACAAAAATTAAATAGCACTAATTTTCCAATATCTAAAAATATAGATATTGAAATTATAAATAATAATAATAGCTCTGTTAAAGTTGGCAAGGTTTATGGATTATGTAATGGTATATTATGGGTTGAGCTTAGAAATAAAATTGCAAGTGATAAATATGCTGCTATACCTCTATGCGCAATATTTAGTATAAATTAAAATATTAATTTTGATTAAACAAAAAGACTGTAGAACTAACTTCTACAGTCTTTTTATATCAAAATATTATTTTTCTTCTTTTTTCTCAGGCTTTGGTAAAAGTACTTTTCTAGATAAATTTACTCTTCCTTTTTCATCTATTTCAGTTACTTTAACTTCTACTTCATCTCCTATGTTTAGTACATCTTCAACTTTCGCTACTCTTTCGTGTGCTATGTGAGATATATGAAGTAATCCTTCTTTTCCTGGAAGTATTTCAACGAATGCTCCAAAGTTCATTATTCTAGTTACTTTACCAGTATAAGTTTTTCCAACTTCAGCTTCAGCAACTATATCATTTATAAGCTTTTGAGCAAGTTTTATCATATCAGCATCTGTTCCTGCTATGAATACTTCTCCTGTTTGTTCTATATCTATTTTAACTCCAGTTTCATCTATTATCTTAGTTATAACTTTTCCACCTGGTCCTATAACGTCTCTTATCTTATCAGGGTTTATGTTCATTGTTACTATCTTAGGTGCATACTTAGATAATTCAGGTTTTGGCTCACTTATTGTCTTTCTCATTTCATTAAGTATGTGTATTCTACCTGCTTTAGCTTGAGTTAATGCATCTCTTAGTACTTGTTCATCTATACCAGCTATTTTTATATCCATTTGTATAGCCGTTATACCATTTTCAGTACCTGCAACCTTAAAGTCCATATCTCCTAAGTGGTCTTCCATACCTTGTATATCTGAAAGTACTGCTACTTTATTGTCATGCTTTATAAGACCCATTGCAATTCCTGCTACCATATCTTTTAAAGGAACACCAGCGTCAAGTAGTGATAATGTTGAACCACAAACACTACCTTGAGAAGTTGAACCATTTGAGCTAAGTACCTCAGATACAACTCTTATTGCATATGGGAATTCTTCTTTAGATGGTAATACTGGAAGTAAAGCTCTTTCAGCTAAAGCTCCATGACCTATTTCTCTTCTTCCTGGACCTCTTGATGGTCTAGCTTCACCAACACTGTATGCTGGGAAGTTGTAGTGATGCATATATCTTTTACTTTCTTCTTCATCAAGTCCATCAAGTATTTGAACATCTCCTAAAGCTCCAAGTGTAGCTATAGACATTACTTGAGTTTGACCTCTTGTGAATAATCCAGAACCATGAGTTCTTGGTATAAATCCATTGTCACACCATATAGGTCTTATTTCATCTAACTTTCTGTTGTCTGGTCTTACATTTTCATGCACTATTAATTTTCTAACTTCTTCTTTTATTATAGCGTGAAGAGTTTCTTCTATATCTTGTTCAAATTCTTCAGCTATTTCTGCAAAATGTTCAAAAGTTTCAGCCTTAACAGCATCCATCTTTTCCATTCTTTCTAGTTTTTCAAATGTTTTTATAGCTTCTGCCATTTTTTCGCTTGCAAATTCACGAACAGCTTTTTCTACATCTTCATCTACTTGATGGAGCACAACTTCCATTTTTTCTTTTCCAACTTCAGCTGCTATTTTTTCTATAAATTCAACTATCTTTTTGATTTCTTCATGAGCAAATAATATAGCTTCAAGCATTATTTCATCTGGTATTTCTTCAGCCCCTGCTTCAACCATCATTATAGCATCTTTAGTTCCTGATACTACAAGGTGCATAGAACTCTTTTCTCTTTCCTCTGCTGTTGGGTTAACAACAAATGCCCCGTCAACAAGTCCTATTAAAACAGAACCAGTTGGTCCATTAAATGGTATATCAGATATAGATAATGCTACTGAAGAACCTATCATTGCTACTATGTCAGGAGTACAGTCTTGGTCTACTGATAAAACTGTTGCAACTACTTGTACATCATTTCTAAATCCTTTAGGGAATAAAGGTCTTATAGGTCTATCTATAAGTCTTGATGTAAGTATAGCTTTTTCCGACGGCTTTCCTTCTCTTTTTAAGAATCCTCCTGGTATTTTACCTACTGAGTATAACTTTTCTTCATAGTCTACACTTAGTGGGAAGAAATCTATTCCATCTCTTGGTGCAGAAGATTTAGATACGTTAACCATTACCATAGTATCTCCGTATCTAAGAATAGCACTACCACTAGCAAGTTCTGCTATTTTTCCTATTTCAACAGAAAGTTCTCTCCCTGCTAAATCCATTTTAAATATTTTATGTTCAAACATTAATTGCTTGCCTCCTCTTTAAAAAACACGTTTATCATCCTATGTATTATATTATCAAAAATAGTATAAATTAACAACATAAAAGTATTTTACTATATTTGGGATAGCTTTGTTTAAGTAACCTATTATTAATTTATTATTTACTTATTAATATAAATTTAATCATATATTTAAATCAGTTAATATATTCTTTTTAAATAAAGAGTCTGTGTTTAACTTAAAATACTTTAAGTCAAATACAGACTCTTTATATTAATATAAATATCTATCTCTTAATTCTTTTAAATCTTCTACTGTTAATCCAAACTCATTATATAAATATTCTTCAGTAGTTTTATACTCTTCATCTATTCTTCTAAATGCTTCGTTTATATATTCCTCATTTACACCAAATAAATATTTTAATTTTTCCTCAGGAACATTTTTTAACTCAGGTTGTACTTTAATTATTTCTTCTATGGCATCTTGTGCTGATTGATTACTTTTTAAATAATCTTTTATTATATCTTCTCTACATACACCTAGTATCATTAAAATTATAGCACATCCTACTCCTGTTCTATCTTTTCCTGCTGTACAATGAGTTAAAATTGGTAGGTTATTTTCATCTCTAATAAGTTCAACCAATCTTTTATATGATTTATTATTTACTGGTAAATCATAATATCTTTCTTTTAACATATTAAAAGCATTTTCATTTTCAAACATACTTGATAACATTTCTTTAACAGATCCAAACTTAGCAGCGCTCATATCATCCATATTCATAGCAGATACTCTTATGTACTCTATATTTTCTATTTCTTCTGTTGGATTTTCTTTGCTTTCCTCTTCGCTTCTATAATCAAACACTAACTTTATGTTTAAATCTTTTAATGTTTGTATATCATCACTACTTAAATTAGCTAAATTTCCAGATCTGAAAAATAATCCTTTTTTTACAGTTCTTCCATCTGACGACTTACATCCTCCAATGTCTCTAAAGTTTATCAAAACTTATCCCTCCTTATAATTTACATTTTATACATACCCTAAATAATTATAATAAAACATAGGTATAATTTTCTATAAAAATCGCATTTTAGAAATATATTTTATATAAATTTTTAAGTATACTTGAAATATTTAATTAAGAGTACTATAATCTAATTAAGTAATCACTTAATTAAAAGGAGTGAACATGAATAATTTAGCTAAAGTATTTAAGGCACTAAGTGATGAAACAAGACTTAAAGTTCTTTTGTTAGTTTCAAAAAGAGATATTTGCCAAAAAGGAATCTCTAGGTACTTAGGTATAACTGATTCATCAGTATCTCAGCACATAAAGGTTTTAAAAGAAGCTGAGATAATAAGAGGATATAAAGAAGGATACTACGTTTTTTATCATATTAATGAAAATGTTTTTAATGAATGTATATCATTTTTTAATTCTCTAGGAAATATTAATGAAAACTTATTAGATTTATCAAACATTAATCTTATAAGTACAGACTGCAGTACTAACTGCAAATCTATAAAAAAATGTTGTAGAAGAAGGGATGTTTAATTATGAAAATTTGTATGCCAGTAGAAGTAAATGAAGGTCTTTTAAGTAAGCCATTTGGACACTTTGGTTCAGCTCCAATGTTTTTAGTTTACGACTCAGAAACTAAGGAAGTATCTGCTTTAGATAATGGGGATTTAGGACATGAACATGGAAAATGCCAACCTATAAAAGCTTTATCAGGAAATGTTGTAGATGCAGTTATAGTTGGTGGTATAGGTCAAGGTGCTATAGTTAAATTAAATTCTATGGGAATAAAAGTGTATAAGGCTTTAGGAGCTACTTTAAAAGAAAATATAGATTTATTCAATGAAAACAAATTAAATGAATTCCCAAGTAATCACACATGCTCTCATGATGGATGCAACCATCATTAGAATATAAGTTTTGTATAATTATCAACATAAAAAAGTTATCTCATATGAGATAACTTTTTTATATATAGAAAAATTATTATTTTCTTAATCCTAACTTAGCTATTAACGCTCTGTATCCTTCTAAGTCTCTGTCTTTTAAGTAAGCTAATAAGTTTCTTCTTCTACCAACCATCTTTAAAAGACCTCTTCTTGAGTGGTGATCTTTCTTGTGAGTTTTTAAGTGGTCGTTTAATTCGTTTATTCTAGCTGTTAATAAAGCTATTTGTACTTCTGGAGAACCAGTATCTCCTTCAGTTCTTCCGAATTCTTTTATTATTTCTAATTTGTTCATTTGAATACCTCCATAATATTTAAAAATCGCCTATTACTAAGCACGAATTGGAGTAATTCTATGCCGAGTAACGGTTTACTTCAATTATTTTATCATACATTCACTAATATTGCAAACATAGTTTTCTCTTACATAATTGGTATCTTTTTTAAGTTGATTTTTTAGTTCTTCTAAAGATGAAAACTTACGCTCATCTCTAATTCTTTCTAAAAATTCAACTTTTATAACCTTACCATATATATCTTCATTAAAATCTAATATATTAGTTTCTATTGATAGCTTATTTCCATTTACTGTAGGATTAAAACCTATATTTGTTGCGCCATAATAGGTTTTGCCATTAATATATACTTTGGTTGCATATATACCATTTTTAGGTACTATCATATTTTTATCTACTTCTATATTAGCTGTTGGAAAACCTATAGTTCTTCCAAGCTTTTTTGCGTGTATGACTTCTCCTTTTATTTGGTAATTATGCCCTAAATATTTTTTTACTTTAGATACTTGTCCATTTTTTATTAAATTTCTTATATAAGTGCTACTAACTCTTATATCATCTATTTTTATAGGATTTACTATCTCTAGTTCAAAGTTATACTCACTACATAGTTCCTTTAATAAATTTACATTTCCTTCTTTATTTTTTGCAAATGTAAAATCATGTCCAACTATTATTTTCTCAACGCCTAACCTATCTATTAAGATGTCTTTTACAAACTCTCTTGGAGATATTTTAGTCATATATTCATCAAAAGGTATACTTATTATTAAATCTATACCCATATCTTTTATTCTTTGTTCTTTTTCTTTATTGCTTATAATATTTTTTATTGAATTTTTTATAAAATAATTTGCTGGATGGTTGTCAAAGGTAAATACTACACTTTTTATATTGTTTTTAAATCCATATTCTACTGCCTTTTTAACTAAGGCTTGATGACCTTTATGAAGACCATCAAAGTTACCAATTGTAACTACACTTTTATTTATATTTTGTATTTTATCTATAGATTTTATAATATCCATAATGAGTCCCCACTAAATTATAGTATTTTTTAGTTTTATACTATAAATAGTTTATCACTCTTTACACTTATTTCGCTACCTTTTTTAATTAATTTACCACTGCCTAAAAATTCACCTTCACAGTAAACTCTTACAATTTCATCATTTTCATTGAAATCTTTTTGTGTAAATCTTCTTGCATCTATTATTCCACCATTTACATAATACTTTCTTGCATTAGGGTGTATAGATAGGCTGTTAAAGTTTGATAATACGTAGTCTATGTCATATAAATGTTCTTCTAAAGTGTTATTTTCCTTGTATTCTTGTAATTGTTCTAAAGTTATAGCATTTTCTAAATTAAATTTACCTGAAGATGTTCTAAGTAAGAAAGACATATGACCTCCACAACCTAGAACTTGCCCTATATCATAACATATACTTCTAACATAAGTTCCCTTTGAACACATTACATAAAACATTATTTTATTGTCATTTATGCTAAGTATTTCTAATTTCTTAATATGCACTGGTCTAGTCTTTAGCTTTATTTCGTCTGCTCTTCCACTTCTAACTAAATCACACATTCTTTTTCCATTTACCTTAAGTGCAGAATACATTGGAGGTAACTGATCTATATGTCCTCTTTGAGTTTCAAAAGCTTTTTCTATTTCTTCTTTAGTGTAGCTAAAATCATCAACTCTATCTATTATCTCTCCTGAAGAATCATAAGTGTCTGTTGTTATACCAAGAGTTAATTCACAAATGTAGCTCTTATCTTTATTTAGTATAAGTTCACTTACTTTAGTTGCTTTTCCTATACATATAGGTAATACCCCTGACGCATCTGGGTCAAGGGTACCTGTATGTCCAACTTTCTTTATATTTAAGGTTTTTCTTACTACACTAACAACATCATGAGATGTCATTCCTGTAGGTTTTATTATGTTTACTATTTTGTTCATGTTTTTATCACCTTAGATTGTTTTTAATACAGCTTCTAGTACCTGTTTTTTTGCATTTTCAACACTATCATATATAGTGCATCCTGCTGCTCTTACGTGTCCTCCACCATTAAAGCTTTGAGCTATAAGGCTTACATCTACGTAATTTTTAGATCTTAAGCTTACTTTTACTTCATTTTCTTTTTTCTCTTTAAGAAGTATTCCAACTTCTACTCCTTCTATATCTCTAGTGTAGGATGTTATTCCATCTACATCATTAAAGCTTATTGTATTATTTTTTAACATTTCTTTTGTTATACATATACTAGCAACTTTTCCACTTACTATATCTAAAGTATTTAAAGCTTCTCCTAATAACTTGTAATAGTTGTATGGATTACTTTGGAATACTTTTTGGATTATCATATCCCTTTTAGCACCTTTTATAAGTAGGTTCTTAGCCATTTCAAAACTACTTGGATGAGTGTTTGAATATGAGAAGTTTCCAGTATCTGTTGTAAGGCCTGTATATAAGGCTGTTGCTATTTTTTCGTCTATTAAGTCTATGTTTTGAGTTTCTTTATATCTTACTAATAAATTGTATACTAACTCACAAGTAGATGATGCATTTATATCTATGTAATTAAAATCTCCATAATTATCATTACTTGCATGATGATCTATACATACAACTTTATTAGCATTATTTATTATTTCTTCTTCTAAACATATTCTTTTTTTATCTCCGCAATCAAGTGCTATTAATGAATAGTTACTTTCATTAAATTCATTAGATTTAAGTATGTTTATGTGTTCAACTAAAAATTCTAGGTTTCTAGGTGCATTATCATCTAAAACATAGTAAACGCTTTTACCTAGCTTTTTTAAGCTATAATACATTCCTAGAGTTGAACCTATATTATCACCATCAGGACTAATGTGAGAAGTGACAACAAAATTGTCACTTCCATTTATATAATCTATTATATTGTCTAGATTATTCTTCATCAAACATTTCCTCATCTATTTCATTTGCAGTTTTTCCTTCGTTAACTTTCTTTATTAATGTATCCATATACATTCCATTTTTTATAGAATCGTCAACTTTAAATATTATTTGAGGAGTATGTCTTAATTTAACATTTCTACTTACTTCTCTTCTAATGTAGTTTACTGCACTTCTTAGCCCTGTTAATGTAGATTCTTCATCTCCTCCTAGTATACTTATGTATACGTATGCATAACTTAAGTCACTTGTAACTTCAACGTCAGTTACACTTACCATAGAGTTTATTCTAGGATCTTTTATTCCACTTATAAGCATTGTACTTATAACTTTTTTTATTTCTTCTGCTATTCTTTTTGTTCTGCTATATGATGCCATAAATATCGACCTCTTTTACTTCTATTTTAGAATAGCACATTAGAAATTATATTTGCAGTAAATATAATTTCTTTAATGTGCTTTGATTTTATCTATTAATTTATTAGCCATAATTATTTACAACACATTGCATAGTTTAAAAACTTAAAAGCTTTTGTAATGTATTATATGGCTTAATATATCTTTTTGTTATTATTGTCTATTTGTATAAAACTTATTATAAACTTTTTCTTTCTACTTCTTTAGTTATATAAGCTTCTACTATATCTCCGATTTTTACATCGTTGTAGTTAACAAAGCTTAATCCACATTCGTATCCGTGGTTAACTTCTTTAACGTCATCTTTGAATCTCTTAAGAGCTGCTAATTGTCCATCATGGATTACTATACCATCTCTTACTATTCTTACCTTAGAACCTCTAAATATCTTACCACTTGTTACATAACATCCTGCTATTGTTCCAACACCTGATAATTTGAATGTTTCTCTAACTTCAGCCTTACCAGTATCTTCATCTTTAAGTTCTGGATCAAGCATTCCAAGCATTGCAGCTTGAACATCTTCTATAGCTTTGTATATTATTGTGTAACATCTTATATCAACAGATTCTTTCTTAGCTATAGTTTCAGCAGTAGCTCCAGGTCTTACGTTAAATCCTATTATTATAGCATTAGATGCAGCAGCAAGCATAACATCTGACTCAGTTACAGCACCAACACCACCATGTATAACTCTAACTGCTACTTCTTCAGTAGATAATTTTTCAAGTGATTGCTTAACAGCTTGAACTGAACCTTGAACGTCAGCTTTAACAACTATGTTTAATTCTTTTACATCAGCATCATTCATGTGACTGAAGAAATCATCAAGAGACATTCTTTGGTTAGATTTTAACATTTCTTCTCTAGCCATTTGAGCTCTCTTTTCAGCTACACTTCTTGCTATCTTTTCAGTAGCTACAGCAACAAATTGATCTCCACCTTGTGGAACTTCTGATAAACCTAATATTTCTACAGCAGTAGATGGTCCAGCAGTTTTAACTCTTTTTCCTTTAGAGTTTATCATTGCTCTTACTTTACCACTTGCAGTACCACATACTATTGGATCTCCAACTTTAAGTGTTCCACCTTGAACAAGTACAGTAGCAACTGGTCCTCTTCCCTTATCAAGTTCTGCTTCTACAACAGTACCAACAGCTCTTTTATCAGGGTTAGCTTTGAACTCTTCAACTTCTGCAACTAATAATATCATTTCAAGTAAAGTGTCTATTCCTTCACCTTTAAGTGCTGAAACTGGAACTGCTATAACATCTCCACCCCAGTCTTCAACTAATAATCCTTGGTCAGCTAATTCTTGCTTAACTCTATCTGGGTTAGCTGCTGGTTTATCTATTTTGTTTATAGCTACTATTAATGGTACTTCAGCAGCTTTAGCATGGTTTATAGCTTCAACAGTTTGAGGCATTATACCGTCATCTGCTGCAACAACTAATATTGCTATATCAGTTACTTGTGCTCCTCTAGCTCTCATTGCTGTGAAGGCTTCATGTCCTGGAGTATCTAAGAATACTATCTTTTGTCCATTTACCATTACTTCAGAAGCACCTATATGTTGAGTTATTCCACCCGCTTCTCTTGAAGTTACGTTTGTTGATCTTATTGCATCAAGTAAAGATGTTTTACCGTGGTCAACGTGTCCCATAACTGTAACAACTGGAGGTCTAGGTTTTAAGTCTTCTTCTTTATCTTCTTCTATTTCCATTAAAGCATCTATTGCTTCAACTTCTTCTTCATCTGCTCCTCCAACTACTAATTCAAATCCGTAGTCCTTAGCAACAAGTGAAGCTATTTCAAAGTTTAATTCTTGGTTTATTGTAGCCATAGTTCCCATTTTCATAAGCTTCATTATTATTTCTGAAGCTGACTTATCAAGGGCATTAGCTAACTCTTGAACAGTTAATTTTCCTTCTATTTTTAATATATTTCCTTTAGCCGCTGCTATTTCTTCTTTTAATATGTCTATAACTAACTCTAATTCATCTTCTGCTATTTCAGAATTTTCGTTTTCTACATCTATATCTAATTCTTTTAACTTTTGTATCATTTCTTCATTTGATACTTTCAATTCTTCTGCGATTTGGTATACTCTTGTTGACACAAGACCACCCCCTATTATATTTTTTGTGTTTCCATCAACTCACTGATTTTGTCAGCAAAGTTTTTGTCCTTTATACCTATGACTGCTCTAGGTGCTTTTCCTATAGCTAGCCCTAGTTGTAGCTTTGTTGAAAAGTATACATACGGTATACTTCTATATGATGATTTATCTTTATATAACTTTTTAGTGTTATCAGATGCGTCATCTGCTACTATAACTAGATTTACCTTCCCTTTTTTAAGGTCAGCTAAAGTAGATTCTCCAGACACTATCTTCCCTGCTCTTGTGGCAAGGCCTAAAAATGAATATATTTTTGCTTCACTAGTCTTCATAACTTTCTAGCTCCTTAAGTAGATTGTCATATACATCAGATGGAACTTCCATTTTGAATGCTCTATTTAAAGCTTTACTTTTTATAGCTTTTTTTAGACATTCTACATCCTTACATATATATGCACCTCTACCGTTTGCCTTTCCTGTTGGGTCTAAAAATATTTGACCTTCCTTAGTCTTAACTATTCTTATTAGCCCTTTTTTTGCATCTCTTTCTTGACATGCTATACATTTTCTTTGAGGAACCTTTTTTTGTTTTTGCAAAGAGTACCCCTCCTTTATTACTCAGCGTCTGTGTTAGTTTCTTGAGGCTCTAACCCTGCTTGAGATTCACTTTTTATATCTATTTTCCAGTTAGTAAGCTTAGCTGCAAGTCTAGCATTTTGTCCTTCTTTACCTATTGCAAGTGATAATTGGTAATCAGGTACTACTACTAAAGCAGATTTTTCTTCTTCATTTATATCAACCTTAACAACCTTTGATGGGCTAAGTGCTGCACATATAAATTCAGCTGGATCATCACTGTATTTTATTATATCTATCTTTTCGTCACCTAATTCATCAACTATGTTTTTAACTCTTGAACCTTTTGGTCCTACACAAGCTCCGATTGGATCTATCTTTTCATCTATTGACTTAACTGCCATCTTAGTTCTAGAACCAGCTTCTCTTGATATAGATTTAACTTGAACTATACCTTCAAATATTTCTGGAACTTCAAACTCGAATAATCTCTTAACTAATCCTGGATGACTTCTTGATACTACTATTTGAGGTCCTTTATTAGTTTTCTTTACCTCTAATATGTATACCTTTATTTTTTGACCAGCTCTGTATGTTTCACCAGGTATTTGATCTTGTGGAGTCATTATTGCTTCTATTCTTCCAAGATTAACATGAACTATGTTTTTGTTTACTCTAGCTACTTCTCCTGTAACTATTTCATTTTCTTTATCCATAAATTCATTGTATACTATTTCTCTTTCTGCTTCTCTTATTCTTTGAACAACTACTTGCTTAGCAGTTTGAGCTGCTATTCTTCCAAAGTCCATAGGAGTTACTTCATTTTCTATTATATCTCCTAATTCGTAGTTTGGACTTATTTCTCTAGCGTCTGCTAATTCTATTTCTAAGAATGTATCGTATAAATCTGATTCATCAACTACTACTCTTTGAGAGAATACTTTAACGTCTCCTCTTTCTCTATCAAACTCAACTCTTACGTTTTGAGCAGAACCAAAGTTTTTCTTGTATGCTGTTAAAAGAGCTTGTTCTATAGTGTCTATAAGTATTTCTTTATCTATTCCTCTGTCTTTTTCTAACTCATCTAATGCTTCTATAAATTCGTGGTTCATTTTATTTTTACCCTAAGCTATCTTATTAAAACTTTATTGCAAGTCTTACAAGAGCTACTTCCTTTCTATTAAATTCAACTTCTTCATCATTTATTATAACTTTTATAGTATTTTCATCTGTTAATCCAACTAATGTACCTTCAAATTGCTTTGAGCCATTTAGTGGTTTGTATAATTTTATTTCAACGTCTCTTCCTGCATATCTAACGAAGTCTTTATCTTTTTTAAGTGGTCTATCAAGTCCTGGTGAAGATACTTCTAAGAAGTAGTTATCTTTTATAGGATCTTTAACATCTAAAACTTCGCTTAATTGTCTACTTACAGCTTCACAATCATTTAATGATATTCCGCCTTCTTTATCTAAGAATACTCTTAAGTAATACTCTCCAGCTTCTTTTACATATTCAACATCTACTATTTCAAAATTAAGTGGTTCAGTTATTTCTGATACTAATTCTTCTATAGTAGCTTCTATACTCTTTTTCATATTTTTCCCTCCTATTCAGTTGTCAGTTTATTTAAAACAAAAGAGTGAGAACTTCTGGTCTCACTCTTAGTGTTTGCAAAATGTATTATTTTATATACTATAATAACATATATAAGGTTTAATTGCAAATTTTTTGAAATTACTATGTTTCTAAGCCATTTTTATTAATAATTTAAATCCTAATTTTATATATTTTCTTTATACTTAGCTTTTGATATTATATGAGTCATAGTTCCCATTGGACAATAAACACACCAAGAACGAGGCTTATATAAAAGCATTGTAATTACACCTAATAATGTAGATGTAATCATCATACTATAAAATCCAAATGCAAACTGTAAAATCCAAGGACTTATCATACTTTCATTAGCCACTTTCCATGGCACTTTAAATGTCCAAAGTATTGTTATAACTTCTTTTAGACTATTAGTTTGGTTAAATACTAAGTATGTCATAAATAGCATATTTATAAACATTGTCATAAAGAATATTAAAAATCCATATCTAAACCACTTACTTTTTAAAAACTTAGGAATATTATTGTATTTTGATAATTTCATTTTATTTCCCATTAAATTTAATAGTTGACCTCTTCCACAGTAAGTATTGCAGTATGATTTGCCTTTTCCTAATATTGCCATAACTAATGGTATTGTAAAGCATAATAATCCAAGCCATGCAAATAATATATTAAATAATCCTAGGAATAAATATAGGGCACTTAGTATCCACATATACTCTTTCCAAGTTTTCTTTTGTTTTTTCATTATCTACATTCCTCCATGCTTTTTATTTCTATGACAGATGCAGGACATGCTTTAGCACATTTTCCACATCCTACACATTTTTCTAGGTTAATTTTTGCAAATACACCTTGTTCCATGTTTATAAGGTTTAGTGGACATTCTTTTATACAAGTTCCACAAGCTACACAGTAATTTGTATCTATAATTGCTTTTTTTCTTATTTTCATAATTATTCCCTCCTATATTTCTTATAGAAGTATTATATTATTTTTTACTTTTTAGTTCTGTGACTTTATCACATTAAAATAATTTATTTATAAAATAAAAAATGACCTATAATAGGTCATTAAAGAAAGTGTACTATAAAAGATTGTTTTAGCTATGTTATCAACTTTGTGATAAATATCAAATAAAAATAACTCTATCAATAGTTATTTCAATATATACTAAATATACTAAGATATAGTTATTAATTCGATACTAATCAATATTATATTATAAATAATAATTCTTCATTTTATATATAAATTTTTCATCATTAGAATAAATATCAACGCCTCTATCATCATATAAAAAGAATACATTTTTAGTTTTGTTGTCTATAATATATACTGCGCCATCTAAAACTGTATCTTCGCCTATATCAGAAAGAATTATTTTCCTAAAGAGTGATTTACTATCTATTTTGTTAGTAACCCAGATATATCGTGTTCCATTAATTTTTTCACCTTCATCGTTCCATTCAAAAGAATAAACAAAACAAGTTGGTGAATTTAAGCAATTTTCTATAAACTCCTTTTCTCCTTTATGATAAGTATTATATTTATCTTCAAATAAAACAGTCAAATCATTTGAAAAGTTACACTTATCCCATATATTTTGTGCTGATTTAGCACATAAATCCACATATTCTGGTCTAAAATTTAATTCTTTATTTTCACTGTAATCCATCTTGTAATATGGTGATTCATTTACTGCCAAATCAAACGAAATACAAATTTTAGTTTGATTAAGTTGTTTATTAATTAGGTTATTTACATATAAATCCACTAAATCTCCTCCTTTTTATCAAAATTCATATTCATATAGAATTATCATAATTATTATTTCATTGTATATAGATTTATTTTGTCGTATAAATCACTAGGCACTATGTACCATACACTAGTCTCTCCTATATCTCTTCTGGCCAAGCCTTTATCTTTGCTACATAAACCTAGTCTATTTCCTTCATTGTCTTTTATAAATAAGTCTGACTCTAAATCTATATCATTTTCTCCATTCCATCTAGCTATATGTATAGAATTAAGTTCTTCCATTAATTTGTGTTTTTCATATATATCATCTATTAATACACTTTTATTATTATTTATATTTTCTATAGTTATTTCTAAATCTTTATAATTTTCTTCACTAGAAGATATTTCATAATTTGTTAGGTAATATTCGTAGTCTATGTAACTCCATGAACCTTCACTTACTTTTTCCATAGGAATGTACATAATACCACTAGCATTAATTATCTCACTATTAGGATATAGTTTATCAGTTGAATAATTAGGTAAATTAACTATATATGCTTTTTTATTTTCTATATAACTTAAATCATTTTCATATTTTATAGTGTAAATATCTGCCTTATCATATTTTTTTAACTCTATATTATCTATGATTTCTAATAATTCTTCAGTTGTTGTGTTAAATTCATGCTCTAAAATCTGATCTTTGTTGTTTATTTTGCTTTGTTTTACAGAATAATCACCATTATATATGCCTATACTTACAAATTTATTTTTTTCTATATCTTCTATATACATATCTAGTAATTTTATTTTTTTGTTATTATCATATTTTACTTCAAAGTTTATTATTTTCGTTTCCCATGATAATCCTAATTCATTTTTTATTGTTTCATAATCTTCTTTTAATGTATCCATAGATATATTTTTTATATCAAATTTCATATCTCTATAATCTGCTACATCATATATGATATTGCTTAATATGGTTAAATATAGTATTGAAACTCCCAGGATTGTTGCTTTTTTCTTTATTATGCTATTTGGTCTTTCTTTATTTTTTAATAAAAACCAATATAATAAAAATCCTGCTGGTATTATTATTGGATACCAGTTAAATGCAAATTCTAATCTAAATGCTCCAAGTATAAAAAATCCTACTAATTTTAAAGCTAGATATTTTTCATTTTCTTCTTTTTTATAGTATATATGTATTAAATATGCTACTATAGCTCCCCCAAATATTAAGTTTATCATACCACTTTCTTCTGCAAACTCTATAAACTTGTATATATACTCCACATAACCCCTCCATAATCTTTGTCATATATATGATATATTAATTTTAATTATATATGGTAAAGATTTGATTACAAAATAATTTCTAATTTATTTACATAAGTTATACCCCGCGTCGTTTTTTCTTACCCCCACCTTTTTAGCTTTGGTTTGTTTATTTTCAATAACTTTACAACCCAAATATATTAAAAGTGCGCAAATAAACAAGCATTTTATGTTTATTCAACATGTGAATGCTCTTCAAATAGGATTTAAAAGATGGCTATGCCTTTTAATTGAGTATCTAGCAAATTCGTCTCTAATTATTTAGCTTGATTTAAATTTTTACAATTAATCAAGAAAAATAAAAAGAGCGATAGAATCAAATATATGTTAATAAATATAGCTACAAAAGAAACATATATTACTAGAAATACAATTAAAAATAGATTTATTGAACTAACTTAAAATAAGGAATTTTACTTCAAATTAATGAAACTATTTTACAATTGGAAAATAATTCAATATTATGTACAATATAATCAAAGTTCACAATTTCTATATAATGTGAACTATAACATTAAGTTATTTAGGGAGGGGTATGCATGAAAAAAATAGCAACAATACTATTATTAATAATGATGTCAATAATACTTGTTACTGGTTGCTCCAGCTCAAAAAATCCAAGCGGCTTATATCTAAGTAATTGTCCTGACAATATGAATGGAATGGGGAAAAAATACTTTGTAAACAATTTGAAAAAGGGAAATTATGAAGTTGAGTTTACTGCTAAGGAATATGAATATGGTATTCTAAAAAAAGAACATAAATTATATGAATCATCTATAGAACATAATGGCAAAAATAATATCTTAAAAATAGGAGTCATAGATGGGAATGAAATAGGTTCTTATTATCTTAAATCAATAATTAACGATACTGAATCTACAGGCTATAATTTGGATTTTTTAAAAGAAGGTTATAATACAGGAATAGCTCTATCTATCTTAAATAAAAACAAATCTTTTGATTTAGACAACGAAGTTGCCATAGCTTTATATAGTATCGGCGGAAAAAATAGGAACACTAGTAGTTTAAGTATTGATGAAGAATTTGAGATAAGCAATAATAATCTAAAAGATTTAGTAGTATATATAAAATTACATAAAACTAGCTAATAAAAAATAGCTGGATATATTTATACTACTAAATATCCAGCTATTTTCATGCTTATTTTATAACACAATTGTCTAATAGGGCCTAAATTTATTAAATACTATCTTTACATATTTTCACTATATTTGAAAGTCAAACCTTTATCTGTAGATATAAAATTGATTACTTTATCACTATCTCTAAGTTTTACAGGAAGCATTATAATATCATTTTCAAATTTAAGATTAAGAGGAGTTGCATAGTCACCTATATACTCATCAGGAAGTTTTATATCAAGTTTTTCCCAAGTACTACCTGAATCCTCAGTTCTATATACAGTTGGGTTGTTATCACTTTCATACCTAAATCCAACAAAACCTATATTCTCATCTAAAAATCCTACTCCTGTAATTATTCTTGGATAAACTTCATTTGTATTTCCAATTTCCTTATAAGTTTTACCACCATCATTCGTTATGTATATGTAACTATATTGCTTACCCATAGCAACATCAGTAGTTATGACACAATATCCTATGTCTTGACTACTAAATCCTATAAATAAATCTCCTTCTTGGTAAGCACCCTCTAACTTAACTTCATTCCAAGTTTTCCCCTTATCATCTGTAACAATAATTAATATATCCGAGTTAAAATTAGATATAAAGGCTGTTTTTTTATGGCTTATATAGTAAATATTTTCTTTTAATTTATTATTATCAAAATCAAAAATCGACATCAAATACTCATTAGGTATTGGTACACTCACCCAATTTTTCTTTTTATCATAACTTAATTGCAGACCATTTGAAGTCATTTGATAATATATTCCTAATATTTTTTTAGTTTCATTTGTATCTATTTCTTCTTTTATTTCACTTAATTCCTCTTTTTGTTTTTGTTTATTTGAGTAATTAACAACTTTTAAACTATTGCTATCTACCATATTGCCTTCATCAATCAAGGTGTAATTTCCATTATTATCTTTTTTGATTCTCATTTTATGATGTGATGATGTAAAATCTTTTTCATCATTTACATCTACCTCTACATCAAAGTAAACCATTGCCATAAACTCGTTTTTATCTCCTGCTACTATTACTGTTTCTTTGTTTGTGTAAACTGCTTTCATCCCTTTTTCTTCGTATGAGGCTTCACCTTTTTTTATATATTCATTAAAAAAATTATTTGTAACATCTATTAAGCTATCCATTTCTTGCTTTTTATATATTGTATATCCTACCCTAAATAAACACGCTATAATGATTATTGATATTATAATTATTATAAGTTTTATACTCTTTTTCATATTCCACCTACCTTAAATATTCACTTTTTTGTTTTATTAGATTTATAAATTGATTTTTTATTTCTTCACTTTCAAAGGAATTTAAAGGTAGTATTATTATAGGATTTATCTTTTGTATACAAATAACTAATACATTATCCTCTTCATAAATATTGTCAATAGCTTTTATATTGTATTCACAATATGATTTTTCACCTTTGTGTATAAAAATATCATTCTTTACTTCT
This sequence comes from Romboutsia sp. 1001713B170131_170501_G6, assembly GCF_015668195.1. Taxonomy (NCBI): domain Bacteria; kingdom Bacillati; phylum Bacillota; class Clostridia; order Peptostreptococcales; family Peptostreptococcaceae; genus Romboutsia; species Romboutsia sp. 1001713B170131_170501_G6. Next base: position 233,339 of record NZ_JADPFC010000002.1, read on the forward strand.
ATCAATTTAGGACCTATTGCACTATTTCTTATTTCTATTAGCTTATCAATTGACTTTTGTATGTTTTTCTTAGACATTATGTTCAGAAATATTGTTGTTATTATAGTTGTTGCTGCTAGAATTAATATTACAGCTACGTATAATGTGATTTCTATATTGTAAAAGCTAGACATTTCATTGATAAAGTAAAAAGTAATTCCTATTAGTATTAGCATAGTTGATGCAAGTGTGAATACATCTTTTCTTAAAGCATACTTTCTACTTTTTTCATACCCCTTAATATAATCTTCACGATTATTTGTATATTTTATTTCCACCATATTCCCCCTATTTTTATTAATTATTATAAAGAATTATAGTTGTTAAATATATCCCTTTTTATATCCCTAAATAATTATTTTATTTTAATATCTTTAAATTTGTTATTATATTTATAATATATTAATTTTAATTATATGTGGTTAAAATCTGATTACAAAACACGATTTAATTTATATGAAGGAGTTATACCCTACGTCGTTTTTTATTACCCCCACTTTTTAAATTTGGTTTGTTTATTTAAAATAAAAAAGCCCTTGTAATTTACAAGGGTTTATAGTTTTCTATTTAAATTGATATTTCTTTAAAATTATTATCTAAGTCTATATAAAAATTAGTAATAGTTAATTGTATATATGGCCCTAACCATAAATATCCTATACCTAAAGTAAGAATACATAAAAGTGCCCATCCTATAAAACTTAGGTTAATAACAAATAAATTCCATTTATTACCTTTCATCATTTTTATACTAAGTTTTATTGAATCAATTAAACCAAGTTCTTCTTTATCAACAAAGATATATGGTGTCATAGCTAAAGCTAGTTCAAGTATAACAATAGGTATAGATAATACTATTGCAAATATTAATACACCTACTATCATACCAGTAGATACACTTTCACTTAAAATTGAATATGCTATCATAGATGATGTAGCAAAAATAATTATAATACCTAATACAATTCCTATAACAAACATTAAAGTAAATAATCCTAATGATTTTAATACTGCTTTTTTAGATACTAATAAGTCATCAAACTTAGCTTTTCCATCATTTTCACTAAATCTTAAAAAGAAATTAGCAAATCCTACAATAAACCATATTTCTAACCCAAGTACAAATATTGTACTAATCAAATTTATACCCATTGAATCTGAAAATTCAGATACAAAAGAAAGAGCCATCACTGCTATGGTATATACTAACATGACTAATACTGGAGTTTTCCAATTTCCTTTCAATTGACTCTTAGAAAGTTTTTTCAATTCTACTCTAGTCAAAACCTCGCCTCCTTTAATTTTTAACTTATAATATATATATTCAAATATATTGCCAATAGTTCTAAGATTTACTAGTCTAAGTTTTAATTAATATAATAAAAAAATGACCTATAAATAGGTCATTCTAAACTTAATTATATCTATACATGAAAAGATATATTTTATGTAGTTTTAATTCGCTAATATTAAAATTAATAAAAGACTTACTAACCCAACTGTAGCAATAAAAGCAAGGACATTAAGTATATTAATAGTTTTATTTTTAAATATTTTAATGAATAGATAGAATATTCCAATACCTATGATTCCCCCTAATGTATTACCTATAAGGTCTGTTATATCAGTTGCACCCATAGCAAATACAAACTGTAAAACTTCGATTGTTAAACTAATGAAAAAAGATACTGCAATTTTTTTAATAAGGGACCATTTTTGATTTAACATACATGTGTAAATACCAACAGGCACAAATATAAGTATGTTATTAACAATTTCATTAATATATATTTTTCCATTAACAATAACAGAACCAGAGAAAGGAATTAGATTAATACTTCTATTACTATAAAGTTCATCAAATGAAAAACTCATCTTAAATAAAATGATCCATATTAATATTAAAAAATATATTGTAAACAAAATCATAGTTAAGTAACGTTGCTTTTTATCTCCCATATGACTTTCCCCCTTCAATTTATTAAATCATTTGATTATAGTATAATTCAAGGTTTAATAAGTTTCTACTAAAACAGATATTTTTTGAGCATATTATAAAGACTAAATATTGTAGAAGTTAGTTTTAATTAAAGGCTTTGTTTTAAATTGATGTTAAAAAAGATACAATAAAAATGTTATGCAACAAATGCAAAAGGGAGATGATAAATGATTCTACTGTTACATCATATATGGGCGCAGAAGTTACAATAATAAAAAAGCGTAAAGGAATGTTTAATAATTCTAAAGATAATGTAAAAGCTTGTGTATGTCCCAATTGTGGAAGTGTAGAATTTTACATTGAAAAGTATGATGATTTTATTGATTAATTTTAATATAATGCGAACAAAAATAGGAACATATCGATATGCCCTTATTTTTTGTTGCTAAAATAGTTCATAAAATCAACATTATATTAAAGCATAGCCTAATTAAATAATAAAAGCATCTCATTTCTAAGATGTTTTTATTACTTTATATATTTTTATTATAATTAATTAAAATAAAAAAAGACACACAATGTGTCTTTTTCCGAACATATATATATATTATAATATAGTTACATTCTCCGCTTGAGGACCTCTAGCACCTTTAACTATATTAAAGTTTACTTGTTGACCTTCTTCTAATGATTTAAACCCATCAGTTTGGATAGCTGTAAAATGTACGAATACATCATCTCCACCTTCTACTGATATGAAACCAAATCCTTTTTCATTGTTAAACCATTTTACTATTCCATTTATCATTAAAAAATACTCCTGTGAACCTATTTCTAGGCCTCTCTTAATTTATTTGTGTATCGATTTTGTATCGCTACTAATATTAGTATAGCACAGGTTATTAATAATAGATAGCTTTTATTTTAATTTCTTTTAAATACTTTATATTTCACTTAAATTGACATTGTCTCAATATGCTATTAGTCAATGTAATTCAAAACTTATATATTTTATGAATATATTGATATTGCTTTGATTTACAGGTTATTAACAGATTTTAAAGTGTTATAATTTCCTTATAATAAAAAAATAAAAAGGAGCTTAAATTAAGCTCCTTTTATTTTTAATCTATATGTTTAGCATTATATTCTTTTTCTATTTCTTTATAGAAGTTAGCCATAGTTAAAGTAAAGTATGGTGATAACCATAAAAATCCTATTCCTAAAGTTAATATACTTAATATTGCCCATCCTATAAAGCTTAGCCATATAATAAATAATCTCCATTTATGACCTTTCATCATTTTTATACTAAGAGATATTGATTTAAATACTCCTACTTCTTCTTTATCTGCAAGTATAAATGGTACCATAGAAATTGCTAATTGAATTACTATTGATATTAACCATAATATAATGCCTGCAATTACCATTGGCGCTATAGCTTCAAATAAATCATTTGCATTTAATATACTTATTGTAAGACCACCTACAAAAGTAACCATTAATATCATATATACTATTATTAATATTATTCCTACTAATACAGAAAATCCTAAAGATTTAAAGAAAGTTTTCTTTGATACTGATAAATCGCTAAAATCAACACTTTCATTTTCTCTAAGATTTAAAAATAATCTTGGGTACGCTACAAAAAACCATGATTCTATAACTAAAGCAAATATTATTCCAATTAATGATACTAATGAAGACTCACTATTATTTAGATATGATACTAAAAACATTACTATTGAATAAGCTAACATAGCTAATACTGGTACTTTCCAGTTACCCTTTAATTGACTTTTAGAGAGTTCTTTTAACTCTTTTCTGTTCATAAAAATTCCTCCAATGATTATTACTTAATGTCTATGAGTTTAATATACCCTATAATTTTCCATATAAAACATATATTGTTAAAAAACAGATTATTTGGATTGATAATACCTTTTTAATTATAAATTATAAATAAGTTTTTAAGCAAAAAAGCTTAGGTTATACCTAAGCTTTAATATATTTTTTAATATTTTATCTAAAATAATGATAATTGGTTTTCGTCACTCATATTATTAAGTGAACCATGATTACTTAATGTTTCTATAACAGTTTTTGAAATCTTAGTTCTCTTTCTTAAGTCTTCTTTAGAAATAAATTCTCCATTGTCTCTTTCTTTTTGTATATTTATAGCTGCATTTTCTCCGACCCCCTGTAGGGCTATCATTGGAGGAAGTAGCATCTTTTCTCCTGCAACTTGGAATTTACTTGCATCTGATTTATATATATCAACTGGAAGTATTTTTATACCTCTTGCATACATTTCAAGTGCAACTTCAAGTACTGTAAGCATATTTTTTTCTTTAGTTGTTGCGTCATTTCCTAAACTTTCTATTTCATTTATTCTAGCTTTAATTGCAGGTAGTCCCTTAACTATTAAATCAGCATCAAAGTCTTCTGCTTTTGTTGTAAAGTAAGTTGCATAGAAAGCTTCTGGATAATGAACCTTACAATATGCTAGTCTAAATGACATCATAACATATGCTACAGCATGTGCCTTAGGGAACATGTACTTTATTTGTTTACATGACCATATATACCACTCTGGTACGTTATTAGCTTCCATTAACTCAACATGTTCAGGCTTTAGTCCTCTACCTTTTCTAACATTTTCCATTATTGTGAATGCCATTTTTGGCGGAAGTCCTTTAAATATAAGGTAGTTCATTATATCGTCACGTGTTGATATAACATCTTTAAGTCCAACTATTTCCTTTTGAACAAGTTCTTGTGCATTATTTAGCCAAACGTCAGTACCATGAGAAAGTCCTGATATACGTACTAGTTCTGCAAATGTTGTTGGTTTTGTATCAAGTAACATTTGTCTAACAAACTTTGTACCAAACTCAGGTATTGCAAGTGAACCTATTGGACAATTAATTTCCTCTGGTGTTACTCCTAGTGCATCTGTTGAAGTAAATAGTGACATTGTTTCTTTATCATCTAGAGGTATTTCTGTTGCATCTATTCCTGTTATATCTTCTAACATTCTTATTATGGTCGGAACGTCGTGCCCAAGTATATCTAGCTTTAGTATTCTACCACTTATAGAGTGGTAGTCAAAGTGAGTAGTTATTACTCCACAACTTGTATCATTAGCAGGGTATTGTATTGGAGTAAAATCATATACATCTTTATAGTGAGGTACAACCATAACTCCACCTGGATGCTGTCCTGATGTTCTTTTTACTCCTGTACATCCATTTGATAATCTTACTACCTCTGCTGTTGGTACTTGTATATTGTTTTCTTCTACATATTTTCTAGCATATCCAAAGGCTGTTTTTTCAGCTACTGTACCTATTGTACCTGCTCTATAAACATATCCTTCACCGAATAGTTCTTCTGTGTATTTGTGTATTACTGGCTGATATTCACCAGAGAAGTTAAGGTCTATATCTGGTTCTTTATCTCCTTCAAATCCAAGGAAAACTTCAAATGGTATATCATGTCCATCTTTTTTAAGCTTTCTTCCACACTTTGGACAATCCTTATCTGGTAAATCTACTCCAGAACCCCATTCACCGATTTCATAAAAATATGAGTATTTACAATCTTCATTTTCACATATATAGTGAGCTGGAAGTGGATTAACCTCTGTTATATCACTCATTGTCGCTGCTACTGATGAACCAACTGAACCTCTTGAACCAACTAAGTATCCATCCCTTAATGACTTTGTAACTAGCTTTTGGGCGATAATATACATTACGGCATATCCATTTTTTATTATAGAGTTTAGCTCTCTATCAAGTCTATTTTGAACAACTTCTGGAAGAGGATCTCCATATATTCTTTTTGCTTTGTTGTAGCACATTTCTCTAAGCTCTACATCTGACCCCTCTATTTCTGGAGGATATGTTCCATCTGGTATTGGTAGTATATTTTCTACCATATCAGCTATTTTATTAGTATTAGTAACTACAACTTCATAAGCTAACTCTTCTCCTAAATAACTAAACTCTCTTAGCATTTCATCTGTTGTTCTAAAGTGAAGGTATGTTTCTTCTTCATCTACTTTAAATCCTTGAGAGTATTTAAGTATTGTTCTAAGAACAGCTTCGTGTTCATCTAAAAAGTGAACATCTCCTGTAGCCACTGGTATTTTTCCAAATTTATGTGCTACCTCTACCATTTTTCTATTTAAATCTCTTAGTTCTTCTTCATCTTCTACTTCACCTTTGTGAATCATAAATTTATTATTATCTATTGGCATTATTTCTATATAGTCATATAGTTCTATGATTTTTGCCATTTCTTCATCATCAACATTTTTCTTTACTGCTTGATACACTTGTCCATTTTCACAAGCAGAACCTACTATAATTCCTTCTCTGTGTTCTTGTAGGAAACTCTTTAGTATTCTTGGAGCTCTGTAAAAATGATTAACATGGGCATCTGATACTATTTTGTATAGATTTTTAAGCCCTGTGCAGTCTTTTGCAAGTAAAGTTATATGATTCGTTCCTAGTTTTGTATAATCAACTTTACCTAAAACTTCATTTACTTCTTTTAATGTATTTGCACCTTTTTTTACTAGCATATCTAAAAACTTTTGAAAAATCATAGCAGTAGCTCTTGCATCATCTACAGCTCTATGGTGATTTAAAAGTGGAACACCTAGTGCTTTTGCCACTACATTTAATCTATGTCTTTTTAAATCTGGAAGTAATATTCTAGCTAGTGTAAGTGTATCTATACTTTTATTATTAAATTCTATATTTTGTTGTCTACATTTTTCCCTTATAAATCCAATATCAAATTCTGCATTGTGAGCAACTAATACACTATCTCCTATAAATTCCATAAACTTAGGTAGTATTTCTTCTATTGTTGGTTTATCTTTTACCATATCGTTAGTTATACCTGTTAGTTCTTGAATTTTATATGATATATCTTTTTGTGGGTTTATAAGTTCACTAAAATTATCTACTATTTCAAAGTTTTCTATTTTAACTGCACCTATTTCAGTTATTTTATCGTTAGTATTAGAAAATCCTGTTGTTTCTATATCAAATACTACAAAGCTTTGTGATAGTTCTTTGTCATTAGCATCTTCTATTATATCTTTTGAATCTTCTACTAAGTATCCTTCAACACCATATAATACTTTTATATTATTAGCCTTAGCTGCACCCATAGCCTCTGGGAAAGCTTGAACCACTCCATGGTCAGTTATTGCTATTGCTTTGTGTCCCCATTTTGCTGCTCTTTCTATAAGCTTTTTAGTGGAACAAAGTGCATCCATTGATGACATTTGAGTATGTGCATGAAGTTCTACTCTTTTATTTTCTGATAAATCTTTTTTCTCTTCTTTTTCTTCTTTTCTTATACCACTTATAGTCATTGTAAGTTCTCTTTGGTAAGTGTCATACATAACATCACCTTTTATTTTTACATGGGAACCTTTTTTAACATTATCAATGACTTTATCTTTGTTAGTATCATTTAAGAATAATTTACAGCTTACAGAACTTGTATAGTCTGTTATTGATGCTATAAATAATATTTTACCATTTCTAAGTTCTTTGATTTCTATATCAAATATATCACCAACTACTGCTACTGTACCTGACTCTTGGTTAAGGGAGTCTATTTTTTCTACCATAGCATGTACATTTTCACCATATATTAGATGTTCATCAAATTCAGGTCTTATAACATAAGCTTCTTCTTCATCTTCTTTAGGTTCATTAGTTGCTTGTATTTCTAAATCTTTAATCTTATCTTCTATTATTTTATCGCTTTTTCTTAATATTCTTTCAATGTTTACATCTTCATCTATAGCCCTTTCCATGACTATATTAATATCCATTCCTAACTCTTCACTTAATACACTTTTTAATACATATACTACATTTTGCTTTATAAGTCTTTCGTAGAATATTCCTTTTGGAATTTTTATTTTTAATAAATCATCTATACACATATACTCAACTTGCCTATACCATCCTGCTATAGATGGGCAAAGTCTTTTTAATATATATATAATGTTTATCCAATACATTTTTATAATATCTTTATTAGCTTTTCTATCAAAACCTGTATATCTTATTTTTATTTTTATATCTTTAAAGTAGTCTAATTTATTATGCAAATCTTCCTTTAGCATATCAAGTACTTCATAGGATATTATAGACTTTGAGGTTAAATAAAAATATACTATTTTGTCTTCTTTAAAGTAAGTTACTTTATTTATATAAACATCTTTTAATTGTTTTTTTAATATATTATTGTTTATTTCTAGTTTATCTAAGTATTCACTAACAGTTTCCATAGAATCCTCCCTTCAAAACTTAGTAATATATTATATCACAGTTTTTAAGTTTTAGAGTTATCTATATTTATACCCATATATATTATTTTAATTTGGATTAGCTACAAATTGAGTTTCTTTTAATATTATATTAAAAGACTATATAGTTAGGCGGTGTTAATATGGCTACCTTTAACGAAAGTAATTATAGAAAAATCGCACTTTATTACAAAAACTTAGGTGAAAAAAAGCTATTTAAATCTTCTTTAAAGAGTCTAAGCTTAAACAAAAGAATATTTTTATTTTATTTTAAATATAAAAATATACCTATATGTGCTCTACCTAGACTAAGATCAATACTTGCTTCTAGAGCTAGCTTTTTATCATTTTGCTATAATTTTTTTAACTTTGTAAACTCAAATGGTGTTTGTGTTGAAATTAATCCTGATTCTTTGTCTCTAATTGCTAAATTTATTGTATCTCATGAGGTTGGTCATATTGTTGATAAAAATATATATAAATCTAAGGAACAATATACTGCAATAATATATTCAATAATAGATAAATTAATAGAATACAACATAGATGTTAGTAATAATAATATTCATAAAGAAAATATTCCTGATGATTTAGAAAAAAGTCTTATTGCTTTAAAGAAAAATCTAATTGATAGAGAGGTTATCGCTTGGAATAACGCTAAACTTATGGTAAACCTTAAAAATAGCCATGAAGAGTTTATATTTAATAAAGTAAAAGAGTATGCACTTGCTACTTACAATTTTGGCAATCTTAAAAATGTAGTAAAGGAACATAATATAGATACTATTTTGCGATACACAAAAAAAATTGCATAATTTTACATACTCTTATATTTTTTAAATTAAAAATGTCTCAAAATAATTATTTTGAGACATTTTACCTAAATATTAAAGTGTATTAATTATCTTGACATTATTATATACATAGATATTATAAGCCCTATAAATCCAGTACAAAACATTATGTCAATAATTTTCTTATTCATATATTCCCTATTTCCCCCTATTTATTAAGTAATGGTTCTATTATATTACTAGGTATAGTAAACTCAACTAACCCCATATACCCCGGTGCTACGTCATATTTATCAAAGCATATAACAAGTTCCCCATTTTCATTTATATAAAAGTCTTGATTTTTATCAATAGATTTAAAATTCATTTCTGCTATTTCATCATCTAACCAATAGTGTTTATTCTTATCTTTTTTCATATTCTCTCTCATTTGTTCTTTTATATTTTGACTTATAACTTCTATATAGTCATCATTTTTAAACATCCCCTCTAAAGACAATACTGTTTCATTTCTTTTATCTATATTATAAATTTTTCTTATTGTATTTGATGACCCTTGTGTATAATGAGTATAAACAACTATAGATAATAAATCGTCGTTATTTGTTAGTGTTTCATACCAAGATTCTACTAAGCTATGCCCTTGTACTTTATCTGCTTTTAATTCCTTCATTTCTTCTAAGAAATCTTCATATAATTTTTTTCCTTCTTTTTCAAAGTCATTATTTAATTTATACTCTAATTTTTTATCTGTTAATCCACTTATTTTTGGAATATCTATCGATGCCTTATATCCATTTTTATCTATACTGTAATTTTTTATTGTTATTATTTCTATTATGTTTCCTATTATCGGTATTTTAGAAAGTGTTTGTGCAAATGCTGGACTAATATTTATGCCTAAAACTACAAGTAAAAGAGATGCTGCTATTACCATTTTTTCAATATATTTTCTATTTTTAGTATTACGATTTAGTGCATTATTTACTACATCATCTAATTCTTTTGGTATTTTAATATTATCATAATCTTTCTTTAACCTTTTCAAGCTATCCTTATCCTTCATTATTAATCATCCTCTCTCTTGATGTCTATTTTTATTTTAAGTTTACTAAGTGCCTTATAAATTCTAGTTTTTATTGTACTTACGTTTTGATCTAATGTTTTTGCTATATCTTCTATTTTCATATCTTCAAAGTATCTAAGTATTATGACTGTTTTATAGATTTCATCTAAACTATCAACTGCCCTTTGTAAATCTATATCACTATATTTATCATATTCTATCTTGGAGTCTTTTAATATATCATCACTTACTACAATATATTTTTTATTTTTTCTTATGTAGTCTGTTGTAGTGTTTATAAGTATTTTATAAAACCATGGTTTTATTGTATCAGTATCTTTTAATGTATCTATTTTAGAAAGAGCCTTACATATAGCATCATGAACTATGTCTAAGGCATCATATTCATTTTTAACGTAGCTATATGCTATTTTATAAAAAGATTCTTTATTTTCAACTATATAGTCTTTTAACCTTTTTTCTTTTAGATTTTTGCTTAAGCTTAGCAGTTTCATTAATAATCTAAACCTTCCTTTCCTGTACATATATATAGACGATTTATGTATATTAAAAAGTTTTGTATTTTTTTATTTAAATATAAAATACCCTCATCTAAGTTAAAAGATGAGGGTATTTTTTATTATCTACTATATTTTGGAATATCAAATACTAAATTACTTCCTTTATCATACATTTGAACTATTCTTACCATTACTCCTGATATACCATTTGCCCAGTTTACATCTGTTGCATATTGATGCCATGAGTAATCATAGTTAAATTTCATTTTATATATGTTATTTTGTTTATATTTTGTATTTTTTATGTAATTGTGAGCTATCCATTTAGCTGAACCATCAATTGTTGCTTCTACACTTGTCCAACCATTTGAATAAGCAGCTTCAGCACCACTTACGTTTGCACTATGGTCTATTGCACCTATACCAAAGAAGTTATAAACCTTAACTGGTGATGGTAGTGGTTTACCTTTGTATGATGTTATAGTTTGACCTTGTGCTAAAGTTGATCTTCCATAAGCAGTTTCCCACATAGCATGAGATACTAGATAAGCTAAATCTATATCATATCTTTTAGCTGCATTTATAAAAGTTTGTCCTTGATTATAAAATACATTAGTTCCTGAAGATGCTGGTCTTAAAGAGTTTAGATATGAGTTTAGCTCACTAGCAGTAACTCCACCTTTATATGAATCTGTTCTTAAAAACTGCATCATTCCCTTTGTACTACCTGTAAAGTTATTTGGATTTAGGTAATATTCTAAATCTGCTCTACTTGCAGTAACAAATCCTCTTTTTATAGATGAATCTATAACATTTCCACCCATACTTGCTCTTTCTAATTGAAGTCTTACATGGTCTTCTAATGTATATCTTAGTTGTATATGATTTACAGTTGCTCCATTTATATTGGCAGTTCCTCCACCATTATCTGGAGTTTCACTTCCTCCATTAGAACCTATGCTACTTAAATACATACTAGAAACATATGCATTATTTCCTCTGTAATCTATTTTTGACCATCCATTACTTTCTTCTTTTACTTTAACTTCATCACCCTTGCTTAAAACACCTATTTTAGAATGAGATGTTGATGGGCCACTTCTTACATTTAAGAAGTCATAGTTTACTACTTTTATTGTATGGTTATCTGGATTACTTGGTACATCTGGCGTTGTACTTTCACTACTTAAATACGTACTTGATACATATGCTACATTACCATTATATTTTATTTTACTCCATCCATTGCTTTCAGATATTACTCCTACTTTGTCTCCCTTTTTTAGTGTTCCTATTTTTGAGTGAGACGTTGATGGTCCACTTCTTACATTTAAAAATTCATAATTTACTACTTTTGTTTCTTTTACACTTTCTTCTGGGTTACTTGGTACATTTGGTGTTGTATTTTCTTTACTTAAGTATGAACTTGATACATATGCTACTTTTCCATCGTATTTTATTTTACTCCATCCATTACTTTCAGATATTACTCCTACTTTGTCTCCCTTTTTTAATGTTCCTATTTTTGAATGAGACGTTGATGGACCACTTCTTACATTTAAAAATTCATAATTTACTACTTTTGTTTCTTTTATACTTTCATTATTTGAATCTGGCTTTTCAGGAGTTGTATTTGATGGATTACTTAAATATCTACTAGATACATAAGAAACCTTTCCTTTGTAATCTATTTTACTCCATCCATTACTTTCTGATATAACCCCTACCTTATCTCCTCTGTTTAGCTTTCCAACTATAGAATGAGATGTTGATGGCCCACTTCTTACATTTAAGAAATCATAATTTACTACTTTTGTAGTATTAGCTCTACTATTTATATTAGAATCTGAAACTTCTTCTAAATACTCACTATATACATAGCCTATTCTTCCATCATGTTTAACTTTAGACCATCCATTATTTTCTGATATTAATTCTAATATTGTTCCATTTTTTAATTTAGTTATAACTCTATAACTAGTACCTGCACCATTTCTCATGTTAAGTCCTTCTATTGTAACTCTTCTTTGGTTATCTGAAGAAGGATTATCATTTGATTCATTATTAGATAATGATATGTATGTAGATGATGCCCATCCAGTATTTCCTGTATTAGTTTTTATTTTGTACCATCCATCTCTTTGTTCTTCAATTGATACTTTTTCATTTTTCTTAACACTAAATATTACTGCATGACTAGTTGAAGGTCCACTTCTTACATTTAAAAAACTTGTTGTAACAATTCCTGTTAAATCAGAAGCATAAACACTACTTACGGTCATAGGCACTGCTGCTAGTGTTGCCAATGCTATCTTTTTTTTCATCTATATTCTCTCCTTGTGGATAAATTTTACATTAGTTAATAGTATAATTATACGACAGTATATTTTTTTAGTAAATCTTATCCGACAAATAAAACTCAAATTTTGTAGTTTTTTTGTAACTTTTTTAGAAATATAGATAAATTTATAATTTTAGAAGGCTTTTATTTAAAATATTTTTTATTGAGTACCTCTGCACATTTTACACCATATGGAACTTTTTTAAGCCCAGTTTCTTTTTTAAATACTTCTATTAAATTTTTATTGTTTTCAATATAGTTTTTATGGTTTGGATAAATTATTGGATATTCTAAATAAGACATAAAATATTCTAAATCTCTTCCACTACACCTTTTCCAATATCCATTCCATAATGTATTATTTATATAATCCCATTGTTCTACTGCCTTTCCATTTTCTATAAAGTACTTTATAGGATCTGGAATAGGACTTGTATTTTTTTTAAATTCAAAGTCTAACTCACATAATTCTTTTATATATTCTGTTATTTCTTCATTTAAATTTTTCATATTCTTTTCTAATTTTTCTATTCTTACTAAATCAACCTTTAATGAACTTTTCTTATATGCCTTTGCATATATTTCTAGTAATTTATAATCTTTATCACTTATCATATATCTCTACCCCTAAAAATATATTTATTATAATATTTTGATAAACTCTATTATTTACCTCTTTTTTAAATAGTAAATTGTTTATGTTTCTATATCTTATAAATTTCTTCTATCATGATATATACTATGTTATAGTAAATTCATAATATGTAATTAATTTAATGGTTTTGGAGGATATTTATGAAGATAGGAGTTGTAGGGCCTTTAGATTCAAGTCAAAAAATAAAAGAATATTTAAATGAAATAGATAATAACTTAGATGTAAAACTATATATAAGAGAAAAATTGGTAGATGCACCAGAAGTAATAATAGATTGCGAAAATGAATGCGATGGAATAATATTTACAGGATGTGGTGTTTATGAGTCTGTCAAAGCTAATCATAAAATAAACTTACCTAATGTTTTTGTATCAAGAGGTAACGCAAGTATTGTAAAAGCTTTATGGCAAGTAAAAAAAAGTAATATAGATTTAAATAAGTTTAGTATAGATGTAGTTAATAATGAGATTTTAAGTGATTCTTTGTATGAAATTGACTTTGATATTAATAATGTATTTTCTATGCCTTATTCTAATGATATTTCTGAAATGGATTATGCTAAGTGGCATATTGATTTGTTTGAAAGTAAAAAAACAGATGTAATGCTAACTGGACTTGCAAATGTTTATAATTACTTAAAATCAAAAGGATATCCAGTATTTAGACTAGAAGCAACTAGACCTCTTATAAGAGTAAGTTATAATGAACTAAAAAGTAAGTATGAATTAAATAAAGCTAAACATTCTCAAATAGGTGTTGAGATTCTTAGTTTAGTAGATTATAAAGAAAGTATGGACAAGTATTACTCTAATATGATTAAAAGATGCGACCTTGATAAAATTATAGTTGAATATGTTAGGGATATACAAGGTTCAGTATTTAATTTTGGTAGAGATGAGTATATAATATTTGCTCATAAAGGTGCTATTGAAAATGATATAAACTACAATAAATTATTTAGTTTAAAAAATGAAATAAAATCTATTGGATTTTCTCTTGCTGTAGGTATTGGTATTGGAAATACTTCATATCAAGCTGAAACAAATGGATATAAAGCATTAAAACGTTCTTTAGATTCTTCTGATTTTGATATATTCTTAATTGATGAAAATGAGTTTTTAAAAGGTCCACTAGGACTAGATAGTGAAATTAACTATTCACTTATAGCCTCTGATGAATATACAATAGATATTTCAAAAAAATCAGGACTAAGTTGTGAATCAATATCAAAAATTATAGCAATAAGCAATACTAGACAAAGTAAAATATATGATACAAAAGAACTAGCTACATACTTAAATATAAGTGATAGAAGTGCTAGAAGAATTTTAAATAAATTAGTTTCAAAAGAACTAGCAAGAGTATGTGCAAAAGAAACTAGTGAAGGCGGAGGTAGACCTAAAAACCTTGTAGAACTTTTATTTTAGTATATAAAAAAGGGCTTATTAAAAGCCCTTTTTATTTTTAATTACTTAATTATATAGTTCTATCATACTTTTCTAAGAAGCTTAGGTACTCTTCTTTAGTCATTACAGGAGTGAAGTTATTTAATATTTCATTAGCTTCTTTTGCACCATCAAATAATAAATCTACAACAGTCATAGCCATAGACTTTGCAGGTACTATATATGCTAATTCTTCATCTACTATTTCATACTCTCTAGTGTGAAGTGCTCCCTTTATACCACCTATCATTGGGTGAAGTGTCGGCATTAAATGAGATATATCACCAAAGTCAAATGAACCTGTGAAATCTCCACCATCAACTATTTTTTCTGATTCTATTCCTAAATTAACTAAGTTATCGCTAAATAATTTGTCCATATCTCTATAACGAAGTATTGGTAAATATCCTGGTATTTCAGTTAATACTACCTCTGCTCCAACTGCATTACCACCTGCTATTAATGCTCTATTTATTCTCTCACTAGCATCTATCATACCATCTATAGTTCTAGCTCTTACATATGATTCCATTTGAACATCAGCAGGTACAACATTTACTATATCTCCAGCTTTAGTTAAAATTGGATGGAATCTAACTCTTTCAGATTCTTTAAATGTTTCTCTTAATGCATTTACATTATTTATAGCAAGCATTGCTGCATTTAAAGCATTTATACCTTCATGTGGAGCTGAACCTGCATGTGATTCTTTTCCTATAAATTGAACTTTCTTTCCTATAAATCCATTACTTTCTGGACCTACTAATGCCTTATTTTCTCCCATATCTAATGAATGGAACATCATAGACATATCTATATCATCAAAATATCCTTTTTTAACAAGTTCTTGCTTTCCGCCAAAGTAAGTTATTTCACCTTTATCTTTTAATGATTGTCTATATTCTAACTCTATAAATTCTTCTGCTGGAGTAGCCATAAAAGATACTTTTCCATCAAGATTATCTAATACACCACTTTTAACTAATCCAACTGCAGCACCTAACATTCCAGCTATTTGTATATTGTGTCCACAAGTATGAGATGCACCTATTTCATTAGAATGTTTGTGCTCTTTACAAGATATTCCGTCTAATTCTCCTAATATAGATACATGAGGTCCTTTTTTATCACTATTTGCAGTAGCCATACATCCTGTAACAGCTATATTTTTTTCTACTTCTAGTCCTAATTCTTCACTTAAAAAGTTTGCTACAGCTTCAGTAGTTTTATATTCTTTATATCCGTATTCTGGATTTTCATATATTCCACGACCTACTTCTATTATTTTATCTCTATTTTCATCTATTGTTTTTATAATTAGTTCTTTTAATTTAGCTTTATTCATAATTAATTCCTCCCAAAAAATAAATATTTGTATTATATTAAACTATATAACCCCTTGCATTTTTAGTACTATATGCCCTATAGTTGCACAAGCAAAGAATATTGTTGTGAAAACTATTAAAGATATAACTACTATTTTCCAAGACATTTTCTTTAATTCTTCTATTTTATTACCTACAGATATCCCAGCAAATGCTAGTAAAGGTGTAGTTATAGCCATAAAGTTTATATTTGCAACTTGCTCATTAAATACATCTGATACTGGGTTTCCTGGTATACTAAGTATTAACCCTATTATTGTTGCAAATCCAAATGCAGGAAATATTGATTTTGGAAATAAATCTTTTAATATCATTGCTGCCATAGCTGCTGCTATCATTATTAGCATTCCAGGAAGAGCTGTAGTTATTGATACTCCCTTACTTATATACTGTCCTATTAAAATCATAGCCCCAACCATTAGCATTACTATAAGTTGATGTAAACTTCTTTTAACATTTATATTAGCAAACATTTTTTATCCCTCTCTTTACTAAGCTACACTATTTTTTGATGTTTCTTTAGACTTTCTACCTAACTTAGGCTCTAAAACTTTATATAACTTATTTGTAAATGGTAAAGTTATAAATACTAAGAATATTAGTCCAGTTAAACTAGACATCATATTACTTGTAGCCCCATATGAAAGTATAGTATCAACCATAGCAGGATCAGCTGCTATTTCTGGTACTTTTGTAAGTGCTGCTGAAGCTGCAGTCATCATACTACCACTACCAACTCCTGTTGCCATGCCAAGTGCATATGGATGAAGACCTGTATATATTGAAACAGAACCTAGTATAGAGAAGTATATAGTTCCTATTACTGTTCCCATTAAATATGTACCTAAAACACCACTACCTTCTGGTGAATTTATTCCGTATTTTTCAGATATAACTCCTAAAGAAGTCTCACGACTTATACTAGAACAAGCCCCCACAGCTTCTCTTTTAAACCCAAATAGTAACGCTAAAGGAAGTGCTACTATAGGTGCTAGTATATGCCCAAATTCTTGAGCTAAAAATGCTGGACCTGCTTGTATTATTTTTGCAAGATTAGGACCAACTGTTGAACCATACTTTATTCCAAGTAAAACAAGTGCGATACCAACAACATCCCCAGCTATATTTATTTCTTTTTCCCCAACCATTTCTTTTAATACTTTTATTTTCTTCCCTAATAAATCTGGTGTGATTATAATTCCTATAATTACTGCGTATAACATTGGGAATAATACTAAGGCTACAGAACCTAGCTTAACTGTATACTCTCCAATAAATTCGCACCCTACAACTATTAATAAAGTTGCAATCATAACTTTCATAAGACTTTTGTTATTTTCCATATTTCCTCCCTAAAAAATATAAGTATTTAACTAAGACAAAGTTCCCCTATTTAAGAATACGTTTGCCTATTTTCAAAAATAAAAACTTTACATAAAATATTTAAAGTTTTATTTTTGACATGTCATTAAGTTGTCCGTAATTAAAGAATAAAATATTTGAAGATTTTTGTCAATACGTTTTCATAACAAATATTTTTATAGTTTATATATTAGTTTTTTTAATTTTTAATATAAATTAAAAAGGCTGTAAAATACTTAAACTTAAGTATTTTACAGCCTTATTTATTAAAATATTATTTTCTATTTTCTAAGAATTTAACTAAGTTATTAACTGTAGCCATGTCACTTCTTTCTAAATCTGTTGGTTGAAGTACTATTCCTAATCTAGATTCTATTTCAAGTAATACTTGTATTATAGCTAATGAGTCTAAAAGCTCTGCTTCAAATAAATCAAAATCTAAATCATCTCTTATTTCATCACTACCTAAAACATCTTCAAATATTTCTATAACTGTTTCTTGCATTTTATGTCCTCCTTAAATTAAGCAAAATATCCTGAGAATATTAGTAGTCCAAAACATGCTATATGGAATGTTACAAATATTTGCACATATTCAAACCACTTCTCTTTTTTATGCTTTTTGTAGAATTTGGATTTTTTCTGATATATATCTGTAAGAACTAATGCTAGACCTTGATATATACCATATACTATATAAAACCATGTTAAACCATGCCAAAATCCCATAACTAACATTGTTATCATTTGAGCAACACGACCTGCTGTAGCTCTATTTTTAAATCTTTTCTTTCTCATAGAAGATATTAAATATCTTGAGAATATATAATCTCCAAACCATCTAGAAAGACTTATATGCCATCTTGTCCAGAATTCTTTCATGTCTTTACTTATAAATGGTTTGTTAAAGTTATCTGGTGCTTTTATACCAAATATATAACTTGTCCCTACAGCAAATAAACTGTATCCTCCAAAGTCAAAGAATAAGTATAAACTATAAGCATACATATAGCTTAGTGCATTTTTAAAAGTTATATCACCAGGTATTTTTGACATCCAATAAGTATTTACTAAAAATGCTATTACAAACTTATATCCAATCCCCATAAATATTTTTTTAATACCTGGAGCTAAATATTCATTTATATATTC
The DNA here is from genome assembly GCF_015668195.1 of Romboutsia sp. 1001713B170131_170501_G6. Classification (NCBI taxonomy): domain Bacteria; kingdom Bacillati; phylum Bacillota; class Clostridia; order Peptostreptococcales; family Peptostreptococcaceae; genus Romboutsia; species Romboutsia sp. 1001713B170131_170501_G6. Next base: position 252,387 of record NZ_JADPFC010000002.1, read on the forward strand.
GCTTCTTGATATATTTTTTTCTAATTCGCTTTCAAATCTTCTTGATCTATCTATTGGTCCTGAACTTAATGTTGGGAAAAATAGTACAAAGTAAATCATATCTAGTAGCTTTACTTCTTTTATTGCCCCATCATAAATTTCTATAACCATTTGTATTGTTCTAAAGTTTAAATAAGATATTCCTATAAAACCAATAGTCCCCATTGATGTATATGGTGATAATTTATTAATTATTATTGGAGACATTGATGCTAATAAAAATAATCTATATACAAGCTTACTGTCCGTTTTCTTTCTTACATATTCATATCCTTTAACTACTATAACTTCAATTACCATAAATGCTATTAAGAACTTTAGGTGTACATTTACTCCAACTATTAAAAGTATCATAAATGCAGTTGCTATCATTCCATAGTACTTTATCTTTTTTTCACAAAGTCCTAGTATTATAGCTGGTATTGACGTTAATAATAATATATAAAGATAAAAATAATCTCCATATTGTGAAAAAGTCATTAAATTTCCTCCATAAGTTTCTTTCTATCTATTTTTCCGTTTATGTTTGTCGGGAATTCATCTATAACCTTTATATTTCTAGGAATCATATATGATGGTATATATTTTCCTAATTCTTTTTTGATTATCATTCCGTTTTTAAGATTACTTAGGGAGTTCTTTTCTTTTAGCTGTACTATACCTGTTAAGTATGCTATTTTTTCATCCTTATAAACTGGTATAACTATTGCATTTTTAATGTTATCAACTTTTCTTAAGTTGTTTTCTATATCTTCTATTTCTATTCTAAATCCGTTTAATTTTATTTGGAAATCTTTTCTACCGTAGTAGTATATTCTTCCATCTAGAAGATACCCTATATCTCCTGTTTTATAAGCTCTGTGTTTTACTCCATCTATTTCATCAAAGTAAAATACTTCATTAGTTTTTTCTTCATTGTTGAAGTATCCTTTTGAAACTGAAGGCCCTATTATTACTATTTCACCTTTTTCGCCTTCACTTAATTCATTCCCATCTTCATCTATAATTTTTATCTTACAGTTTTCCATAGGGAATCCTACTGGTAAACTTTTTTCATCTTCTACTAATTCCATAGTCATATCATTTACACTTACTCCAACAGTAGCTTCAGTTGGCCCGTATCCATTTATAACTCTAGTATTTTCAAATCTTTCTAAAAGCTCTTTTGTTAAACTCTTTGGAAGTGCTTCACCTATAAATATCATAGATTCAAGCTTTGGTAACATTTCACTGTTAAAGCTCTTTTCTGTTACACAAACTCCTGCAAATGATGGTGTTGAAACCCACACTGCCATATCAGATTCACCAAATTGTCTAAATAGTTCCTTGTAGTCTGCTAATACTTTCTTTGTTAAAGAGAATAAAGTAGCACCATGAACTAATCCTGGATATATAGATGTAACTGATAAGTCAAATGAATATGCTGCTTGATTCATTATTACTTTTTCACTTCCATCTATATTTAAATATGGGCTAATCCAATCAACAAAGCTATCTAAGTTGTTTGAACTTATTTGAACTCCCTTTGGCTTTCCTGTACTTCCTGATGTAAATAAGATATATGCATTTTCATCTTCCTTTACCCAGTTAGATTTATCTATTTCTTTATTTTCATATTTTTTTATTATTTCTTTTAATTCATTTTCATTAACTACATTTAAGCCTTCTAAGTTTACTTCACTAAAGTTAAATACAACTTTTGGCTTAATTTCACCAGTTACATCATATACTCTATCTAGTGGGAAACTTATATCAAGTGGTACATATGCTCTTCCTGATTTTAAGGCACCTATCATACATGCCATTATCATATTTTCCTTGTTTCCATATATAACTATTGGTGTGTTATCTTCATGTATATCTTTTAAATATAAAGCTATTGCTTCTGAGTACTTATCTAAATCTTTATAAGAAAGACTTTCATCATTACATTTTAATGCTATCCTGTCTGTATTTGCGTATTTTTTTATACCTTCAATGATTTTCATTAGTAATCCTCCTTATTAAAATTCATTATATATAAATGGTAATTCTTTAAATGATGTAAATGTCATCACTAATATAGCTGCTATTATAACTATTGTTAATGTAATACTTATCATTAAGTATTTATTGTTGATTAAATTTTTTAAATAATTTTTCACAAACATCTACCCATCCTTTCGTACCAAGGTGCATAACATCTCTTAAGTAATATTTTTCAGTTTCTTTGTCTCTTAAATCTATAACATCAAAACCTTTTTGTTTTGCCATGTTTTCTGCTTTATCATAAAAAGCATGTCTTTCTTCTTTTGATATTCCTGTTAAGTTATAGAACTTGTCCATAGATGGAAGCATAACAACTACTGGCTTTATTCCTAAATCTTTACATACTGATAATGTTAATTCATAATCATCAAATTCTCTTGATTCTAATAGATTAACATAATCGTATTTACCTTTCATTTTATCTAGGTTTTTACCAAAGTTTTTCTCATAATATACCTTGTCTATTACTAAATCATTGTTTCCAACTCTTTTTTTAGCATCTTCAATTGCTTGTTTTGTTTCATTTTCCCAGTTAATAGGCTCTCCTTTTTTAACTTCTTTTTTTCATAGGAGCTCTTAATAACTTTTTAAATAACATTCCCTTGTCTTTTAACACTACTTCAAATTGTCTTGCTTTAAAGTAAGGGTATAATAAAGTTTTTTCTACTTTTGAAGTGAATGAATTATCATTATATAAATTTGCATATACAGCTTCTGGCTTAAACTCTCCAGATCCAGCTAATAGCTCACTTGCTCTTTTTGCAAACTCCTCTTTATTTTTCTTTGATATTTCAGGATTTTGTAAAAAGGCATAAAATTGAACAGGCGAAAATCTACCTTGGTAGTGGTGAGCTGTAACACCGCCTTTATCCATAAACCATTGCATAGAAAGTAGTAATACAACTTTTTTATCTTTTATATTAGGGTCTGTACTCCCAATTATAGTTGCATCTTGTAAATTTTGAGTATATGCCTTTCCTATTATAAATACTTTATTTTTACTTCTATTTGTATTGAAATAGTAAGTAGGATGCTGCTTTGTAGCATGTCCTAGTTCTGATGAACCTATCATCATAATGTCATTTTGTTTTAAAAGATGATTATTTAATATAATTCCCTTATCCTTTTCCACGCTTAGAGGATAATTCATTACAGGAATTAAGTCTTTTTTATTTAATAGGTCTTTTATCTCATGGTCTAGGAATTTGTCTAGCCCAAACAAGAATATTCCTCCTATTAATATCGGCACAATGAAATAAGTTATTTTTTTCATATTTCTCTCCTCTAATTTAATCGTAATACTTAACTATTTTATTACTTTATCGACATATATTCAATAACACTTTTGTAACTTTATGTTTTTTTAATGTATTTTTAAGGTTTTTTTAAATTATTTTTAAAATCATTTTATACTTAAATATTTTATTTTTAATATATTTCAAATAAAAAATATAAGTTTTTTATAATTTTTCTTTTAGTAAGTAAAAATTTACATAACAAAAAAGTATAGATATATCTCTATACTTTTTCTTTTGGATTAATATTTTATTTTTTAATAGTTTTATATTAACAATACCCTTAATTAGTTAAGTTTAGTCATTTTTCTAATATTAAAATACTATATTTATATAATTAGTCTTTTTCTTATCACTAAGTATATAAACATATTTTATTATTTTATTATAATATATAGTTTAATTTTTTAAAAATTTTGTAACTTAAATTTTTTAAATTCTATCAATTTTGTCATTTATAATATTTCTAACTTGAACTTCACTTATGCCAAATTTTCTAGATAATTCCTTATAATTACCATTAAAATCTTTTTTTATAATCTTATTCCTAACAGGCTTAGTAATACTACTTTCATTAGGAATATATACGCTACTTCCTCCAGCAAACTTAACAAGCTTTTTAAAAGAATCTATTCCAATAACGTCAGCTAAATCCTTAATAGACTCTGGTAAATCATCTTTAGTTAAATAATCTAGCATAAATAGCACCTCCACCTTTAACTTCAATATTTTTAATATACTTCCTTCTATTTTTAATTATAAAATATAATACCCTACGTCGTTTTTTCATACATAGGATATTTAAATTTTTTTATAAAAAACTTTAATTTCTATTAAAACCACAAATACCTATACTTATTATCAAGAAGTAAAAAATAAAGGAGGAATGATTATGGCAGTAACTGCAACTAAAAATCCATCAGGATTAAAGTTAAGATTTGACTGTGGTATGGATGATGTAACTGGAAAGACAAAGGTAAAAAGTAGGACTTACTTTAATGTTGACCCAGAAGCAACAGATGATGATGTATATGCTGTTGGATCTGTTATAGCATCACTTCAAAGTAATACGTTACTAGAAGTAGCTGTAATAGATAATACTACATTATCAGAATAGGTTATTAAATTATATGGAGGTGTATTATGGAAATTACAAAGAAATTATTAATGAGCTTTATGACAACATCAGGAAAAAAAGTTTCTATATCAGTAGATGACCCTAGAGAAAATTTAACTGAATCAGAGATAAAAACAGCTATGACTACTATACTTTCTAAAAATATATTTAAACCAGGTGGAGAAAACTTTGCATCTTTAGTAGAAGCTAAGGTTATTGAGACTAATACGACTGAGTACGACTTGGTTTTATAGTTAATAAGGCTATGCTATTTTTAGCATAGCTTTTAATTTATTGAAAGGATGTGTTTTTATGAATTCTGAATTACAAAATCTTATAGCTTCTGTTGGCTTTCCTATAGCCCTTAGTATGTATTTGCTTGTAAGGATTGAAGGAAAGCTTCAGGTTCTATCTGATAGTATTAATGAATTATCTAAAAATATAATAGGAATGAAATAAATGAGCTGTAAAATACAGCTCATTTGTTGTTTATATTAAGTTATCATAAAATCAACTTCTATTTACTCATAGCCTACTTTAAACACTTATCTACTATGTTTTCTACTATAATCATATACTTTTCAATTGACTCTATAAACTCTTTAATTGTAATATTTTCATCTATTGGTATATTAATAGATGCTATCGTGTTAGACCCATTGTAAGGTTTTATATTACTATCTCCAAGATCATGAATTTCATTATGTACTAAACCTTTTACACAATCTCTTTTAGTTATATATTTTTGATAATCATCTTCATTTGTTTTTTCTATTAATCTTTTTCTAGGTATATATGGTCTAGGTTCATAATGTAGAGGTAATGTCATCTTTTTATTAAAAATATCAAAGGATGCTTCTAGATGTATATCATAACAATCTTTTGTTATTTTATAAGTGTCATCTATAAATCGTGCTTTTTCATTTCCTATCCAACTATCTTTAGATATTTTTGCATAATAATTTAATCTTCCATTTCCACCTGCTTTTCCAATTTCTCTAACACTTAGTCCACTTTTGCCTTTTATGTTTTTTACTATATTTTTAAACTTTATAAATGCCCTAGTTTTATCTTCTTCATTAAAACAACTATCTATAAGCTTTTCATCTTCATTAATATCTAGATCTTTATAGAAATCTTTTAGTATTGATACAAAATCAAAATATATTCTTTTTAATACATCATCTTCAATATCTACGTCTACATTTTCAATTAAATCTTTATATGTTATGTTTTTAAATTTATCCCCAGTAGGTATTTGCTCAGGAATTAAAGTTAAAAATATAAACTCTGTTGTTATATCTTTATTTTTTAATTCCAATAACTTATTATCTACTAAATCTTTTATACATTTTTCATCTGAATACCTTAAAGTTTGATTAAACCCTTCATCTGCCTTTAACTTGTTTTCTATTATTAATAATCTTGAATCTTTTTCATTTTCTAATGTTACAATTATATCTGGAATACCAGCTGATGTTGCTATTCTTGTATAAGCCTTAACGTTAAAATCTGATGGATTTTCTATATTTAAAATATTTTTAATAAATGAGTTTCTAAATACTTTAGATTCATTTATTAATCCAACTATTAAGTTGCTTATTATATCTTCTTTGTACGTTATTCCTAATAAGTTTACTATATTCATTTTATCCCCCATGTTTTATAGTTTATTTACATCAAAATTTAATATAGTTTTAATCACCCACATATTTAAAAATATTAATTTTATTTTTTTACCTTTTTCTTTAAGCTTTATTAAAAAAGCAAGTCTATTAGCAACCTGATAATATTCATTATGCCAAATATCAGATTTAATATTTTCCCAATCATCTTTACTTACTATAAACTCTTATTTTATAATTTATAAAAAATATTTATATTTAACTGTAATATTATACCATATTTTATATTTACCTGAATCGCAAATGAAAACATTTACTACTGTTATAAGATATATCCATACTTTTTATGATTCATAATCAAGTCTAAATCACTTAATATATTTTTTTAATTATTTATTTACGATTTTTTGTATATTAATTCCATTTTAGGACATACTTTAAATATCCTACTAAAATTAATCCATTATTATTCTTTTTATACTTAATATAATTTACCAACTAAAGAAGACAGGTAACGGAAACCTGTCTTTTTTAATACCTAAATATACTCTAAAATATTTATAATTTACCATCTAATACTTTTTCATAAAACTCCATACTTATCTCTTCTAAACTTTTATTATCTTGATTAAAATTATTTTCTATTAAGTAATTACAAAATTTTAAATCATAGGCATAAAGTGATTTTTCACTTTTATTATTATAGTACTTATATTCTAAATACTTTGCAAAACCTTCAACTAAATTTTCATCACACCATCCTACCCAATCATAAGCATCTTTACCTATATTTTCATAAGTATCATATAAGTCTTTATCTTTTATTAATTTATTTGCCATTTTTTTAAAATCAATTCCCTTTGTAAAGCTTTTAAATAATTCATGTGAATACTCATGAAATGGTGTACTTAACAGATCTTTTTTAGTTGTATTTGGTAGAATAGTTGATATTTTTAAATTACCTTCCTCAAATCCCATAGCTCCAATTGGTGGTAAATCATAATAAAATACAGCCTTATAATCTTTTTTAAATTTTATTCCACTACTTTCTTCCATAAATTTAAAAATATCTATATTTTTATTTTCTAAAAATGAATTTACCTCTTTAGTATTTTTTTCAATCATATAATTGTTTTCTTTTATTAGTTCCTTTAGGTGTTCTTTATAAAAATATTTAAAAAATATATCTATATTATCTTTTTGCATTTCACTTAGTTCAAGATTAGATTGACTATTAAGTCTTTCTACTATTTCTTCAACACTAGCATTGTCATCTAGTGAAATAGTCTCTGAAACATATGACCAATTGCCATGATTTTTAAATATATTTATAAGTTTTCTTTTCATACTAGAGTCCATACTTGAGTAAGTATCTTTCAACCACTTATAATACTCTAATCCATAATTACCTGTACTACTATAAAATTCTTTGTTAAATGTAGTAGAGTTTCCAATGTTAGTTCTGTATACATCATATGCAACTGTAATTAAAGAAATCTTTAAAGTTAACCCCTTAACTTCAATATTATTGTCACTAATATTTATCTCACTATTACTACAACCTATACATATTAATAGTGATAGTGATAAAAACAATACTATTAATTTCTTTTTCATTTAATCCCCCTTAAATATATTTATAATTTAATAATTTTAATATAAATATATTTAAAGTATAGTCTTACAAATAGCTAAAAGTAAATTTAAAATTTTTAAAGTTTTAGTACTATCATAGTAAAAACTATATCTAATTAAAATCTAAAATATATAAATGTGTACTATGTAGATTTCAAAGAAATTGTTGAAACTATAACTAATAAGTACAACTTGGCTTTATAAAATTTATTTTACTCATTTTTATTGTTTGCTCTATAAGATTAAATGGTTGATTTTTTTCACAAAATAAGGTTGTCCAACAAGACAACCTTATTTTTACTATTTATAAAAAATTCAATTTCTAATAACCCGCATCATCAATTTTCCAATTGCTTGTTTCATTATCCCTTATCAATACCCATTGATAGTCTGTATATGTTGTATTTGGTTCTAAAACAGGATTATTACTAAATCTATCAACATCAAAATTTGATAGTAAAACAATAACATTTTCTGCCTTAGCTCCATTTTCCAAACCACGTCCATATTCTAAATAAGCATCAACTAAGTGATTAGATTTCTCTTCATCATACCATATCTTTGTTAAAGTACATCCTTCAAAACCAAAATTATCTTTAACACATTTAATTGCATTATCTATTTCCTCTTTAGAAAATTTAGTAGATTCACTAACTTCAATTTTAATATCATTAGATACTTTTCCTTTATTACATCCAACTAATGAAAATATTGATAATATACAACAAAAACATATAATAAGTTTTTTCATATAACTCCCCTTTATTTTATAATTTGGTAATAATAAATATTACAATAATTTATTATTACTATTATTTTACATAATATGGTAATATATCTCAATTTTTATATTATATAAACTTAATTTCTCTATTTTACATCCTTAAATTTTTGTATAAAAAATAAATTTTACTATGAATAAGTATATTTTTAATTTTTATAATATCTATCCCCTCATCCTATAATTAAGCTTCTTTCCTCTAATCTCACAAATATAATCACCACACATCTCAATAAGCCTACTACAAATAGCCTCATCAATGTCCATAAGCTCACTAACTCTCTTTTCACAGCTTACAATAACAGGCAAATTATTAAAATATCTATGATTTACAATCTCAAAAATAATATTAACATCACTATCACTTATCCTACCCTTAAACAAATCATCAATTAAAAGCACTCTAGCATTTTTATACCTATTCATAACCCTATTATAATAAACCTCATCCATAATATTTTGCTTAAGTTTCGTTATAACATCCCTATAACCCATATACACTACACCTACACCACTATCCATAAAATAATTAGCAATAGCAAGACTTAGGTGGGTCTTGCCAGAGCCCACCTGTCCTAAAAACATAATAGAGTTTCCCCTACCTTCTTCAATTTCATCAAAAAACTTAACATAGTCATTAGCCTTTTTATAAGTATCCATTAGCATAATATCTACTGAGTAGTCAAAGTTATCAAATCTCTTATTTCTAAACTCTTTACTAATTCCACTCTTTTTTAAAATATCTTCAGCTTCTCTAACCTTTTTACAACTACAAGGAACTGCTATATCATCATCTATAATAAAAGTCATATCTCTACACTTATAACATCTATATTCTTTTGAGTTCTTCTCTAAACTTTCTAAGTTGTTCTTCACTTGGCTTTTGATAAAGTACTCCATCCTCTTTTTCATGTTCTGTGGCATATTTAAATTTTCTAGACTCATTTTTATACTTTCCATAACTACCACCCCTATTTTTCTCACCAGCTTCGTATTTTTCTTTTTCTTTTTCTTTTTGTTTTTCTTTTTGTTTTTCTTTTTCCCCATACCCATACTCAAAGTTGTTTTCTACTTTAGCTATGGGTATAGATACACTATCCATAGTGGTATTTATATTTCCCCTGTCTATAGAATATCCATACCTATCACATTCTTTTAAAAATAAATTTATAAGGTCAATGTTTTTAATATCTAAAAGTTCCTTTTCAACACATTTTTTAACCTTTGGACTTACCACCTTATTGTGCTTAAGCCAATTTTTAATAAAAATTTCTTTACTTTCCTCACTATAAATAATTTTTCCATATTCCTCAAATCTTTTAAGAAGCTTTTCTACTGTTTCTCTATTGTATCCTGTTTCTGTTTCTATAATCCTTTTAGGTAATTCATATATTCCACATTGACTAGTCTTGCTATTTGTCATAAGGTAAATATAAAAATATTTCTCTTCTGGTGTTAAATCAAGTACAAAACCATCTTGCCAATAATCTATGTGTATATGCCTATAAACTGCCATATCTATCCCCCTATTTAAATTTACTATTTTATAAAATCATTATTTCTACTATAAAAACTTAGTTAACTAATTCCATACTTTCATTAATATCACTCTCAATGCTTTTCTTAAATTCTAAACACCCTTGATGTAGTAGTTTTCATGTATTTTTCTGCTAGTTCTGGGTGTTCTTTTTTTAATCTTTTAGAATCTAATATATTTTTACTTTGACTTTTCCAACTAATCTTTCTATCTCCAATATAAGCTATTTCATATTCCTTCATTTGACTTTGTATATATTGTTCTATAGCCTTTTTCTCAGTATCAAGCTCCTTTATTAGCCCTACTACATCATCATATCTATTTAGGTAGTTTTCCTTTTCAAATAGTATTATCTCTTCTTCCTTACTTTCTTTATAAATATTTTTAAGTATTTTTGAATAATCATCACTTCCATCTGGTACAGGAATATTTTCTCCTAGTACACACTTTTCCCAAAACATTTTCTCTAACTTCATAATTTCTTCTATAATTTCTTCATCTCTATCTATTTTATGAATAACTAAATCCTCATTACCTATAAGTGCTGCTACATAACAATGAGTAGCTCCACTTACTGCCATATAATGATGGCATTGAACTTTAATATATATTGGCACTCCTTCTTTCCACTCTCTTTTTAAGTAGCTTCCACTTACCTTACACTCTAAAAATGCTTTTTCTCCAACAATAGCTCTATCAATATTTGCTAATGCAAATGGATATTTATCATTTTTAAGTATCCCATTTATATTTCTAACTTTTTTATTAGTTTTTAGGGCAAATTCTCTAGCAACAAAATCTTTTAACTTATTACCTAGTTCCATTTTATAATTTGTATAAATAGTATCTTCAATATGTTGTGTATTTTTATTTAATATACTATTTATAGTTTTATCATCTATATTATTTACATTATTTTTCATATATCTAAGCTTTTCTAAATAAACACTTACAGAACTTTTATAAGGATTAAGCCCCACTACACTAGCTGCATCACTTCCCCCAATGCCTTTTCCCCTTTCTTTTAGCCATTCATATTTACTCATTTTTTTAGTATCATAAATTACATTAGCCTCTAAAAATTTTCTCATTAGTTACTCCCCTTTATATTTATTTGTTAATTTTATTATTTTTTTATAATCTATTTATCAATCATTTCTAAAAAGTATTTCTGACCTTTTCCAGTTATAAGTGTTGTTGTTGATATTATTTCACCTTCACTTGTATTTACAATACTTTCAGATACTTTAAAAAGCCCCCTTTCTATATACACTTGTTTTGGCATATTCTTTTCTTTTCCATTTTTTATAAGATATCCATTATCTCTTAACATAGTAAATAGTCTATTTCTTCCTATTTTTATGTTATTGTTGTTTAGTATTTTAGCAAACTGTCCTATTGTTATTGCATCTTCACTTGTAGCTATAGTTTTTGCAAAATTAACAAGTGGTTTATTTAGTTCTATATTTTCTTCAAGCTTTCTAGCTTTTTTCTCTATTAACATTCTTTTATTTTTTTCTTCTTTTAATTTATTTACCATTTGTATTATAAAATCTGGATCTTCTAATGCCTTTTCTATAACATCTTCATTCATATAAGCTCCATGTTTTCTAATAGAAGGTATTACTTCTTCCATTATCCACTTTTCAAACTTTTTAGCACTAGGTAGTTTTGACCTTAAAATTAATCTATACACATTACCTTCATCTATAAATTTCTTTCTTACATATTGTATTACTTCACTACCATCATTTCTAAAACCAGTAACTACCCCCACGTCGGAAAAAATTACCCCATCTTTTTTACAATGTCTTATTATTGTATCTCTAGGATTTATATATCCTAGTATCTTAGCAAGTCCTATAGCTTCTATATATTCTTTGTTATTTACTACTATCACATTTATATCCCCAAACTCTTTATTAGAAAATACTTTTAAATCTCTCATACTATGCCCCCTATTATTTTTATGTATTAAATCTTCACAAACAATATAATTATTTCCCTATATAAAAGTTGTGATAATACTTAATATCATATTTTGTATATTTTTATTATCATTTTTTAATAACTTTCCTCTATTTATTACCTTTTGGTAATATAATAAGTAAAAATTTTTGTATAACTAATTCTCAACATCTAAGTTTAAAAATATATCATTTACATCTTTAATATTAAGATTTAATACCTTACTTATTTTTATTATTTCTTCTAATGAAAAATCCAATTTTCCATTTTCTTTTTGATTATAAGATTTTGCATTCATCCCCATCATATTTGCTACTTTAACTTGTGTTAATCCAAGTAATGCTCTTTTTGATTTAAGTATTCTAAGTCCCATTATTTTACTCCCCTATCTCTATTTTATTTTTTATTATAAATATTTTCTTGCTCCTTTGTAACTAAATAGTACATCCATATTTTGTAAGTGTCAATCAATTTTTGATAATTTTATTATACAAATTATCATTTTTTTTAGTGTTTTTTAATTTTTGTATATTTTTATTACCATATGTACATTTTTATTTCCTTTTTTGTAACACTGTGATATTATTAACTTATAGAGTAGTATTTGTTAATTTTAACCAAAGGAGAGTGAATAATTTGGAGACTATTGCACAAAGAATTTCTAGAGCTAGACGTTATTTAAATTTAAACCAAAAAGAATTAGCAAAAAGAGCAAATATAACAGAAGCTAGTTTATCTAGATATGAAAATGGATTAAGAGAGCCAAAGTCTGCTGTACTTTCAAGACTTGCCGATGCACTAGAAGTGTCTACTGACTACTTACTAGGTCTTACTTATGAAAGAACTTATGATGAATGTGATATAACTAAAAAAAGTGAAAAAGATATTAAAAATATATTAGAAAATGCTGAAGAAATGTTAAAACAAGATGGGTTAATGTTTTGTGGTAAACCAGCTTCTAAAGAAGCTATAGATGGAGTTTTACAAGCTATTAAAATGGGGATGCTTTTAGCTATAGATAAAGAGAAAAATAAATAGTAATAACTTTTAATTTTATTGGCAATTTTACTTTGCGATATGAGCGAAGTGATTTTTGAGCAACGTGTTGTCGAATGAGCAAAGCGATTTTTATGAAGGGGAGATTGATTTTGAATTTAAAATATATAAAAGAAAAAGTGAAGACTCTAAAAGAAAATTATCCAGGGTCTAGTGCATTAGATTTACTTCATCATTTTAAAGTTGTTACTTATTTTTTTGATGATAGCTTAGAATCTGAATTGCCTGAGGGGTGTTATTTTAAAATTGATGGTATAAAATTTGTATTTATAGATGCCAATCTTTCTGATGAAGATAGAAAAAGAGTTTATGCTCACGAACTTGGACATGTTCTACTTCATCCAGATATAAATACTTTAGAAGTTGAAAAATATGATCCTGTTCTTTATGAAAAACTTGAAAAAGAAGCTGAAACTTTTGCAGCTGAGTTTTTATTAGATGATGATGTTTTTATGAAATATTTTACTAGTTGTAATTATAAAATAGCAAGTCATGAAAAAGTACCTGTTAGATATGTTAATATGAAGGTAAATAATTTAGATAAGTCCGTTAGAAAAGACTATGAGCAATTTTTTGCTATGAATCCTCACTATATTTCCTATTAAATAATATTGGTAATAAATTTTACCAATTTTTTATGCCTAATTTTAAATATTTATAAAAATATATATTTTTTAACATATAAAAAGAGCAATATTTCTAATGCTCTCTTAGTTTTAGTATATTAAAATTAATTAATTTGATTTTCTTCAATTAACTGTGGATGTATATTGTCTATCATGCTTTTTATTTTACCTTTATACATAAGTTTAAATATGCCCCACGCTATAACTCCACCTAATGTATTTAATATTAAATCTTCAACATGAACAACTCTTATATACGTAAGTCCAAATATATTCATAAATAACTGAGTCAACTCTATTGATAATGATATGAAAAAAGCTATCTTAGTAGAAGACTTTAAATCTCTTGATTTTTCACTTTTTGCACATATATACAGTATAAATGGCATTAATAAAACTAAATTTCCAATTACATTTCTCATTATATTTCTAAGATAAACTCCATATTTAAAATAATCTAAAAATGGAACTATACTTATATTACATCTTTCTATAAAGCTTAATTCTTGTAAATATGGCAATGTTTCGCCTATATTTATAGGTAAAATAGTTATTCCTATAAGTAAAAATAAATATATTGCAAATAGATTAGTTAAAATTTCATCTCCAATATTAAATTTAATACCCTTTTTTCTTCTGTTTATTAATATTATTATTCTTGCAATTATCCATATTGGTAATCCAAAAATAAATAATCCATGTAGTTCTAATGAATACATACCTTACTTCCCCTCTGAATCTTGTCTAAATTTACAATACTTAATATACCATGATTGTAAATTTATATCAATTAAGTCATAAAAAATATCCACTTTACTTTTATCGTTTCAAATAATTATTTTATTTCTTTTTCAAAAATAATTTGATAACAATACGATGCTGCATATGGAGCTATGCCAGTATTTTCATTTACTGGAACAATAACTTGCTTTAATCTCCATCCATTTTTTGCTTCTTCTTGAATAATATTTTTACACTCCTCAAAAGTATCACCAGTTTTAACATTCCATCCTTTTTTTAATGACACTTTTATAAATTTATACTCATACATATGGCTTTCCCCCAATTAAATAAATACTTTCTTTTATTTTTTATCCTTTATTTGTCTAACCAATGAAGTAATAAAATATGCTATAAATATTATAAACAATCCTATATTAACAGAATTAAATGAATTTTTACCATTTAATATAAACACATAAAAAAATAATATTATTGCTATCCCACTTAATATTAATCTTAGTTTGTTTGAGATCATATAACATTCCCCTTTTCATTTGATTTCACAGTAATAAATCCTAAAATTATCCCTAGTAAACCTACTATTAAATTAATATATATATCCCATAACTTCCCCCCTTTATTTAATTATAGCAATTGCTACAGGTAATATATAACAATAAAGTATATTTTCAGTAAATATAATCCCTTATAACATCTTTATCCATCGTATAAAAACCTAACTCTTTCATCCTATTAAAATAAACACTTCCTGCAAATGTAAATCTTAACTTATTTCCACCTTCTTTATGCATTTCATTATTAGAATAAGCTATAAAGTCACCTATTAATAAATTAGTTGGAAGTTGAAGTAAA
>NZ_JADPFC010000002.1:267785-637463 GCF_015668195.1 Romboutsia sp. 1001713B170131_170501_G6
TTTCCACCTTCTTTATGCATTTCATTATTAGAATAAGCTATAAAGTCACCTATTAATAAATTAGTTGGAAGTTGAAGTAAATACATCCCAACACAGCTTCTAGCTGCATTATGCCCTGCTAGACTTCCTGTGCATATTGCCTCTGCGTGAGCTTTCTAAATGCAAAGTTTATTTATAAATTATACAATTATAGTGATTTATCTGAGGACACTTTTGGATAAAGGTTAAAGAAACTTAGATTATCCATGGGATTATCCCAGTATGAACTTGATAATAAAGTTGGTATGCAGCATAGTATGATAGGTTCTTATGAGCGTGATAAATTTTATCCCACTTTAGATTCTATAAATAAATTAGGGGTTGTGTTAGATATTAATGTCTTATGTAGTGAAGGCTATTTAAAATTCTTACTTCAATCTCCTGCATTTAAGGGCAAGTTATTTAAATTGAGATTAGAAAATAACTTAACTAGAAGAAATGCTGCTAAATTATATGGCATTTCAGAAAGAGGCTACAGTTTATGGGAAGATGGTGTTCTTATGAATATTAATACTTATGATAAAGTGAAATTAAATCTTAGTGAAAACAATTTATTAGATATTTAAAATTATTACTATAAAAATACTACTAATCCTATCTAAGGATTAGTAGTATTTTTCATAATATTTACAGATTTAATTTTATCATCCATTGACTTTACTTTCTCAATTGTTAATTCTCTATTTTCTTTTTTCTGCGTCCAATATTTATTAGGGTAGTTATTATTATGAAGATTTTTTTCTACACATATATATTTAAATGAACAATAGCTGCAAGTTGACTTTCCATTATTGGGTATAGGTATAAGCTGATTTTTAACTTTTTTATCACCATTATTTTCAACAAAGTATGTATATAGATACTCAATTCCTCGAATCATTACTTTATTATCTTCATATTGTTTTAATCTTTTAGGCAGCCAAAAAATATCATCATCATTAAGATTATAGTTGATATTACTTTGTGCTATATTGCAAAGTCTAGACAATGTTAATTTACTATATTGATTAAAGTTTTTATTTATAAGTTCTCTATTTCCATTTATATTCAATTTTGTTTTTAAATTTATATTTGCTACTATATTAGGAATAAAGTGTTCTATACTGAAATTCTCAATATATACTTCTCTGTCTTTATTAATTCTTAATAAGTAAGCTCTCAATGGACAATAAAAATACATATATTTACTCTTTTCATCTAATACTCTATTTGTATCATTATTTATTTTGTAATTATTCAAATTTGCAATATCTTTTTTTGAGGTATTTAAATTATTATCTATATTTTTTTCAGAACGTATTTGTAGCTTATTTTCTAATACCTTCTGGTAGAAATGTACATTATCTTTATCCAATTCACGCAATCTATATATATTTTTCTTTATATTAGGTGTCTTTAGAGCTAACCAAAATACATATCTTCCTACAAGATCTTTATTATTAATAATATTTAAATACCTGTTAATTAGCCTATGATTTAATGTGCCTTCATCTCGTTTTTTATTTATTTCCTCTAAAATATCATCCTTTATATATTTTGATTCCAAGAATCTTACAGTAGGGAACATATCTCTATCAAAATCATATATATGTATTTCATTAATATTTTTTTCTACTGCTTCTACTGCATCTAGTGAATATATATCAACTCTATCATTTGTTCCTTGTTTGTTGTTCTTTATCGTACTTATGTATAAACTTAAAGCTTCAAACAGATATCTATTTTTAGCAGTTTTTCTTTTTTGTTCTTCTGTATATCTTTTTTTATTTAATAGTTCATTAATTTGACCTAGCAATTTATATTCTAATAAATTATCTTCCTCATCTTTATTATCTAGATCAGTATTTCTCTCGATTATATCGTATAGGTTTTTTAAATGTATAATAAGTTTTGTATCAATATTTCCTTTCTTATCAAAGAATATTATATCTGTTATTTCTTTTATCTTGTTAATATATTCTTCTACGATTTCTAATCTTCGTCTTTTTATAGTAAATGGACCATAGCTACTTAAAAGAGTCTTATACTGAGATTCAAAACTCAAATTAGATATGTTATTTTTTAATACATTCAATTGATTTATCCATTCATTTATATTTCTACAGTTTAAAAAATGGCTGCTTATTAAATTTAAATCTTCCAAATAATCTATTGATTGATATCCATCATATTGTAAAAAATTACATTCGAAAATTTTACTAAGAGATTCTATACTTAAGCATACACCTAATTTATCATCCCATGTATTATAAATTTCTTTTAAGAATATACCTAATGGATAGTATTTTATAGAAATTCTTTCAGGATCCTCTAAATCACCTCTAAATATTGATATTCTATCTACAACTTCTTTTTTATTTACAGCGAAAGCTTTTATATTTGGTTGCTTATCTTTTGAAGACTCATCTAATACCTTTAATAAGTCTTTATTATATAAATTTAAATCATCATAGTGCCTAAATGCTATACTGTTGCTATCAATTACATTAGAAACATCTATATCCTTACCATCTAATATTGATGCATATACATCGCTAACATATACTTCTTCTATTTCATTAACTGAACTATCTTTCAATTCATACTTTGGTAATGAATTAAAAGTAACATCTACTATTTTATTTATTTCTATATAACGTTCGTCATAACATAATATAGGTATAATTTCTAATCCTGATTTTTTTAAATATGTTAATATTATTTCTTGTATTGGGCTTATATAGTAAAACCCTTGTATTAAAATCCTTCCCTTACAATTCTCATAAAAATGATCTATATCTAATGTTTCTTTTAAGTATTCATCCATTTTACTAGTAAATTTACTTATATCATAATCATATTCAAATAACTTTAAATCAAAGTCTATAAAACTATCCTGTATGTATACCTTTTTCATTAGCTTTAGAAATAATTTTTGCTCTAATGTTAAATTTATCAATCCATACTCTTCTGGTGTTATTTGTAATTCTTTTGCCATTTTTATTAACTTGTATGTTGATTTGATCGATTTAGAAAAACTATTTAAAATTTCTTTAGAGAAATAGCTAGAATCATTTTCTAGAAAATTTCTCATTTGTACTATGTTAGCATAGTCTTCTTCTTTATCATTCCACATAGTAAATAAGTGTTTTGTCAAATCACCTATAGAAATATTATTTATTTTCCCATTTAATAATTTTGACGTTTCACTGTACGATGTTATTATAAAATCATACTCATCTTGTAATAACTTATAATCTAGATTGTTTATATCTTTATATATCAGTAATTTATTCATATTATTCTTCCCTCAGTCTATATACTAAAACTTCCCTTGCTTTAGCAATTCTGCATGTGTTTTTTTATTAAAATCGTTACTATATAGAGGCATTAATACATATAGTTTTTCCATAGATCTTGTCAATGCAACATATAAAAGATTTATTTCGTCTTTTACTATATCTTCTTCTTCTTTATTTTTTAGTTCTTCATAATAAGATGTATGAACTTCTTCATTAATCTGTTTATCAAAATATGATATTCCTATTTTGGCTAAATTTATTCTTTTGTAATCTCCACTATAATCTTTTACTTCTACCTCTTCTTCTCTTATAAGTATATTTTTCATTTGTTTACCAAAATCATAGTCAGTCAACACTATAACCGTATCAAATTCTAATCCTTTTGTAGCATGAAATGTACTTATAATTACTTCTTGTTTTGCATCCCTTTCTTCTGCACTTTTAGAGTCTTCATTTGATGATACTTGAAGGCTAAGAAATTGCTCTATATCTACTAATGTAGATAAATTTCCATCCTTTATCAATTCTTCTAATATGATAAGTATATTCGCTTTATAATATTCTATATCTTGTGTTTCTTCGTCTAGTTTAATATCATTAATTAAGTCTGTAAGTATACTGAAAGTTGTCCTATTTAATTGTTTTGTACGTTCCTCGCAGTTTTTATTACATTTGTAACTATCGCATTTATAGCATAAATTAAATTTTCTAATTATTGGATCACAATATCTGTCTATTATTGCTTCATAGTCATAGTTATTAATAAATCTACCAGATGGTATGTTTATTTTTTCACCTACATACTCTGTATTTAGTAGTTGGACCTTTGCAATATAATTATCTTTATATAATACCGCTCTTATTAAAGCTAATAAATCTTTAGATGCTTTAGTCTTATATAATTCTCCACCTTTTAATAGAGTACAGTGTTTTCCTCTTTCAATAAGCCCTTGATAGATATTTTGCGCTTCATTATTAGTTCTAGTTAATATAGCTATTCTAGTAGTTTCATTATCTTCATTAACTTTTCTTGTATCTTTTATTCTATCTTCATTTTCTTCAATTATTTTTTTTATCTTATCTATTTTATCTTCATTTTCTCTATTATGCATTACCTTTGATATTCTATTATCATTGCGTTTTTCCATAGGTATTAGCTTAGTATAATTTTCATCTAAATTTATAAATATTCTATTAATACTGCTTAGTATACTATCAGCAGTTCTATAGTTTTTAATTAATTGTATAGGCTTTGTATTTGTTAGTTCTTTAAAGTTATCCATAGATTTGTTATTCCCACTTCTAAATCTATAAATAGCTTGCATATGATCTCCTACTGCAAATACCTTACTTCCTAATATTCCTGCAATTTTTTTTATTACCTCAAATTGATATCCTGATGTATCCTGACACTCATCAATAAATATGTACTTATATTGCTTTAAGTTTTTATTAAATTTAAAATCATATTTAAGAATACTATTTAATCTATAGTTAAGATCTGTTAATAATATCTTGTCTTCTAAGATAAGTTCTTCCATAAATTCTGTTTTAATTTTGTTACATACTGAAACTACTAATCTGTGAATATTCCTGATGTTATTGCTATCACTATTTTCATTATAGAACATATAATCTTCTATACTGGATATATTTACATTTTCATTCATAACTAGCTCAAATATTAAATTCTTTATATCAGTATCGTATAATCCATATTCTCTATAATTAAATTCACCATTTGGAAATCTTAAATCTACTTGACTATTTATATACTGTTTTAATTTATCAGTTGAAATACCGAAATTTACATTATTTGAATATCCATCTATGAATCCTATATCCTCTATGGTAGATTTGAAAAAATTATGTATAGTGCATATTCTGAGTTCTTTTATATTTTCTAATAAATATAAACATCTAGGATTAAACGTTAACATATATCTTTTTTCTAATTCTGTATATATTTTCCTATACATATCATCAGTAGAGTTATTTGTAAATGTCATCATTAAAACTTCATTAGGATTAGCTTTTTCTTTTAGAAGTATATTTAAAACTGCACCTACTGCTGTTCTTGTTTTACCAGTTCCCGCTCCTGCATTTATTAGTAAACTATCATCTAACGCTCTAATAATAGCTTCATATTGTTCAAAATTAAATTCATCGATTCCTTTTAATACTTTTTCCCATTTATATAAATCTTCCTTATTGGTTATTTTTTCGAACCTACTTAATTTAATATTATCGTTGTAGGCATATACCTTTATTAGCTGCTTCATATTTTTATCTGTAATTAAATTTGATTCTATAGTATCTAGAATTCCTTTATCACAAAATATCCATACTTCTAGAGCTTTGAGATACTCCTTCTTTACATCATCTTTTAACCTCTCTATTTCTTCGGTATCACTTACTATATATATCATTATGCTCCTCCTCTATTAACCGCTATGTAAATGACTTTTCTATTTTCATTATATCTACATTACTGGTACATACACTTAAATTTCCTTTTTCATCTGCACTATTATCATATTTGAGATTATTACTACCAAAATTTAATGATGTAGAAAGATAGAAATCATCTATAAATGCTACTTTTGCATGAGTATTTGACTTTATAAAATTAAGATTTTTATAGTTACCTATCATTCTCAGTTTATATATTAATTCTTTTGTTTTTTGAGCTCTTTCATCTTTCTCCATATTGATTCCATATTTTATTCTTACATCTACACCTCTATTTACAGCTTCTTCTATTTGTTCTATAAATTTTTCATCAAATGCTGTTTCATTGAACCAAGGACATTCTAAATATATTCTTTTTTCTGCAATATCAATGCTATCTCTTATCCACTCTAAAATTTCATCATTTTCTAAAAATATTCTATCTCTCCATTTTTTACTATGAATAAACTTTAACTCTTCTATCGATAGTTCTTTTTTATTTTCAATATTCTTATCTAAATTTATTTCTATAATATGCTTATCTTTTAGTTTGTTTTTTATCATATTTATATCATTTAATATATAGCTATTCATAAGTATATTTATATCATATTCTTTATTTTCTTTCATAAATTGATTTTGTGACACAAAGTATTTATCTAATGCCTTACATTTATTAACAATAGTTTCTCTACATAAATCAAATTCATCATTATATATAACTATCATTTTCTCTTTATGGTACTTCAATATTTGATATATTAATAAGTTATTTACTAAGTCTATATCGTTCTCTATATATCGTTCTGTCATATGTAAACACTCCTATTTTTCAATTTGGATACTAAAATATCATATCATATATTTAGGTGTATACATCGTATTTTTTATCTATATGTACCATAATTATTCATATATTATTCTATTTTAAAATAGAATAATATATATAGTTATTTGTGAAAGGAGTATTATTATATTGGAAGTTAAAATTTGTGAAATAAACTTTTTCATAGCAAAAGAATTAATTGATAGAAATATATTTGTTAAATCAGATAAAATAAATATTTTCCTATTTGGCGATGAACTAATAAAGTATCCTGTGATTTCCAATGATGAGAATTTAACTTATTTCATCTCTCGCGATTACATTTATATACCCACTTTAAATATTAAGATACATGCATTATGTAGCGAGTGCTATGATATAAATAGTACCTATGTAAATGATTATAGCTATATAATAATTAATAGTGATGGTGATTATTTTACTGAAACAGAAGCTTACTTAGATTCTTTATTAGAAAATTACTTGAAATTTAAATCTATCTATTATAAAGATATATCATTTTTAAAATGTGATTTAGTATTATTTACTCAATATTAGCATGTAAACTTTATTTATATATTATTTTTTTAAAAAAAAGCTATCTCATAAGTAGTATTTAAATTTTTATACTACCTATAAGACAGCCTCTTATCTTTTATTTTACTTACTTGATATAAAATTTATTTATTATCCTATTTGTAACTTACTTATTATTTAACATTTTTATATGTTTTGCATTTTTTGCTTCTCTATTAAATATCTCAGTAACCTTTGACGGATTTTCACTTATCTTTTCTATATCTTTTCCATCAATCATTATAATACATAAATTAGATTCTTTCATTATTGTATTCGCATACTCACGCGCTTTGTTGCCGATTTTTCCTGTACCTATCATAACTATAACACTAGTTTTTAATAAAAGAGAAATCCCAACCTCTTTAGCTATATCTTCTAACTTTATATCTTTAGTATTCTTACATTGTACTTGCCATCTTGAGTATACCAATTTTGTATTTTCAAATATTAAATCTACTTCAGCTCCACCTGTTTGTTGTGATTTAAGTCTAGTTTCTACAAATTTTAATCCTAGTAACTTCATAATCTTAAATCCTAATGCTTCTAGAGCGAGTCCTTTTATGTATGTATCCTCTGAATTTATTTTTTCTAGTATTTCAGTAAACGATAATTGAAAAAATTTTATCAATTCTCTATTAGTCAATAGTTTTAATTGTTCTAAATATGGTATTGTGATTTCTTTTTTGAACATTTCAGTTGGCTCTATTTTAGGTGATTTAGCTCCTCTCCCTTGAGTTGTTCTTATAACATTGATTAAACCTTTTTTCTCCAATGGATTTAAAACTTGTTGAGAAAATACTTTCTCTTTAAAATCAATATTATAAGTATTTTTTGCCAACTCTTTAATATCACTAGCTATTTGACTAGTTTCTACCCCTGTATCATTTAATGCTTTAAGGAAGCTTATTTGCTCCTGTGTTAAATCACTAAAAATAGAAATTTCGCATTCTGTTAATCCTATTAACTCATTTAATTTATCTTGATTTACTCTCCAAGACTTTACTTCAAAAACTCCAGCTTGAGTCAACCATAGTTTCATAGTATTAATTTTCTTACTTGATTTACTAATAGATGCGCCTTGTATATTAAGTTCTTCTATAATATTTTCATTTGTCACAGTTTTACTAGCTAAAAACATTGCTTTGACTGTATCTACTAATATTAACCCATTTAAATTAAACAAAATATGTTTTGCAAATAAATCATACATTTCTTGTGAATCTTTACTACTTTGTAATAATTCTTCTCCAAACTCAGTTAGCTTAATTTCATTTTTTGCTAATATATTGTATGCTACTAATGAAGACCTACAGTTTTTTGTCAATTGATCCTGACTTTTAGGATCCTTTGTTAAAAAATATTTAGTCTTTACATCCTGTAAAAATTCTGTATTTTTGCCTTTGTGTTTATTACATAACTCCAAAAGCTTATCCAGTTCAATCACATTCGGTGAAAACTCACTTGCATTTGGAAAGTTCAAATCACCCATTTTATTCCTTCCCCCTATATGTTTTTACTTTGATATTTATCTCTAAAGTTTAACTGCAATTTTAATTTTTCTAAATTTCAATAAGATTATACAGTTCATATAAACTATTTTTTGTATTTTCTATGTCAAAGAAATATATTTGTATATTTACTCCATCATTTGATTTAAATGTTAAATCTTCATATTGATTGTAATTTAATATTTTCTTAGCTTCATCATTATATGGATATACTAGAATAATCTTACTAGCAGCATACTTTTTAGAATACGCATACATTTGATACATATCACTCTGGGATATACCATAATTCTTACTAGAATTATCATATAAATTTTTCCACTTAGTATCCAATATTATAGTTTTATCTGAACTTTTCATTATAATATCTGGCTTTAACTTAAATCTTTTAGGTGTCTCAAATAAATACATTGTTTCGTCTTTTCTAGCTTGAATAATAATTTCAAATCCATTAAATAAATTGCTTTTTTTAATACTATTAGCTACGTAACTCTCAAACACTTTTTCCATAGGAAATAATAACGAGTATGATTTACTCCCCCCCCTATAACTGCTAAACCCTTTATCTTGTAAAAATATTTTACTCCACTCTAATGCAAGCTTATAATCACTCATTAACCTATTGTTAGTACATCTTGAAAAGTCCTTTTCATGATTCAATGATTTATCTACTTTATCAAAAGCAAAAGAATATTTTTGTATTCTATTTTGTATACTAGGTTTAGATGTAATATTTTTCAACTTCAATAGAGTAGATTTTATAATTTTATTTTCAGGTATATTTTTACTATACTCATCATATTCAAGGTAGAATTTATCTTTACTTATTATATTTTTTGATATATGTTTATTTATTAATAATTTGCCTCTTAAATAGTTTAAATTACCTTCTTCTTTAATGTAGAATGATTTAAGTCCCTTTTTTATTAAAACCGATATTTCATCTAAAAACATAACTATAAATACATCTAAAAGTTCCATATTTACAGTATCTAAGTTGGCCATATTAAAAGTTTTAAAAGGCATATCTTTCATACTTTTTAACATTTCAAGAAATATCTTTTTTGTTTTTTCATATGAATTCTCATTACTGGATATATATATTTTTGGTAGTACCTCTATAGTAACTCCTTTAGGTGTTTGTATAGTACCTACATAGTTCTTAGCCTTAATTATTTTTCCAATTCCTTTTTTATGATAAATTTGCATCAAATCATGATGTTCTATATCAAAATCATTTTTATTATCTAATATAAATGACTCTAAATATTCAAATACATCATTTGGCAAAACTACATTGCCTTCTTGTTGTAACATTTTCGCATCTACATTTTGTGATTCTTTTATAAAAAAACCATACTCCTTTATTACATACGTACTTTTGCTCATTCTATATTCCTTCTTCATTTATCTTTGAATATATTTTTATATATGAATTAGGTTGCTTAAAAGCCTCATCATTTATTTTAAATACTTTTCTATCATCTAAATCAAAATCTATTCCAAATAATTCAGAGTCTATACTTTCTTCTTTTATAAAATGTAATCTACTATCATTTACTTGATTGTCTGCTAAAATGAGTCCTATTTTTTCATAATCATCGTAAAAATATTCTTGTAATAGAGGTATTATTTTTTTCTTTAATATTCTCTCTAAATTTTCTAGTGTTGGATTTTCAACTAATTCCATAAAATAAGCATGTCCTATTGTATGTTCTCTATCATAAAGTACTTCTATTCTTTTATTTATAGTTTTTATAATTTCACATACATTAATTATTTTTCCATTACAATCTATTGTTATGTCACTTCCATTGTTAAGTGTGTTTAATATATTTACATCTGGCATCATTTCTATAAATTCAAATCTTCTTCTTAATGCTGTATCTAATAAAGCAATAGAACGGTCTGCTGTATTCATTGTTCCTAATATATATACATTTTTAGGAACCCCAAACTCTGATTTTGAATATGGTAACTTTACAGTCATTGATTCATCTGAGCCTATTCTCTTTTTATTTTCTATTAAGGTAATAAGTTCACCAAATATCTTAGACATATTCCCTCTATTTATTTCATCTATAATAAATACATAATTATTTTTATTTTCATCTTTACTTGCCTTAGTGCAAAACTCTTTAAATATACCATTCTCTATTGTATATGATATGTCTGAACCATTTTCATTTTCTTCTTTATTTTCTATAACAGGTTTTATGCCTTCAATAAATTCTTCATAACTATAAGACTGATGGAATGTTGTAAAAATAGCATGTCCATCAGCTTTATATTTATTAAATCTATCTATTACATTATTATAATCTTCCATATCTATTTCATCTTCATTTTTTCCTTCTATAATCCTAACTACATACTTAGCTATGTTATAAGTTTTACCTGTTCCCGGAGGCCCATATAGTATTGTATTTTTATCGATCCCATGATCCTCACTATTTGAATATTGTATAATTGTGTTATATGAAGAATCTTCTATACTTTCACTTATATTATTACCTATATAAGCATTTCCCTTTATACAAGCAAATTCTTTTTTATGTAGATTATTTAAGTTCATTATGTAAAAATGAATAAATTCAGGTCTAAAAGCACATACTAAATCACCAGTAGAATTATAGTATTGTGCAAAACCATCTCTCATTGCTGTTGATATATGATTTACATCTGTAAAACAAGATTTTGATGCCCCTGCATTTTTATTTTTTTCAGATTCCCAAGCTATAATTATAGGTGTAGTATAACCACTATTATCTTTCTTATCAGGTTCATAAATTCCAAGTAATAAAGTTCTATTGCCTTCATTATTGCTTCTTGCTAACGGTTTCCTATCTGCATTTGAACCAATCTGAATCCTCTTTTCCATTGGTCTATTTTCTCTGCCACCATTGCTTACTCTCCAACAATATATATACATATCTATATTTAACCCAGTATTCCTTAATACACCGTGATACGGATTTGATTTTAGGTTATCAAACTCAACTTCCCAACCATATGATTTTAAAGAATCTTCTAGTATTTTTTTTATTCTTGATGGATTTGGTCCTGAAGGTTCTGTGTTTTTTTCATATGTTCCATCTGGCTTAGCTTGATAATATTTTTCTTCCATGACTATTCTCCTTTTTATACTATTTTATAAATATAATTATATACAAATTTTCACACTTTTCAAATAGACAATAAAATAAGGACCTTTTAACTTAGGCCCTTATTATTAAAAATACATTTGTTTTATTTTTTCAGCTATTACTTGCACTAATTTGACAGGGACAGCATTCCCAATTTGCCTCCATTGGTCTTTCATATCCCCTGTTAATTCATAATCATCATCAAAAGTCTGTATTCTCTTTATCTCAGATATCCTTAAGAATCTATTTTTCCAGTGAAAAGGACCTTGATTATTAGAGAAGCTTGCTTGTATGGTCCAAGATGGTCTTTCTGGGGATAACTTAAGTAGGAACGACCAGTATCTAGATCTCCATTTAAATATAGGGTCTGGATATCCTCTCTCTTCTGTAAAGTATAAATAGTTATCTCCTGGAGGAACTAACTTAAGTAAGTCTTTATGTTTTGACCCTGCTTCCATATCTTTATCTTCAGGTAAATCATAATCTAAATCACCTATTGCTTCTCCACACGTAACCCATGGTCTCATACCTTCGTGTATTAATGGACTGTACTTTTCAGGGTCATAATGAGTTTCATCAGGGAATACAAATTGCTCTCCCTCACCTCTTTTTATACCTACACAAATAAATCTTTGTCTTGTCTGTGGTACTCCATAATTTGCAGAATTTATAACCTTATATGTTATATCATATCCAAGTCTATTAGCTTCAGACTTTAATAAGTCAAACGCTGCCTGGTGTGGCTTAAATACAAACCCGTTAACATTTTCAAAGAAAAATACTCTTGGATTTAGTTCTTCTAAACCTCTAAAATAGTTATATAGGGTAAATGAACTTTCATCTTCTAAAGCTCTTTTTTTATCTTTAAGATAAAATCTACTCTTAGAATATGCTGGACATGGTGGACCTCCTACAAAACAATCCACTCTATCAAGATTATTCTCTCTTAATATTGCCTTAAAATCAACTTCTCTAATATCCTTACACTCTACTTTTTTGTGAGTATGTCCATTTTTTGCAGCATTATATTTTAATGTATCACATGCTTTATCCCAAAAATCCGTTGCATATATAATATCAAATCCTGCCTTCTCAAACCCTAAATCTATACCTCCTCCTCCAGAGAAAATACTTACTACACTTATCATTTTATTTTGGTTCTCCTTTTTTAAATCTTTTCTTTCGTTTAAATTATTTGTATCATAGTCTTTAATTAGTTCACTAAATATACCTTCTAACATATTTACTGGTATACTATTTCCGCTCAGTTTGTATATTTTTGTGTCCATATCTTTTATTTTTTCATAATCATCTAAATCAAAACATTGTAGTAGCAATGATTCTTTAGGTGTTATTTTTCTTATAAATCCATTTTTTGAAATGACATTATATCTTCCATTTAATTGCGCTGACAAAGTAGTCATTAATCCGTTTTTTGAATATACCCTATACTGCTGACTCGGCTGCTTATTATATATATCTTTACTATTTAAACACACAACTTTATTCCGCATCTCTTCTACTTCTTCTGGTATGGCATTTCTAACATTCATATTTATTGACTCATTCATTATTCTTTCTTTTATTTCTGGTCTTATGTTGTCTACTTCATCATCGATCAATATTTCATGCAATGTCTTCATCTTTCTAGTTATTTTTTTAGGTATTTTGAATTTTCCACCTAAACTAGCTACAATAAAAACTCGTTCTCTATTTTGGCATATTCCAAAATTCTTTGAATTTAATAATTCATACTTCACAAAATATCCTAAGTCTTCTAAATCGTCTATAATTTTATCTAAATCTTTTTTAAACTTAACATTTAGTAGATTTTTGACATTTTCAAATACCACATATCTTGGTTTTTTATAACTTATTATTCTCATTGCATCCCATACTAATCCACTTCTAGTTCCTTCTTTCATACCTTCTTGCCTTCCATTATGACTAATGTCCTGACATGGAAATCCAGCAACAAATAAATCAAAATCATCTAATTTTTTTTCATCAATTTTTGATATATCTCCTAAGTTCTTATCTTCACCGTACAATTTTTTATATGCCACTATAGCATCATTATTTATTTCTGATGTATATATTACTTCAAAGTCAATCCCCATATTGATTAAAGCTTTTCTAGGGGCTCCAATACCTGCAAATGCTTCGAACACTCTTATCGCCACGTTATATCACCTCTTAAATCATTGTTAATCACTTTTGCTAATCCGCTTCTACGATATCTATGCTAAAACAGTTTTATTAATTTCCGTATCAAAACATCTGTTTCATAGCTATTTATTATACATCATATTTTTCTAAATTTGAACCTTATTTTGAAGTATATTTATGTAAATGATAAAATAGATATAACTTAGTTTACCCTGTCAATGTGTACTTATTATTTGGTAAAAAATATGTCCTTTCCTATTTCTATTTAATTGCTGAATTTTATTTAAAATGCATATTTTATTTAAATATAGTAATATTCACCTCTAAGCACCTATAGCTTTATAGTTCATAAATGTGTTTCGTCTATCTAAATACTCTGTTCTGATTTAAAAGACAACTAAAACGATCTTGGTATATCGGAGCGATGATTTCATCCAAAGTGTAATACCAAACACCACACCATAATATCTTCACCAACCAAGAACTGCAATCTTCTAGCAATAAAATCTCAAATCTCTCCACATCATGCACTAATTTATCTACAACATGGAAGACCCTAATCTATAAAAAAATTAAAAGCTTAAAAACCCCCCCACGTCGTTTTTTTATACGCAGGGTATAAAAAAAGGTTAGGCAAAATGCCTAACCTATAACCCTCTTATCATATATTCCTTCCAAACTAGCCTTTCTAACCCTATCTCTAACAACATCCTTATCTATCGTATAAAATCCCAACTCTTTCATCCTATTAAAATAAACACTTCCTGCAAATGTAAATCTTAACTTATCTCCACCTTCTTTATGCATTTCATTATTAGAATAAGCTATAAAGTCACCTATTAATAAATTAGTTGGAAGTTGAAGTAAATACATTCCAACACAGCTTCTAGCTGCATTATGCCCTGCCAAACTTCCTGTACATATTGCCTCTGTATGACCTACATAAAATCCAGATTTTTCTCCGCCTACAAATAAGTTTTTTATACCTTTAGCTCTCATATAGTTATCTCTTTTAGCAACAGATAAATATCTAATAGAATTTCCCTTACCACCAGCATATGGGTCAACTATACAAGCATTCTCAAACCCTTTAACTTTTCTTAATTTATCTATAGCAAAAAATGGACTCATAAGCTTTGCGTGACCTGTGTCTAATAAAACTATATTATCAGAAAATGCAGGTAGAGCATATTGTTGGCATACCTTTATGTCTAACTTTTCTTCATTTTTAAGTTCATCTGGTAGTGCTATTACTGCACATCCTTTTTCATTTAATTCATTTTGTATATCTTCACTTAAAGATTCTTTAAGTAATTTCATAGAACCACTAAATGCACCAAAGTCACCATTATTTCTTCTACCCATCATATCTTCTAGTCCACAAGTTTCACTTATACTCACTCTTCCTCCAAAAGATGGACATCTTAGTACACACATTGCACATCCATTACCATACTTTGTACAGTTACCCATAGGACCTGATGAACCTGTTGTTTCAACAAATGCTTCACCGTATACTTTTTCTCCATCTTCTAAAATTACAGCTTTTATACAATCTTCTTCAACCTCTGTGTCTACAACCCTGCTAAAAAGTCTAACATCTATTCCCATTTCTATTAGTTTTTCTCTTACTTGTCTTTCTACTTTAGTTACATTATAAAGTGTTGCGTGATCATGTCCTGGGAAATCTATATCTTTATGAGTACAATATTTATCAGTGATTTCAAATAATTCTCTAGCACCTAGTGCTATTGACTCTTCTGCTGCTGTGTATCTTCCATTATTTCTCATTATTCCACCAACATTACCAAGACCTATTAGTAAATCTGTTCTTTCTAATAAAATAACATCAGCACCTGCTTTTTTAGCAGATATAGCAGCAGCACATCCTGCCCATCCGCCACCAATAACAACTACTTTAGGCATTACATCTCCCCCTATACATTGCTAGAATTTAAAAAATCTCTACTATCTATTTGCATTTTACAAGATTTAACTTTTTCTCCATTTACATTTATTGTGCAGGCACCACATATCCCTTCACCACAGCATATTAGATTATTATTTGATATAGCAAAGCTTATGTCTCTACTGCATCCATCTACAATATCCATAATGTATTTATTAAATCTATTTCCTCCAGCTGAATATACTAGGCTTATATCATTTCTTTTTATATAGTCTAGTAAAAATTCTCTATTTTCATTTATATCAGTTATATATACATTTACTCCTAATTTTTCTAGTTTCTCTACTACTTCATTTAGTATTTCTGCTTGGTTATTTACAAACACTTCTACCTTATTATTGTTCTCTATAAGTCTTTTAACTACATTTATAGAATTTACTAAAGATAGTCCATTGCCTATTACAACTACATTTTTTCCAGCTGTAGATTTTATTTCTTTAATCCCAAATATTCCATTAAAATATGGCCCTTTTATTCTTATTTTTTTAAAGTTTATTATATTTTTAGTCTTTACTCCTACTGGCTTTATAACTATTTCTAATATGCTATTTTTATCATCCACATCCATAACAGATATAGGTGCATTAAATATATCGCTATCCTTGTCTATCCCCTTAATAAGTAAATAAGCACCTGGGCTTTTTAAATCTATTATGATATTTTTAGGGACTTGTATTTTTATAAGATACACATTGTCTCTAATTTCTTTTATATCTTTTATATCGCAGATATATTCTTCTCTTTGCATAATCTTTGAATGTTTGCTGTGCTCAAGTTCATTATAGATACATACTCCTTGCCACGAACAATTTAAACATTTTTCACCTCTTATAAGGGGGCATTTTATACACTCCCCACAGTAAGCAAGATGACACGGACAATACTTGCTCCCAGCATCTGCACATATTTTTCCACTACCCTTTTTCAATATATTCACTTCCTTAAATTGTTTATTTTTTAATGTCTTGAATAGTATATTATTAATTTATTATTTTTATTTTTTTTTGTTACACCGCTACAAATTAATACAAATTTTTTTGATTCTATTTTTCTTACCTTAAAATATACTTTAGTATATATAAAATTTTTGGATATGCCGTATACTTGATTTTATTAAATTTATCTTAGGGGAGTTATTTATGAATGGAGATTTCATTTTTTCTAAAGAACATCTAATTATACTTTTATTTTTTTCAGTATTTCTATATATTTGTCCTAAGCTCACTAAAAATTTATTGCCGTATAGTTATATTGTTGAAAAAGTAATATGCGCACTTATTATATTAGAAATAGTGTCTGAACAAGTTTCACTAATATCTATGGGAGGTTATGATACATTAAATTCACTACCTATTAGCCCAAGTCGGTTTTGTTCTTATATTTGTATAGCTATTTTATATTTTAAAAAGTATCAATTATTTAATGTATTTTTCTCATGGAGTTTGGTTTGTTCTATAGGTGAGATAATATTTTTTAAAAGTATTCCTTATAGGTTCCCAAATATACTTTATTTCTTATTTGTATTTTCTAAAATGATACTAGTATATGCTAATGTGTATCTAGTGGAAGTGAGAAAATTTAAGATAAGCTCTAGTGCTATTAAAGATAATTTAATTACTTGTATAATATATTTCTCATTTTTATTTTTCTTAAATATTTTTATTAATTTTAATTATAATCGTAATTTTTCTGATTTTAATATATTAAATATTATTATATTTATAATTTCAACTAACATAATATATATACCAGCACTTTTATTTGATAAAGATAATTTTAAAATTAAAAGATAAATTTTTAAACTTTAATATTTAATGTATTTATCTAAGTTATATACATATTTAACATAAATTCTCATTTAGATGTAAAAAAATGCTCGCTAATTTAGCGAGCAAATATACTTTTATTTCCTAATAATAAATGTAAGAAGAAAATAAAAATCTTAGGTTATTTTCATTATAACATAATTTGGTATGTTTTTTTATTTTATTTTATAATAATTCCTTAAATATAGCACTTGATTCAACCATACAGTTGTATAACCTTTCTTTTTTATCTTCATCTAACTTCTCTATTCTGTGACCTATTACATCTAATAAATGGTCTACTTCAGCTTTAATTACAATGTGCCCTTTTTCAGTTATACAATAGAAAGTATTTCTTCTATCTTTTGGATCTTCTTCTCTATACACATATCCTTGTTCTACTAATTTGTTTAATAATATACATAAACTAGAAGTTGATACATATAAATCTTTACTTAAATTTTTAAGCTCGATTTTTTTATGCATATTAATTCTGCTTAATGTAACAAACTGCCTCTCTGTTAAAACACTATCATGTTGCACCCTCTCTGCACTTATTAATTTTACTAGGTTAGCAAAATCATTCATGTTGTCCATCATTAATGTAGAAATCTTTCTGTTGTTCATAACTCTTCACCTCGAATTTTGCTCTATACACCATATAATACCCTCTACATTAGTTAGTATTTTAACTATATATTTTATTATACTACACAATTTTAATATTTACCAATTAAATTATTTGCTTTCAAAGTATTCGTTAAAATAAAGCTATCTATAATTTTTTTATTTTAAACTGTAGATAGCCCTAATTTACTTACACTTAGCATTGTTTTTTATTTATATCATCTTTCTTAGATAACTTTTGAATTTTTTCTATTACCTTTGGTGTAACTGCTAGTATATTGTCTACCATATTTATATTGTTATCTAAGCTCATAAGTCTTGTTTCACCATTTTCAACTACTACAAATGCTACGGGTTGTATAGATACAGCTCCTGCACTTCCTCCTGCAAAGTTTGTTTCATTGTCACATTCTACTTTTAAAATTCTATTTTCTTTATGTGGTCCCCTACAATAGTCTCCTCCACCTATACCAAATCCTATTGTTACTTTTGATATAGGTACAACAACTGTTGTATCTGTTTTTATAGGGTCTCCTATTATTGTATTTGCATCTATTGAGCCTTTAATAGTTTCAAATGTTGTCTCCATAAGAGTTTTTATTGAGTTTGTCGATTTCAATATTACCACCATTCCTTTTACCTTTATTAATTTTAATGTAAATTTTAAATACAGCAATTGATATTATTATTATATCTTTTATTGTTGGTTTTATTTCTATCTTTGAATCACAATTTATAAAGTTTTTAGTAAAATCTGGTTTTACATTTAAATATACCTTATTAGAGTCTATAATGTTTATTATGCTAGAATAAATAAAATTTATAAATACATATATAAAACTTGTAAAAGGTATATTTTCATTACCAAAATTTATATTTATATATATTTCTTCTATCTTAACTCTTTTTAGTAAGCCAAATACTACTTTTATTTCTTTTAAACTTGAATTGTATATACTTCTATTTCTCTTAACTTCTCCCTTCTTATTTTTTCTACATTTTTTATTAGTTGGGTAAAGTGGTATATTTATATTTATTATATTAAAAAAATACTTTATCCTTAAGTCTACCTTTATATCTTCATTCTTCACTTTAGATGTAATTAATATATTTAACTTTGAAATAAATAGTATTAATAATAATACTACTACTATAAAAATAATTAATAATACACTGTATCTCATAGTTTTATTATTTCTAAATATTGAATATATATACAAAAAAATACAGATATTAATTTAAATATAAAGTTATATAGTGTAATATAAACAGCTACTTCTTATATTTTTTATAAATTATAATATCTTGTATTATATTTAAAATTACGTATATCCTATTTTATAAGCACAATAAATGAAAGGATGTATTCTATGAATAAACCAATTAATCAAAATGCAAAAAAAGCTTTAAATATGCTTAAAATGGAAATTGCTAATGAGCAAGGATTTAACTATAATCCAGTTAGTGATAAAATTGAAAGTAATGCTCCTCAAAACACACTAGAAGGAATATCTAAGAATATTCTTGCTGGAGAGCTAGTTGGAGGAGCTATGACTAAATCATTAGTTACTAAAGGTGAAGAAATTCTTTTAAATATGTATAAAGATAAGTAAATTTTTTATTAAAATTAATATAATTAAAAAAATTCGCTTCGCTCATATCGCCAACGACTTTGTCCGTTGCTTAAAATATTATTTTTTACATTTTCAAAGCTATTGAAATATCTTACCTTTATGAGTTATCAATAGTTTTATACTTAATATAATTATCTTGAATGTAAAAAATCCAATAGTATATACCTATTGGATTTCTTTTTCTTCATTTAATGGTGGTAAATCATCTAAGCTTTCTATGCTTAGTAATTTTAAAAACTCATCAGTAGTTTTATATATTATAGGTTTCCCTATTTTTTCTAACCTTCCAGCTTCTTTTATAAGTTCATTTTCAAGTAAAACAGATATTACTCTATCACATTTTACTCCTCTTATGTTTTCTACTTCAACCTTTGTTATAGGTTGTTTATAGGCTATTATAGTTAGTGTTTCAAGAGTTGCCTGACTTAGTGTTTTCTTTTTCTTTGGTTCTAATACCTTTTTTATAAATCCTGCATACTCTTTGTTAGTAGTCATTTGGTATTTATTTTCTAACTTTATTATTTGTATACCTCTATTATTTTCTTTATACTCTTGTATTAAAGAGTTTAACATTAATTCTATCTCTTTACTTGATAGCTCTTCATTTATTATATTATTTAGCTCACTAATACTTATAGGTTCTGAGTAAGCAAACATTATAGCTTCTATAATATTTTTTATATCTTCACGTCTCATTTTATCACTCCGAGCTTTTCTTTATTATTATGTCATCAAAGAATAAGTCTTGCTTAACTACTACTTCTTTTCCTTTTATCATTTCTAATATAGATAAAAATGTAGCTATAACTTCATCTTTATCACAAGACTCTATTATCTTTGTAAACCTTACTTCTTTTTCTACTTCTATTATACTTCTTATAAAAGATATTTTTTCTTCAACAGGTATTATTCTACCTCTTACTATTTTGTCTAATCTTTTATCTTCTACTTTTTCATCTTCAACAGATTTTACCTTAAGTATTAAAGGAAGTATATTTTTTATAGCCTCTATAGATATATCTTCTAATTCTACTTTTTCATCTATTATTATTTCTTCTTTTTTTCTAAAGAATAAGTCATCTATATAAGTTATATTATCCTTTATAGAGTCTGTTGCTATCTTGAATTTTTTATATTCTTCTAATTGTTCTACTAATTCAAGTCTAGGGTCAACACTTTCTTCATCTTCTTTTTGTTTATATAATAAATACTTAGATTTTATTTGAAGCAACTTAGATGCCATTGTTATAAATTCACTAGTTACCTCTAAGTCCATTTTCTCTAGCATTTTTATATAATTTATATATTGTTTTGTTATTTCTATTATTGATATGTCCTTTATATCTATCTTTTGTTTAGATATCATATCATATAATAAATCTAGTGGTCCATCATAAACCTGTAAATGTATATTATACTTCATCTATTACCTCTTAAATTATGCAAATAAAAATACTATGTTAAATATTATATCTCTTATTGGTTCTACAAATATACCAACTAACCCTGTAACTATTAAAACTAAAAATATTATACTACTCATACTTTCATATTTATAAACATATTCATTGTATTTATATGGTATAAAAGTTGATACTATTCCCCATCCATCAAGTGGAGGTAGAGGAAGTAAGTTAAATGCAGCAAAGCCTACATTATATATCATAGTCATAGAAGCTATTAAATTAATAGCATACATATTTACATGCTTATTTATAATCACGCATATTATAGCTGTTATAATATTTGCCATAGCTCCTGAAAGTGAAACTAACACATTTCCTAATTTGTAGTTTTTAAAATTATTTGGATTAACAGGAACAGGTTTTGCCCAACCTATTCTAAATATAATCATCATTAAAAGCCCAATAGGATCTAAATGCTTAGCTGGATTTAAAGTCATTCTTCCATACATCTTAGCTGTATCATCTCCTAGTAAATGTGCTGAGTATGCATGACCAAACTCATGGACGCTTATAGCAATAGCTATTGCAACTACCATTGACAATATATAATCTAAACTCATATTTTCTAAAATCATTTTTCATCTCCTATATTTAGTTTTTAATTTTATTATATCAAGTAATCAATTCATAATCAAAACTTTTATATATTTAGCCATTCCTATATAAAAAATGCTACTTTACTACTGAGCCACAGATTATAAAAGATATAATCTTTTTCCATATATTTTTAAAATCTAATAAACATGTAACTTTTTCAAAAAAAATATTACTGGAATTTATAATTTCCAGTAATATTGATCATCAAAGAGTTATATATAACTATCTATTTTCGCTAATAACATTTTTTGATTCATTATAAGCACATGTTAATTGTTGTATAGGAGTATCATATGGCTTAATCCATCCCTTATTAAGACTTAATTCAGTAA
Source organism: Romboutsia sp. 1001713B170131_170501_G6 (assembly GCF_015668195.1). NCBI lineage: Bacteria > Bacillati > Bacillota > Clostridia > Peptostreptococcales > Peptostreptococcaceae > Romboutsia > Romboutsia sp. 1001713B170131_170501_G6. The sequence continues at coordinate 290,215 of NZ_JADPFC010000002.1, forward strand.
GTGCTGTATGACCTCCAACCATTTGAGTTAATGATGCTGAATATAGTGCTCTTAATTCTGGTGTACTACTTGTTAATGTAGAATTAAGATACATGTCTGCAGCTTCTTTTGCAGATGAAAGCATACCTAAAGCTATTATTTTATCGTTTAGATCTGCATTATCTTTTATTAGATTTCCTAGCATATTTCTCATAGTATCTATTCCTCCTCAGTAGCTGGTATTTTGTTCTCAACTATAAATTGTTGTATTGCTTTAATTCTTCCTTCTGTTGCTAATATACTAGCCTCTGATTGTCTCTTCAAGTCTTCATCTGATATTAAAGAATCTATTGCTCTTTGCATAATTAAACCATCAGATTCCATTTTTAACACTGCTGCTAAAGATAGATTTTCTATTTCTGAAAGTGCTCTCATTCAATTACCTCCTACAATATATTTTCATATCATATTATGCGTATTAATATTTAAAAGTAATCATGTTAATATCTACCTTATTAATAAATCCAAAATAAATATATAAATTTACTATACAATAGTTTTTCATAGATTTTAAAACATTATAATTTTATTAGTATATAAAAAGGTAGTGTTAAATACTTTAACACTACCTTTATTTCTATTTATAGTGTGGTGTAAGTGGTGTTAACACTTCACAACCATCTTCTGTAACAAGTATCATATCTTCTATATTAAATCCACCAAATCCAGATATATAACATGGTGTTTCTATACAAAGTATCATACCAGCTTCTAATTTTCTTTTTTCACTTAGTGATATAAATGGTGCCTCTGCAGTTTGAGGACCCATACTTATACTATGTCCTAAATGGCCTCTTTCATAGAATTTATATTTTTCTTTTACATAATTAAATCCTATTGAAAATAATTCATCAAAACCAAGTCCTGGCTTAACTGAATCTATCATAAGCCTTTGAGCTTCAACTAATCTTTGTTTTAACTCACTAAGTACTGGGTGAGTTTCTCCAACTAGCCAACTTCTAGAAAAATCTGTTGTATAAAAGGAAGTATCTCCATTTACCCCCCCGTCGAATTTTACTACGTCTCCATTTTTTATTATTCTATCAGTTGAGCGACAAAGTCTTCCTGAATTTTCACCTGCACAAAATGATGACCATCCACTTGGGAAGCATATTCCCGATTCCATTACCTTTTTGCAGTATATATCAAACAGTTCTCTTTCACTTACTCCCTCTTTAACAAACTGACTTGTGTGTAAAAGTGCCTCATCAGCTACTTTAGCTAACTTTCTAAAGTATTCTATTTCATCATCTTCTTTAACACTTCTAGCTTCTATAAATAAATTAGAAACATTTACAAAATCCACATTAGGAAGAGCATTTTTTAAAGAATCAAAATATGTTGCTGATATAAAATCAAGTTCTATACCTACTTTTTTATCTTCAAGATTTAATTCTTTTATACTTTCAACTACTACATCTAATGAAGTTACAAAAGTTTTATTAGATACAACTTCTTTATTAGCTAAAACTTCTTCAAAAGTTTTTCCCCCAACCCATGTACTATATTTTTTAACTATACAGTCCATATAATCAGAAAATGCTTCACTTTCAAAATCCATTCCTATAGCTATAGCCCTACTTTCTTCTTTGTTATCTAATACACTTACAGCAAAATGAGCTTGTCTAGATACTGTGTGTTGATGTGAAGAATAAGCTGTTATATAAGTAAAATTTTCTGGAGAGTTTACTATAACTCCATCAATATTATTTTCTCTTAATAATCTTTTTATCTTTTGAACTTTAGGTTTCATATTCACTATCTCCTAATTTATATTATGCTCCATAAAATAATGGTGATCCTGGTCCTATTGGTAAACCAAACGTATACCAAACTATAAATAATAATGTCCATCCTATTAAAAATGCTATTGAGTATGGTAACATTGTTGTTATTAATGTACCAACTCCAGCTTTCTTTTCATACTTTTGACAAAAGGCTACTATAAGTGCAAAGAATGGCATAAGTGGTGCTATAACATTAGTACATGAATCTCCTATTCTAAACACTAATTGAGTAAGCTCTGGTGATAATCCTATTTGCATAAACATAGGAACAAATATTGGAGCCATTAAAACCCATTTAGCAGAGTCAACAGCTATTATTATATTTAAAAGAGCTGTTAAAACTATAAAGCATATTATAAGTGGTAATCCTACAAACCCTGTATTTTCTAAAAAATGTGCTCCATTAACTGACATTATAGTTCCAAGCTTTGAATAATCAAAGAACTTTATAAATTGTCCTGCAAAGAATACTAAAACTAAAAATCCTGCTATACTAGTTACACCTTTTATCATTAACTCTATAACATCTTTATCATTTTTTATAACCTTTGCTCCTATTCCATAGAATATTCCAGGTACCAAAAATAAACATGCCATTATAGGTATAATACTACTCATAAATGGTGAAGTTAATATTGAACCAGTTTCTGGGTCTCTAAGTACTCCATTTTGAGGAAGTACTAATAATCCTATAAATGCTATATAAACTATTAAAGATAATACTCCCCACTTCATCCCTCTTTTTTCAAGGTCTGTTATATCTTCAACTACAGCTTCTTCATTAGACTTATATTCACCAAGTCTTGGCTCTACTATTTTTTCTGTTACAAATGTTCCTACTGCTACTATTAAGAAAGTTGATGCTATCATAAAATACCAGTTAGCTGTTGGCTGAACAAAGTATTCTGGATTTATCATATTTGCAGCTTCTGTTGATATACCTGCAAACATTGGGTCATTAGTACCTATAAGTAAGTTTGCACTCCATCCTCCAGATACTCCCGCAAATGCTGCTGCCATACCTGCTATTGGATGTCTTTTAAAACTCATAAATATTATTGCTCCTAATGGAACTAATACAACATATCCAGTAGATGATGCTACATTTGACATTATTCCCAAAAATATTATCATAGCTGTAACCATCTTCTTTGGTGTAACTTTTGCTACTTTTCTTAAAGCTGCTGATAAAAATCCTGTTCCTTCTGCTACTCCAACACATAGTATTATTACAAATACTGGCCCTAGCGCAAAGAAGCTAGTAAAGTTTGATACTATAGAAGTAAACATATATCTAATTCCATCTGGTGATAGTAAGCTTTCTGCCACAACTTGAGTCTCAACTATAGCTCCAGTTGCTTGGTCATAAGCATCATAACTTACAGAAAGACCCATACTACTTGCTATAGCTGATCCTAATATTACAACTGCTGTTAATATTATAAATATTGTGGCTGGATGAGGTAGAGAATTACCTACTCTTTCTACTGTGTCTAAAGATCTTAAAAGAAAGCTCTTTTTTGCCTTTGCCTTAATTTCCATAATAAACCCCCGTATTATAAAATTTTATTTAAATAATTTATAAAACCCTTTTCCTTTTGAACAAAGTAAATCTTAATAATTTAAATACTTGTTAATAATATAAAATCATTAATTCTTAAACATTTTTTCAAGAGATTATAACTAAACTAGCTATAATCTCTTATTTAAAAATTTATATCTTCCCTAAGTTTTTCTTATCTACTGCTTCTTTTAGTTGATTCATAGCTTTTTCTAATAACTTTCTAGAGCAAGCTACGTTTAATCTCATATAACCTTCTCCACCTATTCCAAAACTTCTTCCATCATTTAGCCCAAGTCTAGCTTCATTTATAAAGAAGTCAACTAATTTATCTCCTTCTAACCCTAAATCCTTACAGTCTAACCACATTAAATATGTACAATCTGGAGTGTTTGGCTTTATTTGTGGTATATGTTCTTTACAGAAGTTATTTATATACTCAACATTACCTTCTAAGTAAGTTAATAATTGCTCTAACCATTCTTCACCATGAGCATAAGCTGCCATATTTGCCACTACACTAAATGCATTATTTCTCTTAGAATCTAACTTTCCTTGTACATCTTCATATATTTTTTTCATTTCTAAATTAGGGAACACTGTAGTTGATACTTGAAGTCCTGCTAAATTAAAAGTTTTTGTAGCTGATATACAAGTTATAGTATTTTTAGCAAATTCCTCATTTATAGATGCCATTGGTATATGCTTATTGTTAAATAATATTAAGTCTGAATGTATTTCATCAGATATAACCATAACATTATTTTCTAAACATAAATTACCAAGTCTAGTCAACTCTTCCCTACTCCAAACTCTACCAACTGGATTATGAGGATTGCAAACTATTAAAAACTTAGCCCCATCTTTAAGCTTTTTTTCTAAGTCTTCAAAGTCCATTTGATAATCTCCATCTACTAACTTTAGGGGATTATATACTAATTCCCCTCCCCAATCTTTAACAGCTGTAAAGAATTCAGAATATACTGGTGGTTGAACTATAACCTTATCACCTTCATTTAAAAACTCCCTCATAAAATGACACATCATTGGCATTACTCCCGTAGCATGTGCCATATAATTTGTATCAACATCCCAATTATTTCTCTTTAATTGCCACTCTCTTACTAATTCAAAGTATCTTTCTGGTCTTGATACATATCCAAACATCCCCTGATTAGCTCTACCTATCATTGCATCTATTATAGGCTGTGCTGTTTTTAGATCCATATCGGCAATCCAAAGAGGTATTATATCATCTCTCCCAAATTTATTTTTAGCCTCATCATACTTTGCCGAAAAATTGTTACTTCTGTCCATTACTTCATCGAAATTATATATCATATTACTCCTCCAAATTGTCCCCTAATTAAAATTATATTGTGTAACTATAGGCTTTCTATTTTTAGTCTTATCATTAAAATATTCATATAAGCATATTCCTAAAAAACTTCCAGCTATATTATATATATTTTCAAATCCTAATTGCTTAAGTGCTAATACTGCATTATAACTTCTTTGTGCACTTCTACAGTGTACATATAATGTTTTATCTTTTGGTATTTCATCTAATCTATCTCTTAATTGACTTAAAGGTATGTTTTTAGCTCCTACTACATGACCTAATTCAAATTCATTTTCTTCTCTAACATCTATTATATATTCCCCCTTTTCTACTAACTCTCTAACCTTTGTAACAGGTACTTGCTTAAATGTATTGTTAAGTAAATTTGATGCTACATACCCAGCATGGTTTACTACATCCTTTGCAGTTGAAAATGTTGGTGCATAGCATAGCTCTAAATCTTTTAAATCTTCTACAGTTCCACCAAATTTTATAAGAGTTGCTATAACATCTACTCTTTTGTCTACACTTCCTTTACCTATAGCTTGTGCTCCTAGTATTTTTCCTGTTGGTACTTCAAATATTAATTTAAAGTGCATTGGGCTTGCTCCTGGCATTAATCCAACTTTATCTGAAGGTATAATCCTTGCAACTTCATAGTCTATATTAATGTCTAATTCTTTTATCATATTTTCATTAAGACCAGTAGATGCTCCATTTAAATCAAATACTTTTATAACTGAAGAACCTATAAATCCAGTATTTCTAACTTGAATATTGTTTATATGATCTGCAACAGCTCTTGCTTGTTTTTGAGCAGGCCCTGCAAGTGGTAATCTAGTTTTTTTGTGAGTTAAAGCATTATATACTTCTATTGCATCCCCTACTGCATATATGTCTTTATCATTTGTACAATAATTATGATCTACCTTTATAGCTCCAGATTCACCTATATCTAATTCTGCTTTTTTAGCTAGCTTAATATCAGGAGTAACCCCTATAGCCATAATAACTACATCTGATTTTATTTTTCTTCCTGAATCTAGTATAGTATGTCCATCTTCAAATGCTACGACCTTATCTTCTAATATTAAATTAACCCCTTTATCATCTAACTCTTTATGAAGTATTTGTACCATATCATAATCAAATGGCTTCATTATTTGCTTAGATGCTTCTATTAATGTTACATCATATCCAGCTTCCCTAAGATTTTCAGTAACTTCAACTCCTACAAATCCTCCACCTATTACAGTTACCTTGTTTTCAGGTGACTTATTAGTAAAATATTTTAATTTTGCTATATCAACAACATTTCTAACTGTAAATACATTTATATTTTCAATTCCAGGTATATTAGGTACTATTGGCTTTGCACCAGGAGATAATATTAACTTATCGTAGCTTTCTTCGTACTCTTTATTACTTATTAAATCCTTAACTTTAATTTTTTTATTTCTTCTATCTATATCTATAACTTCATTATTTATTCTTGCATCTATTCTATATTGATTAAAAAATTTTTCTGGTTGCATAAGAACTAAAGACTCTGCATCTTCTATAACATCACTTAAATGATATGGCAAACAACAATTTGAGAAAGATACATGTGGACCTTTTTCAAACATTATTATTCTATCATTTTCATTAAGTCTTCTAAGCCTAGCTGCAGCTGAAGCTCCACCTGCAACTCCACCTACTATTAAAATTTTCCTACTCAATTTCTTCACCTCAGTTTAATATATTTTATAATACTAATTACTCGTTAATTTTATATCAAATCTATATTTAAATATTAACATAGTTTTTATATCATTTTATATAAGTATTTGTTATATATGATAACGTTTTGTTATATAATGTAATTATTGTAGGAATTAAATATCATTTATTTGAAAAATTTTTAGGAGAGTGTTTATGAATCTTATACATTTACGTTCGTTTTACAATACTGTTAAATATAAAAGTATATCTAAAGCTGCTAAGAAGCTTCATTTAAGTCAACCTGGTCTTAGTATGCAAATCCAAAGTCTTGAGAATACTCTTGGAGTATGTCTATTAAATAGGGGGCGTAGGGGTGTTGAACTTACTGAAGAAGGTAAAATAGTTTATGATTATGCGGATGCTATATTAGCACTTGAAGATAATATACATCTTTCTTTAAAAAAGCTTGAAGAAAGAAATACTGATTTAAATATAGGTTCATGCAGAAGTATGGGGGATTACGCCCTTCCTTGTACTTTATATACTTTTAAACAAATATACAGTGATATAAATATATCCATGCATATAGATAGTACTTTTTCAATTATAAAAAAAATACAAGATATGACCCTAAACTTAGGAATAATTCAAGAATCCTCTGTTCCTAATGATTTAGAGTGTGTATCTATACTTTCTGATGAACTTGTTTTAGTTGCAAGTCCAGATTCTAATTATAATAAAATATCTATAGATGATATTTATAATATACCAATAGTAATGAGAGAAGATTCATCTGCCACTAGGCTTAACTTAGAAAATATACTTAGAAAAAATGGCGTTGATGTTGATAAACTAAATATAATATTTTCATTTAATTCCCCTGAAGCAATAAAACAATCTGTAGTTTCTGGTAGGGGGCTTTCTTTTGTTCCTAAAATTACAATTAGACAAGAACTTAGAAATCAAACTCTAAAGAAAGTTGATGTAAAAGGATTAGATACTAAATTTAGTTATTATATATCTTATAGAAAGAATTATAAATTTAGTAAATCAGAAGAGATTTTTATGAAATTTATAACATCTAAATCTAGATGTTTTTGTTATTAATAGAAAAATAAGTGCCTTATACTAACTTTAAAAGTTGTTTAAGGCACCTATTTTTTAAAACATATTTTCTATAACTCTTTGTAGCATTTTTATATATCCAGCTTTATTTATATCTTTAGTGTTTACTAAGTCCACTTTCCCTATAGACTTTTTATTTTGATATATTTCCATCTGTCCAAGTACACTTCCCTTTTTGATAGGAAGCTTTAGATTTTCATTTAGCTTAACTTTTCTTTCAAACTTTTTATTTCCACCCTTTTTAATTAAAAGACTTAAATCATCTTTTGCAACTAACTCTATATTTTCATCTTCAGCTTTATCTATCTTCATGTTTGCTATTTTATCATCTTTTGTACAAAGTTTAACGCTTTCATAATTTGCAAATCCATAGTTTAGTAAGTTAGAAGAATCCTTAAATCTTTCTGGTGAAGTTTCTGCACCTAATGTTACTGCTATTAAATGAGTATCTCCTCTTTTAGCTGATGCAGATAAACAATATTTTGCTTGTTGTGTAAATCCTGTTTTAACACCTGTTGTACCTTGATAGTGTTTTACCATCTTATTAGTATTAGCAAGTCCTACTTCTACCTTTTTCTTTCCTACTACAACCTTGTCCATCCAAGTTGTAAGGTATTTACTTATACCTTCATGCTTTAATAGTTCTCTAGACATTAAAGCTATATCATAAGCAGTAGTGTAGTGATTATCAACTGGAAGTCCGTTAGTGTTTACAAAATTAGTATCCTTCATACCTAATTCTTTAGCTTTTTGATTCATCATATCTACAAAGCCTTCTACACTTCCTCCAATATGTTCTCCCATAGCTACACAAGCGTCATTTGCTGATGCTACTGCTATACCTTTTATTAATGTATCTACATCTTGTACTTCTCCAGCCTCTAAGAATATCTGACTTCCACCCATACTAGATGCATTTTCACTTATTTGTACTTCATCTGTTAATTTTAGCTTGCCACTATCTAATGCTTCCATACATAAAAGCATAGTCATTACTTTTGTAACACTAGCTGGTGGCAACTTTTCATGTGCTTGTTTTTCATATAAAACTTTTCCACTACCTACATCCATAAGTACTGCAGATTTTGATGATATATTTATGTTTCCTGTATCATTTGCAAAACTTGTATTAATAGGTATAATAGCCATTATAAATGCAACTAATATACTAGCTAGCTTTTTCATATTATACACCTCTTATGCTTAAGTTATGTTAATTTTGATTATTTAATTTGTTAGAAAAATACGTCTTATGCTCTTCTACTCTTTTTAAATGATTAGCTAAAACTTCATTTACATGTGCATGTTCTATTATTTCAAATGCATCATCATAAGTCATCCCGTAATCAGCTGCAACTTCCATTCTTAATTGCTTTAGAGCTTTTTTTGCATTTTGCTTACTCATATTTTACCTCCTATTAGTAAATTTCTATATGTTTTTATCTTTTACTAATATAAGGTATTTATGATTGTTATTTTTTGTAATGTATTTAAAAAATAAAAAAGGACTTAATTTTAAGCCCTTTTTTAGTAATTTATTATTTCTTCTTCTATTTCAAATATTACTGCATCAGTGTTGTCTTCTATAAAGTTTATTATTTTTTCTTTTATTGAATCACACATACTAAATTCTAAACTTATACTACATATTCCTATTGATATTATCTGATGAACATCTTGATTATCTACTTCTATAATAGATACATTAAAATTATTTTGTAGTTTTTTTATTATACTTTTTACTATCATTCTTTTTTCTTTAAGAGAATGAACCCAATTTGCTCTTAAACTTATTTTTAAGACTAGTATCTTCATACATTATTTTCTCCTTAGTGAGTCTATGAAATTTATTAATAGTATTTCTATTTATAATCCTTTTCAACACTTTTAGCAAGTATTTTATTTATATCATCCATCATAGATTTAAATTTTTGCTCACTATTTAAATAGTTATATAATTTTTTATTATTAGATACTTTTTTACCTATAGATTCTAGTTTCATAACAACTTTTTTATCTACCTCTTGGTTTCTTAGTACATATCCTTGTGCTTTAATTTGAATATCTTGATACTCCTTTAAAAGCTTTTCACAAGATTTATCTTTTTTTACTTCATTCATATTTTTTCTAAAGTCTTTATATTCCTTACTATTTCTTATTTCATTTGCTAGTTTCATAGCACTATCTTTTACTGACATAGTTTCCCCCCATAAAAAAAGATTGAATATAATAAATTATATTCAATCTTTTATAATTATACCTCCATTATTATAGGAAGTATCATAGGATTTCTCTTTGTTCTTTGATATAAGTATTCTTTTAAGTTTTCTTTTATACTATTTTTTAAATAAGCCCACTCTTTAATGTTTTTATCTTCGCAGTCTCTTAGTACGTCTTTTATAACATTTTTAGCTCCATCCATTAAATCTTCAGATTCTCTTACATATACAAATCCTCTAGATATTATGTCTGGTCCTGCTAATACTCTTCCTTCTTCTTTAGATATAGTAACTACAACTATCATAAGTCCATCTTCTGATAAATGCTTTCTATCTCTTAAAACAATGTTTCCTACATCTCCTACACCTAATCCATCAACTAATACATTACCTGTTTGTATAGTTCCTGTTACCTTAGCTGAATTTCTATCTATTTCTAAAACATCTCCTGTTTTATTTACAAATATATTTTGACTAGGCATACCTAATTCTTCTGCTAGTTCTGCATGCTTTTTAAGCATTCTATACTCACCATGTGCTGGCATGAAAAACTTAGGTTTAGCTAATCTATGGATTAATTTTAATTCTTCTTGCTTAGCATGTCCTGATACGTGTATGTCTACTTCATCATAGACAACTTCTGCACCTTTTTCAAATAGGCAGTTTATTACCTTAGATATTAACTTCTCATTTCCTGGTATTGGATGAGCTGATATTATTATAAAATCTCCATTTCTTATTTCCACTTTCTTATGATCAGAACTTGCCATTCTAGCAAGAGCTGACATTGGCTCTCCTTGAGAACCTGTAGTTATTATAACTACTTCACTATCTTCATATCTATGAAGGTCATTTAGATCTATTAGCATATTTTCAGGTACGTCTAAATATCCTAATTCACTAGCAACGCCTACTACATTTACCATAGATCTTCCTGAAACTGCAACTTTTCTTCCAAATCTTTCTGCTGCATTTATTATTTGTTGTAATCTGTGTATATTAGATGCAAATGTTGCAACTATTATTCTACTATTTTCAGCTTTTCTAAATAAATCGTATAATCCTAATCCTACTGTCTTTTCAGATAATGTAGATCCTGGTCTTTCAGCATTAGTACTATCAGCTAACATTAAAAGTATACCTTTTTTGCTTAGCTCACATATTCTATGCATATCCATTACATCTCCATCAATAGGTGTTAAGTCTATTTTAAAGTCACCTGTATGATATATTATTCCTTGATCTGTATGAACAGCTATAGAACAAGCATCCGGTATACTGTGATTATTTCTTATAAATTCAACATCCATATGATCTAACTTTATTATTTGTCTTGGTGTAGTAACGTTTAACTTAACGTTATTTAACTTATGTTCCTTTAACTTAACTTGTATAAGACCTATGCTTAACTTAGAACCATACACAGGTACATTAATTTTTTTAAGTATATAAGGAAGCGCTCCTATATGGTCTTCATGTCCGTGTGTGATGAATATACCCTTTATTTTATCTCTGTTTTTGATTAAATAAGTTATATCTGGTATAACTATATCTACCCCTAACATATCATCATCTGGAAAACTTAATCCCGCATCTATAACAATTATTTCGTCTTTGTATTCGATAACTGTCATGTTTTTGCCGACTTCGTTAAGACCGCCTAGTGCCATTACTTTTATCTTATTGGCGCTTTTTTTAAACAACTGCATCATCTCCTCTATGTCTATTCAGTTTTTATTAAAATTTCAACACGTTCTAAAATTTTAAATAATATCGATTCACGCACTCTTTACCAGTTATTATCATTGTACCATAATTTCATCAATAAATTAAGTAGTATTTGAAATACATTTATTGTATTATTTTGACAAAGTCAAATTATTCTGATATTCTCAAACTATAAAATAAAAATTCGCTTTGCTCATTTCGCCAACGATATATCCTTGCTATCACTACGGATAAATCCGTTGCTCAAATTAAGTAAAGTTGTAATTATATACTTAAATATGCATTTTATTTAGGTATTGATTTAAATAAAATTTAGTAATAAATATACATTATATTTATCTAAATTATAATGGGAGGTTTTATGAGGGGTAAAACTCATTGTACTATAGGTGTTTTAAGTGTTATTGAAGCCTCATTATTATTTAATATACCAATATCTATTTTTAATATCATACTATCTGCTTTTTTCTCTATTCTACCAGATTTAGATGAATCAAATTCAATAGTATCTGAAATGTTTTTAAAAAAGAATACTTCTAAGTTTATTTTAAAAATTACAATATATTTGATAAATGTATTTATATTTTTTATATCACTTAAGATAAATGATAACTTTTACTTAAGCTCACTAATAACATTTATATCTATTTTTATAATAGAGTCAAAGCTTAATCATACATTTTTAAGAAAAGTATTTATATCATTAATATTTATACTTCTCGGATTTTGTCTTTATTTAGTGAATTTTAAAATATATTTTTCTATATTTTGCTTTATGCTTGCCACATTTCCTTGGCTAAAACATAGAAGTTTTTCTCACAGTATATTTGCAATAATTATAGTATATTTTTTATTAAAACAAATAGAGCTAATAACTAATATATTAAATTTATCATTTTTTGGAACTATAAGTTATGCTAGTCATATATTTTTAGGAGATTTATTTACAAGATCAGGTATTCCTCTTTTATATCCAATTAGTGATAAAAAGTTTTCTTTTGGATTTTTTAAAGTAGGTGGCTTTTTAAATAATGCCATTGAAATAATATTTATTATTATTTTAACTACATTGGTAGTTTTCACTATAATAAATAAGTTTAATTTATTAAATTTAACAATCTTATGATACTTTTAGGTATAAAAAAATTTATTTAAAAATACTTAAAATATTAAATCTTAGTTGTATATAAAAAAGATATTAACACAGTTTGTGCTAATATCTTTTTTAATTCTAAATTATAGCTACTATAAATATTCAGTAACTACACTAGTCATATTTAAATTAATAATTTTATGTAAATTTTTAATTAGAGCATATATATTTTATTTTTTATTATTCTCAACTTCATTAAATTTAGAATTTAATATTAATATATCTACTCTTCTATTTTTAGCCTTACCTTCTACTGTACTATTATCAGATTTTGGTCTATATTCTGAATAACCTATTGCAGATATTTTTTGAGGATTTATTCCACCATTATTTATTAAAATCTGCGCTACGTTACTAGCTCTCATTACTGATAAGTCCCAGTTAGATTTATATATTTCATTGTGCATAGGCACATTATCTGTATACCCTTCAACTCTTATGTAGCTATCTTTTACTACGGATTTATTTATAATTTCACTTATTTTAACAAGTTTATTAACTTGATCTGGTTTTACTTCTGCTTTGCCACTGTCAAAAAATAATGAATCATTAAAACTAACAACTAATCCTCTTTCTTCTAGTTTTGTATTAACACTACTTGAAAGATTATTTTCTTTTAGATATTTATCTAACTTTTCTTTTACTTGCTCTAACTTTTCTTTTTCAGTTAGACCATTTCCAGTTTCTCCGCCCATATTACTTCCAGTATTTGCTATAGCCGTTCCACCACCCATAGCCTCGTTTAAAGCAGTTGTAAGTTTTTCATATTTTCCTTTATTTATACTACTCATTGCATACATTATAATAAAAAATATCATTAATAACGTTATAAAGTCTGCATAGGAAAGTAACCAACGTTCATGGTTTTCATGCTCTTCTTCTTCTTCAAATCTATTTCTTTTTTGCATGATTAACCCTCCAATTCAACATGTTCTAAATATCTTTCTTCTAACTTAGCTTGATCCTTTTTATCTAAAAAACCTTTAAGAGTTTCTATAAATATTGTTGAGCTTACTTCTTGTTGAATTAATGTTATACCTTCCATTATAATTTCTTTTTCTAATTGTTCATTTTTACCTAAATTTTTAAGTCTAGTTGCAATTGGAAGGAATATTAAGTTAGCACTTCCAAGTCCATAAAGAGTTGCTAAGAATGCAGCTGATATACTACCTCCTAATGCATTCATATCAGCATTTGCTAGCCCTCCAAGAACGTGTATAAGACCTAATACTGTACCAACGATACCCATAGTTGGTGCTGTTCCTCCAGCAGAGTCAAATATAGCTGCACCAACCTTATGTCTTTTAAAACTCATTGCTGCTTCAATTTCTAACATATTTCTAAGCTCTTCAGGGTGAACCCCATCAATAGCTGATAAAAGCGCCTTTTTCATAAAAGGATCCATTTTTTCTTCTTCATCGACTTCAGCTTCAATACTTAAAAAACCTTCTTTTTTTACTTTATCTAATACATGATTAAGATATGCTATTACCTCTACTAAGTCTGCTGATTTTCTAGTGAAAGCAACTTTTAAAATTCTACCTATATTTTTTAATTGTTTAGGAGTAAATGATGTACCTAAGGAACCAATTGTTCCTCCAAATACTATTACAAGAGGAGTCCAAGAAACAAGAGCACTAGCATGCCCTCCTTCACCCATGAAACCTAGTAATAAAAATCCAAAACCTAAAAATAACGATATTAAACCAGTCATAATTCAATGTCCCTTCTATATTTTTTATATCTTTAGAACGCTTAACTATTCTAATATTTATAATTTATATTATCGGCTTTTATCATCATATATTAAGTATGTTTTTATATATTTAACATTTTTTATTTATATAAATTTTGTATCTTTTATCAATTATTAAGTAAATACATTTAATAAATATACATAATAAAAAAAGGCATCTATCTTTTGATAGATGCCTTTTTATCTAGTAAAAAATATAATTATATATACTTATATTTTTATTTAGAACAATCTTCACATAGTCCGTAAAACTTTAAATCGTGATCTATTATTTCAAATTTATATGTTTCTTGTATTTGTCTTTCGATTGAGTCTAGTAAATCTTCTTTAACCTCTATTATCTTTGAACAGCTTTTGCATATTAAATGATGGTGATTATGGCTATCTTCTTTGTCTAAGCATATTTCATATCTTATACATCCATCATCTAAGTTAAGCTTTGATATAACTCCAACATCATCTAATAACTGCATAGTTCTATAAACTGTTGCTAATCCAATTTCAGGACAATCTACTCTAACTAAGTCATATATTTCTTCACTACTTAAATGTTTATCTGTATTTTTTATAAGTATTTCAACTATTGCTCTTCTTTGTGGTGTTATTTTAAATCCTGTTTCTTTTAATTTATCTTTTAATAACTCCATTGTATTCATATAATATCACCCTTGTTTTCAATTGATAATCTTTATTAATTATTTTATTTGATAATGGTCATTTTGTCAATGATTTATAAACATTTTATTTCTTATATATAAAATTATTTAAAATTTTCAGATTTTCTTCTTTGTCCCACTTTATAACATACTTTTTACTTTCATTGCTTATACCTTCATCTCTATACTCTTCTAATGGAAACTCCAATTGCTTTATTTCATAGTTAGCTAATCTTTGAGATATTAATGCTAACTTAAATATTTTATCAATAGATATATTTACATCTATATGTTTAACTACACTACTTATAACCTTTGGATAATCTTTTAAAGATATATTAGTTAATTTATTTGCTATATCTGTTAATATTTTTCTTTGTCTTTCATCTCGCTTGTAAATGGTATCCATCTTCCTTATTCTTGCATAAGCAAGAGCTTGATATCCATTTAATTTATTATTTCCTACTTTGTTTATATACTTAATATTACCCTCATTTTGAGTATTTAAACCATAGCAAGCTTCTATAGTTTTATTAAGGTAGTCTATTTCCTTTTCGCTAACATCTACTTCTACCCCTCCTATAGTATCTACTATTTCTATAAATGATTTAAAATCTACTACTGCATAATCTTTTATATCTAAGTTAAAATTATTATTTATTGTTTCTAAAAGTAGCTTTTCCTTACCATAAGCATATGCATGATTTAATTTTTCATATCCTATATTAGGTATATTAACTAATGTATCTCTGGCTAGTGATGTAAGCCTTAAAGCTTTATTTTTAGTATCTATAGTTAGTATTATCATACAATCAGACCTTGATGGTTTATTAGGATTTGAACTATCTATCCCAATTAAAAGTATATTTTCAATATAATTTTTACTCTTTTCTAAACTACTATTTTCTAATGAGTCAACTTTTTGTGTTATACAAATAAGTACTATAAAAAGACATAATATAAATTTTTTCATTATCATTACTCCTTATTCTTATTTGTAAATATTTTGCCTCACTATTAAATTTTTAATCAAAAAATTCGTCATGCTAATTTTGCCAATGATATATCCTTGCTCTTACTACGGATACATCCGTTGCTCAAATTTTGTTATGCTATGATTATAAATTATCCAAAAAACAAATAATTTATAATCCTTTAATATATAAAAAAACTACCTATTGCTAGGTAGTTTTTTATTATTCTTCGTCTTCGTCGAAGTTTAATCCTTCTTCTTCCATTAATGTGTTGTATACATCAACAACTATTTCATATTCCTTGTCATCTTCTAATGGAACTAATATTTCGCCTTCTTCATCTTGGTCAATTCTAAATACTAAAGCTTCTTCTGTTTCTTCTTCTAATGGAACTAATATAGCGTATTCTTTTCCTTCAGCTTCTAGTGTTAATATTATTTCAAAAGCACTTTCTTGGCCATTTTCATCAATTAAGTTTATTATATTTTCTTGCATGTTATCCACCTCTAATTCTATTTATTAACTATATTATATATCATAAACTTGCTAATTTATATATATTTTAAAAATTTCTTTGTCTATCTAAGTATCCTTGAAGTATTATTACAGCTGCTACCATATCTATAACACTTTTTCTATTTTCTCTTCTAACATTACCTTGTATAAGTGTTCTTTCTGCTGCTACTGTTGATAATCTTTCATCCCAATACTCTATTGTTATTCCCGTTTCTTCTTGTAATAATTCACAAAACTTTATTACTTTTTCACCTTGTGGTCCTAATGTTCCATTCATATTCTTAGGTAGACCTGAAACTATTTTAGTTACCTGTCTTTCTTTTATTATTTCTTTTAATGCTTCTATATCTTTTTTCTTACCTATTCTCTTTACAGTTTTAACTCCTTGTGCTGTAAGACCCATTAAATCACTAACTGCAACTCCTATAGTCTTATCTCCAACATCAAGTCCCATTATTCTTCCGTCTAGCATTTTTTTCTCCTTAAATTTTAAGATAGGTCAGGTTTTACCCTGACCTTTATGGTTTAATTTTTATTATCTTCTTTGTTAAATATTATCATATTTATGCTTATAATTATGATTGGTATAAGTATATATATTGATGCAGTTGAAGCTGCTACTATTCCTGAGTCATTAACTAAAAGTGTAACTATACATCCTACCATAGATGCAATAAATCCTTTAAATAATATAGGATATTTCTTAGCTATTTCTCTAAAATGTCTAGGTGGCTTAAATATAAACATAGCAATTATAAATATTCCTGCTAGTAATATATTAACCCATACACTAGTTTGAGCTAACTTCATATTCATTTGTATCTTTCTACCAAATGTTTGTACTATAGCTCCAGGACCGTTTACTAGTATTTGATTTACAAATACAGATAAGTGTGACTCACTTCCTGATACTACATCTAATACTGCAAAGGCTACAACTACAGCTACTGCTGCTACTCCTAGTAATATAACCTTTTTAAAGTCTAATTTTACATCATATATAAGTAGTATAAATAATAAGTATGCTACTGATTCAGATATAGCACCACCAACATTAGCTCCCATAGAAGGATATGCACTTGTTATTAGTATTACTATACTCATTAGGGCTACTAACCATTTAGGTATTTTTTTGTAATTTAGAAGTACTGCCATAGCAAATACAGCACTTGCTATTGTTACTCCTTCATATTCATTACCTATACCATAGTATCTTGCACCTATTATAGCATCATAACTCATTATATTGTTTCTCATTAAATATGTTCCAAATATAGAATCAACAACTATAACTGTTATAGTTATTAAAGCAAAGAATCCCATTTGCTTTATATCATCTTTAAATAGCTTTCTACCTAATATATAAAGTATTAATGTAGTAAGTATTATCCCTGCTGTTATAGTCATAGGTGTTTTAAAGTTGAATACAGGCGCTAATAAAAGTGCTAAAGGCATTATTATACCTAATTTTATAAGCTCTTTTAATACATTAAATACTTTTTCTCTATATGGTACATGTTTTCTAAGTAATATAGCAATCATTGCTATTACCCAAGAAGCTGACACTATACCAACAAATGTATTTACTACATTTGCTCTTATGTCAGATACTGAAACCATTTTTACAAATTCATGTTGAACATAGTCTATGTTATCATCCTTTTGAATTAATTCATAGCTTCTACCTACCATATTTTTATTTTTAAGTCCAAATTCATTTAATATATCAGCCCCTACGTCGACATTTGCGACTATACCTTCTCTTCTTGTAGTTGCTGATGATAATAATCCTTTACCATTTCCTTCAAACTTTATTATAGGAGATAATCTTCTTTTGTTTTTGTAGTCTAAATCATTTGGGAATGCACTACTTATGTATACAACGTCATTTTCTCCTACCATATTAAATACTTCTTTAAGGTATTTACTTATATTTTTAACTATATTTGCCTTCATACTTTTGTATGTATTATCATTTAAGAATAATCTATATTCATCTAATCTATATGTATCTCCTAAATCAACAAATATAGCATTACTTTCATTATAATATTTTTGAGTTTCTTTTATAAGTTTATTATAATCTGTTCTTATTCCATATGGCATAGAGTCATCTTTTACATTAATATTATCAATATTTCCACCATCTATTCTTCCATACTCATCCATTGCAACTAAGCCTATATTTCTATTTTTAACAAGCTCATTATCTACAATCTTGTCGCTATTTCCAAGTACTGCTGTCTTTAGGTTATTTTCAGATAGTGTTTGTCCAAGGGCACCTAATATTGACCCATATTGACCATATTCTATATTATCATTTATAGATTTATTTATATCTATATTATTTATTGCTTTTGGTTCTTTACCTGTTACAGCTTTAAAAACTTTTCCATTTTCTTTAGTTAACTCTTGAAAATCTATATATTCTTGTGCAGATACATCAGCTCTTCCTCCTGCACCCATACTAGCATAAGATCTTCTATCATCAGTACCACCATCACCTCTTATATTCATAAGAGCAATATAACCTCTATTTTCTAATTCATTTTTTAGAGTTGGTATCTTTAGCATAGTATTTAAATTAGTTCTATTCATATTAATAAATATAACTTTGCCGGGTTCATCGGCAAAGCTATATTTTGGAATAGAAACTAGGAGTACCATTAATGTTATTAACATTGATACAATCTTTTTTTTCATAAGATTGACCTACTTTCTATTTAGATAATGTGTTATTACTTCCTCTAGTATTTCATCCCTTTCAAATCTCTTTATAACAGCTCTTGCATTATTGTGACTAGTTATATAGCTAGAGTCACCTGATAAGATATACCCTATTAATTGATTTATAGGATTGTATCCTTTTTCAACTAGTGCTTGATATACAAACTTTATTGTATCACTAACACTCATATTTTCAGATTCAAATCCTTCAAATTTTACAGTGCTATCAAAATTATTATCCATGTTAAATCCCCCTTATTAAAATTATTTTATTTGAGATTTTACAACTTCACTAGCTCCATCTAATACTTCTTTTACTTTTTCTACATCTGGTGCACCAGCTTGGGCCATATTAGGTCTTCCTCCACCTTTTCCACCAGCTATAGCTGCTATAGATTTAACTATATTTCCAGAGTGTATTCCTTTATCTACTGCATCCTTAGTAGCAGTTACAACAAGATTTAACTTATCATCAGCTACATTTGCTAAAACAACAACTCCACTTTGTAATTTATCTCTTAAGTTATCTGCTACTTCTTTTAAAGTATTCATATCCATTCCTTCGAATTTAGCAGTAACTAAGTTAACTCCATTTACATCAACCTTTGAATCAAGTACTGATTCTATTGATTGTAAACTCATCTTAGTTTTAACATCGTGTAATTCTTTAGCTAAGTTTTTGTTTTCTTCTAATAAGCTTACTACTTTAGTAGTTAAACCATCTTCTTTAGTTTTTAAGTTTGAACAAACATTAGCTATTACATCTTCTTTTCCATTTAAGTAGTTGTATACTGCTTTACCTGTTATAGCTTCTATTCTTCTAACCCCTGCAGCTACTCCACCTTCAGATAATATCTTAAACATTCCTATTTGAGAAGTGTTAGTTAAGTGAGTTCCTCCACAAAGCTCTATAGAATAATCTCCCATAGATACAACTCTTACTTCATCACCATATTTTTCTCCAAATAAAGCCATAGCACCTTTATTTTTAGCATCTATTATACTCATATTTTCACAAGTTATATCTAAAGCGTCAAATATTATATCATTTACTTTTTCTTCTATAACTTTTATTTCTTCTTTAGTTATAGCTTCAAAATGAGTTACGTCAAATCTTAATCTATCTTCAGTAACTAAAGAACCTGCTTGGTTAACATGATCTCCTAATACTTCTTTTAATACTTTATGAAGTATGTGAGTAGCACTGTGGTTTCTAGCACAAGCCATTCTTCTTTCTTTGTCAACTTTAGCAAATAAAGTTTCTCCTACATTTATTTTACCACTTCTTACAACAACTATGTGTTTTATAGTATTGTTTGGTCCTTTTTTAGTATCAACAACTTCTATTACAACATCTTCATTTTTATTAACTAAAGTACCTTTATCTCCTGCTTGACCTCCACCTTCTGGATAGAAAGTAGTTTTATCAAGTACTATTATAGCTTCATCCCCTGCTTCAATACTTTCAACTATTTCATTATCTTTAACTATTGCTTTAACAGTAGCTTCATCATTTAAGTTGTTATATCCTTCAAATACTGTGCATATAGACTTATCTAATTGAGACACTGCATCTTTTTCCCAAGCTACAGAATCCATATTTCCTCTAGCATCTCTTGCTGCTTGTCTTTGTTTTTCCATTTCAGCATGGAATCCTTCTTCATCTATAGTCATATTTTCTTCTTCTAATATTTCTCTAGTTAAGTCAACAGGGAATCCATAAGTATCGTATAGCTTAAATGCATTTTCTCCACTTAATACTGTTTTATCTTCTTTTCTTAAATCTTCCATATAAGAAGCTAATATTTCTATACCTTTATCTATAGTTTCATTGAACTTTTCTTCTTCTATTCTTATAACTTTTTGTACATAGTCTCTTTTTTCAACTAGCTCTGGATAAGCTTCTCCACTTACTTTTATAACTTCATCAACTAATTTGTATAAGAATGATTCTTTCATTCCAAGTAATTTTCCATTACGAGCAGCTCTTCTAAGTAATCTTCTAAGAACATATCCTCTTCCTTCATTTGATGGAAGTACACCATCTGATACTAAGAAGCTAACACTTCTTATATGGTCAGTTATTATTCTTATAGACTTATCATTCTTAGCATCTTTTCCATAAGTTGTATTAGTTATTTTTTCAACAGAGTTTAATATATGCTTTATAGTATCAACTTCAAATATAGTATCAACACCTTGCATTATACAAGCCATTCTTTCAAGACCCATACCTGTATCTATGTTTTTATGCTCAAGTGGATTGTAGTTTCCATCTTCATCTTTATTAAATTGAGAGAATACGTGGTTCCAGAATTCTAAGTATCTGTCACAATCACATCCTGGCTTACAATCTGGATTGTCACATCCATATTCAGGACCTCTATCAAAATGTATTTCTGAACAAGGACCACAAGCACCAGTACCTATTTCCCAGAAGTTATCCTCTTTACCAAGTCTAACTATTCTTTCTTTAGGTATACCTATTTCTTTTTCCCATATTTCGTAAGCTTCATCATCTTCTAAGTATACACTTACCCATATTTTATCTTGAGGTATGTTTAAATGTTCTGTAACAAATTCCCATCCCCATTTTAATGTTTCATGTTTGAAGTAATCTCCAAAAGAGAAGTTACCTAACATTTCAAATAATGTAGCATGTCTAGCTGTAACACCTACATTTTCTATATCACCTGTTCTTATACATTTTTGACAAGTTGACATTCTCTTACTTGGTGGCACTTCAGCACCTGTAAAGTAGTTTTTAAGCGGTGCCATACCTGCATTTATTAATAATAAACTTTTGTCATTTTGTGGAACCAGTGAATAACTTGGTTGTATTAAATGCCCTTTAGATTCAAAGAAGTTTAAAAATTTACTTCTTATTTCATTTAATCCCATTGGTTGCATTTTTTCTTCCTCCTTAATTATGTAAAATTCGCTTTGCTCATTTCGCCAATGATATACCTTCGCGACAGCTTTAGGTAAATCCGTAGCCCAAAATATAAATGAGTTGATATTATAAATTTGAATATAAAAAAGCTCGC
Source organism: Romboutsia sp. 1001713B170131_170501_G6 (assembly GCF_015668195.1). Classification (NCBI taxonomy): domain Bacteria; kingdom Bacillati; phylum Bacillota; class Clostridia; order Peptostreptococcales; family Peptostreptococcaceae; genus Romboutsia; species Romboutsia sp. 1001713B170131_170501_G6. Next base: position 312,549 of record NZ_JADPFC010000002.1, read on the forward strand.
CACTATAACATAGTATAGGGGCGAGCATATTCTCGCGGTACCACCCTACTTACTGAACATTCAGTATCTTCGGAAAACCTTAAGTTATAACGGAACTACCGTCGACTCATACTATTATTTCAAAATCGATACTCAAAGACTGCTTCAATTAATCTATCATAAGAACTCTCACCAATGTTCTCTCTCTGTAAAGCTTCAATTAATTTACTATTTCTTTTCACTGCATTTAATATATTTGTTTTATTACATTATATTACTAAATTATATTGAAATAATCAATAGTATTTTGCTACACATATAAATTTATATTCATATTATTTCACAAATACTTGTAATTTTATATCTTAGTTAATTATAAAGTAGCCCTATAAAGCTAAATCTATGATTCCTCCGCCAACTACAACATCACCGTTGTACATAACAACTGATTGACCTTTAGTTATAGCCCTTTGTGGCTCATCAAATACTATCTTTATAGCATCTTCTCCGTGCTTGTATACAGTAGCTGGTGATGGCTTAGCAGAGTATCTAATTTTAGCTTCAACTCTTACAGGTTCCCCCTCTTTTACACCATCTATTGATATAAAGTTTACATCTTTAGCTATTAATACTTTATTAAATATATCTTCATTATCTCCAAGTACCACTGTATTTCTAACAGGGTCTATATCAACAACAAACATAGGCTTTCCAAGTGCTATTCCTAGACCTTTTCTTTGACCTATAGTATAGTTTACTATACCTTTGTGTTTTCCTAATACATTTCCTTTAGTATCTACAAAGAATCCTTCTTCAATTCTTTTTTTAGAATGTTTTTTAACATATCCAGCATAATCATTATCTTTAACGAAGCATATCTCTTGGCTATCTGGCTTATTGTGAACATCCATACCCATTTCTTTTGCTATTTCTCTAACTCTATCCTTTTCATAGTCTCCTATAGGAAGAAGCGTGTGTTCTAATTGTTCTTGAGTTAGGTTGTATAAAGCATAAGTTTGGTCTTTTTTATCCGTAACTGATTTTTTAAGTAAAAATCTCCCGCTTTCTTCATCTTTTTCTATTTTTGCATAATGCCCTGTAGCTACATAATCACATCCTATTTGACGAGCTTTTCTAAAGAAATCATCAAACTTTATATGCTTATTACAAGCTATACAAGGATTAGGAGTTCTTCCATTTAAGTATTCATCTATAAATGGCTCTATAACTTTTTCCTTAAATACATCACTAAAGTTTAATACATAAAAAGGTATACCTATCTTATCAGCAACTTTTCTCGCATCTTCAACAGCTGCTAATGAGCAACATCCACCTTCATTTTCTATAAGTTCATCATCATCATCTTGCCATAGTTTCATAGTAACACCTATTACATCATATCCTTGCTTTTTTAAAAGATATGCTGCAACAGAGCTGTCTACTCCACCACTCATACCGATCATAACTCTTTTTTTCATAACGTCACCTTCTTTTGTTAATTACATTTATCTTCTTATTATATATATTTTTATAACTTTTTAAAAGGATAATAGCATAATTTTTCAATATATAAAATATAATATCCCTTTTAAGTATTAACTTAAAAGGGATATTATATCATCTATTACTTAATAAATTACATTTCTTCCTCTTCTATATCATGATGATGATCATGGTCATCATCTATAACAACACCATCTAATTCTGGTATGTGTATATTGTGCTTTTTAGAATAATCTATTAAAGCTGATTTTATAGCTTGTTCAGCAAGTACTGAACAGTGCATTTTAACTGGTGGTAAACCATCTAGCGCTTCAGCAACAGCTTTGTTTGTTACTGCTAATGCTTCATGTATAGTTTTTCCTTTTACCATTTCTGTAGCCATTGATGAACTAGCTATTGCAGATCCACATCCAAAAGTTTTAAATTTAACATCTTTTATAACTTTTGTATCTTCATCTATATCAAGATATATTCTCATTATATCTCCACATTTAGCGTTTCCTACTTCACCTATTCCACTAGCGTTTTCTATTTCTCCTATATTTCTTGGATTCATGAAATGATCCATAACTTTATCACTATATTGCATGATGTAATCCTCCTTTAATTTTGATATATATTAATCTATCTCCGATATTATTTGTCTTTATTTTCTTTTATAAATTTGTCATATAGAGGTGACATACTTCTTAGTCTCTCTATAACTTTTGGTAAGTGTTCTATTATATAATCTATATCTTCTTCAGTTGTAAAGTCACCTATAGATAATCTTAAAGAACCATGTGCTATTTCATGAGGTAATCCTATAGCCATTAAAACATGTGATGGGTCTAATGAACCTGATGTACATGCAGAACCACTTGATGCAGCTATACCTAACATGTCTAGCATTAATAGTATTCCTTCTCCTTCTATAAATTCAAATGAGAAGTTAACATTTCCTGGTAATCTATGTTCCATACTTCCGTTAACTCTTGTGTATGGTATATTTTTAAGTATTCCATCTATTAATCTTTTTCTTAATGCAGTAAGTCTTTCTATATGGTTATCCATATTTTCTTTAGCCATTTCTGCTGCTTTTCCATATCCTACTATTGAAGGTATATTTTCAGTACCAGCTCTTCTTCTTCTTTCTTGTGCTCCACCATGAACAAATGAATGTAACTTTGTTCCAGTTTTAATATATAAAGCACCTATTCCTTTAGGTCCATATATTTTGTGAGAAGACATACTCATTAAGTCTACATTTAATTCTTTAACATCTATATGAATATTTCCTGCTGCTTGAACTGCATCTGTGTGGAATATTATATTATGTTTTTTAGCTATTTCACCTATTTCTTTTATAGGTTGTATAGTTCCTATTTCGTTATTTGCAAACATTATAGTTATTAATATTGTAGTGTCTTTTATAGCTTTTTCTAATTCATCTAATTTAACTCTACCTTCAGCATCAACATCTAGGTAAGTTACTTCAAATCCATGATGTTTTTCTAAGTATTCACATACATGAAGTATACCATGATGTTCTATTTTAGATGTTATTATATGGTTTCCTTTATGTTTATTAGAGAAAGCAACTCCTTCTATTGCCCAGTTATCACTTTCTGTTCCACCACCTGTGAAGTATATTTCATTTGGCTTTGCATTTATAAGGTTTGCTACTTGTCCTCTAGCTTTATCTAATGCAGCTTTTGCTTCTCTTCCGAATGTATGAAAACTAGATGCATTCCCGAAATAATCTGTTAAATAAGGCATCATTTCATCTAGTACTTCTTTTTTAACAGGTGTTGTCGCTGAATAATCCATATATAATCTTCTTTTTTCCATTTTGTATTCGCTCCAATCTACTTTAATAAATTTGTTATATCGCAGTCTAATTTGTTTTTGTTGTAATCATCTATCATGTCTTGAAGGTTTATAGCATTTATTACATCCTCTATTCCCTTCTTTAATTTTTCCCAAACGACTTTTGTAACGCATATATTTGAATTTTCACAAATATCTTCATCTATAACACAATCTGAAATTGAAATAGGCCCTTCTAGTACTACTAAAATATCCCCTACTTTTATATCTTTAGGTTTTTTAGCTAGTAAATATCCACCTTGTGCACCTCTTACACTTTTAACAAGTCCAGATTTCTTAAGTGATGAAAATATCTGCTCTAAATATTGTTCTGATATATTTTGTTTTTTAGCTATATACTTTAATGGTACTGGACCATTCTCTTCATTTAGAGATAATTCAAACATAGCTTTGAGTCCATATCTACCTTTAGTTGATAGTTTCATATATTATCACCCTTTACTCAATTACAATTCATAGTAATTTACTAGGTTTTATCTTCAATATTATTTTATTATATCCTAGTAATTTTGTCAACTTTAAATTCATACTAATTTACTAGGTTTTATTTTTTCACATTCACTAATTAAAATGCTTCATTTATACTATATATATACCATCATTTTTTTAATGTAAACATATTATTTTAAATTTTTCTAACAAATAAAAAAGACTGTATTTAAACAGTCTTTTTATAATTATTATTTTTGAATAGGAAATTAAAAAATCCTCTTATTCCATTAAACATAACTATTATTACAACCAGTATTATTATTCCAGTAATAGCTCCACTTGAATCTATAAATACATCTTTTATACTTCCAACTCTTCCAGCTACTGATAGCTGTCTCATTTCATCATAGTAAGCATATAAAGCACTTATTATAAATGATAGTATAGCTGATATAAATACTCTTTTAGTAAATACATAAAGCATTAGACATAAAGAGATACCAATACATGCATATATACTAAAATGAGCTAATTTTCTAATTATATAACTTTTACTTCCATATCTCTTTAAAACATTAAATACTTTATCTTTTATACTTATTAACTTACTATCTTTTAGAGTAACCTCTTGTCTTATTTCATCAACCACGTTGACAACTTTATCTGATTGCATTTTAGATACATTACCTTCTTGACTTGAAAAATAATACATAGTTCCCATTGCTAAAACAACTAATACTAAGCAAATTATTTTTTTCATGGTATTATCACCTCTTTTATATTTAGTGATTATACATTATATAATTATACAAGTCCAATTTTTGCAATAAATATATCTTATAATATTCACTAAATGATAAACATTTTTCTTAAATTTTAATCATGACTATATTATTTGAATATAAAATAGGGTATCTCCCAATAAGAGAATACCCTAAACATAATAAATACTCCATTTTCCTATTTCTTTAAATCCTAATTTTTTATATATCTTTCCCGCTTCTTCATTATCATAAAATAAACACGGAATTTTTCCTTCTTCTAATAATTCTCTACATAACTTGCTTATGCATAAAGTTGCATAACCTTTATTTCTGTAATTTGGATGAGTCCCTACACCAACTATCAGCCCATATTTTTGGCTTTCTAATGTACTCTTTGCCATAGCAACAACTTGTTTATCACACGATATATAATACCCTCTTCCAGTTTTAAGCATATTTTTTATATTTTCTACTGTAGTGTTTTCAAATTCTTCTATAACTTCATATAACTTTACTACTTTACCTATACTACCAAATCTAATCCTTTTTACATTTGAACTTCTCATTGTATTTTCTAAATTTTTTGTTGTAGGTAGCTTGCAAAAACTAACTATTCTTTTTCTATTAATATTTAAATTTTTTTCAAGTTTATCTAGACATACTGTTTTACCGCTTATCTCAGTATAATCTAATTTATCTATAAAGTTAGAAAATCTCTTTGCATTAAATTTAGAATAAGAATAAAATGTTAAAAAATCTAAATATTTAACTAATATTCCCTCTATATTGCCACTTCTATCTATATCTGCCCATACACTAAAAAAATTATTATCATATCCAAATCTCTCAATATCCCCAACTATAAATAAATTAAATTCAGGTTCCTTACTTAAATATTCAATTATCTTTTTATGATATTTTCCATTCATTTTCAAAATCATATACTTCCCCCTGATATAAAAATAAATCTACATATAAAAACTACCTTTATAATATTTTTATTATCAATAGTGGTTTTTATGATAATTTTATATTTACTAATAGATTTCCTTCTTTTTAGTTTTAGTTAAATATTTTTAAGTGACAAATACGCTATAATTAATCTTTGTTTTTTAAGCTTTTCCAATAATTCGCAAAAGCCATTTCATTTTTATTTTTACCTGGATTATAGTATTTTTTATCTTTTATAGTTTCTGGCATGTATTGCTGATTTATATAATTATTTTCATAATTATGAGGGTATTTATAGTCTATACCTCTACCTAGATTTTTAGCACCGCTATAGTGCGCATCTTTTAAATGAACTGGTATATCTCCAACTTCTATATTATCTAAATCATATATTGCTGATTGTATCGCAGTGTATATAGAATTAGACTTAGGACAATTTGCTAGATATATTGTAGCTTGAGCTAAAGGTAATTGAGCCTCTGGAAATCCTAGTTGATTAGCTGCATTAACACAAGCTTCTACTATAGTTATAGCTTGGGGTACAGCTAGTCCTACATCTTCACATGCAATACACAAAAGCCTTCTAGTTATACTATTTAAGTCTCCTGCCTTTATAAGCCTTGCTAGATAATGTATAGATGCATCTATATCAGAGCCTCTTATAGACTTATGAAATGCAGACAATATTGAGTAGCTATCATCTCCTTTATTGTCATAATTAAGTATCTTTACAGAAGAACATTCTATTGTATTATCTAGAGTTATATTAATTTCATCAGAGTTACTATCAATACTAACATTAAATACAAGTTCTAGTTTGTTTAACGCACTTCTCATATCTCCATTACAAGTATCTGCTATATATTTTATAGCTTGTTCTTCTACCTTTATTGTTTTGCTTTTATAAAGATTTCTTAACTTTTCTATTGAATTCATAAGGCCTATAAATATATCTTGTGAATTTATTTGTTTAAACTCAAATACTGAACATCTACTAAGTATTGCTTTGTATATAGCAAAATATGGATTATCTGCTGTACTTGCTATTAATGTTACTGAGCCTTCCTCTATAACTTCTAGTAATGATTGTTGCTGTTTTTTATTTAGTGCTTGTATTTCATCTAACATTAAGATTATTCCATTATAAGAAAATAAGTCTCTTTTAGTGGCCTCTATTACTTCTTTTATTTCTTTAACACCGCAGTTTACGGCATTTAGTTTTATGTATTTTTTTCCTGTTGCATTGGCTATTATATTTGCTAGGGTAGTTTTACCTGTTCCTGGAGGACCATATAAAATCATATTTGGTATAGTTTTATTTTCTATTAATTTATTTAATATTTTCCCTTTTCCTATTATGTGAGATTGCCCCACCATATCGTCTATACTTTGAGGTCTAAATCTATCTGCTAACGGTTGCATATTACCTCCTAATATCCTTGTATTAAATAAAGGTATCTATAATATTTATAGATACCTTTATTATTAGTAATTTGATTTTAATTTCTTTAACTCTTCTATAAGCTTATCATTAAGTATTTTTATATGTGTCCCCTTCATACCTAATGATCTAGATTCAATTACTCCAGCACTTTCAAATTTTCTAAGTGCATTTACTATAACTGATCTTGTTATACCAACTCTATCAGCTATTTTACTAGCTACTAATAAACCTTCTTTACCATCTAATTCTTCAAATATATGCTCTACAGCTTCAAGTTCTGAATAAGATAAAGTACCTATAGCCATTTGTACTACCGCTTTCTTTCTCATTTCTACTTCTAATTCTTCACCTATAGCTCTTAATATTTCAAGCCCTACTACCGTAGCACTATACTCTGCTATAACTAAATCATCATCATTAAACTTTTCATCATACCTCGATATAAGTAATGTACCTAATCTTTGTCCACTTCCTAATATAGGAACTATTGTATTATACTTTTGTGCTCTTTCCGCTTCTAGTGGGAAGAACTCTAATAATTTTTCTCCTGTTAAGTTCTCTAATGTATCAGATACTTTTAACATATTCTTAGTATACTCTTCTGGGAATTTTTTTTGTCTTGTCCCTTCTTCTTCTACTACCGAACTATCTTTTTCATCATTTAGGAATAAGCCTAATACTTTACCTTTAGAGCTTAGTATGTATATATTTGCACTTAACACCTCACCTAATGCTCCAGCTAATAAGTCAAAAGAAACATTACTGCCACCACTTGTTTGTAACGTTTTATTTATCCTTCTAGTTTTTTGTAATACTTCACTCGCCATTATAATTCATCTCCTCATGAAAATCAGCCTTTTTCAGCTTTTCCCTATTCATCTATCTAAATTTTTTATCATTAATACGCATTATGCAATAGAATATTATCACAAAATCAAACCTTTTTCAATATAATAGACCTTATTTTTCTAATTTTCGCTATTTTCATTCGTTGTTTTTATATTATCGTTTTCTTTATTATTTAAATTCTTACATTCTTTATTAGAACATACAACTTTAATTTCACCTTTTGTAGCCTTTTCTACCATATATGACCCACATTCTGAACATAGTTCTCCTGTTGGTTTGTTCCATGCTACAAAGTCACACTCTGGATACTTAGAGCAACCATAAAATGCTTTACCTCTTTTAGATTTTCTAAGAATAATATCTCCTTCATGACACTTAGGGCATTTTACGCCTATTTTATTAACTAATGGTTTTGTAGTTTTACACTCTGGATAGTTTTTACATGCTATGAATTTTCCAAATCTACCGTATTTTATAAACATCTTTTCTCCACAGTTTTCACAGACTTCATCTGTTTCCTCATCCATGTTTATCTTTTCTATACTTTCTTTAGCTATTTCTATAGCTTCTTTTAGTGGTTCATAAGATTCTTTAACTACATCTTTCCACTCCATATGCCCTTCTTCTATTTCATCTAGTTTACTTTCCATTTGAGCAGTAAAATCGGCATCTATAAACTTTTGGAAGTTTTTTTCTAGTATGTCTGTGACTATTATCCCTAATTCTGTAGGATGTAAACTTGTACCTTGTTTTTCAACATACTCTCTATTTAGTATAGTTGCTATAGTAGGCGCATATGTACTTGGTCTACCTATACCTAATTCTTCTAATGTTTTTACTAAGCTTGCCTCTGTAAATCTAGCAGGTGGCTGAGTAAAGTGTTGAGTTGGTATTATATCTTCTATATCTAATATATCACCTTCATTTATAGTTGGTAATATTTTATCTTCTCTATCAGTAAAGTTATATATTTTTGTATATCCGTCAAATTTTAATTTTGATCCTGTAGCCTTAAATATATAATCATCTATTTTGCACTCTACATTTAATATATCAAATACAGAGTCTTCCATTTGACTTGCAACAAATCTTCTCCATATTAAGTTATACAACTTAAATTGATCTTTAGTAAGATATTCTTTTATACTATTTGGAGTCTTGTCTACATATGTAGGCCTTATAGCTTCATGTGCATCCTGAACTTTTTTACTTTCTTTTTTATCTTTCTTATCTTCTACATTTTTATAATAATTTTCACCTATTTCACCTAAGATATAATCTTTAGCTTTTTCTTTAGCTTCTTCTGATATTCTCTTAGAATCTGTTCTTATATATGATATAAGACCAACAGTTTCCTTTTCTATATCTATACCTTCATATAACTCTTGTGCTATACTCATAGTTTTTTTAGTTGTAAAAGATAGTTTATTTGCAGCTTCTTGTTGAAGCATACTAGTAGTAAACGGCTTTGGTGCTGATTTTTTTCTACTCTTAGATTCTATGGATACTACATTTAGTTTCTTGCCTTTTATATCATCTAAGATATTATTTATCATCTCTTCATTTTCAATTTCTATCTTTTCATTTTTCTTTGAATGAAATTTAAAATTAATATCTTCATTTTTTTCTGTTTTTGCATCTAGCTCTAATGTCCAATATTCTTTTGGTATAAATGCATTTATTTCTTTTTCTCTGTCGCATATTAATTTTGTTGTTACTGATTGAACTCTACCTGCACTAAGACCTTTTCTTATTTTTTGCCAAAGTATTGGACTTATTTGATAACCTAAAAGTCTATCTAAAACCCTTCTAGCTTGTTGTGCATCTACTAGACTTAAATCAATATTTCTAGGACTCTTTATAGCCTTTTTTATTGCATCTTTAGTTATCTCATTAAATTCTATCCTACACTGTTCATTTTCATCTAGATTTAATATATGAGCTAAATGCCAAGATATAGCTTCACCCTCTCTATCAGGGTCGGTTGCTAAATATACTTTCTTAGATTTTTTTGCTTCTTTTTTAAGTTCCTTTATTACGTCGCCTTTTCCTCTTATATTTATATACTGAGGATCAAAATCATTTTCTATATCTACACCTAATTTACTTTTAGGTAAATCTCTTACATGACCGACCGAAGCTTTTACCGTATAATGGCTCTTCCCTAAAAATTTCTCTATCGTTTTAGCTTTAGCAGGCGACTCAACGATGACTAATGTTTTGGCCATAACCACACACCCCCACTTTTTATGTTATTTATGAATTTAAAATATATCTATTATTATTAATCTGTACTAAAATATCTCTTAATACTAATTCATTTAAAATTATATTTACATATTTTATATCCATTCTAGTATTATCACAAATTTCATCTATATGCAAGGTTCCTTTATTTTTTATAGTATTTATTATAATACGAGATTTCTTATCTAGATTAATATTATCATACTTTTTTAAATTTTCTTTATTTTTATCATTAATAATTTTATATTCTTCTAAAATATCTTCTATACTGCATACAAGCTTTGCACCTTCTTTGATTATTTTATGGCATCCTTCACTCATGGCAGAATGTATACTTCCTGGTATAGAAAATACTTCTCTTCCTTGTTCTAATGCAAAATCTGCAGTTATTAATGCTCCACTTTTTATGGCAGCTTCAACCACTATAACTCCATGACTTATTCCACTTATAATTCTATTTCGATGTACATAATTACTTGGATAGACTTTAGAATCTATACCATATTCAGATATTATAAGTCCATCATTTTCTAGTATTTCTTTACTCAAATATAAATTTTTTCTTGGTAAAATATTATCCACAGATGAACCTATTACAGCAACCGTTTTTCCACCACCTTTTATACAACCCATATGAGAGTATGAGTCTATACCAGTAGCTAATCCGCTAACTACATTTATATTCATTTCTGATAGTTTACTGCTAATTGTTGTCGCACAGTGTTTACCATATGCAGTTGCTTTTCTTGATCCAACCATGGCAATTGATAATCCCTCATTTAGTATATTTATATTTCCTTTATAGTATAATAATTTTGGTGCATTATATATATTTTTTAGCCTACTTGGGTAATGATCATCTTCTATACTTACATATTTTATGTTTCTATGTCTTAATTTTTCTTTTATATCATCTAAATAAGCAAGACTTTTATATTTTACTATATTTTCCTTAATATTTAAATTTATATTTTCAATTTCATATATTTCTTTGTCACTTAAATTAATTATATCTTCTACTTTTAATCCATTTTGAAGTATTTTATCTATTACATTATTACTTATCTTATCTATTGATCTTAGCCATAAATAAGCATCTTTTTTATCCATATGAGTCTCCTATTTAAAATATGTGTAATAAGCTTTCCTAAATGAGAAAGCTTCCATTATATGATTTGAATTTATATTTTCACTTTCTTCTAAGTCTGCTATAGTTCTCGATACTTTTAATAGTTTAGTATAACTTCTGTTGCTTAATTTATATTTTTCTAGTATTAGGTTTAATGTATTTAAACCATCACTTTCTAACTTACAATAGTCTAGTAACTTTGATGATTTTATCTCATCGTTAGTTTTAATTGAATCATTCTCAAATCTCTTATTTTGAATAATTCTTGCTTTCTCCACTCTATCTCTTATAATATCAGAATTTTGTGAACTATCACTTTTAATTAGTTCATCATACGGTATTGAATTAACTTCTACAAATATATCGAATCTATCTAATAATGGACCTGACAATTTATTTATATATCTATCTATGTCAATTTTTTTACACCTACACTCCTTATCCGACATAAAATATCCACAAGGACAAGGGTTCATAGCACCTACTAAAAGTACATTACAAGGGTAGGTTATATTTTGCTTTACTCTAGATATATTAATGACTTTATCTTCTATAGGTTGTCTTAATGTTTCAAGTATTTTTCTATCAAATTCAGCTATTTCATCTAGAAATAATACTCCTCTATGAGATAAAACAATTTCACCTGGAGTTGCTTTTTGGCCCCCTCCTATTAATGCTTGCCTAGTTGAAGTGTGGTGTGGTGATCTAAAAGGTCTTTTTGTAATAATACCTTCATTATCAGAAGTCATTCCACATGCACTATAAATTTTAGTAACTTCTAACATTTCATCTTTTTGAATTTTCGGAAGAATTGTTCTTATTCTTTTTGCTATCATAGTTTTTCCCGAACCTGGAGGACCAATCATTAGCATATTGTGATTTCCTGCTGCTGATATTTCTGCTGCTCTTTTTACAAAATAATTACCATAAACATCTTTAAAGTCTTCATCATAATCTATATTTTCTTTTGTGTCTTGTTTTTTAGTTTTTATAATTGCCTCTTTATCTATATCTATATCACCATTTAAATAGTCTATACATTCTTTTAGACTGCTAATAGGTATTATATCTATACCATCAATAAAAGAACTTTCTAATATATTATCTTTAGGTATAAATACTCTTTTTATTTTATTTTCTTTAGCCCCTATAACCATAGGAAGTATTCCTTTAACTTTCCTTATATTTCCATCTAAAGATAATTCACCTATAAACAAACTATCATTTAAATACTCATCATCTTTTTTTATAAGATTTTTGAGTATTCCAATGGCTATTGGCAAATCAAAATAAGCACCTTCTTTTTTCATATCTGCAGGAGATAAATTTATTACTATCCTAGAATTTAAAAACTTATACCCACTATTTATTATTGCTGATTTAACCCTATCTCTAGATTCTTTTATTTCTACTCCTGCAAGACCTACAATATTAAAACAAGGTATACCATTTTGTATATCAACTTCCACTTTAACAATAAAAGATTCTATACCTATTAAATTACTTGAATTTATAATACTTAGCATTTTAACTCCTCTAAAAAGCATTTTCTATATGGTTAATCTTTTTATCCATAAAATATACTTCTATAACATCAAATCGAATTTTACTATCATAAAATTTTTTTGCAAATATATAATGTTTTGCTGTATTTGTTATCTTTTTTATTTTTTTATTATTTATTGCATCTCTTCCATGTCCAAACCTTAAATCCATTCTTGATTTAACTTCCACAAATACTAGTTCATCTTCAAACTTTGCTATTATATCTACTTCTCCACTTCTTATTCTATAATTAGTATCTAATACCTTAAATCCTTTTTGTATTAAATATTTATAAGCTATTTTTTCTCCTAAATTACCTTTTTCCTTATTATTCATAGCTTCTCCTAATTCAAAAACTTTTTTGTAATTATATCCTCCTATATATTTATGTATACTACTTTTTACTTTTTTGATTGAATTTTTTATAAGTTGCTACTAATATTACTTGTAGAGGGGGGATTTTAATGTCTAGGTCTAAAAGACTTATTTATAAAAAGAAAAAGAAAAGATTATTAAAAAATAGAATTATCTTTTTATCTTCTTTTCTTTTTATATTGATTTCTTCATTTTTTATATTCACATATGGTAATAATCAAAAAAGCAATAATACTATGTCAAATAATCTTAAGGATGTACAAGCATTATCTTCATATAAAAAAACTTCGACTCTCACCTTAAGCACCGCAGGAGATATCATGACCCATATGCCTCAACTTAAAGCTCAGTACAATAATTCATCTAATGCATACAATTTTAATAATAATTTTAAACACGTAAAACATATCTTAGAAAATACCAACTTATCAATAGCTAATCTAGAAACTACTTTAGCTGGTGCATCAATACCTTATTCATCTTATCCTACTTTTAACACCCCTGACGCTATTATAGATAGTTTAAAATATGCAGGTATTGATATTTTATCTACCATTAATAATCACTCTTTTGACAAAGGTGATTTAGGTGTTAAAAGAACATTAAGGGTCTGTAAAGAAAAAGAAATAGAAACTATAGGAACCTCTAATAAAAATGAGAATAAGCACATTATAAAAGAAATAAATGATATATCTTTAGGTATAATTGCATTTAGCTATGGTGAAATAATAGATGATAACAAATATTTAAATGGAATGAAAATATCAGATGAATCTAAAGATAATATGAACATATTTGACATGTATGATGTTAACAAAGCTTTTAATACTATAAAAAAAGAACTAGATAAAGTTAAAGATACAGATACACAAATAGCTGTTTTACATTGGGGTAATGAATATCAAAGAACTCCTAGTAAATTTCAAAAAGAGTTAGCTCAAAAACTATGTGATTATGGAGTAGATATAATAATAGGTTCTCATCCTCATGTTGTACAACCTGTAGAAATAATACAATCTAAAGATAATAATACCAATACTTTAGTTATATATTCTTTAGGAAACTTCATATCAAATCAAAGACAAGAACTTTTAAACACACCTTACACAGAAGATGGTCTTATGGTATCTATTGAACTTACTAAAGATCATACAAAAAATCAAACCTTAATATCATCAGTAAATTGTATTCCAACTTGGGTTAACAAATATAAAGACTCTAACAAGGATGTTTATGAAATAATTCCAATATACTCTAAAGAACAACTCTCTAAAATTGATAATCTACCTATGGAAAGACTAAAACTTTCTTATGAAAGTACAGTATCTCAAATAAAAACTTCAGATATAATTAAAGTTCCACAAAATATTTTTGAGTAAAAATAAAAGTCTCTCCTAATTATTAGGAAAGACTTTTATTTTTATATCTATTTATATATAACCTTTTCATCTATATCATCTATATTTTGACATCCTGTTAATATCATAGTTGAACTTAATTCATTTTTAAGTTTTTCTACATAAGATTTAACACCTTCTGTCTGACCTCCAAAAGATGCTGTTACAAATGGTCTTCCTATAAGCACTGCATCTGCTCCTAATCCTATCAGCTTAAGAACATCTACACCACTTCTAACCCCACCATCTACAAGTATAGTTATTTTTCCTTTTACTGCCTTAGATATATTAGGAAGTACATCTGCTGCTCCAGGAGTACAGTCTAAAACTCTACCACCATGATTAGATACAACTATTGCATCAACTCCGGCTTCTACTGCCATTAAAGCATCTTCAACCGTCATTATACCTTTTAATATAAATGGTAAATTTGTAGACTTTTTAAGTTCTTTTATAGCATTTAAATCTTTTGGTACAACCTTTTTACCATGCATTGAAAGTGTTACAAGGCCACATGCATCAATATCTACACCTACTGCTATTGCTCCTGCTTCTTCTGCAAGTTTTATTTTATTTATTATATCATGATTTTCCCAAGGCTTTATAAACACTATACCTTTACCATTATTTTCTTTAAGTACTTTTAAGTTCTCTATTAAAAATTCATCTATAGCAGTATCCCCTACCATAGCATATACTCCTGAATCAATACATCCTTTAACTACAGGTTCTATGTATTCTCTTTCTGATATTTGACCACCCATATTTAAAGTTGTTCCTGTAATTGGTGCAGCAAATATTGGAGCATCCATTTTTTGGCCAAATAACTCTACACTAGTATCAGGATTACACACATTGTGTACTACCCTCATATTTATCTTAACTTTTTCTAAACTCTTATAATTTTCAATGAAAGCTGATCCGCTTCCCTTACCGCCCATACCAGGCACTTCCCCTGCACAGGCTACACCATTACAAACTTTACAAACTCTACAGCTTCCATTAAATTTTTCTCTAGCATTTTTTTCTAGTTCTTTAAAATTCATCTTAACTTCCCCCATCTTAAATTGTATAGTTTCTTTATAGTTTATGGTACTTTTTTATTTTTATTAATTATAGCACATTTTTTAGAAAACTCTTTCTATGTATAGGAGTTATACCATGTTTTTCTATAGCTTCATAATGTTCTTTTGTTCCATATCCTTTATGCCCTTTAAATCCATATTCAGGATACATTTCATCATACTGATACATTAAATTGTCTCTTGTGACCTTTGCTAATATACTTGCTGCAGCTATTGATATAGATTTTGAATCTCCTTTTATTATAGGATTTTGAGCAATATCTACTCCTGGTATAGTAGCTGCATCTATTAATAGATAGTCTGGACTTTTCTTTAAGCAATTTAAGGCTTTTTTCATAGCCATGTAAGTTGCATTTAGTATATTAAATTCGTCTATCTCTTCATTATTCACTATTCCTATACCATAATCTAGAGCTTCCTTTTTTATTATATCAAATAACTCTTCTCTTTTAGCTTCACTTAGCTTCTTAGAATCATTTATTCCTTCTATCTTAGTTCCTTGCTTAAATACTACAACACTAGCTACTACAGGCCCTGCTAATGGACCACGTCCTGCTTCATCTATACCACCTATATATACATACCCTTTTTTATAACCTTCACTCTCAAATTCATTTATTTTTTCTAATCTCTCTTCTTCTCTTCTTATAGCATCTAATTTTTTTGCCATTTTTACAGCTAAACTTTGAACTGATTTTCTCTCATCTATTTTCAAAATTTCTATATATTTCATATATTCATCAGTACTTATATTTTCTATTATTTCCTTAATTTCTTTTACACTTTTATCTTTCATAAATTTCTCCTTGGATTACTTTATATTGTCTATTTATATATACATAAATAAATGTATATTTTATTTTCTTCTATTAATATATTAACATATATTTTATAAACTATAATATAATTCATTGTTTGTATATTTATAAAATAAAAAATCGTTGGTAATTAAACCAACGATTTTTTATTTTATCCAACTCTATTAATATCAGCACTTGATAAATCTTTAGATGATGGTATAAAGTTCCCTACTAATGCTCCTATTAATACTGGAACTATCCAGTTAAATCCTAACGGTGCAAAAGGTAATTTTGTTACAATTGGTATTGATATTCCCATTGAGTTAGCAACAGTTAATACACTTATAAGTAATGCAGCATATGCAGCACCTTTAAATGCATTATCATTTTTAATTCTTTTACCGAATATTGTCATTATAACTAATACAACTGTTGCTGGGTATATCATATCTAATATTGGAGCTGAGAATTGTATTATTGTACTTACTCCAAAGTTTGAAACTATTGCACTAAATATACAAACTACTGTAACTATAACTTCATATTTTAATCTTCCATTAGTTATTTTTTCAAAGTATTGAGCAGTAGCTGATGTAAGACCTATAGCTGTAGTTAAACATGCTAAACCTACTATAAGTGCTAATATTATTTTTCCTGGTTGTCCAAGTAAAGATGCAGTCATCTCTACTATTAAAGATGTTTGAGATACATCTACTCCATATATTTTAGAAACTGTAGCTCCAAGATATGTTAGTCCTCCATATACTAAACATAGACCTAAAGCTGCAACCATCCCTGCTTTTAATGTTAACTTAATTTTTTGACTTTCTTCTGTATATCCTTTATTTACAAGAGATCTTATTACAACAGTTGAAAGTGCTACTGCACCTAATGCATCCATTGTTTGATATCCTTGCTTAACTCCTTCGGCAAATACCCCATCAATCATAGGAGTTGGATTTATTTCGCCTAATGGAGATATTATACCTTTAACTATTAAAACACCTAAAGCTACTAATAATGCTGGTGTTAAAAACTGGCCTATTATGTCTACAACTTTTGATGGCTTTATAGTTAGTACAAATGTAATAGCAAAGAATATTACTGAGAATAATACCGGATTAAATCCACTAACTAAAGGTTGAACTCCCATTTCGAAAGTTGTCGCCGCTGTTCTTGGTATTGCTAATAATGGTCCAAGACATATCATTATAGCCGAACCTAAAACTATTGCCAATGTTTTTCCTGATCTTCCCAGAACTTTACTTACTTCTCCATTACACTTTGCTGATGCTGTTACTGCAAGTAATGCAAGTCCTACATCGGCTAGTATAAATGCTACAAATCCTATTAGCCAACTAGATCCTGATATTACTCCTAAATATGGAGGGAATATTAGGTTTCCTGCTCCAAAGAACATGGCAAATAGTGCAAATCCTACAACTACTACATCTTTAGTTGTTTTGTTCATATTAACGCCCCCTTAAATTCCTTCGAATTTACATAGATAAGTTTAAATATTAAATTATTTTTATATTAATAAATTATTTAATATTTCGAATTAAGTATAACATCTTTATTTTCAAAACGTCAACAATATTTAAAATATACTAACTTTTTTAAATATTCTGTATATTTTCATTTTTGCTTTATATTGTATTATTTTTCTACAAATATCTTTCCCTATTTCATATTTTTTATTACTCTTTTCAATATTTTCAGTATTTTTTTTAATCTTATTTAAATTTTACAATATATGGTTTAATACTGTCAATTCATTTTTGTTATTTTTCTAACTATTCTATTTTTTACAACTATATTTTAATAACGTTTTCTTACTATTTTCAATAGTTTGAGCATTATTTTATATTTCTAAATTTTTTTATTATTTTGTATAAAAATATCTAGAAGAATGTAAAAAAAGCATAGATAATTATCTATGCTTTTTCATTAAACTACAGCTTCTTGTTTGTGTACTTTTTCATCTTCTTTTTCTGCCTTTAATTCTCTATATAAAACAAATGCTGTTATTGCAGTTGCTAGAAAATCTGCTACTGGTTGAGCATACCAAACCCCATCTAATCCAAAGAATTTTGGAAGAATCATAATCATAGGCATAAGTAATATAAATTGTCTAAGTAAACTTAAGAACATTGCTATTTTAGCCTTACCTATAGATTGTATATAGTTTGATCCTGTTATAGATATTCCTATTATAGGTATCATTAACAGATATATTTTAGCTCCATTAATTGATACTTCCATAAGCTTAGGATCTTTATTAAACATTCCTACTATAACATCTGGGATAGTTTGTATTAATATCCATCCTGCAGTTAATATAAATATAGATATTAATGCAGATATCTTAAAAGCTTTATTTGCTCTTTTATATTTTCTTGCACCAAAATTAAATCCTATTATCGGTTGAGCACCTTGATTAAGACCAAATATTGGCATTAAGAATATCATTGATATAGACGATATTGTAGCCATAGCACCTATAGCTAAATCTCCCCCATAAATCTTTAAAGCATTATTTGATATAACTTGAACTAAACTTGTAGCAAGCTGCATAGCAAAAGGTGCTGATCCTATAGCAAATATTATTTCAACTAAATGTTTATCTAGCTTTAAACTAGACTTATGAAACTTTAGATTAGATTTACCTCTTGCATAATACATAAGACCCCATAAAGCAGTTACTATTTGAGATGTTACTGTGGCAATAGCTGCTCCTTGTATACCTAGTTTAAACCCAAATATTAATACTGCGTCTAAAACTATATTTGTCATACATCCTACTATCATTATTAATGCTGCAAGTTTTGGATTTCCATCACCTCTGATGGTATTGTTTAATGTATACGCTAGTACATTAAATATAGTACCACCTAAAATTATATATATATATGATTTCGCATAACCAATTGTACTACTACTTGCACCAAATATTCTAAGTATTTGATCTCCAAATACTATGCCAAATACACTTATTAATAATCCTATTATTATTGATAAAGTTATACTATTTCCTATAATTTTTTCTGCATCTTCTTTTTTCCCTTTACCTAATTTTATAGATATATTAGTAGTAGCTCCTATACCTACCAACATTGCAAAAGCTAACATTATAGTCATTATAGGAAGACATACTCCAACACCAGTTATAGCTAATGGTCCAACACCTGGTATATTACCTATAAATATCCTATCTACTACATTGTAAAGTGCATTTACCATCATACCTATAATAGCTGGAACTGAGTATTTTAATAATAATTTACCAATGGACTCTGTTCCTAGTATTTGTTCATTTTTCATAATTTCCCTCCTTTATATTGCACTACATATTCTTTTTAATAATATAATTATATTTTCTAATTCTTCTTTGTCTAAGTTAGACGTTATAACCTCTTCCCAACTAGACATTATTGCATAAATATCATTTTTTAAGTCTTTGCTCTTATCTGTTAAGTAAACCTTATAGGCTCTTTTATCATCTATGTTCTTTTCTCTTATTAAAAAACCTTGTTCTTCTAGCTTTTTTATAGCTCTTGCAGTAGTTCCTTTATCTATATTTAACACATCTGATAGTTCTTCCTGATTTCTACCATCCTCTCTATAAAGTTCTAATAAAAACATAACTTGACCAGAACCTATTCCTAACTCATTCAATCCCTTTGATATAAATGAATTACCTTTTCTATATATTTGAGATATATATCTACCTATATATTCTCGTTTTTTACCCAAAAAATCACCACCTAAATATAACACATATTTTAGAGTAGTTGCATAGACAACTATATTAGTATAGCTCATTTTAGTTGTTATTGCAACTATTTTATTATGTATTTTTTTAACTTTGATTGCAATTAAAAATACCACTATTTATAATTATTTTTATGTTAAATTATCACATAGTTCTTTAATATAGCCTAATTAAAATAAAAAGTTGCTCCTTTAAATTTAAGGGAGCAACTTTTTATTTAAGCAAATATTTTAAGCTTCTATTTTATATTATATAAAATATTAAATGTCCTATGATTTATTGATTAAAATTCTTCATTATTAAATGATATTTTTCCGTCAAAGTACTTATTTTCTTCATCTTTTAAATTAAATTTACCTATAAGTTCCTTTAACATTTGAGCTTGTGCAGATAATTCTTCACTTGCAGCAGCGCTTTCTTCAGCAGTTGCTGAGTTAGTTTGTACAACTACAGATATTTGTTCAACACCAACATTTACTTGACTTATATGATTAGCTTGTTCATTACTTACATCTGCTATATACTGTATAACCTTTGCTGAGTTTTTAGCACCTTCAACTACTGCTTCAAGAGATTTAGCAGTATCCGAAACTATTATAGTCCCCTTTTCTATAGCTTTAAGTGATTTTTCAATTAATTCTGCTGTATCTTTTGCACTTTGTGCAGATTTAGCAGCAAGATTTCTAACTTCATCTGCGACTACAGCAAATCCTTTACCCGCTTCTCCAGCACGTGCTGCTTCTACTGCTGCATTAAGTGCTAATATATTTGTTTGGAATGCTATATCATCAATATTTTTGATTATATTTCCTATTTCATTTGATGTAGTATTTATATCATCCATTGCAGTAATCATTTCTTTCATTTGTTCTTTACTTTTATCTGTTGCCTTACTTGCTTCTAGAGATATATCTTTTGCTCTTAATGCCTGTTTTGCTGTTTCTTTTATTTGTGATGAAACTTCATTTATAGTTGCTGAAAGTTCTTCAATTGAGCTTGCTTGTTCTGTAGTACCTTGAGAAAGTACTTGTGCTCCTTCTGATAATTGATAAGAACTAACTGACACTTGTTCGCCAGCTTCATTTATTTGTATTAAAGTGTTGTTTAAGTCATATACTATTTTATTTAAAGCTATTAATATAGGCTCAAAGTCCTTTACAAATAGACTTTTGTATTCTTCGCTATCTACATGAATATCTAAATTACCATCACTAACTTCTGTTAATATATATGTTAAAGCATTTATCATACTTCTAAAATCATTAACTATTTTATATGTAGCATCTGCTACTAGACCTATCTCATTGTCTTCATCTATAACTGGCACTTCTGAGTTTAGATCTCCTTGAGCTAACTTATTTAATCTTTCACTACATTCTTTTAATGGATTTCCTATTTTTTTAGAGAACCTTATAGCCACAAATATAGCTAAAACTGTAACTACTACAGTCAATATTCCTGTATATATGATTGATTTGTACATCTCACCAAGGAAATCACTTTTGTTTACCATTATACCCATACCCCACCCATTACTATTTTTTACTGGGGCATATCCTAAAATCCAATCTTCACCATTTAAATTTGCATCAGAAAATCCTGTTTCTCCTGAGATAAGCTTTTTATCTGCTTGTGCAAAAGGTTTTAAACTTTCATTGCTTTCTGCTTCCTTTATAGTATTTTTTACATTGACTAAACTTGCATCTCTATGAGCAATCGTAGTCCCTTGATTATCTACAAGATAAGCATAACTATTTTCACTTATATCTATACCTCTAACTATATCATTTAAATAATCTTTATCTAAATCAAAAGTTACGACTCCCACAACTTTACTATTTTCTACTCCATTTTCCCAAATAGGTGCTGAAACTACTAGTATATTCTCTCCTGTTACCTTACTAAGAACTGGACTACCTAAATATGCCTTACCATTTATAGAAGCTTTAAAGTAATCTCTGTCAGAGTAATCGTTTCCACTAAAAATATCTTTTCCATTTGTATCTATTATTTGACCCACTTTCATTCCATATAATTTTTCTTGTCTCTCTATAATACTTTCTTTTTCTTCCTTACTTACTTTTGGGTCTGAAATTTCCTTAATAATACCCGTTTGAACTGTTGCATTTTTTATATTTGTAATTTTTTGAGTTGCAGTTTGTGCTGCTTGCTTAGTAGTTTCTACTATGGTTTTTGACAATACGCTGTTAGCACTTTTATAATTTAAGTAACTTGTAACAGTACCTAAAATTAAACAACTTATAACTGAAAAACATACTATTATCAAAGTCAGTTGAGTTTTTATACTTTTGCTTTTACTTTTACCTTTTATCTTATGCCATAATTTAGTTTCCATTAATTACTTTCCTCCTCTTGTCACACTTATTTTCATACATTCTTCTCATTAAATAATCCTGCATTATAAATCATTAGATTTTAGATATACTCATTCCAAATAATTTATTCACCTCAAACCTTCCATATTAAAATTCACTCTCATTAAATCATTTAAGATTTGTTGATTTTGTTTTGTGCTAAACCTTACAATATAATTTCCATATTATGGTTAATATACGGACATTTCTATGATTTATTTAGACTTATTAATGACTATTTCTACTACAAAAATTTAAAACATACCTTATAATTACATGTACAGCTTTCCTAGTACTATATAAAGTATAATCAAAGCTTATAGGTAAAATTTAAAGGGGTAAACAAATATGGTGGTAAGAGTAAATAAAAATTCGCTTCGCTCATTTTGTATAATTTAAATTTATAGGTGGGTAAATTTATAGAAATTAAAAAGAAATTGTTAATAAGTTTTAAACTACATAAAGCAAAAATATATCTCTATCAATGGATAAGCTTAAAGTAAATTTAACAGAAGAGTAAATAGAAACAGCTATGTATATAATAGTCCTTAAAAATATATTAGATATTAAAACAAGGTAGAGCTTTTACTCTACCTTGTTTTAATTAAGTATACTAATCACGAAATTGTCTAACAGAACCTTAATTTTTTATATCTTCTGGAACTTCTAATGTTATTTTTCCTATTTTACCATCTCTAAATTCATTTAATACAGTAGTTGCTATACGAGTATAATCTAACTCTTTTCTTCCTGTTACAAATCCTCTTTTACGCCCTATCATATCCATAGTTTCTATATCGCTATTACCTAATTCCTCTAGCTTATATCTAGCTTTTAATTTTTCTGGCTCTATATCCATAAGCTTTCCTATAAGTCTTAAAGCAAGTGTATCAATATCTAGTATTTCATCTTTTATAGCTCTACAAAACGCTAAATTAAGAGCTACATCTTGATCTTCAAATTTAGGCCAAAGTATACCTGGAGTATCTAATAATTCTAAGTTTCCTTTTAATCTTACCCATTGTTTACCTTTAGTAACCCCTGGCTTATCTCCTGTCACTGCACTTTTTCTACCTGTTAATTTATTTATTATAGAGGATTTACCTACATTTGGTACTCCAACTATCATTATTCTTATAGGTCTTTCTTTTCTACCTTTTTCTTTTAATGCATCCATCTTATCTTTAGTTGCATTTTTACACTCATCTATTAGTTTATTAAGACCCATACCTTTAATAGTATCTATTGGTATAGCTTTTATACCTTTTTCTTTATAGTATTTTATCCATCTATCAAGCTTTGCTCTATCTGCTAAGTCACTTTTA
Source organism: Romboutsia sp. 1001713B170131_170501_G6 (assembly GCF_015668195.1). NCBI lineage: Bacteria > Bacillati > Bacillota > Clostridia > Peptostreptococcales > Peptostreptococcaceae > Romboutsia > Romboutsia sp. 1001713B170131_170501_G6. The sequence continues at coordinate 336,393 of NZ_JADPFC010000002.1, forward strand.
TTTAATATAACAACTCTTGGCTTATTTCCTGCAAGTTTGTCTATATCTGGATTTTTACTACTAAATGGTATTCTAGCATCTAAAAGTTCTACTACAACATCTACTAACTTTAAATTATCTCTAACTAAGTCCTTAGTTTTTTTCATGTGTCCTGGATACCAGTTTATATGTAAATTATCGTCTCTTAGATATTCATCATAATCGACTCTCATTTTATCTCCTCTTGCCATTATTAACACTCCTTTATACATTGATTCGCTCATTTTATTTCAACTTATCTATTATACCATAATATTTTTTTATTTGCTTGTCTAATATTTGATACTACATTACTTCTATTATAACTAGAACATATATTTTTTAAACCTCTTTATATATATAGAAAAAACTAACATATTATATTTCTGCATACTTCAGCATAAACCTCATGTGAAAAATCTATAGATATTTCTATAGTGCCTTGTATAATAATATTTTATATATAAAAAAAGGACTGTAAATCAGTCCTTTTTATCTATAGTAAAGTTTAATTATCTAGCTTCTTTTATCTTAGCAGCTTTACCTACTCTACCTCTTAAGTAGTTTAACTTAGCTCTTCTTACTTTACCTTTTCTAGTTACTTCTATCTTTTCTATTCTTGGAGTGTGAACTGGGAAAGTTCTTTCTACACCAACGTTGAAAGATATTTTTCTAACAGTGAAAGTTTCTTTTATTCCTCCACCTTGTCTTTTTAATACTACACCTTCAAATACTTGTATTCTTTCTCTTTTTCCTTCAACTATTTTAACGTGTACTCTTACTGTGTCCCCAGGTCCAAAGTTAGGAACTTCTTTCTTTAATTGTTCTTGCTCTAATGATCTTAATATTTCGTTCATTTTTTCCTCCTGATATCATAGACATTCTTAATTACTGACCAACGTAACAGAGGAATGCCCGTTTTTTTCAACATTTAAAATTATACTATACTTTAAACTTATTTACAAGCTTTTTTGTACAAGTCTGGTCTTCTTTCTTTAGTTATTTTTATAGACTCTTCATGTCTCCAATTATCAATATTTTTGTGATTTCCAGATAATAAAACATCTGGCACTTCTAGCCCCATAAATTCTCTAGGTCTAGTGTAGTGAGGGTATTCTAGTAAATTATCTTTGAAAGATTCTTCTTCAAAAGATTCATTTTGACTTAGTACCCCTGGTATTAATCTTGATATAGAATCTATCAATATAAGAGCTGGTAACTCTCCTCCTGTTAATACATAATCCCCTATAGATATCTCATCTGTTACTATTAAATCTATAATTCTTTGATCTATACCTTCATAATGCCCACAAAGTAATATTATATCTTCTTTTGTAGAAAATTCTTGTGCTATAGACTGGCTATGTACTTTACCTTTAGGAGTTAAATATATGACTCTAGGATTATTTATATTATGAGTATCAATAATATGCTTATATGTATCATATATTGGCTGAGGAGTCATAACCATTCCCGCTCCCCCTCCAAATGGGTAATCATCTACTTTTTTATGCTTACTATTTGAAAAATCTCTAATATTATATATAAATACTTCTATTTTTTCTTTTTCAATAGCCCTTTTCATTATACTTTCACTCATATAAGAGTTAAATATATCAGGAAATAATGTCATTATATGAAATCTCATTTTATCACCTAATCTAACATACCTTTTATAGGATTTATTATCATTTTCTTTTCATTCATATCTATAGTAGGTACAAATTGCATAACAGCTGGGATTAAATATTCCTTATTATTTTCATCTTTTACAACATATACATCATTAGCAGCATATTGTAAAACTTCTGCTAATTTCCCTATATACTGTCCATCAATAGTTTCTACATCCATTCCTATCATATCAGCTACAAAAAATTCATCTTCATCAAGCTCTCTAGAATTTTCTCTAGATACATATATAAATTTATCTCTTAATTTTTCTGCATCTTCTATTCTATCGATACCTTTTATTTTCATTATTACCATATTTCCTTTATATCTCACTCTTTCAACTTCTAAAGGATTTTCTCTATCTTTTCCTATATAAAATTCTTCTAAATCATCAAATCTATTTATATCATCAGTATAACTATAAACTCTAACTTCACCTTTTAATCCTTGTGTATTGACTATTTTTCCTATTTTAAAATGTGTTACTTGTGTCATTATCATTCTCCTTAAAGATAATATTTTATATGTTCTTTTTATAATTTTATTATATATTATGCACCATAAAACTATAGTCTATAAGTTCTTAATACATTAAAAGGATTAGGCATATACCTAATCCTTTTAAACTATATCAAGAGAAACTTTAACATTCTCTTTGTTAGCAACGGCTTTTACAACAGTCCTTATAGACTTAGCTATTCTACCTTGCTTTCCGATAACTTTTCCCATGTCATCCTGAGAAACTTTTAGTTTTAATGTTATTTCCTCATTGTGTCTGACTTCTTCAACTATTACAGCTTCAGGATTGTCAACTAGAGCTTTAGCTATCTCTAACACTAGCTCTTTCATATACTCATCTCCTAATAAAGCTTATTATTTTTTAGAAGCTTCGAACTTTTCCATAACACCGTTGTTAACTAATAAAGTCTTTACAGTGTCAGTTGGTTGAGCACCATTTGATAACCACTTAACAGCTTTCTCATCGTTTATTTTAACTTGCTTTGGTTGAGAAACTGGGTTGTAGTATCCTATTTCTTCTATGAATTTTCCATCTCTTGGAGATCTAGAATCCGCTACTACTATTCTGTAGAAAGGTTTTTTGTTTGATCCCATTCTTTTTAATCTTATTTTAACTGCCATTACAGTCACCTCCGAAAATTTTTATTTTACTTATTTATCTAAAGAAAGGAAGTCCGGCAAAACCGCCCCTTTTCTTCATACTTTTTTGAGAGCCTGTAAACATCTTCATCATCTTCTTCATTTCATTGAATTGTTTTAAAAGTCTGTTTACATCTTGAACAGTAGTTCCACTACCTTTAGCTATTCTTCTTTTTCTAGAAGCATTTAGTATACTTGGGTCTTTTCTTTCTTCTTTTGTCATAGATTGAACAATGGCTTTAGTTCTTTTCATTTCTTTACCATTTAAATCTACATCTCCAAGTTGGTCTTTTATATTACCCATACCTGGAATCATACCTAGTATCTTATCAAGAGGACCCATATTTTGAATTTGCTCCATTTGTTCTAAGAAATCTTCAAAATCAAGCTCTTGTTTTTTAATCTTTTCTTCTAATTCCTTAGCCTTGTCTAAATCAATATTTTCTTGTGCCTTTTCTATTAAGCTAAGTATATCACCCATACCTAATATTCTTGAGGCCATTCTATCTGGATGGAAAGGTTCTAAATCATCTAATTTTTCACCCATACCTATGAATTTTATAGGTTTTTGCGTTACAGCTCTTATTGAAAGTGCCGCACCACCTCTAGTATCTCCATCTAGTTTTGTTAGTATTACTCCATCCACGCCAAGAGTTTCATTGAAACTTTCTGCAACATTAACTGCATCTTGTCCTGTCATTGAGTCTACTACTAACAGTATTTCATGAGGTTTAACTTCAGATTTTATAGATTTTAACTCATCCATTAATGCTTCATCTATATGAAGTCTACCTGCTGTATCTATTATAACTAAGTCATTGTTATTTTTTATTGCATGACTTAATCCTGCTTTTGCTATGTTTACTGGATTTTCCTTATCACCCATGTTGAATACTGGTATATCTAACTTTTCTCCAACAACTTGTAACTGCTTTATAGCCGCTGGTCTATAAACGTCACAGGCAACAAGTAAAGGTTTCTTACCTTGTTTTTTGAAATATCCTCCAAGCTTTCCAGATGTAGTTGTTTTACCTGCACCTTGAAGACCTACCATCATTATTATAGTTGGTGGTTTTGGAGATATTACTATTTTACTAGCTACATCACCCATTAGGCTTGTAAGCTCTTCATTTACTATTTTTATTACATGTTGTGCCGGAGTTAAACTCTGCATAACTTCTTGTCCAACACATCTTTCTTGCACTTTCTTTATAAAATCTTTTACAACCTTAAAGTTAACATCAGCCTCTAAAAGAGCAAGTTTAACTTCTCTCATAGCATCTTTTACATCTTTTTCAGTTAATTTACCTTTAGATTTTAGTTTATCAAGTGCTCCTTGCAGTTTATCTGATAATCCTTCAAATATCATTTTAACATCTCCCTACATACATCTTCTATATTTTCTAGCTTAGGGATTAAATTAGCACAATCTCTATTTTGCAATAAATTTTGCTTAATGTCAACAATTTTATCTTGTATATTTTTTACAAAATTTTCTTGTTCTTTATGTTTATGAACTAAATTTAATTTACTCTCGTAGTCTTTTAATATTTTTTCTGAACGCTTAAGAGTATCATATACTCCTTGTCTTGATACATTCAGATTTTCACTAATTTCACCTAGAGAATAGTCTTCTTCGTAGTAAAGTGAAACTATTTCTCGCTGTTTATCAGTAAGTAGTTCTTTGTATTGTTCAAACAACAATCCAATCTCAACCATTTTTTCTATATTCATCTCTTTACACTTCCCAGTAAATTACTGTAAAGGTTAATTACTTTACACATTGTATTTTATATCATATATAAAGTATTGTCAATATAGAATTAGTTTATTTTTTGCTTTATTATTGACATTTTACTTTTGCTAATTTAGTTCCCAAATAATGCATCTGAAAATGCTTTTGCATCAAAATCTTGTAAGTCTTCTACCTTTTCTCCTACACCTATAAGTTTTACAGGTACATCTACTTCACTCTTAACTGCAAGTACAACGCCACCCTTAGCAGTACCGTCAAGCTTAGTTAATACTATTCCTGTTATATCAGCAACTTCTTTAAACGTCTTAGCTTGTGCTACTGCATTTTGACCTGTTGTTGCATCTACTACTAATAATACTTCTTTTTTAGCTTCTGGGAATTCTCTATCAACTATTTTAAATACTTTTCCTAACTCATTCATAAGGTTAGCTTTATTGTGAAGTCTTCCTGCTGTATCACATATTAATAAATCTACTTTTCTAGCCTTTGCAGCTTTAACTGCATCAAATATTACTGCACCTGGATCGGCTCCTTCTTGATGCTTTATTATATCTACATTACTTCTGTTTGCCCATACTTCTAATTGTTCTATAGCTGCAGCTCTAAATGTATCACCTGCTGCAAGTAAAACTTTTTTACCTTCTGCTTTATATCTATTAGCTAATTTACCTATAGTAGTTGTTTTCCCAACACCATTTACTCCAACCATAAGTATTATAGTAGGTGAATGAGTAACATCTAACTTTTGATTTTCTTCACCTAGTAATTCTTCTACTACTATTTTAAGTTCATTTCTTACATCCATAGGGTCAGTTATACCTTTAGACTTTATCTTATCTCTAAGGCTATCTATTATATTCATTGTAGTATTAACACCAACATCAGCTGTTATTAAAATTTCTTCTAATTCTTCTAATAACTCTTCATCTACTTTTGTATATGATTTTAATACATCATCTATTCTATCAGTTATACCTTTTTTAGCCTTAGTTAACCCTTCTTTTAATCTATCAAATAAATTAACTTTCTTTTCTTTTTGTTGTTTTTGAACTTCTTCTACTACCTCTATTTCTTCAATAGATTCTTCTTTAGTTTCTTTATTTTCATCTACTATTTCTATTTTTTCTTCAATAGATTCTTCTTCTAAATCTTTTATATCTTCTTTAATGTCTTTCTCTAAATCTTTTTCATCTTCTTTATTATTTTCTTCTATAACTTTAATTTCTTCTGTATTTGCCTTTTCATTTATTTCATTAGCTTCTTCTATAGGATCTAATTCTTTTATATCTTCTTCAATTAAATTTTCTTCACTTACTAATTCTTCAACATCTTTATTGTCTTCTTTTTTCTTTCCAAAATTAAATAACTTCTTAAACACTTATATTCCTCCTAAATGTTATTTTAACTAATCATTTTATATTATATCAGTCATTTTTTCTGCTTCATTTAGCTTTAAGCTAAGAACTTTAGATATTGCTTTTTCCTGCATAGTAACACCATATATGTAATCTGATGCCTCCATAGTCCCTCTTCTATGTGTAACTGATATAAATTGAGTGTCTTGAGATAACTCTTTTAAAAATTCACCAAATCTAAATATATTAGCATCATCTAATGGAGCTTCTATCTCGTCTAATATACAAAATGGAGTAGGTTTTGCAAGTAATATAGAGAATAATATACTTATAGCTGTAAGTGCCTTTTCCCCACCTGATAATAGATTTAAGTTTTTCATTTTCTTTCCTGGTGGTTGTGCTACTATTTCTATATCACTTTCTAATATGTCCTTTTCATCTAATATTATAAGTTCTCCTCTTCCTCCACCAAATAGTCTTTTATAAACCATTTTAAAGTTATCATTTATTTCATTAAACTTGACTTTAAACTCAGTTTTCATATTACTCTCAAGTTCTTCTATAAGATTTTCTATGGCTTCTATTGATTGTTCTAGATCTTGTTTTTGTTCACTATAGAAATCATATCTTTCTTTAACTTCTTCATATTCTTTTATAGAATCTATATTAACATTACCTAAATTCCTTATTTCTCTTTTTAAAGATTCTAATTTCTTTTTATCGATTTCAAGACTAGAATCTTTTATATTCATAGCATCAGCTACAGTTAATTCGTACTTTTCAAATAAGTTGTTTATATAGTCTTCTTTAGAAACTTTTATCCTATCTATTTTAGATTCTACTTTAAATAAACTTTCTTTTAAATCTATATATTGTCTATCTATGATTTTAAGATTTTTATTGTGTTCTTCTAGTTTTTGCTTTAGGTCTTCTTTTGCTAATTTTCTATTTTCTAGATTTCTGCTACTGTCATTTAATTGTTTATTTAAACTAACTTTTTCTGTTTCTTCTATTACTGTCTCTTCCTTAAGCTTAGATATTTCTATATTTTGATTTTCTATAGATTTTTCTATATTGCCTTTTTTAAGTCTTAGTTCTTCATTTTCATTCTTTATTCTTTTAATATCTGCATATATAGATTCTAAAACTTGCTTATCCTTAACTAATTTTAGATTTAAATTATCATGCTTTTCTCTATCTTTTTCATAGTAATCATTTGATTTTTTTAATTCTAAGCTTAGTTTTTCTATAGTTTCTTTATTTTCTTCATGTTCTTTGTCCATTTTTTCTATTTCAATTTTAACTATATCTAATTTATCTTTAGTATATTTTAAGTTTGAAGTAAGTCCATCTTTTTCATTTTGTAGCTTGTTAATACTTATATTTATATTTTTTATTTCTTCTTCTACTCTATTTAATTTAGAATTTTCTATTATAATATTTTTTTCTAACTCTTTTACTTCTTCTTCTATTTTTAAAATATCATTTTTCTTTGTTGATATATTATTATCTTTTTCTTGTTTTTGTTTAATAAATTCTTTTGTTTCTTTTTTAGCATCTTCAAGCTTTTGGGAATATTCATTTATAAGTCTTTTTCTAGATAATATACTTGTATTATTTTTGAAACTTCCTCCAGTTAATGATCCTCCTGGATTTAATATTTCTCCATCTAAAGTAACAACTTTATATCTATGACCTGTTTCTCTTGCAAACTTTATACCTTCATCTATATTATCTATTATGATAGTCCTTCCCAGTATATTTTCTATTATATTTTTATACTTTTCATCATAAGATAATAAATCACTAGCTATGCCTATAAATTTAGTATTGCTTTTTATAGTACTTGGATTTATCTTATTTGCTTTTATTACATTTAGAGGTAAGAATGTTACTCTACCTAGATTATTTTGCTTTAAATAGTTTATAGCTATCTTGGCACTATTTTCATCACTAGTGATTATATTTTGTAAGTATGCACCAAGTGCAGATTCTATTGCTTTTTCGTATTTTTCATTAGTTGTGATAACTTGCCCTAAAGCTCCATGTATACCTTTTAATGATCTATTTTTTAATACTTCTTTTACACCTTTATTAAATCCTTCATTATGATTTTCCATGTCTATATAAATATTAAGTTTAGAATTATAATTATTTATACTATAATTACCATCTTGTATTTTCTTTTCTAAATTTTTACTAAGATTTATAAGATCTTCTAAAGTATTTTTACTTTCTAACTCTTTTAGTTTTAATTTTTCTAATTCAACATTTTTTTGATTAACCTTTAGTTTAATATCATTTAGTTCTGTAAATTTTTCGTTTAATTTACTTTTTACTTCACCAATCTCTAAATCTATAGATTTATCACGAGAGTTTATATTCTCCATATTGGCATTAAGTGTTGACAATCTATTACTAGATTCTTGTTTTTTATTTAAAAGATTTATTATTCCATCTTTTAAACCTTCTATTTCACTATTTACTTTTTCTATATTTTCTTTCTTACTTAAATTGTTTTTATCTAATAAATCTATGTCTTCAGTTAGAGACTTTATTGTATTCTCTTTCTCTATCTTATTTATCTCTAAATTCTTAATTAAATTTTCATTAGAAGATATTTTATTTCCTATTTCAGTTAACTCATTTTCACTTTTTAATATACTTTCATTTAGATTTTTAATTTTTTCATTTATAAGGTTTAATTGAGCATCTTTCTGAGATATAACACTTTTTATACTATTTATATAATCTAGCGATTTATTTATATTCTCACTTATATCTTCAACTTCTTTAGATGTTTCATTTAAGCTATTTTCTAATTTTACCTTTTGGTTGTTAGTTTCTATAGCTTGTTCTTCTAAGAGCTTACTGTGTTTTAACGCTTCATCTAAATCTTTTTCTAGTAAATCTATTTCTTTTATATAGCTATTTACTTCTATAGTCTTTAATTTTTCATTAAGTTCTATATACTTTTTAGCTTTTTCCTGTTGAGAAAATAGTGGTTTTAGTTGATTTTCTATTTCTATATAGATATCTTCTATTCTCTCTAAATTTTCCTTAGTATTTTTTAAATTCCTCTCAGCTTCTTGTTTTTTATATCTAAACTTTGATATTCCACAAGCCTCATCAAATACTTTTCTTCTATTTACCGGATTATTACTAAGTATTTCATCTACTTTACCTTGTTCTATTATTGAGTATCCATCTTTTCCTATACCTGTGTCTAAAAGTAATTCTTTTATATCTTTAAGTCTACAAGGCTTGTTATTTAAAAAGAATTCACTTTCTCCACTTCTATAAGCTCTTCTTTTTATAGTTATTTCACTAAAATCTATATCTAATTTGTTTTCAGAATTATCTATAGTTAAAGAAACTTCACAGTAATTCATTGCTTTTTTAGTATCAGTTCCTGCAAATATTACATCTTCTAATTTGTCTCCTCTTAGACTTTTTATACTCTGTTCTCCAAGTACCCATCTAACAGCATCAGATATATTACTTTTACCACTTCCGTTTGGTCCTACTATGGCAGTTATACCTTGATTAAATAATATATCTGTTTTAGTTGGAAAGGACTTAAATCCCTTCAATTCTAATCTCTTTAAATACAACTTCGTCTCTCCCTTCAATAATAAAACTAAAGGTTATAAATATTACATAATTTTATATATATATCTTTAAAACTAGTTTTAATTACTTTTTCATCATCTATTACTATTTCTAAGCTATCTAAATCAATATTAGCTTCTTTTGTTTTTAATATTATGTTTAATTTTTCTTTTAAATAATTAGTATTTGTCTTTTTGTTACCTATTATTTTTGATATGTTCTTTTTATTAGTATTTACTACTATTTTACTTGTAACTTTATTTTCTATAACAATACTTTCTAAATAATCTTTTATCATAGACCCTTCTACTAATTCTCTAAAGGCTGGATGATATGGACCATCAACTACAGCTTTTCCTATTTGTATATCGTCAGTAGCTTGAAGTCCAACTCTTATTACATTTATATTATTAACATAAAATAAAGCTAAAAGTTTTTTAACAATATCAACACTTTCTTCTAAAGAAAATGAATTATATTGCTTTCTCTTTAATAAATCTTCTAAACCTGTTTCTTTAACTACTAAAGTAGGATATATCCTTACACAGTATGGGTCAAGTTCTATAAATTTTTTAGCTGTATTTATGCATTTTTCTTCTGTATCTGAAGGTAGACCTACCATCATCTGAAGTCCTAGATTTATACCATTTTCTTTTATTAATTTAGAACTTGTAAATACCTGCTCTGCATTATGACCTCTTATACTATCTCTTAATACATCTTCATCTAAAGACTGCACTCCTAGTTCTATTATACTTACTCTATACTCTTTTAGCATATCTAATATTTCTTGGCTTATACAGTCTGGCCTTGTTGACATCCTTATATCCTGTACTAACCCTTTGTCTACATACTCTTTAGCTACAGATAATAAATTTCTTTGTATATCAACATCTATAGCAGTAAAACTTCCTCCAAAAAAGGCAATTTCCACTACTGCATCTTTATCAATTGTTTCTAGATATTCCTCAACGATATTTCTTACATCATCACTAGTTATATCTGTACTAACTCCTGTTATCTTTTTTTGGTTACAAAATATACAATCATGAGGACATCCTCTGTGAGGAACAAATATAGGTATTATTCTTCTTTTCATATTTCATCATCCTTTATATTGTTACTTTTAGAGCTTTTTTAGCTGCTATTTGCTCTGCTTCTTTTTTGCTTTTTCCTTCTCCAACACCTAAGACCCTTTCATTTATTCCGACTTCCATTATAAATCTTTTATTATGATCAGGTCCTTTTTCATCTACTAGTCTATACCATATATTACTTTCACCTTTTCCTTGTAATACTTCTTGAAGGTGAGTTTTATAATCTCTAAATATTTTACCTTTTCTTGAATCACATATTATTTCTTCCATATATTTTAATATAAATACTCTAGCTGGTTCTAATCCTCCATCTAAGTATATTGCAGCTATTACAGCTTCAAAAGCATCTGCTAATATAGACGCTCTCCCCCTACCACCGGTAGCTTCTTCTCCTTTTCCTAGTAACATATATATTCCTAGGTTTATCTCATTAGCTGCTTCACTTAAAGACTCTTCGCAAACTATGTTTGCTCTTAACTTTGTTAATTCTCCCTCTGGTAGGTTTCTTTCTTTTTTAAATAAATATTCACTTACTACTATACTTAGGACAGAGTCTCCTAAAAACTCAAGCCTTTCATTAAAATCATACTCTTTATTTTCATTTGAGTACGAACTATGAGTTAAAGCTTCTAATATATATTCTTTATTTTTAAATTTATATTCTATTATATTTTCAAACTCATCTATATTCTTTAATATATCTTTTTTTAACTTCATTTTATTACCTCCGAGTTAATTATCTCTAGATTATAGTGTACTATTTTTCAACAAGTATTGCAAAATAAAAAATTCACTCATCTACTTTAATATTTACACTTATTTTTAAATTTATAGTTTCCTTATAATATATTTTAAAAAGAAAAGCCTATGAGATATTCTAATAACTCATAGGCAATCTGATTAATCTAATTAGTTTTCATCTATATCATTGCAACAGTCAATGCACATACAATCCTCATCATCTGCTGATAGTATTATTCCTTGACAGTTTGGACAAACGATATCAACCTCATCATCATATAGAAGTTCTTCATCTACTTCTACTAAGTCTTTACAATTTGGACATTCCATTTCTATGAAGCTAAGGTCTCCCTCTTCATCTTCGTCCATTTCTGAATCACTATATATATCGTCTTCTATATCACATAAGTCTTCATCTATAGATTCAACATATTCAGTTAAATCTGCTTGCTCTTCATCTAATTCAACTATTGCATCCGCAAAGCTATCTAAAACGTCTATTATCTTATGTATTATTTTTCCTTCTTTACTTTCAGAGCTTATGTCCATCCCCTCAGCTAATCCTTTTAGGTATGCAACTTCTTCAAATAGGTACTTCATATGTAACCCTCTCCTTCTTTTGTAAGTATAAAATTAAAAGCCCGTATATCTCTATTATTAAGATATACAAGCTTTTTATACATAAATTATTAAACTCTTGATAAATATTCACCAGTTCTAGTATCTATCTTTATCTTGTCACCTTCATTTATAAATAAAGGAACTTGAACAACAGCTCCAGTTTCAACTGTAGCTGACTTAGTTACGTTACTAGCTGTGTCTCCTTTTATTCCTGGTTCAGTTTCAGTTACTTCTAATTCTGCAAAGTTAGGAGCTTCAACTTGGAAAGCTTGTCCTTGATAGAATCTTATTGTAGCAACTTCATTTTCTTTTAAGAATTTTATAGCTTCTTCAACTTGTACATAATCTAAAGGTACTTGATCAAATGTTTCTTGATCCATGAAGTAATATAATTCTCCATCATTGTATAAGTATTGCATTGGTCTTGTTTCTATATGAGCCTTAGGGAATTTGTCACTTGGGTTGAAAGCTTCTTCTCTTATTGCTCCTGTTTTTAAGTTTCTATATTTAGTTCTTACGAAAGCTGCACCTTTACCTGGTTTAACGTGTTGGAAGTCAACTATTAAACATGGTTGTCCGTCTTTTTCAAATGTTACACCTTTTCTAAAATCACTTGCTGATACCATTTTGGTCCCTCCATAAAAATAAATTTATTATTTTGTGGTGATACTTTTTATTATATATTATAATCAAAAGTTTATTTTTAATCTTAGGCAAATACTTCTATTGTATTTATCTATATATGTATATATTATCACCATACCTTTTTCAATTATATATACTCTTGCAATCTTGTCAAGTTATATTAAAAAAAATTAAGTTTATAACTACTTTTAGCCCTTATTTTTTATAAGTGCATTTATGCCTAATATATAACTATCAAATCCAAAACCTGATATTTGTCCTATACATGCTTTTGCTGTGACACTTTTTTGTCTAAATTCTTCTCTTTTATGAACGTTAGATATGTGAACCTCAACTACATCTAATTGTACAGACATTATCGCATCATAAATAGCATAGCTATAATGAGTAAAAGCCCCAGGATTTATAACGATTCCATCATACAAAGTGTTCGTTTCGTGTATTTTGTCAATTATATCTCCCTCATGATTACTCTGAAAGAAATCTACAACTATATTTTCATCTATAGTCTCACATTCCCTTTTTATATAATCTTTTAAGTCATCTATTGTTCTTTCACCATAAATTCCTTTTTCTCTTTTACCTAACATATTCAAATTTGGACCATTAATTACTAAAAATTTCATAAATACCCCCGACTATACGATTACAAACTTTTCTACTATTAATAATATCACATATTATCTAATATAAACAAGTATTTCGCTTACTACTTCATCTATATTTTTACTATCTACATTTATTTTTATATTAGATGCTTTATTATACTTATCAATTCTTCCTAAAAGTAATGTTTTTATAGTTTCTTCTACATCTTTGCTTTCTTTTAATAAAGGTCTTTTATTTATTTCATTTGATATATTTTTTTTAATCGTACTCACACTTGCATCTAATAAAATTACATTTTGTTCATTTTTTAATATATCTATATTTTCATTCTTACTTACTATACCTCCACCAGTTGAAATTATTATATTATCTTCAGTCGTAAGATCTTTTAGTAATTTCGTTTCTACATTTCTAAAATAGACTTCTCCATCTTCTTTAAATATGTCAGTTATAGACCTTTTTTCTATTTCTTCTATTTTAGTATCCATGTCAACGTATTCCATTTTTAACTCTTTAGCTAGTTTTCTTCCTACTACGCTTTTCCCACTACCCATAAAACCAATTATTACAACTCTCATTTATTATCTCCCTCAAAATTTATTATATTTACAGTAAATTCTTTTTCTAAGTTAGTATTATTTTTTGACAAATCTAGTTTTATATTAACTATTTTACCATCATAGTTTGTTGATATATACATATTATCTATATAATCTCCAACCTCATAACCTCCAATCTCACTATTTCCATACACATCTAATGTCTTTATAAAAATTTTATTTGAATTTTTATTTAAAAATATTTCTTTATCCTTTAATTTATTCTCATTTTCTTTGTACTTGCATTTTATTGATGTTACACTTTTCAATTTATTATTTCCATTGTAATTAATAATATATTTAGAATTTTGTATTACCTCCTTCATATATTTAGCAACTTCATTTCCTTGTTGTTGTAATTCAACACTATCTTCTATTTTTGTTTTTATATTATTTGAAAATATAAGTATATAATAAAGTAAGCTTATTATTATGACTATAGAAGTTATTGATACTACGCTTTCTAAAAGTAAATATCCTTTCTTACGTTTCATACTTACCTTCTTTCAATAAGACTCTTCCGCTAATTGGTACTATTGTTATCTCTTTTTTAATATTTCCTTTATAAACTCTTATAGTTTGACCTCTACGATCTGGAGAACCATCTGTTCTAAATATTATTTTACTTTCCCCATATTCTATCTTCGTTTCATTGGGTAGTGACACTTCTTTTTTTATTTCACCTTGGGATTTTAATATATAAGATTTGTTTTTGTTATTTAAATCATAGTATATGTATGTACTTAGGTCTCCGAGCATATTTACTCTTCTTACATACCTAATATCTGCTGTTAATTGTTTCGTAAATGAGTTGATGTAATATTTATCTAGATTATCATAAAAAAAATATAATGTTGATACTAAAATCATTATACTTATGCATACAACAAGTTCTACCAAGGTCACATTCCTTCTCTTTTCATTTTTAACTCTCCTTGTAATTATATAATTTTACTATATCGGTTTTATCATCTATAGATAAATCCTCATTAAATGGATTTAATATTTTAACTTTTGATTTTAATTTTTTTGTATAACTTCCATCCTTTATTGTTATGAGTATCTCAAAATCTACAGATTTCTCTTCTTTATTTATCGATATCCTTGATGGAATAGATACGATTACATTTTTTATCTTACATTTTGATATATCTTTTATATTATTTATAAAACTTAATCCACTAAAAGAAGTGTAAAAATCATCTTCATCTATAGCATATTCTTTTATTAAATTAACTTCTCTTAGTATATTACTATGTACTACTTCCATAGCACCATAGCTATGTTGTTTTAATGTTTCATCTTTATAATCTAAGTTAAATATACTTAAATTATTATAGGATACCCCTATAGAAGTCATGGCTAATATTATTACAATAGAAAAGATTATTACAGTTGTTACTAGTATAGATCCTTTACTTTTTCGTAACATAAGACATAAGGTTTATACTATCATAATCACTTTGAACCATTACTTCTATTTTATAACAATTATAATAATCTTTTTCTTCTTCTATTGTTGTTTTTATTTTATATCCTTTTTCATTATTTTCATATGCTATTTCTTCATCATTTTCTATATGAAGTTTTGTATATTCTATATTCTTTCTAGCTATCTCAAGCATTTCAAACTTTTTATTGCTACAACTAACTAATCCGTTGCTATTTTGTAAGGTTGTAGCAATAATATACATACTTATACCTATTATAGATATACTAATTATACTTTCAACTAAAATAAATCCTTCTCTTTTTTTACTCAATAGTTACTCCTTTACATTAATCTACTTGATTATAGTAAAGTTCTTTTAGGTATAACTCATCCTCTTTGCTTGGTTTTACTCCTGTCCATATGTAAAACGCCTCTAATCCTTGATTTATAAGCATATCAATTCCATATACTACATCTAAATTGTTTAACTTTGCCCACTTTATAAAAGAAGTATTCTGCGGCTTATATACTATATCACATACTAATAAATCACCTTTTACACGAATACTTTCATCAATAGGACATTCATTACTTTCCATACCAACTGGGGTAGTATTTATTAATATATCAATATCCTCTATATCATTTTTGTCTATAGGATTATTAGAATATGTAGATGTAATTTTAAAATTTTCTCTTATAATCTCACTTATCTCCATAGCTTTTTGAATACTTCTATTTCTTATTTCTATAGATTTTACATTGTTAGATGCTAACTGAACAGCTATACTTCTACTTGACCCTCCAGCACCTATTATCATTATCTTTTTATTATTAAGATCGTACCCTTTATCTATTATAGACTTTACAAACCCAAGTCCATCAGTATTGTAACCTATTAAAAAACCTCCATCATTTTTTATAGTGTTTACAGCACCTATAAGTCTTGCATTTTTGTCTATATCTTCTAAAAATTTCATTACATCTACCTTATGAGGAATAGTTACATTACAGCCTACCATATTTAAAGTTTTAATACTTTTTACAGCTTCTTCTAAATCACTTTCTTTTACATCAAAGCAGCAATATATATTATTTTGATTATATTTTTTGAATAAGTAATTGTGTATACTAGGTGAAAAACTTTGCTTAATTGGATGACCTAAAAGACCTACTAATTTTGTTGTTGAATTTATCATGATATTATCTCCTATCTAACTTTATTGTCATTTAATTATTAAACTATACATTTATATTTAAAAATTACACATTCTTAAGTACTCTGTGTATATAAAGTTTTCTGACTTTTTATTTCTTCTTTCTTTATATTCACATATGCCTAAATCACTTTCTATATTTAAATTGATTTCTATACCATTTAGATTACTTCTATTTACGCTTATATCACCATTATAAAGTTCTATAATATTCTTTGTAACTTTAAATCCTATCTCTATAGCTGATTTATATTTATCATTTATATATTTATAATGATTATACTTATCTTTATTTCTAATACTTATATTAGTTTTGTTACCATCCCTATCCAAATCAACATAAATTGTACTATTTGAACAAGAGTACCTTATAACTATAGATAATAAAGTTAATATAACTCTCTCTATATCGTCATCATCTACCCTTGATACAATCTCTTCCTCACTAGTATCAAATACTATGTTTATGCCATTTTCTAATAAGTACTTATTAAACTCCTCACAAGTTTCTTCTATTAACGTAACTATATTGTAACAATTCACATTAGATTCATGAAACTCAGATTCTAACTTAGCTAAATCAATTACATTATTAATTAAATTCATCAGCATATAAGAATTCTTTTTTATAATGCTTATAGATTTATTTAACTCCTTACTTATTTCTTTTTCTATTTTGTCTTTATATATATACTCTAATAATTGGATTGATGATGATATTACATTTAGAGGTGTCTTTAACTCATGAGACATATTAACAAAAAACTCGGTTTTTATTTTATTGGCAATTTTTTTAGCTTCTATTTCTCTTTCAATATTTTCTATATTTACACTTTCTGTTATATCTCTTACTATTCCGATTTCTTTTATTTCATTATTAATTTCTATTAATTTTTTTCCAATCTCTAAATTTAATTCTTCTCCATTACAAGTTAAAACATCTTTCCTTTTAAAAACTACCTCATCACTGTTTTTATTTGATGATATTAATATATCATTATTTAATAATATATCTTCTTCTTCTAGTCTTACATTATTGACTATTTCTGTAAATGCTACATTTTTATATATTATATTTTTATGTCTATAATCTGCTAAATATATACCTTCTGGTATTATATTGACAAATGTTTTATACTTTTCTTTACTCAGTTTTAATTTTTCAATAGATTCCTTATACTCTGTTATGTCTTTTATAACAACTAAATTTTTATGTGTATCTCCATCTTTAAAACTTGTCCTATCTATATCCATATAATAATTTTTTCCCATAAAAGAATAACATATTTCTCCTGTTATAGATTCTTCTAAAACTATCTTTTTTATTTCTTTTTCATTAAAATCTATACCATTATCTTTGCTATTATATAAAATACTATTATCATCTGTTATTAGTATATTATATGGTATGGTTTCTATTATTTTTTCGTACTTTATATTATTTTCATTGGTCTTTATCTCATTTTGTCTATTGTAGGTTATATCTTTAAAAGAACATATGATACTTTCATTTTCATTAAATTTAACTGGAGTAAATGTAACTTTAAAGAATCTTCCATCTTTACTCTTTATATCACTTTTGATTTCTGTACTATATTTTTTTGATTTTTCTACGCTATTTATAAAGTTTAATTTTTCTTTTATATTATCTCTTAAAAATTCATCTATTGTTAATTTTTCTTTATCCAATTTATATTTATTCCAAACTTTAAAGAAATTATCGTCTTTGCTCAAAATATACCCATGAGAGTCTATTATAAATATACATCTATCTTCTTCTCCCACAATTTCTTTAATTAATTCTTTTTTATGTTCTAAATTCTTTTCTAACTTATCTGTTATATGTTTATTTTGTTTTAGCTTTTTATTGTATAAACTTATATCTTTACTAAATTTTTTGCACATTCTTTTCTTTGTCCATACTCTATCATGTTCAAATATTATATAAAACTTTACTATATATTTAAACATATACAAGCATGTAATTATATCTATAATACTTCTATATAATAATAAACTTTCTTTTTCGAATACTAAACTTAACAAAATACTTGAATATATAAAAGTAACAAGTATAACAGTTATTTTACTAATACTTTTTCTTATTGCTAATTTTATAGTTTCATAAAAAATCTTTGCACTTATAAAACCAGTTACTAAAATATTATATAACCCAATCTTATTGTCTATCAATGTTGTAAATAGTAATATAAAGCTAACAAATATTAAATTACTTATTTTTTTATTAGTATTGTTTTCGCATACCTTTATTAAGATTAATACTTGAGAAATCATATAAAAATTGCTCAAGCTTCCATGTGATATATCATTTACTTTTGAGATAATAGTAAAAACTATCATACTTAAAATAATAATCTCTTTCTTGCTTTTATGTAAAATATATTTAGAATATACTACATATAACATTGCAAGAAGTATTGAAACTGTAAGTATATCAATATATTTATACATCCTCAATCCCCTTTAATTTAATCAACTTAGCTACTACAATTAAAATATATATCTGAAAATTCTATATCAATTTTTTCATTATCACTAACACTTGCTCCCGTATCTATATTTTCACTATTTTTTATATTATCATTTAAAATGATAGTAAATTCACTTCCTACATTTACCTCGCTATTTACTTTAATTTCTCCTCCATGTGCTTTTACTAATTTATTTACTAATGATAAGCCTATACCTGTTCCCTCTGCACCTCTTGTTAGGGTTCTATCTACCTGTTCGAAGTTCTCAAATATAATACCTATTTTATCTTTTGGTATTCCTATTCCAGTATCCTTGACTGATATATATACCAGGTCTCTCTTTTGCCTAAACTTGACTAATATTTCTCCGCCTTTTGCAGTATATTTTATAGAATTTGATATAAGATTTAATATAGCTTTCTCTATTTTTTCCTTGTCTATTATCATGTATTTACTATCTATATTAGATTTAAATTCTATATTTACTCCCTTTTCACTTGTATATATCTTAGATTTATCAACTATATCCTTAAGCAAGCTTACTATATCATACTTCTTATATTCCATATTATAGGTTCCATTTTCAAAATGTCCTATTGCTAAAATATTATCTAATAATCGCATCAACCTATAACAATTTTGCTTTATGAGTTTTGTACATCCATTATCTCCCTTATTATTTTCTTTTTCATAATTGTATATAAGCTTATTAGTTTCAAATATAGTTGTTACAGGTTTTTTTATGTCTTTAGATACATTAGCTAAAAACTCAACGTTAAATCTATACTTATTATTTATTTCACTTAATATTTCTTCCATTTTCTTTATTTTATATTCGTTGTCCAAAGTTCTAAGTATTATCAAATAGCTATTACCAATATCAATTATAGCAATTTCTATCTCTTTAATTTTATTTGAAGGAACTTGAAATCTTTTAAATTTGCCATATTCTAATTGGTTTAGATAGCTTTTAACTATCTTATTTAGGCTTTCAATTCCTATTTCTTTTAATATTTCTATTAATACCTTATTTCTATATATATGGTTATGTCCATTTTTTTCTATTATTGCTATACCTTGTGGGAGTGTTTGCAACAATACCTTATAAGTTTTTTCTCTTTGTTCAATTTCCGAGATAGTATTTTCTATGTTAGTTATATCTATGGCTATAGTTAACAAATTCTTATTGCCTCTTAATATAATACTTGTTGTTATAACTTCTATAACTTTCTTATTTTTTGTATTTATCTTTATGCTTACCTTGTCTTTTTTCCCAGACTGTACCATATTCACCTGCTCTATAAATTTATTTATACTTTTACTTAACACATTTTCTTGTATATTTTGTAAAACTCCCTTAGATTCATCATAATTCTTTATATCAAATAGTTCTATAGCTTTATTATTTATATACTTTATACTGCTTGAATTATGTATTATTATTCCGTCATTTAATATATCTATTAATTTTTTAAATCTTTGTTCACTCTCTTCTAATTTAGTTCTTATTAAGAGGCTTTCTGTTATATCAGTTAGAATACATATATTTCTATATTTATTTTTTAAAATTTCTCTCTTAGATGTAAGTCTATATATTTTTTCATTGTATCCATTTATTATCGTATCCAAATCTTCATTTCCATTTAAATCTTCTGGAAAATCTATAAACTTTGATTTTATTTCTTCTAGCATATCTAAATCACTTAAATTACTTTTATCCTTACATATAAATTCCTCAAATTTTTCATTTCCATAGATACATTCTCCATCTCTATTTAATAAAAAAACTATATTTTGAGATTCTTCTATTGATTTGTTTAATTCTGTATTTACTTCAGATATGCTATCTTTAATTTTTTTCTGACTTTCAAATTCTAGATTTATTTTATCTATTAGAGATTGTGTTATACTTTGCTTATATTTAACCTTTATTTTATAATCTTTAAGCATTTTCATTATATTTTCCATATTACTAATAAGTAGTGCTTGTACAATTGATAAGTTTAGCAAAGTGTATGCTAACATATAAAATTCTTTCTTTACACATAGACTTATTACAATAAATATATATATCCCTCCCATAGTTAATATATATCTATTTTTGACTCTTAGATTAGTTTTTTTGTTAATTATGACACTTATTTTTACTAAATTTAACATAGTAATTCCAAGGTAATAGTTTCCATTTAGTAACATTAAAATTTCTAATAAATATATACATAATATATACATTAAATGTTTATAATTTAATATTTTGTAAAGTACTAATAATATAAAAGGAATAGAAATAGTTATAGATAAACTAATAATTTCAAAAACTTCTTTATAAATATATAAAGATCTCATATTTTCACCATCCCCCATTTTTTCCTTACTCTTACTATAATTTTACCTATTATGCATTTATATTTTTATTTTCAACTTGTGCATTCATAATCCTTCTTCTATCTTCTATATAAGTAATATTAACATATTATAAATAGTTTTTTTGTCAGTTTTTGAACAATTTCACTATAAATTATTTGTTATAAATTATAACTTTATGTAATAAATACTCTAAGTATTACATATATTCTTAAAACAAAAAAAGCCTATATAAGGCTTTTTTCTGATTTTAATTCTTTTCTAAGTTTTTTTAGTGCTCTTTTTTCTATTCTTGATACATAAGATCTAGATATATCAAGTTTTTGAGCGATTTCTCGTTGTGTTTTATATCCACAAGTGGTTAACCCATACCTTAAAAGAACAATTTCTTTTTCTCTTTTAGTCAATATCTTATCTAGCTGTTCATATAACTTGCCTATTTGAACTTTAAGTTCTACTTGGTCTAATATATAATCTATATCAGTTCCCAAAACATCTATAAGACTAATCTCATTGCCTTCTTTGTCCATACCTATAGGATCTTGAAGAGATACTTGAACTTTATTTTTCTTATTTGTTCTTATACTCATAAGTATTTCATTTTCTATACATTTAGATGCATAAGTTGCTAGCCTAGTTCCTTTATCAACGTTATAGGTTTCTATTGCCTTTATAAGTCCTATAGTTCCTATAGAAATAAGGTCATCTTGTTCTTCATTAGCATTATTGTACTTTTTTGCTATATGGGCTACTAATCTCATGTTCCTCTCTATTAAAACTTCCTTTGCATGTTCATCTTTGTCTTTTTTAAATTTAGTTAAATAAGTAACTTCTTCTTCAGGGGTTAATGGTTTTTCAAATGATTTAAAAGTTGTCAACAGGCCACCCCCTCTTTGAGATGCTTCATTTTAAATTATATGAATCTGGCCTGTATAAATTGCTTGTTTTATATAATATTTTATTTATATTTTAAATTTTTGCATATTTCCTTGAAGATTGGTAATGCTGATTTACTTTCTTCTTTAGTTCCTTCTACTATTACTGTTATAGTATATTTTGGCGTATCACTTGGATAAAATCCAGTTATCCATCCATTATTTACTGAAATACCATCTATATTGGTTTGTGCTGTACCTGTTTTAACTCCACATCCTCCTTCTAGATCTTTAAGTGCTTCTCCCGTACCCGATGAAGATACTTTTTTCATCATATCTTTTACTATAGTCAATGTATATGGTGATATTATTTCATCTTCTTTAGATTGATTAAAATTTTTTAAAATATTCTTATTATTATCTACAATACTGTCATATATATATAATGGCTTGTATGTGCCATTATTAGCAATTATTTGTGTCATTTGATTTATTTGTATTGGTGTAAATTCCATACTTCCTTGACCTATTGATAAATTTCTTATAGATATATCTTTTGGTATCACTCTATTTACTTCCTCTTCCAAACCTATATCTACCCTTTCATCTAGGTGAAGTTTTTTAGCATACTCTATTATTTTGTCTTTTCCTAATTTATTTGCGATATTAAAAAATGCAGTATTACATGAATTAGCGAAAGCTTCGGTTAAACTTTGCATACCATGTCCTTCCTTATTATGGCAATTTAATATTTCTTTATTTTTTCCTATTTTTGTATTTCCTGTGCAATTATATGTATAGTTTTCATCTATAATTTTAGTATCAAGAGCTGCATATAAAGTAACTATTTTAAATACAGAACCTGGTGCATAAGTATTTTGTATTACCCTATTCCTAAGTTCACCTTTAGATTTTTCTGTATCACTTATGTACTTACTTATGTCATTTTGATCAAAGTTTGGCCTAGAACTCATAGATAGTATTTCACCACTTTCTACATCTGATATTATAACAGCTGTAGGGTTGGCTTCTTTGTCTACTACTTTTTCAACTATTTTTTGAATATTTTTATCTATTGTTAATTTTATATGCTTATCTTTGTTATCTCTTGTTACTGTTTTTATACTTCCTTTTAGTACATCTAAACCTTCTTTTCTACCCGCTTCACCTGCTTTAAATACAGATATATATTCTTCATTTGATGCCTTAAGCACTTCATCCATACTTCTCTCTATTCCATATTGTCCTATCTTATCTTTTTTGTTTATATATCCTATAGTGTGAGATAAAAGACTATCTTCATCATATCTTATACTTCTTTTAGATACTAAAATATTTTCTTCTAATAATTTTGCTTCCGTTTCTTTACTTATATTATTTACTTGTATTTCAAACATTGATGACTCTGTTTGCTCTTCTATTTCTTTATATATCTCTTTATCACTTAAATCACTTACTTCTTTTACTAAGTTTCTTATGTTAGAATCATTTATAAATTTTTCTTTTTGTACTATTAATACAGTCTCTTTCTTCTTATCCGTTAAAGGTTCATTATTTCTATCATATATTACTCCTCTACCAGTATTTAAATCTATTTTTTCAATACTTTGATTTTCTTGTCTTTGTTTGTATTCATCAGATTTTAATATTTGTATATCTACTAGTCTATATATAAAAAATAAATATACTAATACAAATATTAAAACTGTTGTTTTTCCTCTACCAACTATATTTTTTGGTAAATTATATTTTTTCCTTGACATAAAATCACCCCTTAGATACTTGTCATTTTTGACAATTTCTAAGGGGTTAATACTCTTTATTCTAATTAATCTAATTGTGTTCTTATTTTACTTATAACTATATCTATAGCTACTTCGTTTTGTCCACCTTCTGGCATTATTATATCAGCATACTTCTTGTATGGTTCTATAAATTGGTCATGAGCTGGTTTTACTGTAGTCAGGTACTGATCTATAACAGAATCTACAGTTCTACCTCTTTCTTTTATATCTCTTTGTATTCTTCTAAGTATTCTTATATCATCTTCAGTATCAACATATATTTTTATATCTAATTTATTTCTTAACTCTTCATCTTCAAGTATCATTATACCTTCTACTATTATTATATCCTTTGGAGTTATTGTAACAGTTTCGTCATGTTTTCTAGTATGAAGTTCATAGTCATATATAGGCTTTTCTATGCTTTTTCCGTTACATAATTCTTCTATGTGTTGTATTAAAAGCTTATTATCAAAAGCAAGTGGATGGTCATAATTAGTTTTTAGCCTGTCTTCAAAACTTAAATGTGTTTGGTCTTTATAGTAAGCATCTTGCTCTAATGTAGCTATATTTTCATCTGGTATATTATCCATTATAGCTTTACAAACTGTACTCTTACCAGAACCAGTTCCTCCTGTTATTCCTATTATTAAAGGTCTCTTAGTATTTTTCATGATGTAGTACTCTCCTTACAAAAAAGATTAGCGTTTATTCTTGATCATTTGGATTCTCTAAATAGAATCCAGATGTAAACTCTCTATTATTTAACTTTATTTCTTCGATCCAACTTGGATTAAACTCCCAATTATTTGGGTCTTCATAAAACTTATCTAAAGCAAGTCTATAAGCTTTAACAACTTTAGATATGTAGTTAGCGTCTTTCATCTTACCTTCTATTTTAAGACTATTTATTCCTGACTTTATCATAGCCGGTAAATCTTTTATCATACATAAATCTTTAGAATTAAATAGGAATGTTCCTCTCTCATCTTCATAAACCGGGAAATATTCTCCTGGTCTTTTATCTTCAACTAGACTGTATGTTTTTTTACTTACTTCACTATCTAAATCTTTTCCTTTTATATAGTTGCTTATAAGAGGCCTTCCTGAATAAGATATAGCCATTACTCCATGTACATATGCTTCTAAATCTAATTCTATAGGTGTATTTAGCCTTATCTGACCTATCTCATCACAAGATAATTCTCTTGATAATGTTATTCTTTTTACACCTTGTTCATACCAAAACTTAGCTGTTACGTAATTTGTAACATTAGCTTGTTCTGCTAAATGTATATCTATATTTGGTATAGCTTTTTTGGCTACTTCAAGCATACCAGGCTCCGCTATTATAATGGCATCTATACCTGCGAATTCAAGTTCTTTTAAGTATGTTTCTATATCTGAAAAGTCCTTACTATGAGGAACTATATTAACAGATGCATAAACTTTTTTATTATGTTCATGTGCAAAGTTTATACCTTCTACTAATTCATCTTTTGAAAATTCCTTATCTATAGAGTTAAGACCAAAAGTCTCACTTCCTATATATATAGCATCAGCACCACTTGTTATATTTAACTTTAATTCTTCTAAGCTTCTAGCTGGTGCCAGTAATTCTACATTATGCATTTAAATCACCTCTCTCGCTTTGTTTATAGCTAAGTGCTACTCCATCCGCTATAGGTATTAAAGATGTAGTTAAATAGTCACAATTTGATATATAATCTAAGTAACTTCTCATTCTTTTTACTATAGTCTTTTTACGTCTTATAACGAAACTATCATGTGCAACCATTCCTTGATATAATATATTATCTGATATTAAAAGTCCATCTACTTTTAATTTATCTATAACCATATCATAAAATAATTGATATTGTCCTTTAGCTGCATCTAAAAATATTATGTCAAACTCTCCTTGAACTTCTTTTAATTTTTCTTCTGCATTACCTTCTAGTATCGTTATATTATTTTCAAATCCAGCTAATTTTATATTTTCTTTAGCCTTTTCTATCATTTTTTCATTTCGCTCTACTGTTATTATCTCTACATCTTCACCTAGAGTAGATGCAAATAGTATAGATGAGTATCCTATAGCACAACCAACTTCTAGTATTCTCTTTGGTTTTTTCATTTTTAGTAAAACCTTTAAAAGTTCTGATACTTCTTTGTGTATTATAGGTACATTATTTTCATGCGCATAATCTTCTAGTTCTTTTAAAAGTCCTTCTTTATCTTTTAATGTATTTCTTATGTAATCTTGTACTAATTCATTTACTATATTGCTCATTAAATTCACTCCTTAAATAACAGAAACATTAATATAGGATTACACTTTGAATATCTCAAAGCATAATCCCCATATTTTAAATTTTATTTATTATCTGCACTTGCTTTTTCTTTGCTTAATTTATCCCTTTGTTCTTTATATTCCTTCTCAAACTTAAGATGTTCTTCGTAAGTTTTACTATAGTTATTTCCCCCATCCATAGTAGCTACAAAGTATAAATAATCTGTATCTTTTGGATATAGTACTGCTTCTATAGATTTTATGCTAGGATTAGCTATCGGTGTTGGAGGTAATCCCACATTTTTATAGCTATTATATGGAGAATCTATCTTTAAATCATTATATGTTACTATTTTTTTTCTCTCTGGGAATATATACTGTATAGTTGCATCAGACTGTAGTCTCATACCTATATCTAATCTATTATAAAATACACTTGCTATTATAGGTCTATCTTCATCTCTAACAGCTTCTTTTTCAACAATAGAGCTCAGATTTACTACCTCTTGAAGAGTCATTTTTAACTCTTTTTGTCTTTTTTGTAACTTTTCAGTATACATTTTACCAAATTCAGCTAACATTTTATCTAAAACTTCTTTTTCACTTGTGCCTTCTTCAAAGTAATAAGTCTGAGGATATAAGAAACCTTCTAGTGTAGTTATATCTCCTTCTTTTAAATATGGAAAATCATTATAAAATTCCTTTGGATTTTTGATTAGATTTTCATATATTTCTTTATTACCAAGCTTTTTAGATACTAATATATCAATTACTTCATTAGAAGTTGATCCCTCTGGTATAGTTACTTTTATACCATCTTGATAGGTTTTTCCAGATGATAATATGTCAATTATATCATTATTAGAATAAGTTTGATTAAGCAAATATTTTCCAGACTTTATATTTGGAATTTCATTACTTACTTTTGCTACAATTTTAAATAATGTCTTATTCTTTATTAATTTTTTTTCGTATAATATATCTGTCATTGTGTTTATAGTAGAACCTTTAGGTATTTCTACTAATATATCTTTTTTATTTTTTTTATTGTATGGTCCTATCTGTATGAACACAAAACTCCCTATTAATCCCAATAATACTACCAAGGAAATTAATGCTATCTTAAGTTTATTATTTCTCAAGTACATAGTATTTTCTACTCCTTATATATATTTATATCTTTTATATTATAAATCTAAGAATAAAAATTTTCAATAAAATTGTCGAATAAATTTCTTTTATAGATTTATTGCTTTTTTATATTTGACTTATCTTATATTCATTTATTGATAATTTATAAAGTTAATAGTTTCAAAATTTTATTATAATTATAAAAAGCTTAACGTTATTTTTTACACGTTAAGCTTTTTATAATCATAATATTAAAATTTTTTCATTTCATCTTTAGTTACAACACCATATATTAACTTTTTAGGTTCTGTTTTCTCATCTACTATTTCATAAGCATTTATAAATCTTTCTTTTGCTTGTTCAAATTTTTCTTCTTTATTATAATGCATGTAAGCTAATACATCGCCTTCATTTACATAGTCTCCTACTTTCTTTTGAAGTACTATACCTGCTGATAAATCAAGTTCATCTTCTTTAGTTTCTCTGCCAGCACCTAAAATCATAGCAGATACCCCTATTTCTTCTGCTTCTATCTTGCTTATGTAACCACTTTTTGGTGACTTTATAGGTACTATATTTTCAGATTTAGGAAGTAATTCGTAATCGTCAACTACCCTCTTATCTCCGCCTTGATTTTCTATAAACTCTTTTAATTTTTCTAACGCACGTCCTGAAGATATGGCATCTTGTATCATTTTCTTACCTTCTTCAAAACTTTCACAAACTTTTGCTAATACTAACATATATGCACCTAATGTTTCACATAGCATTACAAAATCCTTAGGTCCATTTCCTTTTAAAGTTTCTATAGCTTCTATTACCTCTAGTGAGTTACCTACAGCAAATCCTAAAGGCTCATCCATATTAGTTATCATACCTATTGTTTCTCTATCCATTTTACAACCAATATCAACCATAGCTTTTGCTAGTTCAAATGAATCATCTAGTGTTTTCATAAATGCTCCATCACCAGTTTTAACATCAAGTAATATAGCATTTGAACCTGATGCTAATTTTTTACACATTATACTAGCAGCTATTAAAGATATATTGTCAACTGTAGCAGTTACATCCCTTAGAGCATACATCTTTTTATCAGCAACTGCTATTGTAGCTGTTTGACCACACACTGCTATATTTTTTTCATTTACAGAATTTATAAATTTCTCTGCATCCATTTCTATTGAAAATCCTGGTATAGCTTCTAACTTATCTAAAGTCCCTCCAGTATGTCCTAATCCTCTTCCTGACATTTTAGCTACAGGAGCACCACATGATGCCACTAATGGAGCTAAAGCTATTGTAGTTTTATCTCCTACTCCTCCTGTACTATGCTTGTCTACTTTTATTCCCTTTATAGCTGATAGGTCTATAACATCTCCTGAATTCATCATAGCTTCTGTAAGATATACTGTTTCTTGTTTGTTCATTTTATTTAAATATATTGCCATTAAAAGAGCTGATGCTTGATAATCAGGTATTTCATTTTTTGAATATTTGTCTACAAAAAAGTTTATTTCTTCTTTAGATAATTCATATCCGTCTCTTTTTTTTCTTATTATATCGTATATTCTCATTTTATATCTCCTTAACAAACTTTATATATAATTTATTATTTAAATTCAATAAGCTTAATACTAAATTTAGTATTAAGCTTATATATTGATTATATACTTTTAACTACTAATTTAACTAAACTTAAAAATTCAGCTTTTACTTTTTGAGTAGTTTCTATTACTTCTTCATGATTAAGAGGTTGGTCAAGTATTCCTGCCGCCATATTAGTTATACAAGATATTCCTATAACATCCATAGATGAATGATTAGCAACTATTACTTCTGGTGCAGTAGACATACCAACAGCATCAGCTCCTAGTATTCTTGCCATTTTAACTTCTGCAGGTGTTTCATATGTTGGTCCACTAAAGAATGCATATACACCTTCTTGTACTTTTATACCTAACTTATTAGCACACTCTCTAACTAACTCTATATATTTTGGTGAATAAGCCGTAGACATATCTGGGAATCTTGGTCCAAATCTTTCATCATTTTTACCCATTAAAGGTGTACTTCCACTTAAGTTTATATGATCTTTTATTATCATTAGATCACCTGGTTTAAAGTCTACATTTGCTCCTCCAGCTGCATTTGTAACTACTATAGTCTCAACTCCTAAAGCTTTCATAACTCTAACTGGGAATGTTATTTCTTGTTGAGTATATCCTTCATAGTAATGGAATCTTCCTTGCATAGCCACTACATCTTTGCCTTCTAATTTACCTATTACAAGGCATCCTGCATGTCCTTCAACAGTAGATACAGGGAAATTAGGTATTTCATTATATTTTATCTTTACTGGATTTTCTATTTCATCAGCTAATACTCCTAATCCAGAACCTAATATAAGTCCTATCTTAGGTGTTATATTTATTTTTTCATTTATAAATTTTGCACTTTCTTGTACTTTGTTAAACATATGTCTCCTCCTTGACTATTTAAGTATTTGTGATTTAAAACTAGTTCCATTTTTAGTCATTTTTGTATCTAATATATCTGCTACTGTAGCACCTATATCTGCAAAACTTTTTCTTATACCTAAGTTTACACCACTCTTGATATTTTTTCCATAAATTAATACAGGTATATATTCTCTAGTATGATCCGTACCTTTGTAAGTTGGATCATTACCATGATCAGCATTTATTATAAGTATATCATCTTCCCTTAAAGCATCTATTATTTCTGGAATTCTAGCATCAAATTCCTCTATAGCTTCTTTATATCCTTTAACGTTTCTTCTATGACCATATTTTGAGTCAAAATCAACTAAGTTAGTAAATATTAATCCTTTATTTTCTTTATTAATATAATTTATAGTTTGGTCTACTCCATCCATATTATCTTTAGTGTGTATAGCTTCTGTTATACCTTGTCCATTAAATATGTCTTCTATTTTACCAACACCAATTACATCTAGTCCAGCTTCTTTTATATTGTCTAATACTGTTTTTTCAAAAGGATTTAATGAGTAATCTCTTCTGTTAGAAGTTCTTACAAATTCACCTTTTCCTTTTCCTATATATGGTCTAGCTATAATCCTAGCTACTGCATTATCTCCCATCATTATTTCTCTAGCTATTTCACACATTTTGTATAATTCTTCAAGTGGTATTATTTCTTCATGTGCTGCTATTTGGAACACACTATCTGCTGATGTATATACTATTACATCTCCTGTTTTCATTTGATGTTCTCCATATTCATCTAATATAGCAGTTCCTGATGCTGGTTTATTTCCTACAACTTTTCTTCCTGTTCTTTTTTCGAATTCATCTATTATTTCTTTTGGGAACCCATTTTCAAATGTTTTAAATGGAGTTTCAACTAAAACACCTGTCATCTCCCAATGTCCTGTTGTAGTATCTTTTCCTTGAGAAATTTCTCCACATTTTCCAAAACAACCTATAGGGGAACTAACGCCTTCTATAAAATCTACTTCATCTATATTTCCTATCCCTAAACTTAATAGATTAGGAATTTTTATATCATTATGTGCTTTTATTATATTTCCTAAAGTATTTACTCCTTCATCCCCAAATTTTTTTGAGTCTGGAAGTGCTCCTATTCCTACACTATCGATTACAATCCATACAACCCTATTCATATTGTGTCCTCCTTTTTTTGTAGTTTATTTTCTAGGATGTTTTTCTTTTATTTCTCTTCTCATATTCTTATTTATGTGATTTAAATATGATTGCAAACTAGATAAATTGCTATTTCCTAATATTTTGCTTACTACAGCAACATTAGCACCTTCATTTAGAAGATGAATAGCAAAAGAATGCCTAAGCATACTTGGATTTATGTTTTTATCTATATTAGCTAAATTAGCATATTTTTTAATAAGTTTCCATAGGCCTTGTCTTGTAAACCTTTGTCCTAAGGAACTTACAAATAAAGCTTTTTCACCTTTATTTGCTAATTCAGTTCTTGATTCATTTATATATTTTTCTAAATACTCCTTAGATGTATTAGATAAAGGTATTATTCTAGGATTTTTTCCTTTATCACAGCATATATAGTCTAAGTCTAATTCTACAGAATCTATATCCATATCTATAAGCTCTGATACTTTTATACCTGTACCATACAATATTTCAAATATTGCCTTATCCCTAATTTTTTTAGGTGTATTTAAATTTTTAAAATCTAAAAGTCTTTTTACTTCTTCCTCAGTTAAAATATCTAAACTATTTTTCTCTATTTTAGGCTTTTTTATATTCCTTGCAGGATTATTTTTACTTATACCATAAAAAAATAAATAATCATGAAAAGATTTTATTGATGATATCATTCTAGATACCGTTGCTACAGATATATTTTCCTGTTCTAATCTTATTATATACCCTATAATATCATTTTCTACAACATTGTCTAAACTTATCATCTTTTCTTTTAAATAATCAACATATCTTTTTATATCTATATAGTAAGATGATATAGTATTTTTAGATAGATTCTTACTGTTTAGATATTTTATGTATTCCTCTACAACTTCCATAGCAAACTCCTTATCTGACTAGGAACTTAATCATACCTATACTTATAGTATTCAGTATAACTTGTAATATAACTGTAATACTTATTATAATTATAACATTTAATATAAATCTTTTTACTAAAAATATCATATTTTCTTTTCTTTTGTGCTTAATTTCTGACAACATCTTTTTGGCATAATCAAATGCTACTAACGTTAATATAACTGTTCCAGGTATAATAGCTAAATTTTTCATAAATAAAATAAATATCATTTTTATGGATTCAAAGTTTAACGCCAATATCATACTGTTTATAGTATAGCCTATTGATAATCCTTTTAGCATAAATATTATAATTACTACTGGAAAAGTTATTACTAATGCTGAAAAAAAAGCGACACAAGTCATAAAGCTTAAATCTATTTTTAAATTTGATAATATAGCTTCTTTTATTCCTTCTCTTGAATTATAGTACTCACTTATAAAACTAATATCTTTTATTATTTCATCTTGATAACTTGGCCATATTTTATTTAGATAAGATCCAAGTGCTACAAATACAATAAATATTAACCCAATAAGTACTATTTGTCTGTTAAGTTCTTTAAAATTATTTTTTCTATATGTTCTTCTCAAATTTATAACCTCCCCTTTTACCTTACAAAATAGTATGTATAAAAAGAGGAGGTTATGACATTTTATATTAATTCTCTAGCTATTAAAATTCCAATTGATGTTTTCGCATCTTCTATTTCATTTTGAATAACCATGTTATAAGCTTCTTCTAAACTTATAGTATGTACTTCTATATCTTCATCATCATTTAGATTTCTTTCACCTACAGTAATATCAGTAGCTAGATATATATATATTTTTTGGTTAGAAAAACCTGCTGATGTATAAAACTTATGTATTAGTTTTAAATTCGAAGCATCGTATCCCGTTTCTTCTTTTAATTCTCTTTGTGCACATTCTTTTGGTGTTTCGCCAGGTTCTAACTTACCTGCTGGTATTTCCCATATAACTTTTTCTATTGGTTTTCTAAATTGTTTAATTAATACTATTTCATTATTTTCATTTAATGCTAATATACCAACTGCACCAGGATGTTCTACTATTTCTCTTTTTTGATATCCTTGGTTTATAGTTTCTACAGTATCTACTTTTAGGCTGATTGTTTTTCCAGTGTATATCTTATCACTACTAATAGTCTTTTCTTCTATCACCATCACAAACCTCCATTAAATAATATGCAGCACTACTTGCAGCCTCGAAAAACTCTGCATCTTGTTCATAATTTCTTCCCATAGTTCTTACCTTAAGGCCAAAATAATCTAAGTCTTCTTTAGTATTTTTATTATCTATATATACTATATTATGTCTATTTAAATCATTTTCTTCTATTTGTGCTCTTATTTTATTTAATTTATCACTTTCATAATTTGATATTGGTATTGTTATTTCAACATTTACAATTTCTTTAAAAATAGTAATACTATGGTGAGATATTCCATTATGTCTTTCTCTTTTATCTGCAAAACTAATTCTAGGTATAGCTATAGGATTTCCACCAAGTTTTTTTACTGCATCTAATATAGGTCCTTGTTCTATTCCCGTAAATCCATATTTAGTTCCAGTACCTGCAATTCCAGGACCCATACTAACAAATACACAGTCTGCATTTAGTACTTCTTTAGCAGTTATTAAAGCTGTATATATATTTATACATTCATAATCTCCTCCGAATGCATTTCCTATAGTTATAGTATGATCTATTAATCCTTTACTTTTTAAAGTTTCTACATTTTTACTTAGATATATTGGTAATGCAGCCCCATCTGTCATTATGTATACTATTTTTTTATCTTTATTATTTTTTTTATATGATGCTAC
This sequence comes from Romboutsia sp. 1001713B170131_170501_G6, assembly GCF_015668195.1. Taxonomy (NCBI): domain Bacteria; kingdom Bacillati; phylum Bacillota; class Clostridia; order Peptostreptococcales; family Peptostreptococcaceae; genus Romboutsia; species Romboutsia sp. 1001713B170131_170501_G6. The sequence goes on from NZ_JADPFC010000002.1 coordinate 370,303, forward strand.
AAATGGTGTTAGCATACTATGAAGTGTCCCAACAACAACTGGCATATCATTTAAACTTTTAAAACTTGAGATTTTATCATGATAATTACTTTCTTGTTCTTCAACTGAATCTACCTTAACTTGTAGTGGCGTATATCTTAATTTCATAATATGACCGCCTTCTGTAAAGCTTGATTCTATGTTGTTTAGATTAGTTATTACAAAATGATATCCTCCAGTACCTAAACTTAATTCAACAGCTGTTGTATTTAATACAACCTCATCACCTACATTTACACTACCTGTCATTTTAGGGTAGTTATAGGCTTTTTGTATTTCTCCATTTATATTAACTCTTATATCTTCTAATTTTTCACTCTTATCTTTTATAGAATCTACAATTCCTATTCTTTTACTTATCATAAGTTTACCTTCCTAATTTGTCTATGAAATTTAAGAACTTATTTTTCTCTATTATCTTAGTTAAAGAATACTTCTCTGTAAGTATATGTATAAATATTAAAAATACTAACCAAGCTAATCTAATATTAAATGAATAGCCCATACATATAAGTATTCCTATAGATATACCTAAAACATTTGATCCTGTGTCTCCCATCATAGCTTTAGCTTTTAAATCGTAATTAAAATATGCTAATACATTTGGAAGCAGTAAAAGAAGTAGACTTTTTTCAAATCCTGTTAATGTTAAAAGTAAAACTAATCCTATTACTAGATATACTTTTATAGCTCTTCCAGGTCTTAAATCTAATAAGTTCATAAGATTTGTAGAAAGTGCTATTATAAGAGTATTTACAATTATATCTAATATATCTTTAGATATTGCTATAGATATTAATATGCCTATAAATCCTCCAAATAACGCCTTAAATCCGCCTGTTGTAAGTTTTCCTTTAAACAAACTCTTAAAGTGTCCTTTAAGCCCACTAACATCTCTATTTCCTATTATATCATCTAATATTCCTGCAAAGAACATTGATATCATTCCAAATATAAACATAAATAAATGTAATAAGTTATTAACATCATTGGTTACAAATCCTAGTATAATACCATTTATTATTATCATAGGTAAAAATACTATACCCATACTAACTGGTATCATGTCCTTTTTATAATTCGGTCTTAATACATTACTGTCTATTAATAAATTTTTAAATAAAGGAATAACAACATAGGTTCCAAGTAATCCTGTTACAAATAAAACACTGTAAAGTATATAATATTTCACCTATACACTACCTCCATTCTTTATTTTTTTCTTTTAAAACTTTCTTTATATGGTAGTATTGTTTTCCCCTATGAATAAATCCTTTTAAATCTCTTCCCGTTTCACTATGAGTCATATTTACTAATACCTCTTTTATTGTGTAACCGTATTTTAATATATCTATAGTCATACCCACTTCTACACCATAACCATATGGAATCTCATCAAACTTTTCTAATACTTCTTTTTTAAATATCCTTTGTCCTGATAAAGTAGAGTCTAATTCTACACCTGTCATCTCAAATACAGATTCTTTAGCTAATCTCTTTACAAAGCCCAGCCCTCCCTTTTTCTTGGCAGGAGGGAACTTTGCTATAATAACATCGGCTTCGTTGTTTAATATAGGCACAATAAGTTTTTTGACTTCATTAGCTGAACTTCCTAAATCTCCATCTAAAAATCCTATTATATCTGCATTTTCCATAGCTATTTTTAATCCATAGTTTAATGCGTATCCTTTACCTCTATTTTTATCTAATTTAAATACTTTTATTTTATCATTTTTAACACTAGATGCTACTTCTGTAGTATTATCACTAGAACCGTCATCTACAACTACAATTTCATCTATTTCATTTATATCAACAATACTTTCTAATGTGTCCTTTATCTTATCTGCTTCATTGTAAGCTGGTATTATTATACTTATGTAAGAACTCATATTTTTTCTCCTTTTCTTATTTCTTATAAGGGAATAATTGTTTAGCACTTTCTAGTCTACCAAAATCCCCTGTAGCTCCTTTTTCATTTAATAATATAGTTAAAGAAACTTTACCGATTCCTTCTTCAATATTATCTATAGTTGCTATTTTGTTTTTAGAATATAAGTCTATATAAGAATTTTTAGTATTACTTTTTTGAACTCCTACTATATATTTATTTTGTTCTTTTAATTTAGTTATTAAAGCTTCATCTATCTTATCAAAGTTTTCTTTTTGAGCTTTATCTTCACTTCCACCTGTTAAAACTACAGAATCATAATCTATATAATTTTCTGCTATAGATTCTACTTTTATTAACTCTAAACGTTGAAGATTTTCTAACTTAGATATACTACCTTCTTCTTTTAAAGATTCTGCTATATAATTTATAACATCTTTTGGATTATTTAGTTCAATTGAAAGTTCTTCTGATGCTTTCTTTAAAGCATCCCTATTTTCTATATTACTAGTAAGTACTATATCAAATGCTACGTTTCCTCCAGCATTTTGTATTATATTTGCAACTTCTTTACTATAATCATTTTTTTCATTTGTAGATATTATTCCTATATTCTTATTTGCAAGACTATCTTTTATTATCTTATCTGAATTTTGATTTATTATGGCTATTGCTTCATCATAATCTTTATTTAAGTTAGTTAAATTTTCTTCTAAGTTATCATTTGTTGTTTTTAATACCTCGAATTTACTATCTAAGTCTTCGATCATACTTGCTTGTTGCTTACTAAGTTCTTGATCATAATTTAGATTAAATCCTACTAACATACCAATCCCTAAAGCTATGAAAATAGCTCCTATGGTAACTATATAATATTTCATGTTTATATGCATTTTTTTCCTCCTAAATCTACATTTGTAGTAATAGCTTTAATTTTAGCTGCATTAGATGTATAAACTGCTGAACACTTGGAGAGAAAGACGCTAGTATAAGTATTGGGAATAAGGCAGTAGCTATTAATGCCCATATATACTTCATCTTTAACTTACTTCTATAAAGTAGGTTAACTCCTTTTGCATCTATAAGCTTTGATCCTATTTTTAATCTTACTAAGAAAGTACTTGCCATACCCTTTCTTCCTTTTTCTAGGAAATCTATCATATTAGAATGAGTTCCAAGAGCTACTATAAGCTCTGCTTTGTATTCATAAGCTATTAACATAGCTATATCCTCACTAGTTCCAGGTGCAGGGAATACTATAGCATCTAGCCCTAAATCTTGAACTCTTTTAAGACCTGGTGCCCTTCCATCTGTATAAGCATGTACGATTATCTCACCTGCTTTTTTAAGCGCTTCATCACTAACACTATCCATATCTCCAACTATAACATCTGGAGTATAACCAAACTCTAGTAACGCATCCGCCCCTCCATCAACACCAACTAATATTGGTTTCACTTCTTCTATGTATGATAATATTGTACTTAAATCTTGCTTATAATCTTGTCCTCTTACAACTATTAGTACATGCCTATTAGCATAATTAGTTTTAACTTTAGGTATTTCGACTTCTCCTAATATGAATCCTTTTTCTTTCTTTGCATAATCAATAGTATTATCTATAAACCTATCTAGTTCAACTGCTAAGTTTTCGTATGCTTTTTTTAATTTGGCTGCTACTTCTTCTTTGCCTAATACTTCACCTTGTCCTAAAAATTTATTGTCTCTATAAATTTTACCATCTATAATTTCAATATTTTGACCTTCAGATAACTCATTAAATAATTCTTCACCTATATTATCAACTATAAGAATATTTTTTTCAGTTAGTATTCCAGGTCCTTTATTAGGATATCTTCCACTTATAGAAGGTGATGCATTAATAACTAACTTTACTTTACCTTCTACTAAAGAATTCGCTGCAACTTCATCTATATCTATATGATTTATAACAGCTATTTCTCCACCCGTAAGTCTCTTTGCAAGCCTCTTTGTTTTTCTATCTACTTTGATAGGGCCTTCGACTCTCATAAATTAAACCTCCGATATCATTTTTAAAATCACATTACATTATAGCATTATTTAACGACAAAATAAATGTTTAAAGTCAGTTTATAATTTTATATAAAGATTTTTTAAATATATTTGTATATTTTAAAAACCTTTATATACACATCATATCTTAATCAATCTTATTTAACCTTGATAATTTTATCAATTCACTTTTGTTGTTTTTTTCAGGGTTACATATTACTATTTCTAAAAGGAAATTTAGCTGTTCTCCTATTGATTTTCCACTATATCCCATAAACTTTAAATCATTTCCATTTATATCTAAATCATTTATCTTATAACATTCATTATTTTTAGCTATGTCATCTATCAATGCTATATATTTATCTATTGAATGTTTTCTTATACTTAATTCTTCAATATCTTTACAATTACCTACTTTTTTATAATATATTTCCTTTAATTTTAAAATATCTTTTAAATTATCAATTCCTATTTTATTTAAAATTTTCTTAATCCCAACCTTATCTAAATCTATATTATCTATTAGCATATAATCAATCATATTATTTATGTATATTTTTACATTATTTGGATACTTCAATTTACTCACAATATTATTGTTTCTTATATTTTTATTGTAAAACTCTATTTTTTCCTTTGTTTTATTTAGTTTTTGTGTATTATTTTCTAAGATTAAAAATTCTAACATCAATAATCTTTGCTCTAAACTAATATTACACACTTTTAATATTCTTAACTTTGTACAAAAATCTTCATAATCCTCTACATGAGAGTATATCTCTAACTCCTTAAATATATTCAAACTATATAATAATACTAGTTTTTGGGGATTTTCACTAAGTATAATTTTTTTTATTTCATCACTTACTCTTTCTCTGCTAATATTTTTTAATATATTAGAATTTCTTTTTATACTTTCAAATGTTTCTTTTTCTATATCAAACCCTAGTTTACTGCTAAATCTTATGGCCCTTATTATCCTAAGTCCATCTTCAATAAATCTTTCATCAGGATTGCCTACTGTTCTTATTTTTTTATCATGTAAATCTTTAACTCCATCAAAATAATCGACTAATTTATCTTCTTCATTATAAGCCATGGCATTTATTGTGAAATCTCTTCTTTTTAAATCATCTACTATCTTTGATGTAAATTCTACATTTTTAGGTCTTCTATTACCTTCATACTCACCTTCAACTCTATATGTTGTTATCTCATAAACTTCATTTTCTATTAAAATACCTACTGTTCCATGCTTTATTCCATTTTCTATTATTTTATAGTTTTTAAACATATCTATTATTTTATCGGGTTTTGCACTAGTGGTTATATCATAGTCATTTGGTAAAATACCTAATATACTATCTCTGACACATCCTCCTACTATATAAGCTTCTTCACCATGTTCTTTTATTTTTTCTATTATGAATTTTACTGATTTAGGTAAATTTATATACATCACATATCTCCTTAATTTATATATATTTATAAGATAACCAAATTTTAAAATATATAGTACTTTATACTCACTTGTTTACTCTTTAAATATAGCATTATAAAAGCCTTCTTAATATTAAGAAGGCTTTTATAATGCTATATTTACTTAACCATACTATGTTCTAGTCTTAATTTATCTGCTATCATAGCTATAAATTCAGAATTTGTTGGCTTTCCTTTTGTATTATGCACTGTATAACCAAATAATTGATTTATTGTATCAACCTTACCTCTACTCCATGCTACCTCTATAGCATGTCTTATAGCTCTTTCAACTCTACTTGGGGTAGTATTAAATTTCTTAGCTATACTTGGGTATAATTCCTTAGTTACAGCCCCTAGTAATTCTACGTTATCTATCACCATCTTTATAGCTTCTCTTAAATAAAGATATCCCTTTATATGAGCTGGAACACCTATTTCATGTATTATATTAGTTATTTCTGTTTCTATATTACCTACATTTTTAACAAAGTCACTTCTTGTCATTTGTATATCAGCATGAGTTCTAGGCTTTATATCTGAATGTGTAGGTCTATTTGAAACTAATTCTCTTATTCTATTTATGAATATTACAAAGTCAAAAGGTTTAACTATATAATAGTCTGCCCCTAAATTTATTGCACTTTGTGTTATTTTATCTTGTCCTACAGCTGATAGAACTATTATTTTAGGCATTTTAGGTATATCCATAGAGTTTAACTTCTCTATAACACCTAATCCATCTAAATGCGGCATTATAACATCTAGGACTAATAAATCTGGTTGTAATCTTTTTACTAAATCTAGTGCCTCTATACCATCTTTTGCAATTCCTAATATTTCTATATCGCTTTCATTAGATAAGTACTCCTTAAGTACTTGACAAAAATCCTTGTTATCATCTGCTAAAACTATTTTTATTTTATCGCTCACTTAAACTTCCCCCCATTAATAAAACATCTTCTCTTTTATATAAAAATTAAAACCCTTTATACTTAAGCATATTCGACATAGTAAAATTATATTCCTTCAATATATTTGAAATCTATTGAAAAATATATTAAATTTTAATTTCTCTTATCTAATTCTATCATCTCATCTATAAAAATACCATATCCTTTTTTGGCATTATCTTCAAAAACATGTGTTAATGCCCCAATTAGCTTATTATTTTGTATAATAGGGGCACCACTCATACCTTGCACTATACCACCTGTATAACCTACTAATTTCTCATCAACAATTTCTATAACTATGTTTTTATCTCCTTTATTTTCATATATATTTTCTATATTTATGTCATATGGATATATATATCCTTCCTCATTTTCAAATAAAATACTTGCTTTACCCCTTTTTATTTCATTCTTATTTCCCACTTGTATAAGAGGTAATCTATATTTTATATTATTTATTATATCTCCCTTTATACCTTCATTATCATTTTTGCTAAATGTTCCTATTAAATTGTATCCATCCAAATTGCAATCAAAATTACCAATAGCACTCTCTGTTGATTTCTCTAAATTTAATTCTGTTGGATAATATACACTACCTTCTTTTATTTTTAATATTTTACTTGTATCAAAATCTTTTATAGGATGTCCTATCGCTCTAAATTCTTCATTATCTGGATCATAAAATGTCATAGTTCCAATTCCTGAAACTTTATCTCTCACCCATAACCCTAGCCTTTTTTCTTCACTTTCTACTTTTAATTTTACCTTTATAGCTAGTTCTTTACTATCTCTCTCAACTGTTAAATATACAAAATCTTCTTTAATACCTTTTATATATTCATATATATCATAAGCATTTTCGATTTTTTTTTCATTTATCTTTATTATATTATCCCCTTTTTTTATTCCTCCTACATACTCTAATGATTCGTCTTCATAACCTATTACTAATACTCCATCTGTTTTAGCTTTTATTCCAATTAGATTACCGCATGGATAAACATACTTATTACTCTTATTTACAGCCTCTATATAGTAATTTTTTATACCATCATAAGTTATAGATATTAAAAGTATAACTACCATAATTATTAATGTTAAAAATACTGAATTTCTTTTAATTTTCATAAGTATATCTCCTCTTTTATATATATACTTATAGTTCCTAATTTGGATTTTTTTATACAAAAAAAGAAGCTCTAAAGGCTTCTTTTTGCTAGTTCTATTATTTCACTTGCGTGTTCAATAGTTTTTTCTGTTATATTACTTCCAGCTATAAGTCTAGCTATTTCATCTCTTTTTTGATCTTTATCTAACTTTTTAATAGTAGTAAATGTTCTTTCGTTATCCGTACTCTTCTCTATGCAGTAATGAGTATCTGCATTAGCAGCAATCTGTGGTAAATGAGTTATACAGATAATTTGCTTTTTCTTTCCTATATTGCTAAGCTTCTCTCCTACTATTTGTGCTGCTATTCCACTTATACCTGTATCTATTTCGTCAAATACTAGTGTATCAATTTGGTCTATATCAGCAAGTATGGTCTTAAATGCTAGCATAAACCTAGACATTTCTCCACCAGAAGCTACTTTATATATAGGTTTGATATCTTCACCCAAGTTAAATGATATCATAAATTCTATATCATCCATTCCTCTAGATGTGAATATTCCTTGTTCAAAACTTACTTTAAATGCAACATTTTTCATATTTAAGCTTTTTAATTCTTCTAGTAGAACTTTCTCTAACTGTTTAGCTACTATTTTTCTTTGAGAGGTTAAAGCCTCAGCTCTTTCTTTAAGCCTACTTTCAAGCTTATTCAATTTAAGTTTAAGCTCTTCTACTCTTTCATCTCTATTTAATATTTCATCTAGCCTATTTTTTATATTTTGGTGGTAATCAAATATTTCTTCTATAGTTTCTCCATATTTTCTTCTTAGGCTATTTATCTCATCAACTCTAAGTTCTATTTGTTCTAATTCATATGGTTCAAAATTTATATTTTCTTTATAATTTCTTATCTCTCTTGATATATCTTGAAGCTCATACATTATTCTTTCTATCTCATTATTATAATCACTTAAACTTTTATCATATTCACATATTGATGATAGTTCTTTTACTGCATTACCTATTAAATCTACTGCATTAACTTGACCTTCATATAAATTTTGATAGCTTATATTTAAATTTTTAAAGATTTTTTCACCATTTCTATATACGTCCCTTTGTTTTAGTAAGTCTTCATATTCATCCTTACTAAGATTGGCAGATTCTATTTCATTTATTTGAAACTTTAATAAATCTATTTCTCTTTGAATTTGCATATCATCTTTATTTTCAGTTAATATATTTAGAGCTTTTTTTACATCGCTATACTCATCATATATTTCTTTATATGAAGTTTTGAATTCTTCTAATTCATGTTCTCCAAATAAATCTAAAAATTCTAGATGAGTGTCTTTATTGAATAATGCTTGTGTTTGATGTTGCCCATGAACATCTATAAGCTTAGATGCTATTTGCTTTAAAACGTTCATCTTAACAGTTCTTCCATTAACCCTAGCAACACTTTTTCCATCACTATATATTATTCTAGTTATTACTAGTAAATCATTATCATCTAGTTCAAGATCATTATCATTAAGTACTTTTATTAAATCTTTGTTTTTAGATTGAAATATAGCTTCTACTACACCTTTTTCAGTTCCTTTCCTTAAAAAGGATCTATCATATTTCTCTCCTAAACAAAGTCCTAGTGCATCTATTATTATAGATTTTCCTGAACCTGTTTCTCCTGTAAGTATGTTCAAATTTTTATCAATATTTAAACGAAGCTCCTCAACAAGAGCACAATTTTTCATATATAACTCAAGGATCAATTCTAAATCCCCCTCTTTTAATAAATCATATAAATGTTTTACTTACTTAGGCTATGAGAATTTTCAACAACCTCTATTATCTTATTAGTATGTTGTTCTTTATTAAACTCATATCCTTCATTACCATTTCTTAAGTGTATTAAATACTCTATATTTCCTTCAGGACCTTTTATTGGTGAGTAATCTAATCCTAATATTTCAAATCCATTTTCAACAGCAAAATTAGATATCATTTCTATAACTTCAATATGTGTTGATTTTTCTCTAACTACACCTTTTTTACCAACTTTTTCTCTACCAGCTTCAAATTGTGGCTTTATTAAAGCTACGATTTGACCATCTGGACGTATTAATTCCTTGCATTTTGGTAGCACTAGCTTTAAAGATATAAAAGATACGTCTATAGATGCAAAATCTGCAAACTCTTTAGTTTGTTCTATAGTAACATGTCTTATATTAGTTCTTTCCATGCAAACTACTCTTTCATCTTGTCTTAACTTCCATGCAAGTTGACCATAACCAACATCTATAGAAAATACTTTCACTGCTCCATTTTGAAGCATACAATCAGTAAATCCTCCTGTTGATGATCCTATGTCCATACATACTTTTCCTTCTAATGTTAAATCAAAGTTATTCATAGCTTTTTCAAGCTTTAATCCACCTCTACTTACATATGGTATTGGATCTCCTTTTACCTCTATCTTAGCTTCTTCATCAACATCAGAGCCTGCTTTATCGCATCTTTGATTATTTACAAATACAAGACCTGCCATTATTGCCTTTTTAGCTCTTTCTCTACTTTCAAAGTATCCTTTTTCTACTAATAATAAATCTATTCTTTTTTTCATAAAATTACCTTTCTAGTTCACAGTCTTTTACTCTCATCGCTATCTTCTCTGGAGATAAACCTATTGTATCATATATTTCATCTGCATTCCCATGAGGTACAAATGCTTCTGGAAGACCTAAATTCATAATATCAACATCAATTTTATTGTCTGTTATATATTTATTTATCCTACTTCCAAATCCGCCTATTATTGTATTATCTTCAATAGTTATAACCTTTTTATGAGTTTTTAATAAATCTGATAAAAGATTTTTATCGATAGGCTTTAAAAACCTTGCATTAACTATTGTTGGATTTATATCCTCTTTTACCAATAATTCTTTAGCTTTAAGGGCATGTTTTACCATATTTCCTATTGCTAGTATTAGTATATCTTCTCCTTTTGACAATACCTCATAACTTCCTACTTTTATAGGTTCATACTTACCACTTTCTAAGTAATAACTACCACCTCTTGGATATCTAATAGCTACAGGTTCTTTTAATTCTAGAGATAAATCCATCATTAACTCTAACTCTCTACAATCTTTAGGTGCCATAACTGTTATATTTGGTATTGCATTTAAATAACTTAAATCAAACATCCCATGATGAGTTTCACCATCATTACCTACTATACCAGCTCTATCTATAAGGAATGTTACAGGTTTTTTAGTAATACATACATCATGTATTACTTGATCATATGCCCTTTGTAAAAATGATGAGTATACAGCAAAATACGGTTTTAAACCATTTTTTGCAAGTCCTGCAGCAAATGTAGTGGCATGTTGTTCTGCTATACCAACATCATAGTATCTATTTGGATATACTTTTTCAAATAAATTTAATCCTGTACCCGATGGCATGGCTGCAGTTATTGCACATACTCTGTTATCTTTTTCTCCCATAGATACTAATTTTTCTCCAACTAATGAAGATATAGATTTTGTACCAGATGATTTTATACCTTCTCTTATATCAAACTTTGACACTCCATGATATTTATGTGGTTCATTTTCTGCAAATCTATATCCTTTACCTTTTTTAGTTATAACATGAAGAAGCTTTGGTCCTTTTTTTTGTTTACATTTTTCTAAAATTTCTATTAACTCTTTAGTATTGTGCCCATCTATAGGACCATAATATTTTATTCCTAAAGATTCAAATAACTCACATTCTTGAGGAATAAATGTACTTATTATACTATCTTTAAATTTATTGGCTGTCTTAGATATTAACTCTCCTCCAGGAGCTATATTTAATATCTTTTCAACTTCACTTTTTACTTTATTAGCTGTTGAGTTTCTAACTATACTAGATAAATACCTAGACATTCCACCCACATTTTTATCTATAGACATTTCGTTGTCATTTAGTATAACTATCATATCAGTTTTTGTATGTCCTAGATGATTTAATGCTTCTAGTGCCATACCACCTGTTATTGATCCATCTCCAATTACAGCTATGACATTACTATTTTCTCCCTTTATATCTCTTGCACATGCAATACCATGTGCTACTGAAATTGATGTGCTACTATGCCCTGTATCAAATATATCATGTTCACTTTCACACTCTTTAGGAAATCCACTTAAACCATTTAATTGTCTTAGTGTATTAAATTCTTCTTTTCTTCCTGTTATCATCTTATGTACATAAGATTGATGCCCAACATCCCATACAATTTTATCTTTAGGACTTTCAAATACTTTATGTAATGCTAGTGTAAGCTCTACAACCCCTAGATTTGAAGCCAAGTGCCCTCCTGTCTGAGAAACAGATTTAACTAAGAATTTTCTTATATCTTTTGATAGTTCATCCATTTGTTCAACGTTCATCAACTTTATATCACTTGGGGAGTTTACTTTATCTAAATATTTATACATATAATCCTCACCTTTATTTATCAGCTATTAATGCAATTAATAGTCTATAATTTACTTTATACAAATTTTATTTATAAAATTCTAACATCTAAAAAATGAATATACCTTAGTATTGACTAAGTTATATTCATTTTATAACCGTATTAAAATATTTACTATTTCAAGTATCTTAATCTATATAAAATTTAATCATCTATAATTTTACTTATAAACATATAATTTTAATACTTTTGTCAAATACGAATTATATCATACATTGTATATTTTTTCAATTTACACGAAGTATAGTGCTACTAATATACCTAGTATTGCTCCAAACAATACTTCTTTAGGAGTATGACCTACTAGCTCTTTTAATTTTTCATGTTTTATTGGTTTTTTATGATGTACATCATCTATAATTTGATTTAGTATTGCTGCTTGCTTTCCTACAGAACGTCTTACTCCAGTTGCATCATACATTATTATCAAAGAAAATACACATACTATAGCAAAGTCAGTTGATTGAAAACCTCTCTCTATACCAACTAGTGTTGATAGACTCGTTACAAAGGAACTATGAGAACTTGGCATTCCTCCTGATGTAAATAATCTAGAAATCTCAATTCTCTTATCTTTTCCTGTAAATATTTTTATAAATTGTGCTAAGAAACAAGCAAATATACTTATCCCTAAAACTTTGTTGCTAAAAATTTGTGAAAAAAAATCCATTGTTCCTCCTTAGTACTCTCTATCCACTATATAATCAGCTAAACCGCTTAAAAACTCTGTTTCATTTGATATTTGATTTAAGGCTTCTTTAGCTTCTTTTATTAACCTATTAGCTTCCTCTTTTGACTCTTCTAGACCTATTAAGGATGGGTAAGTAGATTTGTTATTATCTATGTCACTACCTACTTTCTTTCCTAACTTAGACTCATCTCCAACTATATCTAGTATGTCATCCACTATTTGGAAGGCTAATCCTATGTTTTTAGCGTATTTAGTTATATTTTTTAATTCATTATCATTTGCATTTCCTATTATAGCTCCTGCTCTCATACATCCTATCATTATAGCTGCAGTCTTATTATTATGTATATAATCTAGTTTTTCCTTAGATATTTTTTTATTTTCACTTTGAATATCTACTACTTGTCCACCTATCATACCATTTATTCCTGCAGCTGATGCTATTTCATACATAGCATTTAGATATTTATTTGGATTTTCTTTGTTCATAGAACCTAAAAGCATAACTTCAAAAGCATAATTTAAAAGGCCATCTCCTGCAAGTATAGCCATATCTTCACCAAATACTATATGATTTGTTTTTCTACCTCTTCTTAAATCATCATTATCAAGTGCTGGTAGATCATCATGTATTAAAGAATATGTATGTATCATTTCTATTGCCATAGCAAATGGTATAGCATCCTTATAGTCTCCACCTACCGATTTACATGCTTCTAATGTAAGTATTGGTCTTAATCTTTTTCCACCTGCACTTAAACTATAATTCATAGCCTCCATTATAGTTTTTTGGTATCCTTCTTCTTTTGGCATATACTCTTTTAATAATTTTTCTATATAACTTGCTTTTTCTTTTAGCACTGCTTTAAATTCCACATTTATTCCTCCCTAATATCAAATTCTTCTTCTACACCTAATTTATTAAATTTACTTATTTTAAATGTCGCATCATCTAAAAGCTTATTACAATATTTATAAAGACTTATACCTTCTTCATACAAACTTAATGACTCATCTAAACTAGCATTTTTAGATTCTAATTTTTCTAGAATTTCTTCTAATTTTTTATAGGCTTGTTCATACGTTAGATTCATGTCTATACCTCTTTTGATTTTATTTTTTCAACAGTACACTCAATACTTCCATCTTTTAAAACTATATCCAAGTTATCTTTAAAATTTATCTCTTTTATACTGTTTACTGTAACTCCATGTTTTGATAATATACTATACCCTCTATCTAAGGTTGATAATGGGCTCATATTATGAAGTATTGCTCCAGTTTTTGAAAGTCGATCTTTTTCTGTGTTTAATTTCTTTTCTGCTTCAAGTGTTATTTTATCATATATCCTATCTAATTGTATAATTTTATCTCTTATTATATAGGACTTAACATAACTATTTATATTATCTATAGTATGATTTAGCCTATGCTCATTTATATTTATATTACTAGTTAATGATTTATTCATTCTATTTAATATGTTATGTAGTTTATAGTTTAGTTCCTCTAGTGATGGTGTTGCTATTTCTGCTGCTGCCGATGGTGTAGGTGCCCTCATATCACTTACAAAATCGCATATAGTAAAATCTGTTTCATGTCCTACTGCAGATATTATAGGTATTTTAGATTCAAAGACTGCCCTAGCTACAATTTCTTCATTAAATGACCATAACTCTTCTATAGATCCTCCACCTCTACCAACTATAATGGTATCTACATTGTCCATCCTATTAAAAAATTCTATCCCATCACATATATCATACTTTGAATTTTCACCTTGGACATTGACAGAGTATAGTTTTATACTAACTTTTGGGTATCTTCGTTTTACTACGTTTACTATATCTCTTATAACTGCACCTGTTTGTGATGTTACTACGCCTATGGAATTTGGTATTTTAGGAATAGGCTTTTTATATTTATTGTCAAATAATCCTTCTTTTTCTAACTTTTCTTTTAATTTATTAAACTCTATATATAAATTTCCTATGCCTTCTGTTTCTATAGAATTTATATACAACTGATAAGAACCATCTCTTTCATATACAGATATATATCCATTAGCTATAATCTTAGTTCCATTAGTTAACGCTAAGTCTTTATTATAATTATTTTTAAATATAACACAGTTTATTTTTGAATTTTCATCTTTTAAAGATAAGTATACGTTTCCACTACTATGTATTTTAAAATTCGATATTTCTCCTTTTACTTTTAAATTGTATAGAATAGGATCATTACTTAATATTCTTTTTATATATGAATTAGCTTCACTTATAGTTAAGGCTCTTATTTTCAAATTTTTTCACTCCTATTAAAGCACAACCAACAGCATTGTCTGTTGCGTACTCTGGTTTAGTAAAATATGTATTTATCTTATATTTTCTTAATCTATTTGTTAACTCTTTCGATATATACTTACTAGCAGATACTCCTCCAGCAAATACTATATCTTTTATATTGTATTCTTTACTTATATGTTCTATTGATTTTATCATATTTCTAACTACTGCATCTAAAACTAATTTACTTATATATTCTTTATCATAATCATCTATTATATTATTTATTTGATTTTCAAGACCTGATAAGTTCATATATCCCTCTTTTACAGATGTTTTTAAACCTTGTTTTATTATAGATTTACAATTTAATGCATTTTCATCTATATACTTACCACAAGGGAAGTCATATCCCATCTTAACTCCAATTCTATCGATAAGTTGCCCAAAACTTATATCCTTACTTCCACCCACTATTTCTATATCATAGCTTTCTTTGTTTTTAGTACAAAGTAGTATTTCTGTTGTTCCTCCTGACATATGAACAGATAAAAACCTTTCCTCATTTAATTTATTATTTAAAAGACTTGCTTCTATATGATTTTCTTGATGAGTAGTTTCATATAAATCACAACCTATCATCGTTGAACACAACTTAGAAAAATTATATCCTACAGTAAATACTGGCATGTAAGATTTTTTAATTGGCCTTGGTTTTGTAGATGCACATATTCCAACTACATTATATTTATTTATAATCGATTTTATTTTACTGTCTATTTCTCCTAAATTATTTATATGCTGAAAAACAGCTTCACTTTGCCTTAATCCCTTACTATCTTTTTTTACTTTAAGTAATATTTTTTCATTAAATATTACTTTTTTATCTAAAGATATAGCTGCTATAGAAGTTGTATAGCAGCTAGTATCTATTCCTATTATTATATTATTTTGATTCTGTTTCACTAACAACACTTCCTAATATTCCATTTATGAATTTAGGAGTTTTGTCATCACAGTATAATTTAGCCATTTCTATAGCTTCATTGATTGAAACTTTATTTGGTATCTCTTCTACAAATAATATTTCACATATAGCTAGTCTTAATATTGCTAAGTCTACTTTGGCCATTCTATTAACTGACCAATTTTTAGCATATTTATTTATCATTGCATCTATCTCGTCCGATTTTTCACTTAATAATTTACACATTTGAGCCATATATTCTCTATCTATAACATCATCAGCTTTTAAATTTTCTAATTTTAACTCTGGGTTATTTGAATATTGTAATCTAAGCTCTTCATATCTATTTGTTATGTATTCTAATTGATCATTTAAAAATTTATCTAATACATCACCCATATCTTCTTTAGTTATTTGAGTTTGATATATTAATTTCATCATATACTCTCTTGTAGTTACTTTTCTCGCCTTATCATTTTTCATTAGTCTTAATCCTCCTCTAATTGATATTATGTACATATTACACAATAAAAAACCCTCTGATTTTCAGAGGGTTTGATTAACTTTTCTTAGCTTGCTTAGCTTCTTCTTTCTCAGCTTTTTCTTTCTTAAAGCTGATTCCTTGAACATGTATATTAACTTGAGAAACATTTAATCCTGTCATTGTCTCAACAGTGTTTTTAACATTTTCCTGAATCTTAAAAGCTATGTCTGGTATAGATACACCATATTCTATCATAACCATAACATCTAAGCTAACTTCCTCTTCTTCTACTTGTATTTTTACACCATTATTTTTAAATAATTTATCTGTTAATGTTGTATTCGTTTCAACGCCTTCTATCTCTAATGCTGCAAGACCTGCTATAGTAGATATTACATCATTAGATATTTTAACTTGTCCAAAATCATTATTTTCCATGATAAACTTACCCCCTTATATAAGGAACTATTTTATAATTATAATAATACCAAATACCATTAAACTTTGCAAGGAAATAACCTTAGTTAAATTCTAAGGTTATTGTTTTCTTTATATTAATATGTACATTTTTTGTTTTGTATTAATTTTCATTGTTCATAATTTTTATATTTTCATAATCTACTTTAGCTTCTTCTGCTACTAAATCAAATACTTTTGCTGCATCTTTCTTTTCAAATTTCTTCTCATTTACTACAACATTTACACTTTCATCACTTATATATACTAATGCATTTTCAAAACCTTTAGTACTTAATAAGTTTTCTATTTTAAGTTCAGTTTCCTGGTCTTTAACTAATTTAAGCTTCATATTTGATGCCTCTTCCCTAGCTTTATCTGAAGTAGATGGATTATTTATCATTTCATTTAATTGTCCACTTAATTCATTTCTTTGTTTTTCTCTAGTCATTTTCATATCTAGTATATATGTAGACTTTTTCATATTTTTTTCTGATGTTAATTGACTTTTTATCTCCTTACTCGTTTCAGTTACTTTTTCACTAACTTCGCTTTTTTTACTATCTACGACTTCTACTTCATCTTCTTTATCTTTTTTATTTTCAGATTTTTTTTCTGAGTTTTTCTCTATTTGCGCTTCTTCATACGCTTTTAGCTCTTGACCTGTTTCTATAGCTGATTTTTCGCTTAACTTATAATTTACAACTCCTACTACTACTAACATAGCTGCTAAACTTACTACAACAAAACCTCTACCTTTATAATCAAACTTCATTTTTATCCCCCCAGTTTAATATTTATTACTTTGCATATACCTCTACTTGATGCCCTGCTACTTGAAGAGCAGTTTGTACAGCATCATAAAGTGTTTCTTTAACAGCAGGGTCACTAGCCCCACTTGATACTACTATTACACCTTTTACACTAGCCTCATTAGTTTTTAGTACTATTGGTTCATTTGAACCTGATGTTATTATAGTTTTATTATCACTTGATGTTGTTATAGTTCTTTCTCCTCCCTTAGTATCTTTTTCTTCTGTTTTTTCTGTAGTTGAGTTTGAATTATATGCAGGTTGAATTTCTTCACTAGACTCAAATGTTATCATCACATCTACTTCCCCAGCACCTTCTATTTTTGATAATATTTCCTTTAGCTTACTTTCTAAAGCATCTTCTTTACTTGGAATCTGAGTAGCTTTTGGTTCATTCTTTGTAACTACCTCTTTTTTCTTATCATCTTTTGGTGATAAATTTGGCATTGCAATAAGAGCTATTGCACAAACTACTACTAAAGATAATAATGTGTATATCTTTTTTTTATCTTTTTCATTTAGGTTTTTAAACATCCCCACAACTCCTATTAATCAATTTCTATAGTTTCTATAGATACATCTAGTATCTCTATTAAGTCCTCTTTTAGTTTATCTTCATCTATTCCTTTTTGACTTTCATCACTTTCATTAAAAGCTTGTTTTATTTTTTCTTTTTCATTAGATTGTATGTCCTCTTTTTCACTTTTATTACTATTTTTTTCTTTAACTTTTATATTTTCTATATCAGATCCATTTATATCTACATCTTCTAATTCATATCCATACTCATCTAACTTTAGCTTTAAGACTTCTTTAAGTCCATCTTCATATCCTTTACTTAAGCTATCTTTACCTGTTTCATTTGCCAAACCATTTATACTATCTACATATTCTTTATTATACTTAGCCATAGACTTTAAAATAGTGTCCTCCAATCTGATATTAGATGAAAATATATTTATAATTGGAGTTAAAACTATAAACACAAATATGAAATTTAGTACTAAATTTATATAGGGTTTTATTTTAGATGATGGTAAAATCATATTAACTACATTTACTATAAAAGCACCTATTAGTATAGTTATAATCCACTGTTTTATACCTTCTAACATAACCCACCTCTTATCCTTGAGCTACTACACTTATTGAAGTTATTATTGCTACTGTTACAAAAAACATTATTGCAATTGCAATTATGCAAGCCAACATTACTACCATTAAGTTAGCTATTTCATTTAAAAAGCTTGATATTTTCTCTTCTCCTATAGGCTCTACTACTATAGCAGATATTTTATAAACTAATACTACAGATAATATTTTTATAACTGGAAACAAGCAAATTCCAACTATTAATACAAGGCCTATTCCACCAAATACACCTTTTATAAGCTGTGATGATGAGAGTAATATATCAACTGAATCAGATACAAAATTCCCTACCACTGGGATAAAGTTTCCTAAGGCAAATTTAGCTGTTTTAACTGTAAAATTATCTATGCTTTTTACGTATAAACCTTGCATAGATACAAGTCCTAAATATATAGTAAACATTGCTCCTATAGAAACTAAATTTATTTGTCTTATAAAAGATGATAGTTTTTTGAGTTTTATACTTTGAGATAAGTTATTTACGACTAGAATTGCAAATGCTACAGAAATTGAAACGAATAAAAATTGTTTAAAAATTATATTTATAAATGCAACTCCACCTATAAATATTGGATTTAAAACTGTTGATGTAATAGGAAATCCTATAAGCACCAATAATGTTATAAGTATAGGCATTATTACTTTCATTAAATTTACGGTGGAATCTATAGTATCATTACATATTGATAATATATCTTTAAATCCGACTAACGTAAGAGATACTATTGTTATAAATATTATATAAGTAATTATTTGACTTATTGCTCCCGATGAAAAAGAATTTTGTAAACTTTTAAGTAAAGATGATAATAGTGCTAGTACTAATATTAGTGATGCTACCTTTAGACTTGCTTTGAATTCATCAAATAACATATATTTTATAGATTCTTTTTTAAACAAATCTGTTATTGTTTTTTCTCCACTTATAAGTTCCTTTATAAATACTTTTAAATCGACTTTTTCTACTACTATTGAATCTTGTATAAAATTTTCTATTTCTCCTATGTTTATTTTTTCTAATTGACTATCTATATAATTATCTATACTTTTCTTTGTTTCATTATAGTTTTCATCATTATCATTTTCGTTTGAAAAACTTATAGAAAAAGATACTATAATCATAAATATAGTAAGTATAGATGTTAAAAAACTTTTTTTCATATGTAATCATTCTCCTAAGGGATAATATTTATTATCATCTCTACAATAGATAAGAGTATTGGAAAAGACATAGTCATAACTATTACTTTTCCTCCAAATTCTAATTTGGAGGCTATACTTTTTTCTCCACAATCATTACAAAGTTGTATTGCAAATTCCATAAGATAAGCTATACCTATTAGTTTTATTATTAAAGTTATATATACAGATGGTATATTAGCCTTCTGTGCTAAACTTTGTATACTTTCAATTATAAAGTTTAGCTTAAATATTACAGATAAAAGTATCGTTACCCCTGCAAGTATTGCTATGAAATTTGCCATCTCTGGTCTTTTAGGTCTTATAATTAAACAAATAGTCATTGCCAGTATAGCGACTCCAATAAGTTTTATAATTTCCAAAATGTCACCCCCTACTTAGTAAAGCATGAACATCGTCTTTATTGTATCAAATAAAACACTTACCTCTTTTAATACAATTGTAAATGCCATAACTACTCCTACTACAGTGACATATATTTGCCAGTCTTTTCTGCCTGAAGCATCTAATATAGTATTAATTATTGTTATTAAAAGTGCTCCTATACCTAACTTAAATATTAGTGAAATATCCATACTAATCCTCCTATATCAAAATTATTCCTATAGCTAATCCTATAATTGTAGATAATTTTTTATAAACTGCACCTTTTTTATTTATATCTTCTTTAGTTTCATTAGTTATGCCCTTTAAATTTTCTATACATAAATCGATCATTCTAGTTTGAGATTCTATATCACTTTTGCCTAAAGCTAATATAAGTTTTTTAACTTCATCAACCTCCTTATCTTGTAAATAGGTTTCTTTTTTTAAAATACTTATATTGTCATTTAAAATATCTTCTAATATTTTTTCAGTATTATTTGTAAGTCCATATTTTAACTTCATAAAAAACTTATGTGTAAAATATTCTTTTTTGTTTGAAAGTCTTTCAAACATTTCTTCTAAGGTATACATACCAAAGTTCAAGTCCATTCTCATTATCTCTAATATTTTTATGAGATCATTTACTTGTTTATGCCTTTTTGTATAAGCTTTACTTATATATTCACCTATTAAGTAGCTACAAGCTACTAAAATACCTATTATTGTAATTTTAATTTGCAAAATACCATCTCTTTTCTTCTAAATCATATATTTTATCTATTGTTCCTGGCCCATTTTTAGCAGAAAGTATAATTACTTTTTTAAATAGCTCTTTATCTAATAATCTATTTAATTCTTTTCTATTTTTTATATCTTCTATAGAATCACCATGTACTGTAGTTATTAAGCTAACACCACTATTTAAAGCCGTATATAAGGCATCTATTTCACCTTTACTACCTATTTCGTCTGTTACTATTAAATTAGGTGACATAGACCTAAGTAACATTATTATTCCTATATCTTTGGGACAAGTTTCTATTATGTCAGTTCTTATTCCTACATCCATTTGAGGTATTCCAAGATATGATCCTCCTATTTCATTACGTTCATCTATTAAAGCAACCTTTATACCTTTAAATCCATAATCTTTATTCCCATTACTTAAATTTCTTACTATATCTCTTACTAGAGTTGTTTTGCCACACTGAGGTGGAGATATTATTAAAGTGTTATTTACTGAATTGCTTCCTTTTATGATATGATTTAAAATTTTATTAGAGCATCCTATAACTTCCTTTGATACTCTTATATTTAAAGATGATACATGCTTTATATTTTTAACTTGTCCATCTTCAACTATTGCCTTCCCAACAATACCTACTCTATGTCCTCCTCTTAATGTTATAAATCCTTTTTTTATATCATCAATAAAAGAATGTATTGAATATTTGCATATCATTTGGAAGCTTTGCTCTATATCATCCTTAGTTACTATGTATGAATCACCATAGCTAGTTTCAAGCTTGTTCAAGTTTATATTATAAAAATAGTCCTTATTATTTGAATTTATGATAAGTGGTTTATTACAGCGTAATCTTATCTCTTCTATACTTATGCCATCTTTTATTATATTTTTAATTTTATCCCTTACGTTAATTGCTAGTGAATTTATAACTTCATTGCTAAGTTCATACATAACTATCCTCCTCCTTTGTATATATAAATTCTATTAAATAAACATAAAATTTATGACAACAAAAAAAGAAGTCATAAGACTCCTTCTCTATTTCCATCTTTTCCATTGTACTATAAATAAAATACCTGCTAAAAATAATGCACTTCCTATACCTATATATACTGGTGACCAGTATATTGGTTTTACAAATGAACTTTCTCTAATAGTTATACCTAATGTCATCATAACAGCCATTATTATATAGCTTTTAGTGTCAAAGAATGAGAATATGCATAGTTTTTCTTTATCTTTGTCAGCTATTCTATCTCTATGTTTGTTAACTAATTTTTTAAATATAAAATTGAAAAATATATAAAATACTACTATAGATACTATTATTGATATTATTATTTTACTTCTTAAACTTAAAAATGCATCAAGCCCAAGTTTTAAAACCATCCCTCCAGCTAAAATCCATACTATTCCAGCTATTAATAGTAGATTTTTCTTATAACATCTTGGTACAAAATTTTCCATATTCCGTCATCTCCATAAATTTTTTGCTCCTTTAATTATACCCTTATATTTTTATATAAAACTTTATATACAAAATATTTTCTATACTAATTTAATTTATTATATATTAAGATTTTAGTGCTTACTTTTATAACCTACCAAAAACAAATAAAGTATATAATCCTTATAATTAAAATAGACTTTCTACTTTTGTAGAAAGTCTATTTTACTAATATTTCTTTAATACTATAGATGCGTTATGCCCACCAAACCCTAGTGAATTTGATAATGCATATCTAACTTTTTTATTTCTTCCTTTATCTAATACATAATCTAAATCAAGTTCTTCATCTACATTTTGAACATTTACTGTAGGCGGTATAAAGTTATCTTTTATACTCATGGCACAAACTACTGCTTCTACTCCACCTGCTGCTCCTAATAAATGTCCTGTCATAGACTTAGTTGATGATACACATATGTCATATGCTTTTTCTTTAAATACTGTTTTTATGGCTTGTGTTTCAAGTTTATCATTGTAGTAAGTAGATGTTCCATGTGCATTTATATAGTCAACTTCTTCTATAGGAACCTCTCCATCTTTTAGGGCCATTTCCATAGAACGAGCTGCTCCTTCACCATTTTCAGCTGGTGTCGTCATATGATATGCATCTGCTGTTAATCCATACCCTACAATTTCAGCATATATATTAGCATTTCTTTTTAAAGCATGCTCCAATTCTTCTAGTATTAAAACTCCTGAACCTTCTCCCATGATAAATCCATCTCTATCTTTATCAAATGGTCTTGATGCAGTTTTTGGATCATCATTTCTAGTTGACATAGCCTTCATATTACAAAATCCTGCAAATGCAAGTGGAGTTATAGGAGCTTCACTTCCTCCTGCTACCATAATATCCGCATCTCCTCTTTGTACTATCTTAAAAGCATCTCCTATTGAATGTGTCCCTGATGCGCAAGCTGTGCATACATTTGTATTCGCTCCTTTAGCTCCTAAAAATATAGACACTTGACCTGATGCCATATTTCCTATCATCATAGGAACTAAAAATGGACTTACTCTTTTGTTTCCTTTGTCTAAAAGAATTTTATGTTGTTGTTCTATAGTTTCAACTCCACCTATTCCTGTTCCTATTATTACACCCATACGATCTTTATTTATAGAATCTAAGTTTAATTTTGCATCTTCTACTGCCATTTTAGATGCAGCTATAGCATATTGAGTAAATTTATCTAATCTTTTTATTTCTTTTTTATTTATATATTCTTCTGGATTAAAATCTTTTACTTCTCCTGCTATTTGAGTTTGGAAAGTACTAGCATCAAATCTAGTTACAGTGTCGATTCCACAAACACCAGCTTTTATATTTTTCCAAAAGTCTTCTTTATTATTTCCTATAGGTGTAACACATCCTAAACCAGTTATTACAACTCTCTTTTTCATAGAGAAATACCTCCACTATTTATTAGCTTCTATAAATTTAACTATATCTCCTATAGATTTGAAGTTTTCTGCTTCTGTATCTGGTATTTCCACTCCAAATTCATCTTCTAAAGCCATTATTATTTCTACTGCATCTAATGAATCAGCTTCTAAATCCTTCATTAATGAAGTCTCCATTGTTATTTCCTTATCTTCTACACTTAATTGCTCTCTTATTATTTCTACAACTTTTTCAAACATTTTTATTTCCTCCTAATTTTTCAAAATTTTCAATCTTTTTATTTTATAACTATACATACATAAAGTTTACTTTGCTAATATCACCAAGGATATAGCTCGTATTCACTCATTTTCATCTATTTCTAAATGATTTATAATAAAGTCTTTAAATTATCAATAAATTTTAAAAATCTTTATTATTGCATTACCATTCCACCATCTACATTTATAACCTGACCAGTTATATAACTAGACATATCACTTGCTAAAAATACTACTGCATTAGCTACATCTTCTGGTTTTCCAAATTCTTTTTTAGGGATAGTACTTAACATGCTATTTTTTATATCATCACTTAATATTTTTGTCATATCAGTGTCTATAAATCCTGGTGCTACTGCATTTATATTTATATTCCTTGATGCAAGTTCTCTTGCTGTTGATTTTGTAAATCCTATAACTCCTGCCTTAGATGCACAGTAATTTCCTTGACCTGCATTTCCTATTATCCCTACTACAGATGATATATTTATTATTTTTCCATATTTATTTTTCATCATAGGTCTAGTAACTGCCTTAGTACAATTGAATACACCTTTTAAATTTATATCTATTACCTTATCAAAATCTTCTTCCTTCATTTTCATAAGTAAGTTATCTTTAGTTATACCTGCATTGTTTACTAATATATCAACTCTACCAAATTCTTTTATAGTTTTATCTATCATTTCATTAACTTCTTCAGATTTTGATACATCACATTTTATAACTATACATTTTGCACCTAAATTTTCTATATCTTCTTTTGTTTTTAATGCTTCTTCTTCTTTAGATGTATAGTTTATAACTATATTAGCTCCATTATATGCAAGTTTTTTAGCAATCTCTTTTCCTATACCTCTAGACCCACCTGTTATTACTGCTATTTTATTTTTCAGATTTAACATACTATCTCTCCATTCTTATAGCTCTTTACGAATTCTTCTAAAGAATCCATATTCTCTATATTATAAATATTTACATTTTTATCTATATTTAAAGATATCTTCTTTATAAATCCTTTTAAGGTTTTTCCTGGGCCTATTTCTATAAATGTGTCATAACCTTCATTTATTAACTTTTCTATTGAATCTTCCCAAAGTACAGAAGAACTAACTTGTGATATAAGTAAATCCTTGCCTTCATCTTCATAGTATTTTGCATTAACATTTGATACTACACTTACCTTAGGTTTTCTTATGTTAACCTTATTTAATTCTTTAGATAATTTTATTCCTGCTTCTTTTAACATTGATGAATGAAATGGACCACTAACATTTAACTTAACAGCTCTTTTAGCTCCATTTTCTTTTAGTAATTTTATAGCTTTATCTATATGTTTATTTTCTCCTGATATAACTACTTGCCCTGGAGAATTATAGTTTGCTACCTCGACTATTCCATCATCTATATTATCTATTATGTTTTTTAGCTTATTCCTATCTAATCCTAGTATAGCAGCCATAGCTCCTTTATCTACTGGGACAGCTTCTTGCATAAATCTTCCTCTTTTTTTAACTAAAGAAACGGCCTCCTCAAATTCAATAGCATCTGCAGCTACTAACGCACTATATTCCCCTAATGATAATCCTAAACATGCATCATATTTAAAGTCTATTTTTTCGCTTAACGATTTTAAAAGAGCTATACTATGAGTAACTATCGCTGGCTGAGTATTTTCTGTTTTAGATAAAGTTTCATTATCACCTTCAAACATTATATGTTTTAGGTCCATGTCTAAAACTTCACAAGCTCTATCTATAACGTCTTTGGCTATACTATCATTTTCATATATATCTTTTGCCATGCCTACATACTGACTTCCTTGTCCTGGAAATACTAATGCTATTTTACCCATAAGCCACCTCCTAATCTATAAATTTATACTTGGCATTATCTCTTTAGCTTGGTTGACTATATCATCTATAATTTCCTTACAAGGCTTAATATCTTTTACTATAGATGCTATTTGACCAGCCATAAACGACCCATTTTCAATATCCCCATCTATAGTAGCAATTCTTAAGGATCCCACACATTTTTTATCTATCTCTTTTGGATCTAATCCTTGCTTTTCCATACTAAGAACTTCTTTTGATAATTTATTTTTAAGTGTCCTAACAGGATGGCCTGTACTTCTTCCTGTTACTATAGCGTCTCTATCTTTAGATTTTATAATCATATTCTTATAGTTTTCATGTACACTACACTCTTCACTACATATAAATCTAGTTCCTATTTGAACTCCTTTAGCTCCTAGGACAAGTGCTGCAACAACGCCTCTTCCATCAGCTATACCACCTGCTGCTATAACAGGTATATTAACTGCATCTACAACTTGCGGGGTTAGCACCATAGTAGTTAATTCTCCTATGTGACCTCCGGCTTCTGTTCCTTCAACTATAACTGCATCTGCTCCTAGCTTTTCCATTCTCTGCGCTAATGCTATTGTTGGAACTACTGGTATAACTTTTACATTTGCCTTTTTAAGTCTTTTCATATACTTTGCTGGGTTACCTGCTCCTGTTGTTATCACAGGTATATTTTCTTCTATTACCAAATCTATTATTTCATCTGCAAATGGAGATAATAGCATTACATTTACACCAAAAGGCTTATCTGTAAACTCCTTGCATTTTCTTATTTCTTCTTTTATTATTTCCTTTGGTGCATTACCACCTGCAATAATTCCTAATCCACCTGCATTTGAAACAGCACTTGCTAAATTGGCATTAGCAACCCATGCCATTCCGCCTTGTATTATAGGATATTGTATATTTAATAATTCACAAATTTTATTCATCATTTCCTCCTTATATACTCCATTTAATAACTGAAGCTCCCCAAGTAAGTCCTCCACCAAATCCTACTAATACTACGTTATCATCTTTTTTGATTTTAGAACTTCTATATGCTTCATCCATAGCAACAGGGATTGATGCTGCAGACATATTTCCGCATTTGTGTAAATTTACATAAACTTTATCCATACTTAACTTAAGTCTTTTTGCCGATGCCTCTATTATTCTTATATTTGCTTGATGTGGTATAAGATAATCTATATCATTAGTGTCCAAACCTGCCATTTCTATAGCCTTTATGGATGCATCTCCCATTATCCTAACTGCAAATTTGTATACGTCATTTCCTGCCATTTTTATAGTGTGAAGATTATCCTCTACAGTGCTTTTACTAGCTGGAAGCCTAGATCCTCCAGCTGGTATATTTAAGAAGTCTTTACCTCTTCCATCTGCACCAAGGTAAGTAGATAGTATTCCACCATCATTTACTTTACCTATAACAACTGCTCCCGCTCCATCTCCAAATAGGATAGAAGTACCTCTATCACTGTAGTCTAATACCCTTGAAAGTACTTCTGCTCCTATTACCAAGATGTTTTTATAGCAGTTAGTTTCTATAAATTGTTTAGCGATAGTTAATCCATATACAAAACCTGAACATGCAGCTGATATATCAAAAGCACAAGCATTAACTGCACCTATTTTTTCTTGTACTAAACATGCAGTTGATGGAAATGCCATATCTGGTGTAGCAGTTGCTACTATTATAAGATCAATTTCACTTGCTTGTAAATTTGCACATTCCATAGCTTTAAGCGCTGCCTTTGCAGATAAATCTGATGTTGATTCATTAGCATCAGCTATTTTTCTTTCACTTATTCCTGTTCTAGTTTTTATCCATTCATCATTTGTATCTAATATTTTTTCAAAGTAAGAATTATTTACTACCTTTTTAGGTAGGTAACTTCCTACGCCTAATATACCAGCTTTTTTGTTCATATATAAATTAACCCTCCATACGAGTTTTTTATTCTTCGCTTTCTTTGTTAACTACTACAAAATCCTTTATATCTTGTAGCACGTTTCCTTTAGCAAATTTTATTCCTTGATTTATAGCATTTTTTATAGCTCTTGAATCTGAACTGCCATGTGCTTTTATAACTCCTCCATTAACTCCTAATAAAGGTGCTCCTCCATATTCAGCATAATCCATAAATGATTTTAATTTTCTTAGATCATCCTTTAAAAGCATTGCTCCTAATTTACCTTTTGTACTTGATAGGAATGTTTCTTTTAAAAGTCCCATTACAGATATTGCAACACCCTCTGCTGATTTTAGAAGTATATTACCTGTAAACCCATCACAAACAATTATATCTGTATAATCATTTATTACATCTCTTGCTTCTACATTTCCTATAAAGTTTAAGTCTACATTTTTTAATTCTTCATAAGCTTTTTTTACTAAATCATTTCCTTTTCCTTCTTCTAGTCCTACATTAGCTAAAGCTACTCTAGGATTAGAAATACCTAAAACTTTTTTAGCATATATATTACTCATAGCTGCAAACTCTACTAAGTTTCTTGGTTTACAATCTGCATTAGCCCCACCATCAGCTATAAGAGTCATTCCTTTTTTAGCATTTGGTATAGCTGGACATAAACAAGGTCTATCTATACCTTTAATTCTACCTACTACAAATAGTCCACCAGCAAGTAATGCTCCCGTATTTCCCGCTGATATAACTGCATCTGCATATCCTTCTTTTACAAGTCTAAGTGCAACAACCATTGATGAATCTTTTTTAGATCTTATGGCTTTTACTGGCTTATCTTCATTTTCTATAATTTCTGTTGTATGAATTATTTCAAGTTTTTCTTTATCAAAATCATATTTTGAGAATTCTTT
Source organism: Romboutsia sp. 1001713B170131_170501_G6 (assembly GCF_015668195.1). Classification (NCBI taxonomy): domain Bacteria; kingdom Bacillati; phylum Bacillota; class Clostridia; order Peptostreptococcales; family Peptostreptococcaceae; genus Romboutsia; species Romboutsia sp. 1001713B170131_170501_G6. The sequence continues at coordinate 399,395 of NZ_JADPFC010000002.1, forward strand.
TTCTAATATATCTTTATCTCCAGTTATTACTAAATTTATTCCATATTCTTTTATTGCATTAACTGCACCTTCTACATTAGATTGTGGTGCATTATCTCCACCCATACCATCAATTACTATTTTCATATATTCTCCTCCTAATCTAATTCTTCAAATATAAATTTTCCTCTAAATATTTGCTCTTGCGCTTTATTATTAATAACAACTTTGACATAATGCTTTGTACCTACATTTTTATAGATTTCAGCCTTTGCTATAAGTCTATCCTTTTGCTCTATTAATTTCAAACATTTAACATTTGCAAATCTCATTATTACCTTTGGTGCATCTACTATAGCCATTGCTAATGAGTCTGCCATAGAAAATATATATGTATCCTTTAAAGTATTAGTTTTAGAATAAAGCATATCTTCTGTAATTTCTAGCATAGATATCCCTAATTTACCTACTGATAAATCAATTATTTCTCCTGTAATTTCCTTAATCCCAAGAGTTTTTACCTTTGAACTTTCTGCTTCTGCAATAGTCTTAACTCTTTCCCTAAGTTCAGGTATATTCAGACTCATTCTATCTAGCCTTATAGTTTGAATACTAACTTCAAATAGACTAGCTAACTCTTCGTCTGTATAAAAAGGGTCAGCCTGTAACATTTCTACTAATTCCTTTTGTCTTTGGGCTTTACTTTTCTTTTTCATATTACCTCCAAGTTTTTATAGCTGTAATTAGTACCAGCTACTAATAGTAGTATATAGTATCACAATAAAATTAGCAATACTTTTTTATTATTTTTTGTTTAAACAAAAAAAACATGTAGAGTAATCTACATGTTTTTAGAAGTTATTATTCAGATACAACTTCTTTACCTTTATAATATCCACAGTCTGGACATACTCTATGTGGTAATTTTGGCTCATGACATTGTGGGCAACTTACAAATCCAGTTGCTACCATTTTAGAGTTAGCTGCTCTTCTCATTTTAGTTTTTGATTTAGATGTTTTACGCTTTGGTACTGCCATTTACGCCACCTCCTTAGTCGTTTTTAAATATATCTTTTAATTTAGCAAAACGGGGATCAATATTCTCCTCGTCGTTCGCAGTTTCAGTGCAAGAACAATTTTCTTTATTAAGATTTGCTCCGCATCCTTGACAAAGTCCCATACAATCTTCATCACAAAGAACTCTTGGTGGTATTTTAAAGTCTAATGTTTGTTGTATAAGTTCTATAATATCTACAACTTGTCCATCATAGATGAATGCATCATCATCTTCAAAACTATCTTCATCATAGTCTTCTTTTACTAAAAAACCATTTATAGAGTATTCTATTGGTACTTCGACATCTTCTAAGCATCTTGAACATTGGTCAAGAATTGTAAAATCTACATCTACATCTAGGTATAATCCATTTTTAGTAGATGATATTTTACCATTTAAATTTATTGGTGAAACTAACTTATAGTTGTTATCACAATAACTAATAGTATCAACTTTTTGAGAAAAATTCAAGTCTAATTTGTCAGTTTCTCTTCTTATTAATTTATCTAGACTGATTTGCATTGTATTCACCTCAATCCACTACCAATTTATTATACAAATTTAGTAGATGTTTGTCAAGTATTTTTACTTGATAGATATTTTGAAAATGTTGTAAGACATAATTTAAGGTAGGCTTTAACCTACCTTAAATATATTATAACCCATTACAATTATTTTACTAATTCAACAGTATCTCTTGCTATCATTAACTCTTCGTTAGTTGGTATTAATAATATCTTAACTCTAGAGTCATCTGTAGATATTACTCTTTCTTTTCCTCTAACTTTGTTAGCTTCTTTATCTAAGTTCATTCCTAAGAATTCCATGTTAGAAGCTATTGATTCTCTTATTTCTATACCATTTTCACCAACACCAGCAGTAAATACAACAGCGTCAACTCCGTTCATTTCTGCAGCATAAGCTCCTATGTATTTTTGAACTCTTTGAACGTATGCATCTAAAGCAACTTGAGCTTTTTCATCACCGTTTGAAGCAGCTCCTTCTATATCTCTAAAGTCACTAGATATACCAGTCATTCCGTATACTCCTGACTTTTTGTTCATTAAATCAGATAATCCTTTAGCATCTAATCCTTCTTTTTCCATTAAGAATGGTAATATAGCAGCATCTATATCTCCACATCTAGTTCCCATTATTAATCCTTCAAGTGGAGTGAATCCCATAGATGTATCAACACACTTACCACCATCAACAGCAGCTATAGAAGCTCCATTTCCTAAGTGACAAGTTATTATCTTAACGTCTTCTATGTTCTTTCCAAGCATTGCAGCAGCTCTTTGAGATACATACTTGTGAGAAGTTCCGTGGAATCCGTATCTTCTTACACCGTACTTAGTGTATAATTCATGAGGTAATCCGTATAAGTAAGATTTTTTAGGCATAGTTTGGTGGAAAGCAGTATCAAATACTCCTACCATTGGTACACCTGGAAGTATTTCTTCACAAGCTTTTATACCCATTATATTAGCTGGGTTGTGAAGTGGTGCTAATTCTACACACTCTTCTAATGCAGCCATAACTTCATCAGTTATCTTAACTGAAGAAGCGAACTTTTCTCCACCGTGAACTACTCTGTGTCCTACAGCTTCAACTTCGCTTATTTCTTTAACTCCACCGAATTTAGCATCAACAACACCGTCTAATACTAACTTTATAGCATCTTGATGGTTTTTCATTGGTTGTTCTATTATTAATTTACCTTCAACACCATCTTTTTCTTGCTTAAGTATAGAACCTTCTATACCTATTCTTTCAACTAATCCTATACATAAAACTTCTTCATTTGACATATCTATTAATTGATATTTTAATGAAGAACTACCACAGTTTAATACTAATACTTTCATTAGTATACCTCCTTAAAATTTTATGAATAATATGTAAAAAGCCTTTTAGGCTAACATTTACAAATTTACTTTTTGTATACAGTAAACATTCTTTAACACTAATTAATATATCACTTTTTATTATAAAAGTACAGTACATTATCTATTTATTTGAAAATTTATTAAATTTAGTTCATAAATTAAAAGTATAAATTTTATTATATATAAATAGTATATTGACTGTATTTAATATATTTTGTATTTATATGTTTTATATATTTACTTTATTTAAATATTTTTGCTTAACATAGATTATTTTTCTCTATTTGTTATAATATTATAATATATTATTTAAATTATTTTTTTACAATATAGTTAGATTTCTACATATATTGTAATTACTATATTATAATATTAACACAAGGAGAATCATTATGAATATACTTGGAGTAATAGTTGAGTACAATCCATTTCACAATGGACATTTACACCATTTAAATAAATCTAAACAATTAACAAAAGCTACTCACACAGTTGCTATTATGAGCGGAAACTTTTTACAAAGAGGTGAACCAGCCTTATTTGATAAATATACTAGAGCTCGTATGGCAGTTGAAAATGGTGTAGATTTAGTTCTTGAGCTTCCTACTTTATATGCTTGTCAGTCTGCTGAAATATTTGCCCACGGTGCAATAACAACTTTAAATTCACTAAATTGTATAGATTCAATTTGTTTTGGTAGTGAAGAAGGAAGTATTGATATTTTGTATACTATAGCTAAAATACTAGTTGATGAGCCGGATGAATTTAAAGTAAATTTAAAAAAATACTTAGATGAAGGTATGCTTTATCCTAGTGCACGTAGTATGTCTTTATTTGACTATATATCTAAACATAATTTAATAGACATCTCAAAAGATAAACTTTTAAATGTATTAAATTCCTCTAATAATATTTTAGGTCTAGAATACATAAAATGTCTACTAAAATTAAATAGTAATATAAAGCCTTTTACAATTTCTAGGATTCAAGCTTCATACAACTCTAAAAATATAACTAGTGATATTTGTTCTGCTACTGCTATAAGAAAATCTTTAAAAGATAACAATGATTTATCACTTATAAATAATGTAGTTCCTAGCCAAACTTATAATATACTTAATGAAAAAATTAATAATAATTTTTTACCTATGTTTGATGAAGCTTACTTTGATATTATAAAATCTATTGTAGCTAGAGATATTAATATATTAGATAAATATTTTGAAGTTAACGAAGGAATAGAGAATAAAATATACCAAAATATATTTAGATCTAATTCACTTGATGAACTTCACTTATCTATAAAAAGCAAAAGATATACATTAACTAAAATAAAGAGAACTCTTAATAATATACTACTTGGAATAACTAAAGAAGTTATGAATTACATTAAAGATATAAGTACCGTTCCTTATATAAGAGTTCTAGCTTTTAACGATAAAGGTAGAGAAATATTAAAGGCTATTAAAAAAAATTCTGAAGTAAATATAGTTAATAAATTATCTAAAGCATCATTTTCTATGGATGATAAATTATTTAAAACTTTACTTGATTATGATATAAAGTCTAGTAATATATATAATTTAATTTACTATAAAAACAATCCTACTTTATTAAAGGGTCCTATGGATTATTATATATCTCCTATATACATTAAAGATAATAATAATTAAAATCTATTTACAAATAAAAAAGCACAGTTTATTCTGCGCTTTTTTATTTAGTTTAAATTAATATATTTTACTTGGATTTAATATACTTTTATGATCAAAAGCAGTTTTTATACTTTTTATAAGATCCATATAAGGTTCACTTTGAGATTCATGTAAATATTCTTTTTTAGCATAGCCTATTCCATGTTCTCCTGAGACTTGCCCTCTAAGCTCTCTTGATTTTTCATACATACAATCAAAGCTTTCTTTTAATTTTAACTTCCAAGTTTCATCATCCATATCATCTCTTAATGTATAAACATGAAGATTACCGTCTCCTGCATGCCCAAAGCTCTTTATTCTTACATTTAATTCTTTTTGTAAATCATGAGTATATCTTATAAAATCAGCAACTTTATCTCTAGGTACTACAACATCACATTCGTCCATCTCTGTTGTAGATGCTTTTATAGCTTCTAAAAATGCTCCTCTTGCTGACCATATAGATTCATTTCTTTCTTGTGTATCAGATATAAATACATCATATGCTCCATTTTCTAAGCATAAGTGTGCAACCTTTTCATATTCTTTTTCTATATCTTCTTTACTATTTCCATCAAACTTTAATAGTAGGTACGCATCTGAAGTATTATCCGGGAAAGATTTCCCTAAAAATTCTTCTGCTGCAAGTATTACATCCCTTTCCATAAACTCTATTGCTGTTGGTATAGATTTTGATTTTATTATTTTAGGTACTGTTTCTATTGCTGTTGGTAAATCCTTAAAAGGAATTAGTAAACTTATATCTTTTTTAGGAAGAGGTAAAAGTTTAAGTATTGCCTTTGTTACTATTCCTAATGTTCCTTCTGAACCTACAATTAAATCTTTTATACTATATCCAGAACTATTTTTTACTACCTTTCCACCTATATTAACAATATCGCCATTAGGAAGTACAACTTCAAGTCCTCTTACATAGTCTCTTGTAACTCCATATTTAACAGCTCTCATTCCCCCTGCATTAGTATTTATGTTTCCACCTATTGTGGCACTTTTTTCACCTGGATCTGGTGGATAAAATAAATCTCTTTCTTGAACATATTGTCCTATAGTCATTAAAAGTACTCCTGGTTCTACTGTTAATGTTAGATTTTCTTCATCTAATTCTAATATTTTGTTCATTTTGCTTAAATTAATCATTATACCACCATGAATTGCTACAGAAGCACCAACAAGCCCTGTTCCTTGTCCTCTTGGTGTTACAGGTATATTATTTTTATAGGCATATTTCATTATTTTAGATACTTGTTCTGTATTATATACATTAACAAGTACCTCTGGATATTTTTCCACTCCTCCTAATTCATCATGTGAAAAATCTTCACTTATATCTTCACCTGCAAAGACTTCTTCTTCTCCACAAGTATCTATTAAAAACCTAATATCATCATTATCTATTTTTTTATACATAGCTATCCCCCCTATTCTTCTACGGATAATGCCACTTCTGATTGTTTTTGTTCTATTTTATCTATTAATTTAGGAACAATTTCATATATATCACCTACTAGTGCTAAATGAGCAACATCAAATATCGGCGCTTTTTCATCTTTATTTATTGCTACTATGTAATCAGAACCTTGCATACCTGCTACAAACTGAACAGCCCCAGATACCCCACAAGTAATTATAAGTTTAGGTTTTACAGTTCTTCCACTAAGACCTATTTGTCTTCTAGCATCTATCCATCCAGCTTCTATTAATGGTCTAGTTCCTGCAACTCGTGCTCCTAGTTTATCTGCTAATTTGTATATCATATCCATATCTTCTTGCTTTTTAATAGCTCTACTTGCAACTACTATAACTTCTGCTTCTTCAAGACCTACCTCTTTAGTTTTAGGCTTACTATCTAATACATTTATATTTGATACTAATTTTTCCTTACTAATACTACATAATGTTATCTTTCCCTTTGGACTTTCAACTTCTTCTGGTGCTGAGAATATTTTATATCTTACTGTCGCAAACTGAGGTCTATTATTTGGAGTATGAATATGAGCCATTATATTTCCCCCAAATGCTGGTCTTATTTGGTCTAAGTCTGTATTTTCTTGAATATCAAGTATTGTACAATCTGCTGTAAGCCCAGTTTTAAACCTAGCCGCAAGCCTTGGTGCTAAAGACCTCCCAAGTGTAGTTCCCCCTACTAACATTATCGTAGGTTTTATATTATTTATAAAATCTTCAACTGCCCTAGAATATGGTTCTATTCTAAAATGTTCAAATTCTGGACTATCATAGATAAATACTTCATCTACTCCATAAGATATTAGTTTATCACATTTATCTTTTATATCTTTACCTACAAATATACAATATACTGGATGATTTACTTTCTTAGCCATTTCACGAGCCTTACCTATAAGTTCATAGGTTACAGGATGTATATCTCCTTCATGGTGGTCTACATATACAGCTATTCCTTTCCATTCATCCTTGTTTATCTCTTTTTTTAAATTTTCTACAAATTCAAAAGCTCCCTTTGGCCCCTTTTTAACGCAAATCTTACACATTTTACAAGCTGGATTTATTTCTATTTTTTGGTCAATTAATTCTATGGCATTAAATGGACACAGTTTTAAAACTTCATCTGTATTATCTATTTTCTCTTGATTTATTACTATTTTAGCCATATAAATCCCCCCTTATATTAACTTTAACTCCTTAAGCTTATTTACTAATTTTTCACTTATTTCTTCACTACTTCCTCTTAAAACTTCTTTTTTATTATTAGAAGTTGGAGGGAATATTCTTAATACTTGAGTTGGTGAACCATTAAGTCCATAATTGTTTTCATCTTGATCCTCAAAATCACTTAAGCTATACATAGGTATTTCTCTATCTTTAGTGTCTAACTTTAATTTAAAAGAAGGTAATCTTGGCTCATATATGCCCTTTTCAACAGTTATTAGGCATGGATAATTTATTTCACATTCTTCTAATGTATTTGGCATATCACACTCAACTACTATACTTTTATCTTTAATTTCTATTATTTTAGTTACATTTGTAATATGCGGTATATTTAAAAATTCAGCTATTTCTGGTCCAACTTGAGCTGTATCTCCATCAGTAGTTTGCTTTCCACATATTATTAAATCTGGATTTCCTACTTTTTTTATACCTTGAGATAATGTATAGGAAGTTGCAAGTACATCAGCACCTGCAAATTTTCTATCACTAAGTATAGCTCCCTCATCTACTCCCATCATAAAACTTTCTTCTACAATTTGTTTTGCTTGTGGTGGTCCCATTGTTAATACCTTTAAAATTGCACCCTTTTTTTCTTTTATTTTAAGTGCTGTTTCTAATGCATATAAATCATATGGATTCATTTTAGAATCTATACCATCTCTTTTAAGCACACCTGTTTTTTCATCTACTTCAACTTCAGAAGTTCCTGGAACTTGCTTAATACATGTTAAAATTTCCATACTTTATCCCCCTTATCTATTTAACTATTACAGATACTCCATCAGGAATAACTACAACCTTTGAATCCCTTCCCTTTATATTAAATGCCATATTTAAAGCCTCTTCAAAGTTTGATGCATGCTTCATATGCATATTCTCTATCATATCTTTATCACACATATCTGTTACCATTATTACAGTGTAATTTTCAAGTATTCTAGCTAATATTTGAAACTCCCATTGATCTGGTACAGTATCTCCTCTACTTACCTTTCTTACCTTTTCTAAAACTTCTTTTGGTGATTTAGCATTTGCTATATTATCATAAAAAGATTGACCTCCATGACCATCATTGCAGGCAGATATCATAATTATTACTCCACCTTCATTACATGTAGCCTCTGCTGCAGTCATTCCTTTTACAGACTGATATATGTTTTGATCAAGCGGATACCCTCCATTAGTACTAACAACTATATCAGCTTTATGAGATTTAACTTTAGATAACTCTGTTACAAATTCACATCCTTTTTTATGTGCTTTTTCTACATCTCCAGCAAAAGATGCTATAACATTTTTATCTTGATCTATTACAACATTTAGTATGAAAGCAAGCTTTGATACTTTAGCTGCATATACCATATCCTCGTGAATAGGATTATTTTTTAATGTTCCAGTTCTGGCATTTTTATTATCTATAAAATCACTACAGTGGTTATACATTATAGTTTTTGCTGATGCTATACCTGGTAATATACTTTTTCTACCTCCTGAAAAACCTGCAAAAAAGTGAGGTTCTATAAAACCTTCTGCTATTAATAAATCTGCTTCTTTAACTAATTTATTTAGATATAAATCTCCACCAGATGGCAATACTCCCATTTTTTCCATCTGTGAATCATCTGTTGATATATGCATTATTATTTCTTCATTTTCTACTATTTCCTCACCCATTTTATAAATTAATTCTTCTTTTGTACTTTCTCTATGAAACCCTGTAGCAATTAATATTTTTATACTTGCATCTTTATTTACTTTTCTTATTCTTTTTAAAATTATTGGCATAGTAACTTTACTTGGTACAGGTCTTGTGTGATCACTAGTTATTATGACTATACTTTTTTTATCTCTTGCTAATTCCTCCAGTTTCTTAGAGCCTATTGGATTATCTAATGAATTTTCTACTATTTCTCCTTGAGTGTTATTGACTTTATATGTATGTGCTTTAGATTGAAGTGTCATTACGAAATTTTCATCTGGAATATTTAAAATCATTCCCTCTTTAGAATACGGAACTTTTAAAGTAGGCATATTTTCCCCCTTATATTTTTATATCTTTAAATAACTTCCAAAATAAACTAATACTCCTAATATTACTACATATACTAAACAAAACTTAAGAGTTGAGTTTAATATTTTACCTTCTTTTCCTATTAACCCTGTAGCAGATGTTGCTATAGCTATACTTTGAGGCGATATCATTTTTCCGGCTGTTGCCCCTGCAGTATTTGCTGCTGCTATCCAATATGGGTCTATTCCTAGAGATGTAGCTGATTGAGATTGTAATCCCCCAAACAATATATTTGCTGATGTGTCACTACCTGTTACAAATGTACCTATTGAGCCTAAAAGTGGTGATATTACAGGATAAAATGATCCAGTTATTGCACTTAGCCCAAAAGATATTGATGCTGTCATTGTGCTGTAAGACATAAGTTTTGATATAGCAACTATAGATGTTATAGTTATAAAAGATTTAGATAACTGTTTTACAGTTCTTATAAATACATTTATCATGGTAGATACTTTTACTCTTTGTATTAATCCACCTATGAATGTAGCAACTATTATTACAATACCTGGTGTATTTATCCATATAAATTCAGTTGTTGCTGCTCCTTCTCCTGTGTATATTTTAAATTGACTTGTAAATCTAGCTAAAAATTCATTTATAGATGGGAACAATGGACTTGCTGCTAAAATTAAAACACATAGTAATATGTATGGAAGCCAAGCTAATATACCCTCTTTTGTACTTACACTGACTTTTGATGCTACGCTTCCTTTTATGCTATTTTCTTCTTCTGATATATCTTTTCTTTTATTCATTGCTTTTGCCATAAGAATTGTAATTAACATACTACATAAACTTCCTATAAGAGCAGGTAATTCAGCTCCTAGATATTTTGCTATAAATATTTGAGGTAATGCAAATGCTAACCCTGATGCTAAGGTTATTAAAAATACTCCTTTTAATGCTTTAAGGCTTTTCTTAGTTAAAATTACTAATACAAAAGGTATTACTATTATGAATGGTGCTAATTGAATTGCTGTTAAATAACTTAATCTCATTACGTCTAGCCCCGTCACTGATGCTAATGTACTTACAGGTATACCTATTGCTCCAAAAGCAGTTGGTACTGTATTAGCTATAAGACATATTATAGCTGCAAATATGGGATTAAATCCTAAAGATGCTAATATACTTGCTGGTATTGCAACTGCTGTGCCATATCCTGCAACAGCTTCTAAAAATCCACCAAATCCCCAAGCTAATATAAGTACTTGTATTCTGTCATCTGTTGTAATACTAGATAGCATTTGTTTCATAGTATCCATAGTTTTAGTTTCAACTGCTAAATTATAAGTAAATAGCGCTGCAACTATAACTAAAAGAATTGGCCATAATGCAACTAATACTCCTTCTATGGATGCCGTAACCGCATCTACAAATGGCATTTTCCAAAATACCATAGCTATAATAAATGTTAATATAACTGTTGCAAAGCAGGTTTTATGTGCTGGTAGTTTCATTATCCCTAAAGATGCAATTAACCATATTATCGGTATTATAGCTATTAAAAATAATACATACTCGTTCATCAAGTACCTCCTATATATTATATTTTATGTCGGTAACTTGAATGATGGTCAGTGGTATTACCACTTATATTTTATATAATATAAGATATATTTATAAACCGCAATAATTGATTGAAAATTAACAATTTTCAACCAATAGTTTTTATATAGCTTTCTCTTATATTTTCCATATGTCTTTTCATCTCCTCATAAGCTAATATCGGATCATTTTTACTTATTCCTTCATATATTCTTCTGTGATTTTCAAATAACAGCTCTTCATCTCTATAATTCTCTATAATTTTTTCTCTTGCATCCTCTATAAACCTTTTAAATAATTTAGACGACGTTATAAATACACTTTCTATAAGATAATTTTTGCTTATAGATGCTATTTTATTGTGAAATCTTTGATCAAGTTGGATTATTTTCTTACTATTGTATTTTTTAACGCTATTTTCTTTCCTCATTGCATCTATTATGTTTTTTAACTCTTTACAATCTTCTTTTGTTGCTTTTATTGCTGCTATTTTTACAGTTTGTAATTCTAACACCTCTCTTAATTCCAATACATTTTGCCATGTACCTTCATTTAATTTAAATACCATAGATAGAGGTTCTATTAGTGACTTTTCTATATTAGTACATATAAAGTTTCCATCACCTTGTTTACTTTCAACTACCCCCATAGTCTCTAATACTCTTATCGCTTCTCTAATAGATGTTCTACTTACACTCATCTGCTCTGATAGTTCTCTTTCTGATGGTAGCTTATCTCCTTTTTTTAATTCCCCGTTTAATATTTTATCTTGTATTTGCTCTATTACAAGTTCATAAACTTTCTTATTTGAAATATTAACAAACATGATATCCCCCTTAAATTTATATTATTTATGTATTTTTTCTCATATATATCCACTTCTTTAAATATACTTGTCTTATACTATATATTTTATTAGGTGATGCTTATGAAGAAAAGAAAAATTATATGTTTTTTTGTTCCTATATGTATCGTTTTATTAATTATACTTGGAATAATTATTTTTCCTAACGATTCCTTAGAAGCTGCTAAGGAAGGCATAGAAATTTGGACCACAATACTAATACCTTCTTTACTTCCATTTATTATAGGTGCAAACTTGATTGTTGATTTAAAAATCGTCGATATAATTGGATTTATAATAAACCCTTTTACTAAGTTTATCTTTAATGTTTCTGGAAAAAGTGCCTTAGTCTTTCTTGTATCAACAGTTTCTGGATATCCTGTAGGTGCAAAACTTGCCTCAGAGCTTAGACTTAATTCTCAAATTTCTAAGGATGAAGGCCAAAGGCTAATTTCTTTTTGCTCTACATCTGGTCCACTATTTATAATAGGTGCTGTAGCGACTGGTATGTTTAAAAACCCTAACCTTGGATATTTAATGATTATTTGTCATTACTTAGGTTCTATATCTATAGGATTGTTTTTTAGAGGTTACGGTAAAGATATTATTTCTAGTTCGTCTATCTCCTTAAAAACTAATATTAAAAATACAATAAATACTCGTTACTCTAATGGTCAAGGTTTTTTTGTTCTCTTTGGAAATGCTGTAAATAGTGGTGTTAATACACTACTTATGATTGGTGGTTTTGTAATAGTATTTTCAGTAATTTTTAAGGTACTTACATTATTTAAAATAGTTGATGTTATTGCTTTTGTCCTATATATTCCTCTATCTCTTTTAGGATTTACAAAAGAACTTTGTTACGGTCTTATAAGTGGCTTGTTTGAAATGACTATAGGTTGTAATAAAATATCATCTGTTTCTAATGTTTCAGAGGCTTTAAAAGCGTCTCTAGCTAGTTTTTTAATAGGTTTTAGTGGTATCTCTATACTTGCCCAATGTTGTACCTTTATATCAAAAACAGATATTAACGTACCTATATACATATTAAGTAAATTTTTTCATGGAATTATATCAGGGATTCTTACATTTTTACTATACCCTTTAATAGAATCAATTTCACTTGTGTCTAATTTCTCTAGTACTTATAACTATATATACCATGGTAGTGTATCTAATTTTTATTTATCTAATTACAGTACAGTACTTTTAACAATATTTATAGTTTATATTTTAAATCTTCTTTCAAGGCTAGAAAAGGTCGCTATAAAAAAAGAAAGCTAACACTTTCTTTTTTTATAGCATTTATATTATTGTTCTGGATTTAACTCTAATCTATCTCTTGATACTTCTTCTAGTAAATCCTTTATATTATGTTCTAAACTTAAAAGTACATTGTCAGCATACTCTATAGATCCAAGTCTTATTTCACCTGCTATTCTTTCTGCTCTTGCTATCATTTCTTTAGCTTGTAATTCTGCTTTTTGAATAGGTTCACTTGATTCTAAGTAAGCATTTAAAATTTCATCAGAATTTTTCTTTAACTCTTCTACTTTTTCATTGTACTCATCTTGTATTCTTTGTGCTTCTTTTTTAGCTTGTTCCACTAATTCTTGTGCTTCTATTTTTGCATCATTTATTATTTTGTGTCTTTCTTTATTAATCCATGTTGCTTGCTTTACTTCTTCTGGAACTAATGATTTTATTTCACCTATAACACCTAATACTTCATTTTTATCTATACCAGACTTTTGAGAAAAAGGTATTGAAGATGCATTATTTATCATACTTTCTAATTCATCTAACAATTCAATTATTTCTAAATCTACATACATAGTTACTTCCCCCTATTGGTTTTTCTTTTAAGTTCTTCTAATACAACTTCTGGAACTAAGTTTTTTATATCTGCATCAAAGTTTAATACTTCCTTTATTAACGAGGAACTTATAAATGAATACTTTGGATTAGTTGCTAATATTACAGTTTCAATATTAGGATTTAATTCTTTATTCATGTGAGCCATTTGTAGTTCATACTCAACATCAGTACCATTTCTAATTCCTCTTACTAAAGTATCTATACCATGTTCTTCACAATAGTTTACTAAAAGTCCATTAAAGCTTACTATTTTTATATTATCAAGATGATTAGTACATTTTTCTATAAGTTCTACTCTTTCTTCAAAAGTGAACATTCCCTTTTTGTTAGGATTATGAAGCACCCCTATTTGCAACTCATCAAATATTTTAGAAGCTCTACATATTATATCTAAGTGTCCATTAGTTATTGGATCAAAGCTTCCTGCAAATATAGCTTTTCTTATTTTTTTATTCATATTTTTGCTTAGTCCTCCATTTTAACATTGATATTAGGATTTTTTATATTCTATTTTAACTTATAAAATGTTAAAGTTGTATTCCCATACTTTTTATCTCTACTTTTTTCTAAACTGCCTATTTCTTCTGGGAATTTATCTTTAGTATCATGTTCGACTATAATTATACCATCTTCTTTAAGTATATTTGCATTATCTATTTTTTCAAGAGCATCAATAAACATGTCTTTATAATATGGAGGATCCATAAATATAACATCAAATTTATTATTTTTTATTTTAAGCTTACTTATAGCATCCTTGAAATCTAAGTTTAAAACTTCACTTTCATTTTCAAATCTAGCTTTCTTTATATTGGATTTTACCAAAGCTATACTCTCTCTACTTACATCCACAAAGGTACATTTTGAAGCACCTCTAGATAAACACTCTATTCCTAAAGAACCAGTTCCAGCAAATAAGTCTAATATATTACTTTCCATCATATATGGATTTATCATATTAAATAATGACTCTTTAACTCTATCTGTTGTTGGTCTTACATCTTCATTTTTAGGAGTATTTAACTTTAATCCTCTTACTTTTCCTGATATTACTCTCAACGTACCTTCACCTCATTGTATATTTTAGCATAATTTTATATTAATTTAACGAAATTTCTTTAACTATATTCTCAAATTTATTCATAATTTCACGTTTTAAGCCTTTATTTTCATAATTATCTAACTTAGAGTCTTTAGAAAATATAATTCTAGCTTCTTGTTGAGCAAGTTTGAGTATTTTCATGTGTTTAAATATATTTGCAACCTTTAATTCTGGTAAACCATGTTGCCTTGTTCCAAAAAACTCACCTGGTCCTCTTATTTCTAAATCTTTTTCTGATATTTTAAATCCATCATTGGTTTCTTCCATTATAGACATTCGTTGTCTACAAACTTCTGATTTAGAAGCGTATATTAATATACAATAAGACTTATGACTTCCTCTACCTACACGACCTCTTAACTGATGAAGCTGTGCTAACCCAAATCTTTCTGCATTTTCTATTATCATAAGTGTTGCATTTGGAACATTAACTCCAACCTCTATAACTGTTGTTGAAACTAATATATCTATTTCTTTATTTTTAAAACTCTTCATTATAGAATCTTTTTCGCTACCTTTCATCTTTCCATGTAAAAGACCTACTCTAAGATCGCTAAAATATTCAGCCTTAAGCTCATCAACTAGTTCTGTAGCAGCTTTAGCTTCTATAGCTTCACTTTCTTCTACTAAAGGACACACTATATAAACTTGTCTTCCTTTTTCTACTTCTTTTCTAACTAATGAGTTATAAGCTCTATCTCTTTTTCCTTTATCAACTGCTATAGTTTCAATTGGCTGTCTTCCTGGAGGAAGCTCATCTATTATGGATATATCCAAATCTCCATAAAGTATAAGAGCTAACGTTCTTGGTATTGGAGTTGCCGTCATTACTAATATATCTGGATTTTCTCCTTTTTCCGATAATTTGCTTCTTTGTCTAACTCCAAATCTATGTTGTTCATCTGTTATTACTAACCCTAGATTATTAAACTCTACTTTATCTTCAATTAGTGCATGAGTTCCTATTAATATATCTACTTCTTTATTTTTTACTCTTTCTAAAACTTTCTCTTTATTCTTCTTAGTTAAACTACCAACTAGTAATTCTACATTCACTCCAAAAGGCTTTAGAGTCTCTGTAAGAGAAATATAATGTTGTTCAGCTAATATTTCAGTAGGAGCCATTAATGCTCCTTGATATCCATTTAAAATACAATGTGATAATGCTAAGAGAGCTACGACTGTTTTACCTGATCCAACATCACCTTGTACGAGCCTATTCATAGCACTATTTGAATTCATATCATCTATTATTTCATTTAGTGCTCTTTCTTGAGCTTTCGTTAATTTAAATGGCAATGACTCTCTTATTTCTTCTAGCTTTTTATTTTTTAAAAACTTTATACCATCAACTTCACTTACTCCATTTTTAAACATAAATAATCCTAACTGTAGCATTAAAAATTCTTCAAATACGATTCTATATAAAGCAATTTTTAAGGCTTCTTTACTACTTGGATTATGAATATTTCTAACAGCGTAATCTATGCTACATAACTTATATTTTTCTACTATGTTAATTGGAAGATACTCTTTTATATTTATTTCCTTATCATTAAGCACTCCTTTTATTATGCTACTTACTTCTTTATTAGTAACTCCATAAGTTAAAGGATATACAGGTATTATTTTACAGGTAGATTTTGGTGAGTTGCTAAGGTGCTCCACTTCACAAGAAGTTAATTCTACATTTTTAAATTCTTTTTTAACTTTACCAAATGCTAGTATAGTATCTCCAACTTTAAATGCATTTTTTATATATTCTTGATTAAAAAATACTAATTTTGCATAACCTGTTTCATCTCTTACATCTAGCTTAGTTATATTAAGACCTTTTCTAGGAGATGACGTATGACTTCCTACTATAATAGCTTTTATAGTAGCTCTATCTTCATTTTCTAGTTGAGCAATCTTTTTTATATTATTTCTATCTTCAAACTGTCTAGGAAAATAATATAATAGGTCTTTTAACGTAAATATATTCAATTTATTTAGCTTTTGAGCTCTTTTAGGTCCGATTCCTTTTACATACTGTATATCTTTATTTAAATCCATATTATCACCTATTAGATAAAAATCCTGTACAATCCTTACTAAGTAGGATTTTACAGGATTTTTTTAATATTATTCAACTGAAATTAAGTAGTAATAAAGAGGTTGACCTCCGTAATATAATTCTACATCTATGTCTTCAAACTTTTCTTCTAACTCGTAACGAAGTTTGTTTGCATCTTCTTCTTTTACATCTTCACCATAGAATAAAGTTATTATAGCACTATCTTCATCTACTATATTTTCTATAAGTTTAGTTGTTATTTCATCAACACCATCTCCAGCAGATTGTAATTTTCCTTCTGCTATACCTATTATATTACCTTCTTTAACTTCTATATCATTCATAACAGTATCTCTAACTGCAAATGTAACTTGACCTGATTTAACTAGTCCTAAAGACTCCATCATAGTTTCTTCATTTTCTTCTACAGATAAATCTGCATTGAAGTTTACTAATGCCGTAAATCCTTGAGGAGTGTTTTTAGTAGGAATTACTATTATATTTTTTTCGCTTAATTCTTTTGCTTGATTAGCAGCCATTATTATATTGCTGTTATTTGGGAATATAAATATATTTTTAGCATGTATTTCTTCTATTGCTTTCATAAAGTCTTCAGTGCTAGGGTTCATTGTTTGTCCACCCTCTATTATGTAATCAACACCAAAATCTTTAAATATTTGAGCTAATCCTTCACCCATAGAAGTTGCTATAAATCCATATTCTTTTTCTTCTACCGATGATGCTGTTTCATCCTTTGTATCAAGTAATATATTTTCATGTTGTACTTTCATGTTTTCTATTTTTATAGTTATTAATTGCCCATATTTTAAAGCATCTTGTAATACTAATCCTGGATCGTTAGTATGAACGTGCACTTTTATTACACCGTCATCTCCAACTACCGCTAAACTATCTCCATACTTCATCATCATATCTCTTATTTGTAAGTCGCTTACTTTATCACTTTCTAGAATAAACTCTGTACAATAAGCAAATTTTATATCATCAGTATTTATTTGTGCCTGAGCTGATGATTGTGTCGTAGTGTTAGATGATTTTTCTAAAGCTTCTATAGAGTTTCCTTTTAGCGCTTCTAACATACCTTCATATATTAGTACTAGACCTTTACCTCCAGAGTCTACAACTCCAGCTTCTTTTAGTGCTTTTAGTAATTCTGGTGTTCTATTTAATGAATTATTAGCTTCCTTTATAACCATTTCTAAGAATGCTACTAAATCTTTTTCTTTCTTACAAGCTGAAAGTGCATATTCTCCACTTTCTCTTACTACTGTAAGTATAGTACCTTCTATAGGCTTTATAACCGCCTTGTAAGCTGTATCTGAACCATTCTTAAATGCATCTGCTAAATCTGATGTAGATATCTTTTCTTTTCCTTCTATTGATTTTGCAAATCCTCTTATTATTTGAGATAGTATAACGCCTGAATTTCCTCTAGCTCCCATTAAAGAACCTTTAGATAGAGCTTTACCTATTTCAGTTATATTATCCCCCTCTACCTTAGACAATTCTTTCATTGCATAAGATATAGTAAGAGACATGTTTGTTCCTGTATCTCCATCTGGAACTGGAAACACATTTAGTTTATCAACTAAATCTTTATTATTTTGAAGATTATTTGCACCTGACACAAACATATCTCTTAATAATTTACCATCTATATATTGAATCATTTTCTTCCTCCTAATTACTTAACTCTAATTCCTTGCACATTGATATCTATTTTACTTACTTTTATACCCGTTGTGTTCTCAACTGTATATTTTACTCTATCTATTATGTTATTTGCAACAGTAGATATATTAATTCCGTATTGTAGTATAACATATAATTCTATAGCTATAGTGTTATCTTCTAATTCTTGTACTAAAACACCCTTTAATACGTTCTCACCTTTTAATAGCTCTACTATACCCTTAGTTTTATATGCTAAACCTACTAATCCATAACTTTCCATAGCAGCTCTGTATGCAATTTGTGCTATAACATGTTTATCTATTTCTATATTTCCATATTGATTACTTACTTTTAAGCTCATGATTTACCCCCTTAGGTTCATATTTTTATTTGGAATAAATATTTTATTTATATTATTATAAAAATTTATATATCCTATAATACTATAAATATGATATAATTTAAACCTACGTAATTATTTTGTAATAGTAAATATTTTATTTTAAATATTTACTTTATACAAAATTATATATATAATTTTATATGATAACAAGACATTGTTCAATATTTGTTAAGCAAATATATATTTCTATTGCACGTTTTTAATATTTATGTTAATATAAATATGTTTTTAGTCTTTAAATAGTTATCATTTTAAGGAGGTGTACGTAAATGGCAAAGGTATGTAGCGTATGTGGTAAAGGAAAGGTTTCTGGAAACCAAGTATCACACTCAAATAGACATAACAGAAGAACATGGTCAGCTAACTTAAGAAGCGTTAGAGCTATAATAGATGGAACTCCTAAGAGAGTTAAAGTTTGTACTAGATGTTTACGTTCTGGAAAAATAGAAAGAGCTTAATTGTTCTTTAAAGCCTACTAATTAGTAGGCTTTTTTATTTCATATGTATTTTTATAATTTCATCTAATGATTATAGTAATTACATTAATTACTTTTTCTTACTTCCCTTCATAAACTTTAATATAATTCCAGCTATCCATTTAGGCATTTTTATTGTTACCATTTTCATTTAACATTCCCCCAATAATATTATTTATTTGGCTTACTTATAAAGTATATTCAAGTATCAATAAAAAAATAGTAAAACCCCACATCCAATTAAAATAACTGCTGTAAGTAATGTCCAAATCCATCCTGGAAGCATCATAGATAAAAGTACTGCTCCTCCTGTTGACAAACATAACATTCCCAATAACACCTTAGAGCTATTTTTCATTAAAACACCTCCTTGAGTTATTTTACTATTTAGATTTATGTATATATTAAATTTATGCAAAATAGTCCATATTTAGACCTGTCCTACTTTTTATTAATAAATTTTTTCAAAATAAAAAGACGTATTTCAAAATACATCTTTTATAAAAGTTCTATTAATTTATCTATACTTTTTTTATCACACATATCTATTTGTTTATTGAAACTATCTAAAATCAATTTATCATCTTCTGTAAGGTCTCTAAAATCTTTTTTATCTATATATACCTTTAATCCCTTCATAAGGATTTTATCTTTTATACTTAGTTCATTATAAAATATTGAACCTCTAAAATTAACTAAACTTATATTGCTTACCATTTCATCACTAAAATTTTTATCTATTATCATTTTTCTTAATTCTTCAGAGATTGACTCCATGCCTACAGTAAATATTATCACTCTTTTATCTTTTATATTATGAAAGTTTTTCTCTATGAAACTTATTCCATTTATTTTACTTGCATATATTCCACCACCATATATTATAGTGTCGTATTCTTTTAAATCCTTATTCCTTATATCACTAACTTCATATAAATCTGCATATAATCTAAGTGCTATCCATCCTGCATACTTTTTAGTGCTTCCATACTTAGACTTATATATAACAGCTATTTTATTATCCATAAAACCCCTCCAAAATTATAATATTACTATATTTGACTTATATGTTTTACATTCCTTTTATATAATTTAAATATTTTAATTTTAATGGATTTATATTATTTATCAGACTACAATTAAATTAAAAGTGAGGTGAGTTTTATTAATAATAAATCAATTTTTGTTATTGGAGGCTCAATAATTCTAGGATTTTGCATAGTTGCAATAAGCTTATTTATATCACTTAAAGAAAATCATAATAGATATCAATTCTTCAGTCCTAATGATTCAAATATAATTATCTTTGACTCTCATACCGGAACTTATTGGAATAAATTTATAAACCCTAGTGAGGGTCCTACTGACTGGACAAAAGAGGAATTAGATTTTTTATATAATAAGTAATAAAAATATATTAATTTATAAACATATAAAAAAGATGACGAAAGTCATCTTTTTTATATGTTTATAATTATAAGTAAACTACCTTCATTTACTTTTACTCTACATTTATTTTCTAACATTACATTAGATATTCCTAATGGTAGATAAAACTTCATATCATATTTATCCAAAGGATATTCAAAATTAGTAAGAGTAACTCCTTTTGCATCACCACTTAAAGGTATTACTGACACGGTATCTCCTATGTTTCCTTTAACTTCTATTTCTTCATTTATAGCTATCTGTATTATTTCATTTTCACCTATTACAGTAGGTATCATCCCTATACTTTTTACAAAGTATAATAAATTTATATTTGCAATAGTATGATCTATTCTTCCTCCTAAAGCAAAGTAAAAATCAATTTCCTTTACGTTTAGATTTTTGGCTAGATAAATACACAACTCTGTATCTGTTTCATTCTTTTTTGAAGGAAACTTTTCGAATTTTACATTTAGGTTCTTATAATAGTTAACTATACTACTATCTACAGAATCTAAATCTCCTATTATATAATCTGGAACTATATCCATATTATATGTATGGTTTGCTCCTCCATCTGCACATATTATATAGTCATACTTGTTTTTGGCTAATATTTTTTTAACATTATTATAGTTTTCTGATTTTCCATTTAGTATAATACAAGCTTTTTTCAATTTTTGTCCCTATAAACTAGCATTTTTTCTAAATAAATTTACTGTACTTTCTATATCATCACTATTAAATATTGCAGAACCTGCAACTATTATATTAGCCCCAGCCTTAACAACTTTATCTACATTGCTAGGCTTTATCCCACCATCAACTTGTATGTCTACATTTAAGTTTCTATCATGTATCAGTTTTTTTAATTCTTCTATTTTAGGTATCATACCTTCTATAAATGATTGACCCCCAAATCCAGGATTTACTGTCATTATAAGTACCATATCTACATCTTCTATTACATGTTTTATAGTTTCTATTGGTGTGGCTGGATTTAATGCAACTCCAGCTTTTACATTATAAGATTTTATATTTTGTATAGTTCTGTGTAAGTGTTTACATGCTTCTTGATGAACAACTATTAAATCACAACCTGCATCTACAAAATCCTTTATATAATTATCTGGATTTTCTATCATTAGATGTGCATCAAATACCATATTTACATCTTTTCTAAGAGATTTAACAAGACCTGACCCTAAAGTTATATTTGGAACAAAATGTCCATCCATAACATCTATATGAAGGTATTCACATCCTGCACTTTCTACTTTTTTTACATCTTCTAATAGTCTTGCAAAATCTGCTGATAATATTGATGGTGCTAATTTAATCATTTTAATATCTCCTCTTCCCTTGTCTTATTTCATTTAATAATTGTATATAGCTATCATATCTTTTTTTAGATATTTTTCCTTCACTAACAGCTTCTTTAACTGCACAACTTGGTTCATTTTCATGTATACATCTAAATCCAAACCTACAGTCATCAAACTCATCAAATTCTATAAAGTATTCTTTAAGTTCACTTTCTTCTATATCATCAAGAGTTAGAGAACTAAATCCAGGTGTATCTGCTACCATTCCCCCACACTCTAGTTTTAAAAGTTCTGCATGTCTTGTTGTATGCTTACCTCTTTTTATTTTATCACTTACTTCACCAGTTTGTAACTCAAAGTTTTTATCTATTTCATTTAATAAACTTGATTTGCCTACCCCAGATGGCCCTGCAAATACTACTACATTTCCATTTAACTCTTCTTTTATTTTATCTATATTTAATTTAGTTTTATTACTAACTGGTATTACTTTATATCCACTTATTTCGTATATGTTTTTTAAATCTTTTACTAAATCTCCATCTTCATCTAAATCTACCTTAGTTAAAACTATGACTATATCTAGGTTCTCCTTTTCAGCTAGTACTATAAATCTATCTAATAATGATAAATTTGGCTTAGGATTTTTTATAGCAAATACTATAAGTGCTTTGTCTACATTTGCTATAGGTGGTCTTATAAGTTCTGTATCTCTTTTATCTATTTCTTCTATTACACCTTTTTTATTCTCTTCATCTACTATATTTATTTTTACTCTATCTCCAACTAAAGGCGTTATCTTTTGCTTTCTAAATATTCCTCTAGCCTTACATTCATATATCCCACTTTCAGTGTCTATGTAATAAAATCCCCCTATTCCTTTTACAATTTTTCCATCTAACATCTATTTCCTCCTCTAAATTTTCTAACATAATTATTCTTTCCTATTTTTATATAATATCATAATAAGCTAACAATTAATCTATATTTATTTTTTATTATCTAAAATAACATCAAAATTAAAAAAGCCCAACTTATAAAGTTGGACTTTTTTAATTTACTTTATTCTTGTGCTTGTATAGTACTTTCACTTCCTTCAGTACCTGTATTATTTCCTCCACCTTGAGAAGGGTGATTTCCTCCAGTATTTGAATTCTCTCCACTAGATGAATTTCCACCTGTGTTTCCTCCATTATTACCACCAGTATTTTCTCCTGGTTTTTCTGGAGTAGTATTACCTGATTCTCCTGAGTTACCTTGACCATTTCCAGAATTATTTGAACCATTACCTGTCTCTGGTTTAGTATCTGGCTTTTCTTCTGGGGTAACTACTGGAGGAGTTTGTGTATTATCACTTTCCTCTTTTTTATTTTCTTCAGGTGGTGCTACTGGCTTAGGTCCCTTACTTACCACTACATCAACTGCTTCTCCATTTCCTGAAATAGATGTTCCTGATTGAGGAGTTTGTCTAATTATATTTCCTTCTTTAAAGCTTTCGCTATACTCTTGCTTAACATTACCTAAAACTAAATTATTTTCTCTTAGTACACTCTCTGCATCTATTAAGCTAAGTCCAACTACATTTGGAACTTGTGCTTGTTTTTTACCTTTACTTAAAACTATAGTTATAGAATCTCCTTCTTTTACATTCGTTCCAGCTTCTGGCATTTGAGATATTACATGATTAGCTTCTACATTTGAATCATATTCTTCTTTTATTGTTACATTTAAGCCTAAATCATCTAACTTTCTTTGTGCTTCATCTAAGCTCATATTTTTAACATCTGGGGTAACTACTGTTTCTACTCCTGTTTGATTGCTACTAGATCCTAATAAATATTTACCTGCTAGATAAACTTGAGCACCTAATATTATTATCAATATTACTGCTGCTACTACAAGTATTTTCTTCATTAAAGGACTATCTTCTTTTACTTCTTTTTTTCTTCTATTTGAAGCCTTAGATTTCTTTTTTTCATTTCTTTTTTGCTTAGGGTCTTCATACTCGTCTTCATCTTCATAATCATCATATTCATCATCATATGCTTCTTCTTGATTATCATTGGCATTAACCATAGAGTTTCTTAATTCTCTATCTTCTATCTTTTGAGTAGCATAGTTATCATATTCTTTTATAAAATCTAAATCTATGTTCTTTTCTATGTACTCGATATCTTCTATCAATTCTTCTGCACTTTGATATCTATCAGCACTAGATTTTTCTGTTAGCTTTTTTATAATAGTTCTTACACTTTGAGGAATTCTAACTTTCTCCTCTTGAGTGAAATCTAAATTATCATTGATATGCTGAAGTGCTATTGATATAGGACTATCTCCTCTAAATGGTACCTTACCTATTAGCATTTCATATAATACTATTCCTAAAGAGTAAAGATCTGCATTGCTAGTTACAAACTTACCTTTAGCTTGTTCTGGTGAAAAATAATGTACAGAACCTATTATACTCCCAATATTTGTCATAGTAGAATTAGATACAGCCTTAGCTATACCAAAGTCTGCTACTTTAACTATTCTACCTTCATTTGATATAAGTATATTATGAGGTTTTATATCCCTATGTATAATACCTTTTCTATGTGCTGCACTAAGTGCCATAGCTATTTGTTTTGTTATATCAAGTGCAGTATATTCGTCTAAAACACCTTCATTTTTTATTATTTCTTTTAAGTTTTGTCCATCTATAAATTCCATTACTATGTAATGAACTTTTCCATCTTCTCCTACGTCATATACATTTACTATATTAGGGTGCGATAAACTAGCTACCGCTTCTGCTTCTCGTTTAAATTTGCCTAAAAACTCCTCATCATCAACAAATTCAGGTCTTAAAACTTTTACAGCTACAGTTCTATTTAAAAGTCTATCTTTAGCTTCATATACAAAAGCCATTCCTCCATCGCCGATTTTCCTAATAATTTCATATCTATTACCTAAAACAGTCTCTCCCACTTTATCACCATCCTATTTATCCTCTATTACTATAACAGATATATTGTCCCTTCCAGACATGTTGTTTGCTTTATTTATCAACTCATCACTTATCTCTTTTACTTCAATATCTTTCATCATAATTTCTTCAATACTTTCATTATCAACAAATCCTGTTAAACCATCACTACATAAAAGAATTTTATCTCCTCTATCTATTTCATGCTTGAATATATCTACAATAACTATTTCTTCACTTCCCATAGCTCTTGTTATATGATTTCTTCTAGGATGATTTTTAGCTTCTTCTTCTGTTATGATGTTTGCCTTTATTAACTCTTCAACTACAGAATGATCCATTGTAACTTTTTTAAATTCGCCTTTACTTAATAAATAACATCTGCTATCTCCAACATTAGCTACATATAATTTATTTTTATATAATATAGCTGTTGTTAAGGTAGTTCCCATGCCTGAATACTCTTCGCCACTTATAGACTTTTTATATATTATAGAGTTCACTTCATTATAAGCTTGTTTTATTATATCATCTATATAGTCTATTTTGATGTTATTATTTTGTAATAAGTTTTCCTTTAAGAAAAACATTATATTATCTACTGCTAGCTTACTTGCAACTTCTCCTTTTTTATGTCCACCCATTCCATCTGCTAGAGCAAATATGCCTATATCAGCAGAATCCGTTTTTATAATCTCACCCATACAATAATCTTCGTTATTTTTCCTAACTAGGCCTATGTCTGAGTCACAACTATAAATCATTAGACTTCCCCCCTAAAGCTACTTATGCTTTCTTCTTAATTGTCCACAAGCTCCACCAATATCAGAGCCCATAGATATTCTAACTGTAGCTGGTATATTATTTTTTTCTAATATATCTTTAAACTTGTATATATGAGACTTATCTGGACGTTTAAAGTCTCTTTCTTCTACATTGTTTATAGGTATTAAGTTAACATGACATAACATGCCCTTTAGTAACTTTATTAGTTCATTTGCTTCATTTGGCGAATCATTTACACCTTTTATAAGAGAGTACTCTAGTGTAACTCTTCTATTTGTCTTTTTGATATAATACTTACAAGCATCTAATATCTCTTTTATAGGATATGCATTTGCTATTGGCATAATTTCTTTTCTTTTTTCATCATATGGAGAATGAAGTGATAAAGCAAGGTTTATAGGTATCTCTAAATCTGCAAGTTCTCTCATTTTTGGTGCTATACCACAAGTTGATAAAGTTATATGTCTATAACCTATATTTAAACCATTTTTATCATTTACTATTTCTAAAAATTTCTTAGTATTTTCAAAGTTATCTAGTGGCTCACCACTTCCCATTAAAACAAGGTTTGATACCCTTTTACCTGTATCTTCTTGTATTTTTAATATTTGATCTAATATTTCCCAAGGCTCTAAATTTCTTAAAAGCCCATCTATAGTAGATGCACAAAACTTACATCCCATTCTACATCCAACTTGATTTGATATACAAACTGTAACTCTATCATCATAATCCATCATTACAGTTTCTATTATATTACCATCATTTAATAAAAATAAATACTTTTTGGTTTTATCAATCTTTGATTCCAATTTTAATTCTATTTCTATATTTCCTATATAGGATACTTTAGCTAATTTTTCTCTTAGACTTTTGGGAATATTATTCATATCATCAAAAGTCTTAGCACCTTTGTATATCCAAGAGTAAACTTGACTTCCTCTAAAGGCTTTCTCTCCTATAGTTTTCATAAACTCTTTTAGTTCTTCTTCTGTAAAGTTTTTTAATGCAACTTTATCTTGATTCATATTTTATCACTACCTTACTTTTCTTAATTTTGCTATAAAGAAACCATCCATTCCATGTATGTTAGGATATATTTTTAAATATCCTTTATCTTGATTATCTAAGTCTACATTCACTTCATCTATAGGTACTAATTCAAAATTATTGTTAGTCTTTATAAACTCATTTATTATATTTATATTCTCAGTATCTTCTATAGTACAAGTACTATATACAAGTATTCCATCTTTCTTAACATACTTAGAAGCATTTTCTAATATAGTTTTTTGTATTAAAGGTAAATCTTTTAGTTCTGCCTTCGTTTTATATTTTATTTCTGGTTTTCTTTTTATTATTCCAAGCCCTGAACATGGTACATCTGCCAATACATAGTCAAATTTATTTATACTTTTTTCATCTACTTTAGATGAGTCAAAGTTTTCTACAACTACATTTTTAAGACCTAATCTATTTACTGTTGATGTTATAAGTTTTAATTTATGTTCAAATATATCTCTTGCCAAAACTTCTCCAGTATTGTTCATAAGAGTTGCTAAATGAGTAGTTTTTCCGCCTGGTGCACTACACATATCAAGTACTAATGAATTTTTTTTAGGATTAAGTACTTTTCCAACTAACATTGAACTTATATCTTGAACTGTAAATAATCCTTCTTTAAACAATTCATTATTTTCTATATTTTTAAAGTTTTCTACTCTTATAGCTTCTTCTATAAGGTTTACTTTATAAGCTTTTACACCTATATTATTTAATTTTTCTATAAGTTCATCTCTTTTAATTTTTAAAGTATTAACTCTTAAGTATAAATTTGGCTTTTCATTATTGGCGTCTAATAAATCTTTTGTAAATTCTTCTCCGAAGTTTTTAATCCAATTTTTTATCATCCATGGACTATAAGAGTATTTAGTAGATAAATACATTATGTTATCATCTATATCTACTTTTAAAATCTCTTCTTTTTTTCTTATTATATTTCTAAGTATTGCATTTACAAACCCAGATGATTTTTTATCATATTTCTTGACCAAATTTACAGTCTCATTAACTGCTGCATAATCAGATATACTATCTAAAAACGCTATCTGATATACACCTAATCTTAGCAATATTTTAACACAAGTTGACATCTTTTGTGTCTTTATCTTAGAAAGTTTATCTATTATATAATCTAAATAATATTGATTTTCTATTACGCCATATATTAATTCTGTAGCAAGACCTCTATCTTGATTAGTCATTTCTATTTTCTTAAAATGTTTATTTATTGATGTGTTAGAATAATTATTATTTTCTTCAATATCTAAAAGTACCTTATATGCTATTTCTCTTGCCTTCATGCTATTTCTCCTTAATTTAAACAGAAAAAGTCCTAGAAACCCTAGGACAATCTCCTTTAATCATTATCTCTGCTTGCTATTGCTAATAATCTAAGTAGTTGTAAAACTGAAGTTAATGCTGCAGCTACATAAGTTAATGCTGCTGCTGTAAGAACCTTTCTACTTTGATTAGATTCTCTTTTGTCTACTATTCCTAGATTATTAAGCTGAACTATAGCTCTACTTGATGCATTAAATTCAACTGGTAATGTTACTATTTGGAATAAGACTGATGCTGCAAATAGTATTATTCCTATTTCTAAAAATGGTCCCCTCATTATAAATCCTAAAGCAATTAATAACCAAGATATATTAGATGAAAAATTAACTATAGGAACTAAAGCACTTCTAAAATTAAGTGGTACATATCCTTTAGCATGCTGTATTGCATGGCCACATTCATGTGCCGCAACTGATATAGATGTTATAGATGTTCCGTAATATATATCTTGTGATAATCTAACAGTATTACTTCTTGGATCATAATGGTCAGTTAAATGCCCTGTAACCATTTCTATAGATACGTTATTTAATCCATTAGAATTTAATATTGTTCTTGCTACTTGTTCTCCAGTATAACCTTTACTTGAATTCACTCTTAGATACTTACTAGTAGTACTACTTACTTTAAATTGAGCATAAATAGTAAAAAGTATCGCTGGAATTAATATCATAATTGTAGGGTCTAAACCATACCCATATCCATATGGATAAAACATATAAAACACTCCTATCTTAATTTAATATAGATTCTTATAAAGATAAGCTATATATTCCCTCTGTAAAAAACTTTATAGCTTCTTCAACTTCATTTATATCTATATTAGTATCTACACAAGGTCCATTAGGTCTTTTATTAAATACACCTAAAACGGGTACATGTCTCATATCTTGTACTCCAGCTGTTAAGTCCCTTTCACAAGCTACTGCTATAACAGCTTTTGGTCTGTTATCCATTATTATTTTTCTGGCTAGTGTTCCCCCTGTAGCTACAAATATATTTACATTTGTTTTTTCTTTTAATTTTACTAAATCTCCTATATTACACAAACCACAAGTTGCACAGTTTTCTATTTTATTAGTAACTTTTAACTTACAGCTATTTCTTTGAACACAATGAGGTATTAATATTAATATTTCTTCTGGCTTAAAGTTATATCTATTACTATATATATATTTATTGTTTAACTTTATATATACCTTTCTTATTTCATTTTTTGATATATTAACAAATTCTGCAATAATAGTTATTATAGGAAATAAAAATGATACGATTTTAAAGTTAACCTTCATTAAAGATGAGTCTACATCTTTATCTCTTATAATATTATTTGTAACTACTATAGAAAATATTATTACTATTGATGCTAATAATATTAGTATATCTGTTATTATAGCAAATACACCTGCTAAAGTAGATATAAAAAAGTTAATAAGTATCCCTACAGTCAAAAGAATTACTAATAATATAACTATGGCCGTCATATACTTTTTTGATTCTACCATTTTATTTACCTAGCCTAATTTTTTTGAAGTATCTATGCTGTTTCCTTTTATATATTCAGAAACTAAAACTCTTTTCTTTCCTGGCATTTGTATTTCTTCAAGTAATATCACTTTATCTAGAGTACTTACTTTTATACCGTCTTTATCAACGCTTAATATAGTTCCAGGTGCTTTTTGACTTTCCTCATTTAACACTTTCGTCTTCCATATTTTCATAGTCTTTCCATCATAAGTTGTATATGCACTTGGCCATGGATTAACCCCTCTTACAAGATTATGTATATCTTTAGCTTTTTTATTAAAATCTATATTTCCTAAAGACTTATCCATCATAGGTGCATAACTAAACTCATCATGATTTTGCTTAGTTCTTGGTGCACATCCTTTTTCAATTAAATCTAAAGTTTCTTTTAGAGTTTCTGCTCCAACAACCATCATCTTATCATGAAGCTCTCCTGCTGTTATTTCATTATCTAATGCAAACTCTTTTTGTAGTATCATATCTCCAGTATCTAGACCTTCGTCCATATACATAGTAGTGACTCCTGTTTTTTCTTCACCATTTATTATTACCCAGTTTATAGGTGCCGCTCCTCTATATTTTGGAAGTAAAGAAACATGGACATTTATACAACCAAATTTAGGAATATCTAATATAGATTTAGGAAGTATTTGTCCATAAGCTACAACTACTATTACATCTGGATTTAATTCTTTTAATACATTTACAAACTCTTCATCTCTTGCCTTTAATGGTTGATATACTGGTATATCATATTTAAGTGCAAGCTCTTTAACTGGAGGCATTCCAAGCTTTTTACCTCTGTTTTGAGGTTTGTCTGGTTGGGTTACCACACCTATTACTTCATGTTTTTCATCTATTATTTTTTGTAAACACCCAAGAGCAATCTCAGGTGTACCCATAAATACTATCCTCATTTAATCATCTCCTACTACTTTTGTACTTTGTCTACAAATAATACACCATCTAAATGGTCTATTTCATGGCAAAATGCTCTTGCTAAAAATTCTTCAGCCTTTATTTCAACATATTGTCCTTGTCTATTAAATGCTCTTACTGTTACATAATATGGTCTATTTACAGCTCCACATTCACCTATAACACTTAGGCATCCTTCATCTCCTAATTGCTCTCCAGAAGTTTCTATTATTTCTGGATTTATAAGTTCTATTATACCATCTCCAATATCTACAACAGCAACTCTCTTTAATACTCCTACTTGAGGTGCAGCAAGACCTACTCCCTCAGCATTATACATTGTTTCTGCCATATCATCTAATAATTGTATTAATCTATCATCTATTTTTTCTACCTTTTTTGCTTTTTTTCTTAAAATAGGGTCTCCTATTTGAACTATTTCTCTTAACGCCATTTTTGTCTCCTCCTAAATTTTATAATATGTTGTTGGGATTAATATCTATGGATACATTAACCTCTTTATTAAACACTACGTCTCGTTTTGTTATACATATATATTTTATTATACCTTTTAATAGATTTATTTCAATATCCTCATCCTTAAATAATATCTGCCATCTATAATTTTGATTAATTTTTGATATTGAACATGGGTTTGGACCTAATATAAAATCAAAATTATTTATACCCCTAGATTTAAGAAGATAAATAATTGAATCATACATATTTTTAGCATTTTGCTTTACTATATGTTCATTTTCTCCGCTTATTACAACACTGACCATATTATTAAAAGGAGCATATCCAAATGCTTTTCTGATTTTTATCTCATCTTCATAAAATCCTTCATAGTCATAATTTATGGCCCTTCTTATAGCATAGTGGTCTGTATCATAAGTTTGAAGAATAACCTTACCTTCTTTGTCAGATCTTCCTGCTCGTCCTGAAACTTGAGTTACTAGCTGAAATGTAGTTTCAAAACTTTTAAAATCCGGAAAATTTAATATCATATCTGCTGATAATATACCTACTAAAGTTACATTGTCAAAGTCTAGCCCTTTACTTAGCATTTGCGTCCCAATTAATATGTCTGCTTCTTTATTTTTAAATTTATTAAGAATTTCTTCTAATGAACCCTTTTTAGAAGTAGTATCTTTATCCATTCTAAGAATTTTTGCATCTTTGAATATATTTTTTAACTCTTCTTCTATTTTTTGAGTTCCTATTCCAAAAGGTTTTACATAGTTACTACCACACTCTGGACACTCATGAGGTATTTCTTTTTCATATCCACAATAATGACACCTTCCTATGTTATTTCTTTTGTGATATGTTAATGATATATCACAATTTTCACATTGAAATACATAACTACAGTTTCTGCATGATACAAAACTTGCATAACCTCTTCTATTTAAAAATAATATTACCTGATTATTATTTTTAATAGCAGTTTCTATTTCTTGTTGTAGTCTCATGCTAAATATGCTCTTGTTTCCATTATTTAGCTCTATCTTCATATCTACAACTTCAATTTTAGGAAGTGGTCTTTTATTAGCTCTAGATTTTATTTCTATTAATTCATACTCTTTATTGCAAGCTTTATAATATTCTTCAACAGATGGAGTTGCAGAACCTAATATCAATGATATGTTTTCCTTGTGTGACATATACCTAGCAACTTCTATAGTACTAAATTTAGGATTTTTCTCTGATTTGTATGAAGACTCATGAAACTCATCTATTATTACTACACCTAAGTTTTTAAATGGAGCAAATAATGCAGATCTTGCACCTATTAATATTCTTATTTTGCCTGCTTTTATAGCTTTATACACATCATGTTTTTGACCTTCTGATAATTGACTGTGAAATACTCCTACTATATCTCCAAACCTATTTTTTAATCTATCTATAGTTTGCGGAGTTAGAGATATCTCCGGT
Source organism: Romboutsia sp. 1001713B170131_170501_G6 (assembly GCF_015668195.1). Lineage (NCBI taxonomy): Bacteria > Bacillati > Bacillota > Clostridia > Peptostreptococcales > Peptostreptococcaceae > Romboutsia > Romboutsia sp. 1001713B170131_170501_G6. Next base: position 432,101 of record NZ_JADPFC010000002.1, read on the forward strand.
ACTAAAAATATACTGTCTAGACCTTGATTTAGTGCATAATCTATAACTTCCATATATACTTCTGTCTTACCACTACCTGTTACTCCATGAATCATGTAAGGTTTTTTATTCTCTTCAAACATCTCTGATGTTATTTTGTTAACAGCATATAATTGCTCTTTATTTAAATTTATATCTTTGTAATCCGTACTATATATATCTTTAGGCTTTCTATAATAATCTCTTATTTCTAAATTAATTAAATTCTTATCATATAATGATGTTATGCTTTTTTTAGATACATTTAACAATTCCATTATATCATTTATTTCACTATCATCATTGTACTTTAAAAAGTTTATAACTTCTTTTTGCTTACTTCCTAGGGTTATCTTATTATTTTTTATATATTCATCTATATAATCACTATCAATAGCTAGTGATACATAGCATATTTTCTTTTCATTTTTATGGTCTTTATATTCCCATAAAATATCTATTATATTTTTTTTATTAAGTCTGTAAAGTATATTATTTATATTTTTTATAGACTTTAGTTTATCTATTTTTATCTTCCCTTTATTATCTAGTATTGAATTTACTACTATCTGTTCATCTTCATTTAATGAATTAATTACATCTTTTATTTGTAATTGGTCTAAATTTCTTATATCACTATTTAAAACTGCAACTTTATAATTATTTAGTTTATATCCTTTTGGATATATTAAGTTTATACAATCTATATATGTGCACAGATATCTATTTTTCATCCACCTTACTAATTCTAAATCTTCTTTTGAAAATATAGGCTCTTTATCTAATACATCTATAATTTCTTTTAATCTTATGTTATCTTCCACTTCATTATTTATTTCAAAGACAAAGGCTTCTGTAGGTTTATTTCCTCGACCAAAAGGAACTAAAACTCTATGACCTATTTTTAAATCATCTATTAAAAGATTTGAAAACTTGTATGTAAATAAATTGTCTGTATGTATAGTATTGCTTCTTACTACTAATTTTGCATACTTTTTCATTATAAAACATCTATCTCCTACTCGTATTAATTAGATTATGTCCTTTTTAATATCTATTTACTCAGTTATTTCTATTGCTAAAAATAAAAGCATCTAAATTAATAGATGCTTATCTTTGTAGTAACTTATTGACATTATCTAATATAACATCTGCCACTTCTTCTTTTTTCATTTTTGGATATTCTGTAATATTTCCATCTTTATCTATAATCTTAACTATATTAGTATCTACACCAAATCCGGCACCTTTTTTAGTTAAATCATTAGCTACAATAAAATCTAGATTTTTCTTCTTTATTTTACCTTTAGCATTTTCTATAAGGTCGTTAGTTTCTGCTGCAAATCCAACTAGTATTTTATCTTTCTTTATCTTGCCTATTTCATAAGCTATATCTTTGTTTCTTTCTAATTCTATAGATAAATCATCATCAGATTTTTTTATTTTCTTATTAGAATAGTTTTTAGGCTTATAGTCTGCTACTGCTGCACTTTTTATTACAACTTGATTATCATCTAAGTTTTCTAAAACTGCATTATACATATCCTCAGCACTTTCTATTTTTATAAGCTTTTTTATATTTTTAGGAGCTTCTAGATTAGTTTGTCCTGATATTAAAGTTACATTAGCACCTCTATTTGCTGCTTGAGTTGCAATTGCATATCCCATCTTACCTGTAGATCTATTACTTATAAATCTCATTGGATCTATGCTTTCTACTGTAGGTCCAGCAGTAACTATTATATTTTTACCAATTAAATCTTGCTTTTGTGTAAGTAAGTTAACAACTTCATTTACTATTATCTCTGGTGACGCTAGCTTACCTTTTCCAGTATCTCCACAAGCAAGTCTTCCACTTTCTGGGTCTACAAAATTACAACCTAGTTCCTTTAATATATCTATATTTCTTTGAAGCACAGGATTTTCATACATATTAGTATTCATAGCAGGTGCTATTAATACTTTTGCCTTAGTAGCCATAACTGTTGTTGTAAGCATGTCATCAGCTATGCCATTAGCCATTTTACCTATGAAGTTCGCAGTTGCTGGTGCTATTAAAAATACATCTGCTTTTTTAGCTAGTGATACATGCTCTACATCCCAAGTTTTTGGTTCTTCAAACATATCACAAACTACATAATTTTGGCTTAATGATTGAAATGATAATGGAGTTACAAATTCAGTAGCCGCTTTAGTCATTATAACATGAACATTTACACCTAATTTTCTAAGTCTACTTACTACATCTAATGACTTGTATACAGCTATTCCTCCACTTACTCCTAGTACAACAGTTTTACCTTTTAGCATAAGAATTACTCCTCTTCTGTAGTTTTTTGTTCTAAGTGCTTTTCAGCTTCGTTTAAGTCTATTTCTTCTTGAGTTAATAATCTATAGCTTATTTTCCCATCAGCAACTTCTTGAGTAGCTATAGTTACAGGCTTGTTATCTCTAGTTTTTGTAGTTGTTATAGTTTCAGCACCGTCTATTATTTCTCTAGCTCTTTTTGCTACTGTTCCAACTAAATAATATCTGTTGTCTATTTTGTTTAATACTTCATTTATTGATGGTTTTAACATTTTATAATTCCTCCTTGAATTTTGCTATTATATGATTTTTATATCTATTAACTTTATTTTTTTCCGCTAGTATTATACTTTCTACTTCTTTTACTGATGTATTTACATCTTTATTCACTACAAAATAGTCGTAATCAGATATTTTGTTTATTTCTTCAAAAGCACAACTAAATCTTTTGTGTATTTCTTCTTCTGTTTCTGTTCCTCTTCCAACTATTCTATTTTTTAATTCTTCAAGAGATGGCGGTAATACAAATATAAATACACCCTCTGGATATACATCTTTTATTTGCTTAGCTCCTTGCATTTCTATCTCTAGTATGACATCTTGTCCATTTTCTAAAGATTCTATTATAGCAGCCTTTGGTGTACCATAAAAATTGTCATAAATTTGAGCATACTCTAAAAATTCACCATTATCTATCATCATTTGGAATTTTTCTTTTTCTAAAAAGAAGTAATTAACTCCATCGACTTCACCATTTCTTGGTTTTCTAGTTGTTGCCGATACAGATAATTTTATATCGTGATTTTTGTTTAGTAACTCTTTGCATATTGTACCTTTCCCAGCTCCCGATGGACCAGATACAACTAATAATAGCCCTTTTTTCTTAAGCATTACTATCTTCCTTTCTGATATATAAGTTTCATTATTATACATTTTATTATTATTTATTCTATATTTTGTATTTGCTCTCTTATTTTTTCTAATTCAGATTTAATTTCTACTACTAAATTAGTTATACTTAAGTCTGATGATTTTGATCCTATTGTATTTGTTTCTCTATTCATTTCTTGGATTAAGAAATCTATCTTTCTTCCTATTGATTCGTCTTTTACTATAGTCTTTTTTAATTGTTCTATATGACTTTTAAATCTTACTATTTCTTCTGTTATACTACTTTTATCTGCATATATTGCAACTTCTTGTGCTAATCTATTTTCATCTATTATGCTAGGATTTTCTAGTATCTCAGATATTCTAGTATTTAATTTTTCTTTATAATCAATAACAACATTATATGAATACTTTTCAATTTCTTCAATATAATTTTTAAGAAGGTCACATCTCATTATAACATCTTCTGCTAATTTTTTACCTTCTTCTATTCTCATTTCTTTTAAATTACTTAAAGCTTCTTCTAAAGATTTTTTAAGCATTTCCCATAAAAACTCTTCATCTTCTTCTTTTTCTTCAGCTTTTATTATATCAGGAAATTTAGCTATATTCATAACGCTTATATCATCTATTAAATCAAACTTATTTTTTATTTGATTTAATATTCCTACATATTGACTAGCTAATACTTCATCGAATTTTAAGTTTACATCTTCACTACCTAATACGTCAAGCTTTATATATAAATCAACTCTACCTCTTTTTACATAATTTTTTATTAAGTTTCTTGCCTTTTCTTCTAAAAATGATATCTTTCTTGGTAATCTTATATTTATATCTGCATATTTATGGTTTATAGTCTTACATTCTATTAAAAAATAATAGTTATCATCTTTATATTCTCCTCTACCAAAGCCAGTCATACTTATTGCCATATTATACCTCCAAAATACCTTCACATATTTTAACTGCAGGTCCTGTCATATATATACAGTCCTCATTTATATCTATTTTTACACATCCACCTTGTGATGTTACATATACATTTTTATCTAATTTTCTTAAAAAATTTCCTATGACTGCAGATGCTGTCATTCCTGTACCACATCCTAAAGTATAACCACATCCTCTTTCCCAAGTAGCTACTTTTATATTATTATTATCTTCAATTTTTACAAAGTTTACATTAGTGCCTTTTAAAAACATTTTATTTTTTTCTATTTCATTTCCATATTTATGTACATCATTTAGATCTATATCATCTACAAAAACAACAGTGTGAGGAACTCCCATTAACATAGAACTTACTATAAATTCTTTATCTTTTACTTTTACCTTTTGTTCTAAGAAAGTTTCCATAGTATGAATCATAGATATATTTTTACACAAGAAGCTTCCACTTCCCATATTAACCTTTACTAAGCTTGTTATATTATCCTCTTTGTTTATATTTACTTCTTTTATCCCATCAAGGGTTTCTATTTTTAAATTTTCTTTTACTACTATCTCATTATCATAAACATATTTAGCAAAACATCTAAGCCCATTTCCACACATAGATGCTATTGATCCATCAGAATTATAATATAACATCTTAACATCTGCTATATTGGATTCCTTAACAATTAAAAGCCCATCAGCACCTACTGAAAACTTTCTATTACATACTTTTTTAGCTATTTTTTCACATTCATCATATTGATTAAACCTTTGGTCTATAACTATAAAATCATTCCCTATACCATGTAATTTCCAAAATTTCATACTATCCCCCTCTAATTTAATCCCTAACTTAATATTATACAATATATTAATAAGAAAGGGAAATTATATAGATATAAAATTTGTTTTTATCCTCTTATAATTAATTATATACTTTCTTTAATTAATTTTGATAAATATTCACAATATACTTATATTATGTAATAATTATTATATATTGTTCATCTAAGAAAGGAGCGATTATTATGGCTTTAGATGGTTTAGTTATACATTCTATAGTAAACGAGTTACAATCAAAGATTTTAGGAGGTAAAATAGATAAAGTATACCAACCTGAAAACGATGAAGTTATTTTACATATAAGAAATAATAAGGAGAACTTTAAGTTAGTATTAAGTGCTAGTGCCTCAAATCCAAGGGTATATTTAGCTAAAGATTATAAAAAAGAAAATCCTATAAATGCCCCTATGTTTTGTATGCTTTTTAGAAAACATATACAAGGAGGTAATATAGTAAATATATCTCAGGTAGGTTTTGAAAGAATAATAAGAATAAGTGTAGAGTCTCTTGATGAGTTGAAGGAAAAAACTACAAAGGATATATATATAGAAATAATGGGTAGACACAGTAATATAATACTTACTCATTCAAGTGATAATAAAATAATAGACTCAGCAAAGAGAATACCTCCTAGCATAAGTAGAGTTAGACAAATACTTCCAGGTATGACTTACAACCTACCTCCCGCTCAGGACAAATTAAATCCTTTAGATGATATATCTGAAGATGAATTTATAAAAGAATTAAAATCTTTTAATGGCAACCTATACAAGTCTATTTACTCTAGATTTTTAGGAATAAGCCCTGTTATTTCCAAGGAAATTTGTCATAGAGCAAACATAAATGAAAATTTAAGTACATCTGAGTATTCTTTTGATGACTTAACATCTTTATATAAGGAATTTAAAAGTTTATTTAAAGATATGAAAAATAATATCTACTCTCCATGTGTTGTAGTAGATGAAAATATCGATAAAATTATAGATTTTAGTTGCGTAGATTTAACGATATTTAATGATTTATCTTTTATTAAAAATGATAGTATGTCTTATATAATCGAATATTACTATAAAACTAAAGATATAAAAGACAGAATTCATCAAAGGTCTTCTGATTTAAGAAAAAGTATTTCTATAAAGTTAGATAGACTTTACAATAAACTAAAAAAACAAAATGAAGAATTAATAGCATCTGAAAATGCTGATATATACAAGATTTATGGAGAGCTTATAACTTCATATATCTATATGATAGAAAAAGGTATGGAAAGTATTGAGGTTCAAAACTTCTACGACCCAGAATATAAAACTATAAAAATAAAACTTAATAAAAATCTAACGCCTTCTGAGAATGCTCAGAAATACTTTAAAAAATATACTAAGATGAAAACTGCTAAAATAGAAATAACTCATCAAATAGATATAACTAAAGATGAAATAGAGTATTTAGAAAATATAATGCTTAGTATAGAAAACTGTGAAAATCTTGCAGAGCTACTTGATATAAGAGAAGAGCTAGGTAGAGTTGGTTATCTAAAATCATCTAGTAAAAATAAAAAAGAAACTAAGCTTACAACTAAGCCTCATGAATTTTTAAGTAGTGATGGATTTAAAATATTAGTAGGTAAAAATAATAAACAAAATGACCACCTTACTTTAAAAATTGCAAGTAATGATGATATCTGGATGCATACTAAAAATATACCTGGTTCTCATGTTATTATAAAATCTGATTCTAAAGATATACCTGAAACAACTTTATACGAAGGTGCTATGCTTGCTGCATACTTTAGTAAATCAAAATTGTCTGCACAAGTTCCTGTTGATTATACAAAAAAGAAAAATGTCAAAAAACCTAATGGAGCAAAACCTGGTATGGTAATATATGAAACTAATAACACAATGTATGTAACTCCTACAGATGAGCTTGTTGCAAAGCTTAGAATAAAAGAAAATTAAAATAAGTTTTAAATCTTTGCGCCTAAACTTTTTATTAAAAATATTAAAAGCCTTATGAATTTACATAAGGCTTTTTTATTTATTTCATCATATCATTATATTCTTTTTCTGTTCTTGGAACGCTTATTTCTCCATCTATAACTTTTTTAGCTTGTTTATTTACATAATCTATTATTTCTTGAGGTACAAGCTTATTAGTGTTTTCTGGTATACCTACTGCACCTTCTTTTAATCCATAAACTTGAGCTTCTCCACCTTTGTAGTTTCCTTCAACTAATGATTTAGCTAAATCATAAGATGCTACGTTTAATTTCTTTAGTGCAGATGTTATTACATTATCTGGAGCTAAATAACTTTGGTCTCTATCAACACCTATAGCATATTTATTATTTTCTCTAGCTGCTTCTATAGCACCTGTTCCTGTATCCCCTGCTGCTGATAAAATTGTATCTACATTTGAAGCATACATTTGCTTAGCTATTGATTTACCCTTTGCTTGATCACTAAATGAGTTTGCATATTGCTGTGCTACTTTTACCTCTTTGTTAGTAGTTTCTACTCCATACTTGTATCCATATTGATATTTACTTATAGCTGGAGTTGGCATTCCTCCTATAAATCCTACATTATTAGTCTTAGTCATCTTAGCAGCTATTATTCCTGTTAAGTATGCTGCTTCTTCTTCTTTAAATATTACAGGCACAACATTTTCTAGAATTTTATCATATGTTTCATCCATTAATGCAAATTTTTGTTCTGGGTAACTTTCTGCTGATTCTTTTATCGCATCTTTTAATTGGTATCCAACACCTATTATTAAATCAGTGTCTTGGTCTACCAATGTTTCTATATTTTGTATATAATCAGATTCTTGTGGTGATTCTAAGTATTTTATATCTATGTTAAAATCTTCTTTAGCTTTTTGTAATCCTTCCCATGTAGCCTGATTAAATGATTGATCAGTTATACTTCCTTCTCCTAACACTATCCCTACTGAAAGATTCGAATTTGTCTTTTCGTTTTTTGATGAACATCCAGTTAGCAATGTTGCTGACAATACTACTGATGATGTTATTGATATTAACTTTTTAAACTTCATAAACTCCTCCTAAAAATTATTGAACTTTAATCTTAAATTTTAGTTTTTCGTTCGACAATAGGTTTTTATTTTACAATACAGATTATAATTTGTCTATACTTTTGCTTTTATTTTCTATTTTTTATAGTTTTTTCATATACATACAATCATTATTTGTATATCATTCATTTTTTAGTACTTATTATTAAGTATAAAAAAGTTTAAATTCTTATAAAAAAATAAAAGCTATAAAGTTTGGATAATTTCAAACTTTATAGCTTTTTACTTATATATATTATACTATTGTAGCTTGTGGAGATACATTTTTAGTATCCTCTTTTACTTTAAATTCACTATTATTTAATATTCTATTTAATATAACTCCAACTATAGCTGATAAACTAAGACCCGTTATAGATACAGTTTCAGTAATAGGTATACCTATTACTATACCTTTATTTCCTAAATAAGTAGTTCCAAGTCCTATTATCATTATTGTTGCTATTATTATTATATTATTTTTATTTTTAGTACACTCTCCATCTTTTATAGTTTTAAATCCTACAAAAGTTATCATAGAGAATAATAATATACTTATTCCACCCATTACTGCTTGAGGTATACTTTGTAAGAATCCCCCAAACTTACCTATACAAGAAAGTATTATAGCAAATACTGCTGTTCTTCTTAATAAAGAAGGATCGTAGTTTTTAGTTATAGCTAAAACTGCTGTATTTTCTCCATACGTAGTATTTGCAGGACCCCCTAAGAATCCAGCTACCATAGTTGCTAAACCATCTCCTAGTAAAGTTTTATTTAATCCTGGGTTTTCTATGAAGTTCTTACCAACTACTGCTCCATTTGTAGTCATATCTCCTATATGTTCCATAAATACGGCTAAAACTACTGGTGCTATTATTACTATAGCTTCTAAGCTAAACTTTGGTAATGTAAACTTTGGTATCTCAACTAAACTTGCTTGTGTTATTGTAGATACATCTACTAATCCCATTACTAAACATATTACATATCCTGAAATAACCGCTATTAATATTCCTAATTGCTTTATAAATCCTTTTGCAAACTTATTTATACAAAATGCTATTCCTAAAGTTATTATTGCTATTAATAAGTTTGATGAAGCCATATTAAATGCTGTTGGTAATAAGTTAAGACCTATTACACCTATCATAGCTCCTGTTACTTGTGGTGGGAAATATTTCTTTATTTTATCTATTCCTACCATTTTAACTACAAAAGACATTATTACATATATAAGTCCCGCTACCATTATACCACCTTGAGCATAAGCTAAATCTCCGCCATAAGCTTCTTTAGCTGCTAATATTACTGGTATAAACGCAAAGCTTGAACCTAAAAATACTGGTACTTTTCCACCTGTACAAGCATGGAATATTAAAGTTCCTACACCTGCACAAAATATTGCTACTGCAGGATTAAATCCTGTCAATATAGGAACTAACACTGTTGCTCCAAACATTGCTAATAGATGTTGTAATGACATTACTGTTTTTTTCATAAAAAAACCTCCCATAAATTTTTTAGGGAGAAATATTTCTCCCTTTTTCAGTCTCTCTGTACTGAATTAAAAGGCACTATTTTATTTTCTGATTATAGTGTATCTTATTATTCATTTATTGTTACTGAATCTTCTTTATCTATTTCTACTAGTTTAACACATATTATTTCTTTATTTGATGTTGGTACATTTTTTCCTACATAATCTGCTCTTATAGGTAATTCTCTATGTCCTCTATCAACTAATACTGCAAGCTGTATAGATTTTGGTCTACCAATATCCATTATTGCATCTAGTGCACCTCTTACAGTTCTTCCTGTATATAATACATCATCAACTAGTATAACTTTCTTATCATTTATATCAAAGTCTATATTAGAACCATTTATTACAGGGTCTATATCTACTTCTTTTAAATCATCTCTATATAAAGTTATATCCACTTCTCCTGTGTTAACCTTACTTCCTTCTATCTGTTCAATTCTTTTAGATATCCTATTAGCTATAGGTAACCCTCTAGTTTTTATACCTACTAAAACTATATCTTCAATACCTTTGTTTCTTTCTATTATTTCATGACTTATTCTTGTTATAGCTCTACCAATTGCTTTTTCATCCATTAATTGGGCCTTTTCTATCATCGGTGACCTCCTATTATATAAAATTTTTGTTTAAAAAAGCTTCTTATCACAAGACAAGAAGCTTATATATTCTAATTAAGTATCAGTAAAATTAATAAATTTAATCAACTAATACAATTTGATATATTATATATTTATATAGCTTTTGCCTTATGATATCTCTGTATCACTTAAAGGTATTTCTTTTATTTTTTATATTATATATCTATATCATATATTTTTCAAGACCTATTTAAGTTTATTGATTATATTCTTAAAATATTTAGGTAATTCTGAATCAAATTCTATATACTCTTTAGTAGTTGGGTGTATAAAACCAATCTTTTTAGCATGTAATGTTTGACCTTCCACTTTAAATTTATTATTTTTAGGCCCATATACAGGATCTCCTAAAAGAGGATGGTTTATAGATAAAGCATGAACTCTTATTTGATGAGTTCTTCCTGTTTCAAGTCTTGCTTTCATATGTGTAAAGTTTTCATATCTAGCAACAACTTCAAAATGAGTAACAGCTCTCTTTCCATCTTTAACCACTGCCATTTTAAGTCTATCTTTAGGATTTCTTCCTATTGGCTTATCTACAGTTATTTTATCTTCTTTTACTACACCATGACATATAAATTCATATTCTCTAGTTATAGAATGGTCTTTTAATTGCTCTGCTAAAGAATTATGAGCATTATTATTTTTAGCTATCATTAAAAGTCCTGATGTATCTTTATCTATTCTATGAACTATGCCAGGTCTTATTACTCCATTTATAGATGATAAATTATCCTTACAATGATATAATATTGCATTAACTAAAGTTCCTTCATAGTTCCCTGGTGCTGGATGAACTACCATATTTTGAGGTTTGTTAACTATCATTACATCACTATCTTCATAAACTATATCAATAGGTATATCTTGTGGTAATACCTCTAGTAACTTTGGTGCTGGTATTTCTATAATTATTTTATCATCTTCTTTGACTAAATACTTAGCTTTTTCAGTCTTACCATTTACGCTAACTTTTTTGTCTTTTATTATCTTTTGTATATAACTTCTTGACATATCTCCCAATTGAGAAGATAAATATACATCTAATCTATCTCCCTCTTCTTCATCAAGAACTAAAAATTCTTTTATTTCGTCCATTACTTCACCTGCTTTTCTTCCTCAAAAAATAAAATATATATGCATAGCATTATAGTTCCTACTACTACAAATACATCTGCAATATTAAATACGTATTCCCATATAAATCTAAAATCAAAATAGTCAACTACAAATCCAAGTCTTACTCTATCTATTAAGTTACCTAAGGCTCCAGATATTATAAGTATTATACTTGATTTTCCTAATAAATTTAAATTCTTATTAGTATTTAAGTAGTATAACCCAAATATAGATGCCGCTAATGCAACTATTATAAATATGATTTGATTATTTTGCAACATTCCAAAAGCTGCTCCTCTATTTTCTACATAAGTTAGATGAAACACATTTTCTATTATTGGTATACTACCTATTCCTTTTAGGTGCCCTAATACCCATAATTTAGAAAGTTGATCTATTCCTATCAATACAGCTATCATTAATATGTACGCCAATATTTTTTCCTCCCAAAATTTTATATATATTATATTATACAAAAAAAGGCTCCCTTATTGGAAGCCTATTGTTGTTTTTGCGTTTCACGATCTTTATCTAGACTATCTTTGAGTTCATGTATAGTAACAAACTCAAATCCTTTTTCTTTTAGTTTAGGAATAAACATATCTAATGCCTGTATAGTTTGTGAAGTTTTACTTCTCACTTTATTATAATCATGTAAAAGTATTATATTTCCATTTTCAACCTTTGATGTAATTGTATTAACTATATAATCAACTCCTGGGTTAGACCAGTCTCTAGGGTCTATATTTGACCATAGTATTATATCCATATCATTGTTTTTTATTATATCACACATATTTTTAGATACGGCTCTATATGGAGGTCTAAATGATGTTGGATACTCACCTATAGTTTCTTTTATTATATTTTGAGTATCTATAATCTCTTTATTTATTTCATCATAAGATTTTTTAGATACATTTATGTGAGTAAATGTATGGTTAGCAATTTCATGTCCTTCTTTAAATGCTCTTTTTACTATGTCACCATTATATCCTACCTTTTCTCCTACTACAAAGAAAGTCCCTTTTACATTATATTTTTTAAGTATATCTAGTATTTGTGGAGTAAAATCTTCATCTGGTCCATCGTCAAAGGTTAATGCTACTACTTTTTTATCATCTCTTCCTTTTTTTATTATTATATCTTCATATTCTTTAAAATTGTCGCTAGTTAAATTATTAGCTTCTATTGTATTTACATTTTCTAATTTAAACACTCCAAATACAAAAATTGCAGATATACAAATAACATATAGTATTTTTTTCATCATATATTAGTCTTTATCAGACTCTTCCTTTGGCATTTTGTTCATTTCATATAATTTTAATAATACTTCATCATAAAATATAGGACCTTCATTTATTAAATTTTGACCTTCTTCTCTGCTAGTTAGATGCATATCTGGTTGGTGTTTTGCACATTTACTACATAAATTTGTTTCTGGAAGTATATCTAATCTATCAGCTTCAATATTATTTTTGCATATATCACATATACCATAAGTTCCATTCTCTATTTTATTTAAAGCATTTTCTACATTAAATAATCTACCTTTTTCATGAATCGTTAAACTATTTTGCATATCTTGCATATATACTTCTGTCCCTATATCCGCTAAATGATTATCATAACTAGATAATTCTCCAGATGTATACTTTTCACTAGTGTGCTCACTTGTATCTCCAAATACTGTATTATCTTGCATTTCATTTATTAAACTTGATAACTTTTCTTTTTCTTTTAGTAGTTCTTCTTTGTACTTTTGAGTATTCATATATTACCTCCTTCTATATTCATCTACTATATCCATTAATCTTGCTATATACTCTCCTATTACAGGTAAATCCACCGATTTACTTAATAGGTAAAAAACAAATGCAGCAAGTATTGATAGACCTATGGCTTGACCAAATCCTTTTCCTAAACCTGCTATAAAATTTATTGTGAACAATCTTCTCTTGCTATCTGTTAGCATCATATATTCTCTTATTCTACTTCTTTCTATTATAAGAGTTAATCTTTCTAGGTATCTTCTTATAGTTCCTAGATCTTCTGTAGTTTTTTCACATATATTAAGTTCATTCATAGCTTTATCAAGGTCTCTCATATTTATAGGATTTTGTTTATCAAGGTCATTATTTTCTTTGTACTTAATGTGCATCACATCCTTTATGAATGACTTTCATATAGACTTATTATGTGATTTTTTCGATTAAAAATACGAAAAGGATTATGCATAAATTTATATATTTAAATTCACACATAATCCTTTAATTTGAATTATTATCTAGGTAAGAATTTTCTTTCTATTAATCCTACTTTTTTGTATACTTTTCTTAATGTTTTTCTAGCATGTCTTTCAGCTTTATCAGCACCCATTGCATAAACATTTTCTAAATAATCTTTATTATTTAATAAATCAAGATATTTTTCTCTTATAGGTCTTAAAGATTCAACTATAACTTCAGCTACATCACCTTTAAAATCACCATAACCTTTGCCTTCATACATACTTACTAGTTCTTCTATTGATTTATTGTCTAATTTTGAATATATCTCAAGTAGATTTTTTATTCCTGGTTGCTCATCAGTATATTTTATAACCCCTACTGAATCTGTAACACTTCTTTTTATCTTTCTTCTTATTGTATCTGCATCATCTGCTAATAGTATAAATGCATTTTCATTCTCATCTGACTTACTCATTTTTTTAGTTGGTTCTTGTAAACTCATTACTCTACCAACTTCTTTTGGTATATATGGCTCAGGCACTTTAAATGTTGGTGAATATCTATTGTTAAATCTAGTTGCTAAGTCTCTAGCTAATTCTAAGTGTTGCTTTTGATCTTCTCCAACTGGAACTAAATCTGTTTGATATAAAAGTATATCTGCTGCCATTAATACTGGATAAGTAAATAATCCTGCATTTAAGTTAGCTTCACTTTTTTGTGACTTATCTTTAAATTGAGTCATTCTACTTAACTCTCCCATATAAGTCATTGTGTTTAATATCCACATAAGTTCAGTATGTGCACTTACATGAGATTGTATGAATATTGTGTTTTTATCTGGATCTAATCCACAAGCTAAGTACTGTGCAAGTAATTCCATAGTATTAGCTCTTAAATTTTTAGCCTCTTGTGGAACTGTTATAGCATGTAAATCAACTACACTATAAAAACAATCATACTCATCTTGAAGTTTTGTCCAGTTTTGTATAGCTCCTAGATAATTTCCTAAAGTCATTTTCCCAGATGGCTGAGCACCACTAAATATTATTTTCTTTTCGCTCATTAATAACACCTCTTATTATATTGATCTTAACATATTAAGTACTATATCTTTAGAGTTATGAGCTGCATCCTTAACAAATTCATCATATACAACATCTGCACTTCCATCAGCTCTATCAGACATTGCTCTTATTATTACAAATGGAACTTTGTTTAACTCACAAACATGAGCTATAGCTGCCCCTTCCATTTCTCCACAGAATGCTTCAAACTCTTTTACTAATTCTTCTTTTAATTCTTTAGAACTTATGAATTTATCTCCTGTTACTACTCTTCCCTTAACTACTTTATGAGTTTTAGTTTCTTCTTTTGATGATTCAAATGCTGCATTTACAAGTCTTTCATCTGCAACAAATGTTGAGTTTTTCATTCTTGGTATTACACCTTTTTTATCTCCAAATACTGTTGTATCAAAATCGTATTGTATAGCATCAGTTGATATAACTATATCATATACATCTAAATCTGCATTTAATGCTCCCGCAACGCCTGTATTTACTATTGCATCTACGCCAAATTCGCTTATTAGTATTTGTGCACATAAAGCAGCATTTACTTTACCTATTCCACATCTTACTACTACTACATCTTTATTTTCTAAATTTCCTTTATAAAATACTAAGCTAGCTTTTTCAACCTTTTCTTTTACATCCATTAATTCTACTAATATATCTACTTCTTCATCCATTGCACCTATTATGCCTATTCTGTTCATTACATTTCCTCCTAAGTTATTTTTTCTATAAATTTTCAATAAAAAAATCCGTCCTAAATAAATAGGACGGATATATTTTCCGCGGTACCACCTAAATTATATACACCTAGTGTATATCACTTATACCTGCTATAACGTGCAGTCACGATTTTGGCTAATCCACTATTGTGTTTCACCTTACTCCTCAAAGGTCCATTCGTCAAATACTTTATGCTAAGTTCTCAGCACCCTTAACTCTCTGTTATAAAGATATCTTGATTACTAATCCTTATCACTGGATTTAAATATTTATATATAAACTATGATATTCATAAAAACTTAATTTGTCAACTATATAATATAGTGATATTATTGTATTTAATATATACACTTAATTTTATTAGTATACATGTTCATGGTAATGAGTATGCTTACCTGTAAAGCCATCTTCGTGAACATGGTCATGACCTACTCCGTTTACATGGTCATGACTATGCATAAATGATACTTGTAGTTTATTGTTTATAGGATTTATACCTACATATGCATTAACACCAAATACTTCTTTTAACATTTTTGATGTTATAACTTCTTCTACTTTCCCAAATTTTATTATCTGTCCGTCTTTCATGACAATTAAATAATCACAATACATAGATGCTATGTTCATATCATGTATTGCAGATAATGTAGTTATATTAAGACTTTTTACCAAGTCCATAAGTTGTATTTGATATCCTATATCTAAATGATTTGTAGGTTCATCTAATATTAAAAAATCAGTATTTTGAACTAATGCTCTAGCAATTAAGGTCCTTTGCTTTTCTCCACCTGATAAATTAGAAAAACTTCTTTCACTATAGTTATCTAACCCAACCTTTTTTAACATATCTTCAACCATTTTTAAATCTTCTTTTGAATAATCTTCAAATATAGACTTATATGGATAACGACCCATTTTCACTATTTGCTCAACTGTAAAATCAAACTGTGAGCTACTTTCTTGAGCAAGAACTGCAATCTCTTTTGCACACTCTTTATCTTTCATGGTAGATAAATCTTTATTATCTAATAATATATTCCCACCTGATGGTTTATAAAGCCTATATATATTTTTAAGCAATGTAGATTTTCCAGAACCATTTGGACCTATTACTCCTACAAAGGAACCTTTAGGAACATCAAAAGATACATCTTTTAATATTTCTTTTTTATCTATACTAAACTTTAAATTTTTAACCTGTACCTTCATGATTATTCTTTTCCTCCAAATGAATAGTTTTTCTTAGATATTAAATACAAGAAGAACGGTCCTCCGACTAACGAAGTTATTATACCTATTGGTATTTCTATTGGTGGGAAAAGACCCCTTGCGGCAATATCTGATGCTATTAAAAATATTGAGCCTACTAATGCAGAAAGTACTATTAACTTTTTATGATCACTACCAGCTATTGTTCTACATACATGAGGAACAACAAGTCCTATAAATCCAATGGCTCCAGTTATCGCAACCAATGTAGATGTTAAAAATGTTGCTAATATAAGTATTATTGATTTTATAAGTTTTACATTTATACCAAGTATTATAGCACTATCATCTCCAAGAAGTAATATATCTAAAGACTTAGACATTAAAAAAGCTACTATCATTACTATTAATAATGCCACAAATGGAATTAATAAAACATCCCATTTAGCTCCTCCTAAACTTCCAACAGTCCAGAAAAGTGCATTTTTAGCTTGATTTGAGTTATCTGCTGAATATATAAGTAAATTAGTAAGTGCTGAAAATATTGTAGATATTGCCATACCAGTAAGGACTAACCTTGTTGTTGATGTTGTTTTTCCCATCTGTGTGCCTATTGCAAATACTAACACTCCTGAAATAATAGAACCTACAAATGCACCTGATGTTATACTATTTATTCCAAGAGATGAAACTCCTCCTAAAACAATAACAGCAACGGCTCCACATGATGCACCAGATGATATTCCTAATATATACGGTTCTGCTATAGGGTTTTTGGTTACACATTGCATTAATACTCCACATATTGCAAGACCAGCTCCACATATTGCTCCTAATAAAACTCTTGGAAATCTAATTTCCCATATTATATTATGGGTCATGACTTCTCCAACACCACTAAATAACATTCCATTTGACAACTTGTTTAATAAAATTTTATACACTTCTCCAGGTTCTATATATGTACTTCCTATAGCTATTGCTCCAACTATTGTACCTGCTAATAATACTATTAAAGCTATAGTCCAAAACAAGAAACCTTTCTTTTTAGAAAGGTTTCTTGAGTTTTCTATACTAGCTTGCATTATTTAGATTCCTCAAAGAAGTATCCATACATTTCTTCTATAAGCTTAGGATTTCTAACACCTGGAGATAAATCAGCTAATCCTACTACATATATTTTATTATTCTTTATTGCAGGTACGTCTTTAAGTGCTGGGTGACTCTTTAAGAAATCTATTTTTTCCTTAGCTGGTTGACCAGCTAAAAAGTCAGTTACTAATATAACTTCTGGATTTTTAGCTACTATGCTTTCCCAAGAAACATTTATGTATGGTTTATCTGCATCTTTTCCAAATACATTGTTTCCGCCAGCTAATTCTATTAAGTTGTTTGCAAGACCACTTCCTACTACCATAGCATCCTTTTCACCAGAATCATATACCATCATTTTTACTCTATCTTCTTCTTTTATTTCCCCAACTTTATCAGTTACAGCTTTTATGTCACTTTTTATTTTATTTACTACTTCAGTTGCTTTATTTTCTACTCCAAATATTTTTCCTAATAATTCAAAGTCTTCGTATACAGTTTCCACTGTTGCATCTGGATTATATGATTTTGCCATAAATGGAGTTATATCTTTTTCTATTAACTCCTCTGGTGCTCCTGTTGTTTGTTCATTTATAGATGAGTCCCATCCACTAACAAAGTCTGCACCTGTTGCTATAAATCCTTCTTTTGATATAGAATGTCCTTCTCCAACTTTAAGTTCTGGTATTTTATTATAAGCTTTTTCAAACTCTGGAAGTATTGGGTTATCTAAAAGAGCTGTTCCTACCATTTTATCTCCTAAATCAAGGGCTAATAACATTTCTGTCATAAATTGAGATAATGTAACTGCCTTTTGTCTTGGTTTTTCTACTTTAACATTATAATCCTTTGCTCCATCTGAATACGTAAATTCTACTGGTGTAAAATTACTTTCTGCTACTTGTGTTTCTGGTTTTTGACTAGTTTCTTTTTTGTCTGATGAACATCCTACTATACTTAAGCTTATTCCTGCCACCATTAATACTGCTAAAAACCTTCTTAAACTTTTACTTTTTATCATTTTTATTTTCCCCCTAAGTATGTTTTTATATAAACACTATTATTTAATTTACCATAAATTTACTAATTACATTACAAAAAGCCATGAGTTTTTACAAAGATATATCAAATAAATCTTTGTAATTTAAACCTTCATGGCTTTATTTTTATCAATTATTTAATTTTTACTATCTATTCATGGCTATGCCCATGTTCACCACTGTGGTCATGCCCATGCTCATGTGTATGATTATGGTCATGTGTATGAACTCCTGTAAAACCATCTTCATGATTGTGGTCATGTCCTAATCCATTTATATGTTCATGTTCATGTCCATGTTCGTGTGTATGTAAATGTATATGGTCATGATTATGACTTCCACAACAATTTTCTTCCCCATTTCCACAACATCCATTTATATGTGGATCATGATGTAATCTCATATTTTTTGTCCCTAACATATTGTATCCCCCTAATAGAATAGGTACTTCGGTACCCCTTTTCATTTATCTTACAATTTAATTATATATTCTTTTTTTTTTAACGTAAATATAATATTTTTTTTCAGAAAATTTAGTTTTATACAGCTTTTTATTATTATTTAGTTTTTTTTATCTATTTTTACATTGTTTTTTGTTTCACCTTAAATTTAAATATTTATTTAAATTTAACCTTGAAATATTTTTAAATCCAGTTTTTTAATCTATATATTTAGTATTTTATAACTTTACATGATTAAGTAACCTAATAATTTTGAGTGAATATAAAAAAGAGGTAAATTTAAGCATAAACTTAACTTTACCTCTTTCTATAAAATATTATATGTAGTTAATTTTAAACCCCTTATATAAAGAACGCCGTTTTAGGTCCTATAGGTAATCCTGTTAAAGCCCATACTATAGCAAATAAAGTCCATCCTATTAAGAATGCCATAGCTATTGGCATCATTGTACTTATTAAGTTACCTACTCCGAAATCTTTCTTATATTTTTGTCCAAATACTACTATAACCCCTAAGTAGCTCATTAATGGAGATATTACATTTGTTGAAGAGTCACCTATACGGTATATTAATTGAACACCTGCTGGTGTAAACCCTGCAACCATTAACATTGGAACAAATATTGGAGCAAGAAGTCCCCACTTAGATGAAGCTCCTCCCATGAATAAGTTAACAAATGCAGTTAAGAATATAAATGCAACCATTAATACTATACTCATGAACATACTTCCTTCTGGTATTTGTTGTACTAATTTAGCTCCTAATGATGCAACTAAAACTCCTAGGTGAGAATCGTTAAAGTAGTTTATAAATTGAGCAACAAAGAATAATATAACTATTATTGGAGCCATATCTGCCATTGCTCTAACCATTGCTGGTACTATATCTGCACTTTTTTTGAACTTACCTGATTTAAATCCGTATACTAATCCACTTACAGCGAATATAACGAACATTATCATTATAACCATATCACCTTTAAAGAATATAGAGTTTAAGAATCCATCTGGCGCAACTAAAGCCGGGTTACCTTGTGCATCTTTCCCCCATAACTCTACTGTAGTTGATAAATCACCTACTAAAGGTATAGTATTATTTTTATCTATTGGTAAAGCTGTTAATATTATTAAAGCAAATAATATTAACATTATTTTATTTGTAAATTTATAAGCATTTTTTTCTGCTGGAGTTATTTCATGTTCTGGTTCAACTTCAGCTTCTGCTCTATTATATTTACCTAATCTAGGCTCAATATACTTATCTACAACTATAGTTCCTATTAATATTATTAAGAATGTAGATGCCATCATGAAGAACCAGTTACTTGTAACTGATAAAGTTGATGCTAATTGAGTACCTGCCATAGCATCACCAGTCTCAGCTGCTGCTTGAGTAAATGGTAATAGTAATGCATCTGTTGAACTAACAAATAAGTTTGCACTGAATCCTCCAGAAACCCCTGCAAATCCTGCTGCAAGACCTGCTATAGGATTTCTTCCTAATGTGTAATACATTAATGCAGCAAGTGGTATTAATACAACATACCCTGCATCCGATGCCATATTAGACATAACCCCTAAGAATATTACAACTGGAGTAACTAATTTCATAGGTGTAGCTTGAACTATACTTTTCATTGCCATTGTTAAGTATCCACTTTGTTCCATAAGTCCTATTGCTAACATTATTATAAGTATAGTACCTATTGCATACATGTTCATGAAGTTAGCTATCGCAGTTCCTATAACATAAGAAAGACCATTTGAATATCTTTCTGCTACTTCTGTTCCTGTTGCCCCTACTTTTAACACCTCTATTGGTTTTTGCCCTAATAAATTGTTTATTGGGAAATCACCTAAAGGAGTTTTAGCTACCACCCCTAAACTTCCTAGTATTGCTGATAAAACTAAAACAAATGCTGCTATGTATATAAACATTAGCACTGGGTGTGGTAATTTGTTACCAAGCTTCTCTATTTTGTCCATGAAGCCTTGTTTTTGTTTCTTTTGTGATTTTACACTTACATCCATACTTTTCCTCCCCTATTTATATTCCATAATTACTTAACTTATTCTAACACATCACGACAACGATTTCATAATTTTTCTGAAACTTCTAATTTATTAATCTATTCTCTTATTTTTATTTTATTTTAAAATTTTTTTAATGATTTATACTTTAACTTTTAAAGCAACTTTTAATGTTTTTTTCTAACTTAATTTCATTTTTTATGTTTTTTTGTATATTTTTTTAATTTTTTTTAACTAATACTCATCTTTATACTTACATTATTAAATATTTTTAATATAATTTCGTATTTTAAATTTAATAGTATTTTTAATCTAACTAATTTAAAAAAACTTTTAATTAAGTTTTACAAAAAAGTACCTCAATATGAAATATTTCATATTGAGGTACTTTTTAAAATTATTTCTTTATAACTTTTATTCCAGTCATATGATCATTTAAGTTATGACTTTCTAAAGTTTCATCTTCTACTCTATTTATTTCTACAGCTAATGTTTCTGATTTTATATATTCATCATAATTTTCTACAGCTTTAGCTATTTCATCATCTGAATTAAATTCTATAACTATGTTATCTAAAACATCAAAGTTATTAGATTTTCTTATTTGTTGTATCTTAGATATAAATTCTCTTGCATATCCTTCTTCTATTAACTGTGTTGTTAATGTTGTATCTAATATAACAAATAAGTTGTTTTCCATAGTTACATTAAATCCTTCTTTAGCTGATATGTTTATTAAAACATGGTCTTTGTTAAACTCAAAGCTTTCTCCGTTTATATCAACAGCAAAACTTTCACCATTTTCTAATTTAGGAACAACTTCATTTGGATTTAATTTATTTAATGCACCAGCAAAGAACTTCATGTTAGCACCAAGTATTGGTCCTAAAACTTTAAAGTTTGGTTTTAAGCTAAAGTTCATGTATTCTGATAAATCTTTTGCAAATACAACTTCCTTAACGTTAAGTTCTTCTTTTATTAAGTCTACAACGTCACTTATAGTAGATTCAAACTTACCATCTACTAATACTTTTTGTATTGGTTGACGTACCTTTATTCTTGTAGCTTCTCTCGATGCTCTACCTAATGTAACTAGGTTTTTAACTAAGTCCATCTTCTCTTCTAATTCATTGTTTATTAAATCTAAATTAGCTTTTGGATACGTACTTAAATGTACTGAAACTTCATTAGTTAAGTTTCTGTATATTTCTTCTGATATATATGGAGTAAATGGAGCTATAAGCTTACAAAGCTCTGTTAATATTTCATAAGTTGTGTTGTAAACTGATTTTTTATCTTCAGTTAATTCAGTCGCCCAGAATCTTCTTCTTGAACGTCTTATATACCAGTTAGATAAATCTTCATTTATAAATTCTTGAATAGTTCTAACTGTTTTGTTTAATTCAAATATCTCTAAGTTTTCTTCTACTTCTTTCTTTAAGTTGTTAAACTTAGATAATATCCATCTATCTAATTCTGGTCTATCTTTGTATTCTACAAAGAAGTCAGTTGGATTTATATTATCAGTATTTGCATATAATGCAAAGAAGTTATATACATTTTTCATAGTTCCTAAGAACTTACTTTGAACTTCTTTTAATCCATCAACATCAAATCTTGTTGGAGTCCATGGTGGAGATACGTATAATAAGTACCATCTTAAGGCATCTGCTCCATATTGGTCAAATAACTCAAATGGATTTACTGTATTTCCTCTAGACTTACTCATCTTCTTACCTTCTTTATCTAAAACAAGGTCATTAACTAAAACTCTCTTATATGGAGCTTTACCCATAACAAATGTTGATATAGCAAGTAATGAATAGAACCATCCTCTAGTTTGGTCTATACCTTCACAGATGAAATCTGCTGGGAATAACTCTTCAAAGTTTTCCTTGTTTTCAAATGGGTAATGATGTTGAGCAAATGGCATTGAACCACTGTCAAACCAACAGTCTATAACATCTGTTACTCTTGTCATAGGCTTACCACAGCACTCACATTTTAGATGTATATTATCAACATATGGTCTGTGAAGTTCTACTGTTTTAGGATCTACTTCTTCTATAGCTTTTTGAGCTAATTCTTCTCTTGAACCTACAGAATCTCTATGTCCGCATTCACACTTCCATATATTAAGTGGAGTACCCCAATATCTACTTCTTGATATAGCCCAGTCATTTAAGTTTTCTAACCAGTTTCCAAATCTACCTTCACCAACGAAGTTTGGATACCATTCAACTGTCTTATTGTTAGCTATTAATTGGTCTTTTAATTTTGTCATTTCTATATACCAGCTTGGCTTAGCGTAGTATAAAAGTGGAGTTTGACATCTCCAGCAGTGAGGATAATTATGAGCTACTTTTTCTTTGCTAAATAATTTATTTTCACCGTGTAACCATTTTATTATTTCAACATCTACTCCATCTTCCATAACGAATTTTCCTTCCCATGGAGTAGTTGTAAATTTACCTGCTTCAGATACTGGTTGAAGTACTGGTAAATCATACTTTCTACCTAAGTTGTAGTCATCTTCACCAAATGCTGGTGCAGTATGTACTATACCTGTACCATCTTCAGTTGTAACGTAGTCTCCGCAAGTTAAGAAGAATGCTTTTTTATCAGCTTCAACAAAAGGCATTAATTGTTCATACTCTATGTATTCTAAATCTTTACCTTTCATTTCTTCTAATACTTCGTAGTCTTCACCTAAAACCTTGTTAGCTAAAGCCTTAGCAACATAGTAAACTTCATCATTTTGCTTAACTTTTATATAGTCTATTTCAGGACCTACTGTTAATGCAACGTTTGATGGTAATGTCCAAGGTGTAGTTGTCCATGCTAAGAAATATTCCTCAGCATCTTTTCTTTTAAACTTAGCTATTACTGTATTATTTTTTATTTCTTTATATCCTTGTGCAACCTCATGAGATGCAAGACCAGTTCCACATCTTGGACAGTATGGAAGTATCTTATGACCTTCGTATACATATCCTTCTTTGTTGAACTTGTTTAATATCCACCATACAGATTCTATATAGTTGTTATCTAAAGTTATATATGGATTATCTAAGTCTATTTCGTATGCCATTCTCTCAGTCATATCTCTCCACTGTTTTTCATAAGTGAAAACAGACTCTCTACACTTTTGATTAAATTTATCTATTCCGTAAGCTTCTATTTCTTGCTTATCAGATAAACCTAATTCCTTTTCTACTTGTATTTCAACAGGTAGACCATGTGTATCCCAACCAGCTTTTCTTTTTACTTGCTTTCCATTCATAGTTTGGTATCTACAAACAGAGTCTTTTAATGTTCTAGCTATAACATGGTGTATTCCTGGATTTCCATTTGCTGTTGGAGGACCTTCATAGAATACGAAACTTGGATCATTTTTCCCTTTTTCTAAAGTTTTCTCAAGTATGTTTATATCATTCCAATACTTAGAAACTTCTGCTTCTGCTTGCTTTACAGAAGAGTCAACTAATGACTTAAACTTTGACATAGTATCACCCTTTCATATTAATTGTTATCTAAATTTTGTTAGAATATTTAAACCTAACTAATTTACATTTTAATTTTTTGTATTAAAAAACTCGTCCCCCTAAAACAAGGGACGAGTATTAATCGCGTTACCACCCTAATTCTATACATATATAAAATATACTTTACTTATGTATAGCACTTAAATAGTATAACGGCACTTTACCGGCACAGCTTAATCAAATACTTTTTCAGCCTGCAGCTTCGGAGTGATTTTCCACTTTATAAATTTATTGGTTCTCAGCAACCCAACTCTCTGTAAAATTATCTAAAGCTTACTGTCTCCATCATAGCTTTTTTTATATTTTTGTTTATAATATGAGATTTTATAACAAATCGTCAAAATAGTCAATTACTTTTTATTTTATATTAATCTAATGTAGCTGCTGCCTCTTTTTCTATTGGCATATCAAATAATGTTGTCTCAAAAGCTCTCATATCATTTTCATCAACATTATAGAATATTTCATCTATACTTCTTATTTCATCTTCTAGTAAAGATTTAAATTTATTTCTAAATACTTTAAATTCTTTTACCATTTCATTATATTCTTTTCTTATTTCTATTACTTGATTATTAGCTTGTTCAATTATTTGTCTTGCTTTTAAATCGGCTTCTTCTACTATTATCTTAGCTTTTTTATTTGCAGCAGTACAAGTATCTTCTGCAACACTTTCAGCTCTTATAAGTGTAGCTTTTAATGTTTCTTCTATATTTTCATATTTGTTTATTTGATCTTGATATAATCTTACTTTTTCTTTAAGGTCTGAATTTTCTCTACATAGATGTTCATAATCTTCCTTAACTGCATCTAAAAATTCATCAACCTCTTCTTCTCTGTATCCTCTTATTCCTTTTTTAAATTCCTTATTTTCTATTTCTATTGGAGTAAGCATGCTTTTCTCCCTCCTATATTATTAACTTAGCACAAACTTTTATTCTGCCTTTTTTAGTAATATCTCCTATTTTAGATATTACTGCCCTACCTTTACCTCTAACTGATATTAGTGAATTATTTTCTATTTCTTTAGATGCAGATGTTATCTTTTCATAATTAACAAAAACTCTTTCTGCATTTATATATTTTAAACTTTCTTGTCTTGATATATTATATAATCCACTTATAATACAATCTAGCCTACTTGATGATACTGTAAATGATATATCTTTATAATTTAATGAGTTTTCTATTATATCTTCTCTTGATATTTCATACACTGAAACACTATTTGTCGATACTTTTTGTAAGTTCATAATTATAAAATCACATATATCTGAACTTACAATTATTTGGCAAAAACTATCGTGTATAATAATATCTCCTATCATCTCTCTTTTTATACCAAGACCCATAAGAGACCCTAAATAGTCCTTATGTGATATGCTTTTAAACTTAAAATTACCTTCTACTTGTATAAATTTAAGATTATCATCTATATCTTCATACTCCATATAAAATGGATATATAAATATTTTACTTCTTTCAGCCTCTTTATGTCCACCATCAACAGAGTATTTTAAATCACTATAAGAATTCAAAATAGCAATAGCATTTTTTATTTCATAAGGATTTAAAAATTCCGTTTGTCTTACATCATAATTTTTCATTGTGGCATTAGCTTTATCTATAACCTTAAACATTTTATTTTTTAATTCTATATCCTTAATATGATTAGTTAATTTTAGCCTGTCCACTATTATCTCCTCTTAATAGAACACGATTAGTGCCACCCTCTTTAGTAACATTAATACTAATATTGCTATCATTGGTGAAAAATCTACCGGTCCACTATTGTACTTATACATTATAGACCTTATAGGACCTTCGATTGGTTCTGTTATATTATTTAATATATAGTATAACTTACTTCCCATCCCATTAGGAATCCAAGACATAAAACTCTTTATAATTATTATCCAAGATAATATATCAAATAGATAATATAAAGCCAATCCTATAGTACTCATTATTTAACCCCTTTACTTTTATATTTTATTTATTATTTTGCCAAGGGAAAAGTGTCTTGCTGTTTTCTAATTCCTTTTTTAAATTTGCATCTATATCTACATTATTTGGTGCAAGTATAAATATAGCTTTAGATACTTTTTGTATACTTCCCTCTAAAACATATACAGCTCCATTCATAAAGTCAAATATAGACTTCTTAGCAACTGGATCTTTTAAATTTTCTAAGTTAACTATTACAGTTCTCTTACTTTTTAAATGATCCGCTATAGTTGTAACTTCATCGTATTTTTTAGGTTCTACTATTACAACCTTCATTTGAGTGTTAGTATGTAACTTTACTATGTTAGTATTTTTTATAGCTGTTCCAATTTCTGGTTCCATGTCTAGTTCATCTTCAATTATTTCTTCTTCTTCGATATAATCTTCATCTTCCTCTATAAACCAATTTTTAAACTTAGTTATCATGTTATCTCCCATTATTGACTTCCTCCTTATTTATTAATCAAATTTTAAATTCATATAATCTACTTATCGTAATTTCTGGCTCCAAATATAGAGGTTCCAACTCTAACTATATTAGACCCTTCCTCTATTGCTATTTCATAATCATTGCTCATTCCCATAGATAAATATTCCATAGAAACATTGTTTATATTTAACTTATCAATTTCTACAGCTAATTCCTTTAATCCTCTAAATACTTTTCTAACTTCATCTTTATTTTCTGTAAAAGGTGCCATAGTCATAAGACCTTTAATTTTTATATTATTATAATTATTTGCTACTTCTTTTATAAAATCTATAGCATCTTCTTTATATATACCATGCTTGCTTTCTTCTTTTGATATATTTATTTGTACTAAACAATTTATAGTCTTATTTATTTTCTCTGCCCTTTTTTGTATTTCTTCACATAAAGCTATTCTATCTAAAGAGTGTATCATATAAACCTTATCTATTATATACTTTACCTTATTAGTTTGTAAACTTCCTATTAAATGCCAATTTACTTTATCGCCTATAACTTCATACTTTCTAGCTAGTTCTTGTGGCTTGTTTTCTCCAACATCTGTAACTCCATTTTCTATAGCTTCTAAAACCTTATCTACATCTACAGTCTTAGTTACTGCTAATAAAGTTACTTCATCAATTTTTCTATTAGAAACAGTACAACTATTTTTTATTTTTTCTCTTACTATATCTAAATTTTCTTTTACACTTGACACTTTATCACCTACTTTATTTTTATTTTCTTATTTATAATATTTGGGTTTAATATAACCTCATCATGTAATGCAATCATTTTTTCTTTATCACCACTATTATTTTTTACGAATATATAATCATCACCTTCATAGGCAACATTACTTAATTCAACAAACTCCATATTGTTAGTTTGCTGATTCAATATATATACCCCTTTTTTCTCGTTAACTGATTTTATAGATTTCTTTGGTATCTTAAAACCTTCTATATGCTTATATATTATATCAAATTCTTCTACTCTTGTATCATAAATTCCTATATTTTGGCTAGTTATTTTTAGTATTACTATGATATCATCATTATCTTTTTTAACCTTATTAACCTTACCATCTAATATTTCTTCATTAAAAGATATTTTTATCTTATTACCTACCTCAAAATGTTTCTTATATTTTTCTTCTATACATACTGCTATATATACATCATTTGGATTAACTATTTTAAATACTGGATCATTTTCTTTAACTTTCTTATTATTTAAATTTATATCTGTATAATTATTGTTAGTATCCTCTATATCATCTTTAGTTAAATAATCTATACTATCTGTATTATACTTTTCTTCATTTCCATCTATTGCATAGGATATTACTCCTGATATATCCGCTTTTACATAAGATGTAGAACTTTTTGCCTTTTTTTCTAGGATTGCTTTTTTATTTTTACTATTTTCTAACTGATTAGCTGAAATATGTTTTAATGCACTATTATCTTGACTATCTATTTGTTCCTTTAACTTTTTTATTTCTTTGTCTAAATTTTCTATATCTGAATTTATTTTTTCTATATCTATATCCTTATATATATATCCTATATTCTCTGATTTTTGTACTTTTTCACCTTTTTCATGTAAATTTTCTAACGTCCCATCTGCACTTGATAAAATTACACTCTCGTCTTTTATTACAAGTCCTTTTGTATTCATTTTAAGTTCCATTTCCTCTAATTCTACAGTCATAGTTTTAGTATTTTCACCTATTAAAAATATACCAATTTGAAATACAAAATATATAAATATTCCTAGTATTAATATTTTAGATATCCTCTTATTTTTCATACATTTCCCCCTTTAATTATAGGTACTTTATTAGTTCTTCAAGTAATATTGTATTTCCTTTTATTGTGATAATTCTAAATCCTAAATATTTGCTTGTATATTCAATTTTACTTACAATTTAATACTAGTAAAAAATTTACTTCGCTTAAGCCACTGCATGGCGCTACACTTCATATCTCCAACGACCTCGTCAGTTGCTCAAAATGTCTTTTTTACGCTCTACCAACTGATTGATATTGCTTAACTACAATAGTTACCCACAGTTTTTAAAGTATTATAATTCCTTAAGCATAAAAAAGTGTAGGCTATATGAGTTAATAGCCTACACTATTTTTATTTATTAGATTCTTTTTTAACTTTTTCTTCCCAGAAATCAGCATTCTTTATTCCAAGTTTTATTGGGTCAAATATTCTTTCTTCTCTTGGTATTCCTGCTTTCATTTGTTCTTCATAATCTTTAAAACACTTCATGGCTACATTTGATAATAAAAGTATAGCTATTATATTTAACCAAGCCATACTTCCAACACCTATATCCCCCATAGTCCATGCAAGAGATGCTGTCTTTACACAACCAAATGCAACTGCTCCTAATAATATAACCCTAAGTATATTTATAAATAACTTAGTTGTTTTTCCTTTAAATATTCTCTTACTTATATATATAATATTAACTTCTGCTATATAATAGTATGCCATTATCGTAGTAAACGCAAAGAAGAATAATGCTATAGATACAAAAGCTGACCCAAATCCTGGTATCAATGAATCTACTGCTGTTTGAGTATATATAGGTCCTATCTCAACTCCCGGTAAATTCTCAACTATCATAGCTCCATTTACTCCATGAACATTATAGCTTCCTGTCATAAGTATCATAAATCCTGTTGCTGAACATACGAATAAAGTATCTACATATACTGAAAATGCTTGAACTAAACCTTGCTTAGCTGGATGACTTACTTCAGCTGCTGCTGCAGCTTGTGGTCCAGTTCCTTGACCTGCTTCATTTGAGTAAACTCCACGTTTTACTCCCCAAGCTATTGTTGAACCTATTATTCCTGCAAATGCTTGCTCTGCTCCAAATGCAGACTTAAACACTAATCCTATCACACTTGGTAATTGTTCTATATTAACAGCTATTATTATAAGAGACATTAATATATAAATTCCTCCCATAAACGGAACTATTAATTCTGCTGCAGAACTTATTCTTTTTATTCCACCAAATATTATAAGTGCTAGTAATATAACTAAGACTACTGTTATTATCATTGAATCTATCTTAAAAGCATTGTTTACTGCTACAGTTATAGAGTTAGATTGAACACCAGGTAATAATAAACCTGTTGCTAGTACTGTTGCTAATGCAAATAATATTCCATACCATTTAGAAAACTTAGTATTTCCTAGTCCTTTTTCAATATAGTATGCTGGCCCTCCACGATATAATCCATCATGTTCTTCTTTATAAACTTGTGCTAATGTAGATTCTGCAAATGCTGATCCTGCACCTAAAAATGCTATTGCCCACATCCAAAATAGTGCTCCTGGTCCTCCCATTGCTATTGCTGTTGCTACCCCTGCTATATTACCTGTACCTATACGACCTGCTAATGCTGTACATAGAGCTTGAAATGATGAAATACCCTGAGCTGATTTTTCTCCTTTAAATAATAAAGTTACCATTTCTTTAAGGTGCCTTATTTGAGAGAATTTGGTTCTAAAAGAAAAATAAATACCTGAACCTAAACACAAAAATACTAGCCAGTTACTCCAAATAATATCATTTATTGCATAAACAATACGCTCCATAACATACCCCCTTATTTAATATATAATCTATAAAATTTTTAAATTTAATAGATTATATTATTAATTTTAGATATTTGTTACTTAAATTTCAAGTATTTTCTGACTATTTAGAAAATTCTTATATAATGATTTTAACTTCAGTATATAATTATATAAGAATAGGAAAGGCTTTTAACCTTTCCTACATTTAAATGTTATCTTAATTAATTATCTAATTTTTATCAATGCATTTTATAATAATATAGTTATTATATTACTACTTCCTTCATTTATTATCTTTTGTAAAGTTTTTTGTATTTTAACTCTTATTTCTTCAGGCATTGTATATAACTTGCTTTGTAATTGTTCCTTAACTAAGTCATGTAGAGATTTTCCAAACATATTTGATGACCATATTTCATTAGGATTTTGTTCAAATTCCTCTTGCATATATTTTATCATCTCTTCACCTTGATTTTGACTTCCAACTATAGGTGCTATCTCTGTAGATATATCAGCTTTTATTATGTGAAGTGAAGGTGCATTTGCTCTTAATTTAACTCCATATTGTTTTCCTTGTTTTATTATTTCTGGTTCTTCTAAACTTAACTCTTCTAAAGATGGGGCTACAACTCCATAGCCTTTTGTTTTTGCATCTATTAAAGCAGATTCTATCTTATCATATTCATTTTTAACCCTAGATAACTTAGTTACTAAGCTAAGTAGTTGGTGGTCTCCATCTATCTTAAATCCACTCTTTTCTTCTAGTACATTGTAGAATAAATCTTGCTTAGCAGATAAGTCGATACTTATAACACCCTCTCCAAGTTCAACATTATCAACTGATGTATCTTCTAAGAATTCTAACTCAGAAAATCCTGCTACTATACTATCTATATCTCTTATTTTTCCAATTTCTTCTATACTTTGCTTTAATGTAAATATTATATTATTCTTTATCCAATGATTTCTCTCTAATCCTTCTATCCATTGAGGTAAATTTATTCTTATTTCATTTAATGGGAAATCATAAAGTACTGTTTCCATAACGCTCTCTATATCTTCTTCATCCATAGCTAATACATTTAATGGTACTATAGGAGCTTCATACTTTTCTTCTAGCTCAGATCTTAATAATTCTATATCTTCACTGTACGGGTCAAGTGTATTTAATACAATAGCGAAAGGCTTATTTAAAGATTTTAACTCATTTATAACTCTTTCTTCTGCTTGTAAATAACTCTTTCTATCTATACCTGTTACTGAACCATCTGTTATAACTACTATACCTAATGTTGAATGATCTCTTATAACTTTTTTAGTTCCTATCTCTGCTGCTTGCTCAAATGTCATAGCTTCTTGTGACCATGGTGTTGATACTAATCTTTGTTTACCATCTTCTTCATGTCCTAAAGCTCCATCTACTATGTACCCAACGCAATCAACCATTCTAACTTTTAAATTTACAGTATCTCTAACCTTTATTTCAACTCCATCTGCTGGAACAAATTTTGGTTCTACTGTCATTATTGTCTTACCTGAACCACTTTGAGGTATTTCATCCTTTGTTCTTTCCTTTTTAAACTCATTGTCTATATTCGGTATTACTAATTTTTCCATAAACTTTCTTATAAATGTAGATTTACCCGTTCTAACAGGACCTACTACACCTATATATATATCTCCTTGAGTCCTCTTAGCTATGTCTTCATATATGTTATTCATTAATTTTCCCCCTCCTGCATATAGTTTCTTAATAAAGTATATTTTTATCTGTCCCCTATTATTACTAATAATTTCTAAATTTATATATAAATCATGCTTGTATATTTTAAGTTTCTAAAACAAAAAATTCGCTTCGCTTAAGCCACTGCGTGGGCGCTACACTTCATATCGCCAACGACTTTGTCCGTTGCTTGAGCGACGTGTCGGCGAAGCACTTTAAAATGTCTTTTTTACGCTTTACAAACTGATTGGCATTGCTTAACTGCAACAGTTACCCATAGTTTTTAAAGTATCATAATTTCCTTAAGCACAAAAAAGCTAGGATTAAAATCCTAGCTTATCTTCTACTACTTCTTCTATTTCATGTGTTTTATTTCTCATCATTAAATCTGCTACTACTTCATTTGGGTTTGCACTTTCGTGAAGTACAGAATATATTGCACTTGTGATTGGCATATCTATTCCTAACTTTTTAGAAACATCATAAGCAACTTCTGTAGCAGTTATACCTTCTACTACCATTTTAACTTCAGCAAGAGTTTCTTCTAAACTTTTTCCTTGCCCTATAAGAATTCCTGCTCTTCTATTTCTACTATGCATACTTGTACAAGTAACTATTAAGTCACCTATACCTGATAGTCCTGAGAAAGTAGATAAATTAGCACCCATCTTAACGCCTAATCTTCCTATCTCTCTTATACCTCTAGTCATAAGTGCAGCTTTTGCATTATCTCCATACCCTAAGCCATCACATATACCAGCACCAAATGCAATTATATTTTTAAGAGCCCCACCAAGTTCAACTCCTACTACGTCAGGATTAGTATACACTCTAAATTTAGGTGTCATAAACATATCTTGAACTATTTGAGCCACTTCTATATTTTCTGATGCAACTACTACTGTAGTAGGTATATCTCTTGCAACTTCTTCTGCATGAGATGGACCTGATAAAGTCACGTAAGGATTATTTGGAAGCTCCTCAGCTACAACTTCTGATAGTCTAAGTCCAGTTCCTCTTTCTAATCCTTTTGCAACATCTACTATTATTTGTTCATCTTTTACAAATGGCTTTAGGTTACTTGAAACACTTCTTATAGCTTGAGAAGGTACTGCTAATACTATAATTTTACTATTTAGTACTGCCTCTTCTAAAGATGTTGTAAGTGTTATATTATTTGGGAATAAAACCCCAGGTAAATAATCTATATTTTCTTTTGTCTTATTTATTTTATCAGCTTGTTCTTGACTTAAAGTCCACATGCTTACTTCATAGCCTTTTTTAGCTAGTACTAGACCTAATGCACTTCCCCAGCTTCCAGCTCCTAAAATACATACTTTTTTCATTAAAAACACCACCTAGCTAATATTTATTTTTTTTCTCCAATTTTTCTTTCAGTTTTATTTATAAGTCTTTTTATGTTTTCTCTATGAGTATATATAACTGATAGAGTTAAAAATAATGTAACTAATACACCCTTTGTATTTTGACTAAATATCATTATTACTGGAGAAAGTGATATACTAAGTACTGATCCTAGTGATACGTATTTAGTTATATAAACTATTATTAAAAATACTAAAAAGCAACTTAGAGCCATTATAGGATTGACTGCTATCATAGAACCTAAAGATGTAGCAACTCCTTTTCCACCTTTAAATCCTAAAAATGCTGGCCAGTTATGGCCACTAACAACTCCTACAACAGCTATATACTTAGCTGTAAGTGGGTCTAGTCCAATATATTTAGCAATTATTCCTGCTAATAATACGGCTATTATTCCTTTTAATAAGTCTCCTACAAATGTCATAAGACCTGCCTTTTTTCCAAGAGTTCTAAGTACATTAGTAGAACCTGCATTACCAGAACCCTGAGTTCTTATGTCCACTCCTGCTAATCTTCTAGCAATAATATATGATGTTGATATATTTCCTAAAAGATAAGCAATTATAAAAATTATTAAATAGTTAAGCATTCTATTCCCCCTTAGGTTTTTTATTACTTTCTTTTTTCTCTATACTCAAAGTGTATAGGAGTTCCTTCAAATCCAAAGTTTTCTCTTATCTTATTTTCAAGATATCTTTGATATGAGAAGTGAGTTAATTGCTTGTCATTTATAAATAGCGTGAATTTAGGTGGCTTAACTCCTGTCTGAGAACCATAGTATATTTTTAATCTCTTTCCTTTATCTGATGGTGGCTGATTTAACATTACAGCTTCACCTATTACATCATTTAATGCTGAAGTTGACACTCTCTTAGCATTTTCATTTGCCACAAATTCAGCTGTTTCTAATATTTTATTCATTCTTTGATTAGTTTTAGCAGAAACGAATAGTACTGGTGCATACATCATAAATGGGAATTTTTCTCTTATATCTTTTGTGTAATTTCCTAAAGTCTTGTTGTCTTTTTCTATTAAGTCCCACTTATTAACGACAAATATACATCCTTTACCTTCATCATGTGCTATACCTGCAACTTTTGTATCTTGTTCAGTTATACCTTCTGCTGCATCTATTACTATCATTACAACATCTGCTCTATCTACTGCTGCCATAGATCTTATAACACTGTATTTTTCTACTGTTTCATATATCTTACTTTTCTTTCTTATACCTGCTGTATCTATAAGCATGAACTGTTGTCCATCTCTTTCTAGATAAGTATCTACAGCATCTCTAGTAGTTCCAGCTATTGGACTTACTATAACTCTTTCTTCACCTAACATCTTGTTGACTATAGAACTCTTTCCTGCATTAGGCTTTCCTGTTATAGCTATCTTTATTATATCTTCGTCATACTCTGTGTTTAATCCTTTAGGGAAAAATGCTATTACTTCATCTAGTAAGTCTCCAAGTCCCATTCCATTAGCACTAGATATTGCAAATGGAGTTCCTAATCCTAATTCATAAAAATCATATATATTATCAAATTGATTTATATTATCTATTTTGTTAACTACTAATATAACTGGTTTACTAGTCTTTCTAAGTATTTGTGCAACTTCTTTATCTGCTGCTGTAAGTCCTGCCTTCCCATCAACTACAAACATTATAACGTGAGCCATGTCCATAGCAAGCATTGCTTGATTTCTCATCTTAGATAATATTATATCTCCATTATCTGGCTCTATACCACCTGTGTCTATTAATGTGAAGTATCTGTCTAACCACTCAACTTCAGTAAATATTCTATCTCTAGTTACTCCTGGAGTATCTTCTACTATAGATATTCTTTT
Source organism: Romboutsia sp. 1001713B170131_170501_G6 (assembly GCF_015668195.1). NCBI lineage: Bacteria > Bacillati > Bacillota > Clostridia > Peptostreptococcales > Peptostreptococcaceae > Romboutsia > Romboutsia sp. 1001713B170131_170501_G6. The sequence goes on from NZ_JADPFC010000002.1 coordinate 467,939, forward strand.
TCCTGCTAGTTTATTAAATAATGTTGATTTTCCAACATTCGGTCTTCCTACTACTGCAACTATCGGTCTATTATTGCTATTGCTCATAATAATCTCCCTTCTCTACTTTAATATTTTATCAACAAAGTCTTTACCTTCATTTAAACAAGGTATTACTTCAATTCCCATTTTATTGTTTAATTCTTCTAAAGTTATATTATCTAAAAATATATCTTCATCTGCTTTTAGCATACTTCTTGGTATATAAAGAGTCTCTCCTAAATCTATACCTTTTAATTGATCCATTATATCTGTAGCTGTTATAAGCCCAGAAACCGTTATTGTTTCTCCAAAGAAGTTATTTATTATCTTATAAACGTTAATTTCCATATTAGGACATTTATCCATTATTTCTTTTGCCATTTTACATATAAATTCATATGCAGAATGCCCTGTGGCTATAGAAACTTTCTTTTTTGTGTTTATTTTTTCTTCGCATAAAGTAGCTAGTTGTTCTTGTATTTCTCTTTCAAGCTTACTAACCATTCCTACTCCATTTTCAAATTGTATAAATCCTTCATATTCATCATAGTCTAATAATTTTTTATTAGCCATTATATAAAATTCATCTGATAGGAATATAAATCTCGTTCCTAATTCCTTTAGATATTTTTCATGTAGTTTTTCAACTTGTTCTATAGTCTCTGCTGCAGTTTTCTCATTAAATATCTCTAAGTTAGGTAAATGATCTCTATGCTTAGTTATACCTACTGGAACTGCTGCTGCACTATTTACATATGGATATAATTTAGCTAAATCAGATACGGTTCTTTCTAATTCTTCTTTGTCATTGTATCCAGGACATAAAACTATTTGACAGTTCATTTGTATCTGTGCATCTGCTAATCTTTTCATTATATCATATAATTTACCTGCAAACTTATTTTTTATCATCTTCTGTCTAAGTTCTGGGTTTGTAGTATGAACTGATATATTTATTGGACTTATTCTATATCTTATTATTTTATCTATATCTTCTTCACTCATATTTGTAAGAGTTACAAAGTTACCTTGTAAAAATGATAATCTTGAATCATCATCTTTAAAGTAAAGAGTTTCTCTCATTCCTTTTGGCAGTTGGTCTATAAAGCAAAATACACATTTATTTCTACAACTTTTAGCTTTGTCTATTATAGGGTTAGAAAACTCTATACCTAAATCATCATCATATTCTTTTTCTATTTCATATACATATATTTCACCATTTATTTTTTGTATCTCAACTTCTAGGTATTCATCACTTAATAAAAATCTATATTCTATTATATCTTGTATTGGTTGGCCATTTATAGAAATAAGTATGTCTCCTACCTCTATTCCTAGTTCCTCTGCAATACTATTATTATAAACTTTGCTGACTACATTATTCATTTTCTTTACATTTACTTCCATGAACTTTCACCACTTTTCTCCATATGATTACATCGTTTTATAATACCACGGTTTGCTGAAATTAGTCAATATTTGCAATAAGTTAAAAGGTACCCTAAAAGGTACCTTTAATGTTTAACTACGATTAATGTTCCATTTGTCATATCATGAACCATTCCTCCAACACTCTTTGCCATAAGCATTGCTTTATGTTGAAGTTCTTTATCATCCTCTGCATAAAATATAGGACATCCTCCACCAAATTTCATGTTTTTATCTGTAGTTATTACTGCTAATGTATATTCTGTTAAACCCATATTTTCTCCCATATTATACACTTCCTTTCTCGCCTATTTTATAATTAATAGATAGATTTCTACCTTTTGAACTAGATAATATTGGGCAAGACCTAACAGCCTCTAATACTTTTTCTACATCTCTCTCTATTGGTATATAAGCTATCATTATACTTTGTTTCTGAGGATGTCTTCTTGGAAGGGGTACAAATGCTGGTTCATTATCGTCTCTAAAAAGTCCTACTCTTGAATATATATTATATACTATAGCTTGCCTTTGTCCCGCATCATATAATACACTTGCATTTATATAATTGTTGTCTTTTGGTATAATTTCTATACCTATTCCATTTTCTAAAAATCTTTGTCTATCACTTTCAAGGCCTACATTTGTTATTCCCTTTAAATCTCCTACTTGAAGAATTGATTCATCAACAAATTTTATTTCTACTTGTCGAACATCTGCTATGTCACTAATAGACTTTCTTTTTAATAATTTTTTAAGTATTATAGCTAATATAAGTCCAAATACCCCACTTATAAGCAAGCTATTGTTTTGAGATATATTAAATTCTTTTATCATAAAATGATACAAAGATATAGTTGAAAAAGATGTTACTATACACATATAATTTCTTACTTCATATGTCCTTGCTATTTCTTCTATAAACGCACTTCCTCTTTTAACTAATTGAATATCTTCTAAGTTTTGAAGTGTATTTCTTCTACTTTCTCTTACTTTTCTAAATTGTTCTGCTGCCAATGATAAAAATGTAATTGATGTATATGACTTCTCTAGTAAAGCAGGAACAACTAATGCTCCTAATGCTGAAGCTACAAATGCTAACACAAGTTGTGTTAAAAGCACGTTTGGTTGTGTAGGGTATTGTTTTTTATCTACATTTAACATTATTAACCTAGATAGCACACCTATTGATAAGGCCACTACAAATGCTGTATCCATAATACCACCTCTTTATTTTTATAAAGTTTTTTTGTAATCACTATTTTTGCCTTTTGCTGTTTCTATAATAGGAGTACTTCTTGCTATTTCAATCATAGTTTCTATATCCTTCATTATTGGAATAAAAGGTATTACTACTGAACGTTTATCAAAATCCGTTTCTGATATAGTTAATATGTCTTTTTCATCTACATCTTTATCTACACCCATATGGATAAATATATTATGTATTATGGCTTGTCTTTGTCCTATATCACTTACTATGCCAAAATCACCTAAGCTTTTAGGAATTATTTCTATTGCTAGTCCTTCATTTAAATATCTATTTCTAGTATCTTCTAAGCCTATATTACTTATATAAACTCCATTTACTTTAAGCACTGATTTATCAAAATGAATCTTAGCTTCTCTAACTTCTGCCACATCTGCTATACTATCTCTTCTTAAATATCTTCTTATTATAAGACCTATAATTCCAGCACCTATAGCTGCTGCTATCGTTGATACTAAAAATCCATATAATAAATAGTTATTAAATAGTATAAATAACCCTGATGCCATTAATGATGATAGTAAACTTATATAACATCTAGATTCATAAGTCGAAGCTATCTCTTCTACATAAGCTGATCCTTTTGGCACTATCTCTGCTTCGTCAATATTTTTTAAGGTTATTCTTTCTTGCTCTGCCAAGCCTTGAAATTGTTGTATTGCTATTGCAAAAAATGTTAATGCAGAGAATTCATTTTCTAAAAGAGCCGGAAGTGCTATTGCTCCTAAAAATGCAGCTAGTGCTGATGTTATTATTTGCTCTAGATAATCCTGAGGCCTTCTTGGATATTGTTTATCTACAACCCTAAGAACTAATGCTCTGCATAATATACCTAGGATAGATGCTACCATAAACGAATGTCTAAAAACACCTTCCCTTAATACACTCTCTTCCATCATATCAACTCCTTTGTTTTTACAACTATTGTTCCTAATTTTAAGATATGATAATAGTTTGTGCAAAAATAAAAAAAAATTTCCTTTATTTAAAGGAAATTTTCTCAGGTATATTAACTATGAATTCACTACCATTTCTTAATTCACTTTTTACTTCTATTGTTCCGCCTAAAGACTTAACTATATGCTTTATTATAGCAAGACCTAAACCTGTACCGCCTACTTCTTTACTTCTTGCTTTATCAACTCTATAAAATCTCTCAAATATACGATTTATATCTTCTTTAGGTATACCTATACCTTCATCTTTTACTTTTATTATAATTTTATCTTGTTTTGTACCTACAGTTACCTTTACTGTCTTACCTTGATTTTCTGGAGTATACTTTATAGCATTATCTATTAGATTTAAAAATACTTGTTTTATATAATCTCTATTTGCAAATACTACAATTGATTTATCATCAAATTCATAAGTTAAGTTTATATTTTTAGATTTTGCTATATAATTAGTCATTTCATATACTTCTAAAAAGACATTATATAAAGATACACCTTCATAAACTATCTTTTCATTATTTTCAATAAATGAAAGTAATAATATATCATCAATCAATCTTTTTAATCTATCTGATTCAGTTTCGATTATACTTAAAAATCGATTTCTAGTTTGTACATCAATATTTTCATTTAGCCTTAGAGTTTCAACAAATCCACTTATTGATGTTAAAGGAGTTTTTAATTCATGGCTAACATTTGCTACAAAATCACTTCTCATATGTTCTAATTTAACTTTTTCAGTTATATCTTGTATGTTTATTATAGAACCTATTATTATGTGCTTTATACTTTCAAGATATATTGGATCTATACTAACCTTATATACTAAATCATCATTAATTTTTAGTTCATCAGTTTTATTTTGCTTCCAACCTTTAAAAGTATTTATTTCTTCTAATAATTTTTCTTCTTTTATTACATTTTTTATATTTTTTCCTTCTACCAATATACCATTATCACATTTTAACATTCTTTTAGCTTCTTCATTTATAAGCATTATATTTCCATCTATATCTATAGCTAAAATTCCATGAGATATACTTTTTAGTATAGAAGTTTTTTGTAAATTGCTATAGTCTAAATCACTTATAGTTTTATCCATTATTTCTATCATTTCATTAAAGTTTTTGCTTAGTTCACCTAAATCACCTTTAGCTGTACTACTTATTCTAGAATGAAATTCTTTATTACTTATTTTTTTAGAAACATATATAAATTCTTCTAAATACTTTCTTAATCTTAAAGTATATCGTATTGACAATATAGAGATTATTATAGATATTAATAAAATAGAATACCCAAATGTACTTAACTGTTCCATGTTGTTATCTCCTAAGTTATATTTTAATCAATTTTATATCCAACTCCTCTAATTGTCTGAATATACTTGTCCGAATCATTTTCACTTTCAATTTTCTTTCTAAGATATCTTATATGAACATCTACTGTTCTTGTCTCCCCATAATACTCATATCCCCATATTTTATCTAGTAAATAATTTCTAGAAAGAACTTTTCCTTTATTTTCTAGTAAAAGTTTTAATAACTCAAATTCTTTAAGAGTAAGTTCTATTTTTTCGCTTCCTTTATACACCTCATGTTTACTTAAATCAACTTTTAGGTCTCCCGTAGATAATGTAGATTCTTTAGTCTTTACTTTTATATTACACCTCCTAAGTACAGTACCTATTCTAGCAAGTAGTTCTTTTACACTAAATGGCTTTGTCATATAATCATCGGCACCAAATTCAAGCCCTTCTACTTTATCATTTTCCATATTTTTAGCAGTAAGCATTATAACTGGTGTGTTAGCTAATTCTTTATCACTTCTTATCTTTTTAAGTACATCAATACCACTTATATTAGGTAACATCCAGTCTAATAATATTAAATCAGGCTTTAATTCTCTTGCCTTTATATATCCATCTATTCCGTCGTATGCATAGTCAACTTCATAGTTTGACATTTCTAAATTGAACTTTAAAAGCTCTACTATATGTATTTCATCATCTATAACAAGTACTTTTACTTTCATGGTATTAATTCACCTCTTTATTTTATCTCTAGTATCATACCTATTCTTTCATTTGTTTTATCATGTTTTCTGTAAGAATGGAATCTATCACTTTCACAACTTGTGCAAATATTTAAGTTTATTATGTTTTCTTTTTTAACATTACATTCTTTTAATATTTGTTCATTGACATTCCATAAATCTAGATGATACTTCCCTTCTTTTATTATATAAAATTTTTCATCTTTGTTTGTAAGAATTGTGTTAAATTTTTCTATAAGCTCTTCTGATACTTCATAACAACATCTACCTATAGATGGACCTATAACACTTACTATATCTTCTGGATTAGTGTTATATTTTTCTATCATTTTATCTATAGTATTTTTAACTATTTTTGAATAAGTTCCTCTCCATCCAGCATGGATAAGTCCAATAGCTTTATTTTTCTTGTCTATTAAAGCTATTGGAACACAATCTGCTGTAAATATTAATAGGGGAGTATTTGTTAAGTTTGTTATAAGTGCATCTCCATCCTTTTTTAATCCTATATCACATTTTTCGACTACATTAACTATATCTGAATGTATTTGAACATTACTTGTTAAGTTTTTAAAATTAAAATTTCCTTTTTTACAAACAGTTAACATATCATCTTTTGACTTTGCATCTACATTTTTAAGAGTTACAGCTAAGTTTACAAAGTCTAAATTTTTCTCTATTTCATTTACTCTTATGAATTTTTCCATGCTAGTTACCTTTCTCTGTTAATATATTTTTTAGCTCTGCTACAAAAGTATTTATATCTTTGAATTGTCTATATACAGATGCAAATCTAACGTAAGCTACTTCATCAACCTCTTTTAGTTTATCCATTACCATTTCTCCAATTTCCCTGGTTTCTATTTCAGATATGTAAAGCTTATTTATTTCATTTTCTATATAGTACACTATGTCATCTATTTGTTCTATTGATACAGGTCTTTTTTCACAAGACTTTAATATTCCACTTTTTAACTTCTCTCTATCAAAATATTCTCTATTATTATCTTTTTTAACTACCATTACAGGCGTCATCTCTATTTTTTCATAAGTAGTAAACCTTTTTTTACAAGATTCACACTCTCTTCTTCTTCTTATAGACTTTCTGTCTGTATGTCTTGAATCTACTACTTTAGATTCTTTATAGTTGCAGTAAGGGCATTGCATATCTATATCCTCCTTTGTTTGCTATATATTAAAATCGTCTATATTAAGTTCTGAACCTATATTTACTATTATAGTATCACAACCTATCTTTAGTATATCATTAAAAAATATAACTTGTCCTTCATCACCTCTTGAAAACAGACTTCTTCCTCCATCTCCACTAACTGTAAAAGACATTACTTTTCCCTCATTTATATCTAAATTTATATCAGTTATAAATCCCATTCTTTTTCCATTTTTAATGTTTATGATTTCCTTTTCCATTATATCAGATACTCTTAACATTATAATCCCCTCCCTTACAAAAATAAATATGTACTTGTACAAAAAAAAATAACCTTTATAGGTTATTTTTTAAAAATTATCTTTATATTTTTCTAACATCTCTATAAATTTCTCAACTAAATATGGGTCAAATTGAGTACCGGCATTAGCTCTCAGTTCTTGTATTCCTTCTTCATGGCTCTTTCTTGTATTATATGGTCTATTAGATGTCATTGCATCAAAACTATCTGCAATGGTAATCATTCTTGCCAAATACGGAATCTCATCTTTTTGAAGTTTATCTGGATAACCTTTACCATCATACCTTTCATGATGGTGTCTTATTATAGATCTAAAATCCTTTAGTGGTGCTATATGGTGTATAAGATCAACTCCTGCTTGAGGATGATTTCTGAGCATATTAAATTCTTCATCTGTAAGTCTACCTTTTTTATTTAAAACTTCTTCAGGAATTTCTAGCTTACCAATGTCATGTAAATATGCTGCTATCTGTATTTGTACTTGGTCGTGTTCACTTAATCCCATAGACTGCGCAAACCACTTGCAATAAATAACTACCCTTTCTGTATGGCCATATGTATATCTATCCTTTATATTTATCATATTTATAAATGTTTTTAATGATTTTATTGTTTCTTCTGGTATATTTATTTCTCTACATAAGTCATATAATATACTATGGTATGACTCTACTCTATTTTTATTAAAAGATTTTGCTCTATATAATGCATCATCTGCTGTGTTTATAAGCTGATGTTTATTAATAGCTCTATTTGGATAAGATGAGACACCTATTGATATGGTAATATTTTTGTTTGGTTGATTTTCTTGACCTTCAAACTTAGTTTGTTGTATTGCATTTCTTATATCTTCACCAATTTTTATAGCATCTTCTTCTGTTGTATCAGGGAGTACTGCTGCAAATTCTTCCCCACCATACCTTGCTACTATATCATTTTCCCTCATACTTGCATTTAATATTTTTCCGATCTTTTCAAGTAATAAATCTCCAGCTTGATGCCCATTTACATCATTATAATTTTTAAAATAATCTATATCCATAAATAATAAAGAAACTTCTTTATTATTTTTATCTGCTTCTATTAGTGTATTATTAAGATATTCTTGAAAATACCTATGATTATATAATCCAGTTAGTTCGTCTTTATTTGCTAATTCTCTTAACTCCTTACTATGTTCTCTTTCTGTATCAACATACATACCTAGTATAATAGCTATAACAAATAAGGCTGCACTAAGGACTAAATCTCTTTCAAAATATAATCTTAACATTTCTTTATCTTCACTTGTAAACATTATACTAATAACTAGTATTGCTACTATTTGAATAATAGACGCTGAAGCACCATAGTTTTTTCCAAATTGTATTGATGATATTATAACTATAAATATACTAAGTAATTTATATCCACTTTCTCCTTTTCCTGTATAAAATACTACTAGTATAAACATTCCTATTAGTATAGATGTTTCTAAGTAATCTAAAAATTTAGGAGATTTATCTATTCTATTTTTAGAATAAATAGATATCCATAAAAAGTAACCCATTAAAATTGTTAATATTATACTTATTGATATTGTAATAGTTATAGCATCCTTTGCTTGTTCTTCAAAAGTTACAAAACTTGCTATAGCTAATAAGCACGATATAACGTATATAACTTTTAGTATAACTATTATCTCAAAAACTTTTTTATTTCTTTTTTTATCAAAATTTTGCATAGATTTCACCTAGAACTGTCTTTATTAAATTAAAATCATGAGGAATAAATCCTCATGATTTTTTATTATTCTTCTCTTAATGACTTTGGTACTTCCGGTTCAAAGAATATAAGCATACAATATGTTGATGCTCCTTCTGCAACTTTAGTTAATAAATCAGATACTGAACCTAATAAGAAATCCATCTTATTTCCCCCTTATATTTTATTTTTTCTTAAATATATTTAAGATATATTTTTAGATAAAAACTTATTTATATTAAAAAGATTATCTAACAAATTAATAAGCTTGCCCCCTAGGCTAGTTAATACAAACACTTGAAGTCCTATTCCCAGTACCATTGATAAGGCTATACTTTTTGCAATTGTAACATTATTTATTAAATATATACTAAGTAATATTATAATTAAAACTACATATATATTAATTAAATTAAAAGCTTTTTTTCTTAATTTTTTTCTAGTACTTTCTTTTTTCAAAGGTTTATTCTTTGATGGTACTGGACATTTTTTATATAAAATATAATAAGAAAATCCTATTATAAATATTATCATTAATATAGTAATACTCATATCAATATCCATTATACTTATTGATATATAAGATAGTATATATGCTAATATAACTCCTATTAAAGTACATCTTTCTGGACTTGTTGCATGCACACCTCCAGAGTACCTTTTTAAAATAGCAGATGTTATAGATATTGTCATAATTTCAATTAAGGTTTTAGTTAATAAGCCTACTACCATCGTTACAATTATTGCTAAACTAGTATGCAATATGGTAAATAGACCATAGTTTATAACTGCTATTTCTTCATTGTTTTTATCAAGCTTCTTCCCTAACTTATTCGACGTTTTTAACGATAACTCCTCTATTATCCCCATAATTATCCTCTCTTAATATATTGATTCACATTTTCCATAACCAATTTTTTTAGTAAAAATACAATTCCTATAGCTATCAAAAGCGATGGTAACGTTCTTATAGCTGAAATAGGTCCGTCTTGATTAGTTAAAATTTCTATTGGTATACTTAATAAAGTTGTTGCTATAAAAATATATATACCTTCACTCATGGCAAGAGCTATAAAAAATAAGCATGTGGATATTACTACTCTTAACAAATCACCTTTTGACATTTTGTATAACATTATACCTAAAGCTATCATAGATAATATTGTATGTACTCCAAAATTTATAGGTAAAGATCTTATTGCTATTACTATCACACCTAATAAAAATCCTTTTTTTAATATTTCTTTGTTATCTAATTTTATTCCCATAAGCAACATTCCACAAAATATAGTTACTATACTTTCTGGAAATGTACGCAAGATCATATACCCTATTGATGATGTTAACATGGTCTAACTCCTATTCTTATCACATATTAAGAAAATTTTTCCAATGTTTAAAAGTGTTTTCTCAGTTCTAAGAAAAATCGTTGGCATTATATACCAACGATTTCTCTTATACTATATATTATATATATTTTCTCATATTTTTCAATGCGTTTTTTTCTATTCTTGATACTTGTGCTTGAGATATACCTATCTCATCAGCTACTTCTATTTGAGTTCTTCCTTTATAAAACCTAAGGTCTAAAACTAACCTTTCTCTACTATTTAATTTTTTTATGGCTTCTTTTAAGGCAATTTCTTGTAACCAATTTTCATCAGTATCTTTTTTATCTTGAACTTGATCCACAACAAATATTGCATCTCCATTGTCCTGATAAACTGGATCAAATAATGATATAGGGTCTTGTATTGCATCTAATGCCATTACAACATCTTCAATAGGTAGTTCTAATTCCTTAGATATCTCAGATACTGTAGGTTCCTTTGAATTTGATCTAACAAGCCTTTCTCTTACTTGTAAGGCCTTATATGCAATATCTTTTAATGACCTACTTACTCTTATTGGATTATTATCTCTTAAATATCTTCTTATCTCACCTATAATCATAGGGACTGCATAAGTTGAGAATCTTACATTTTGACTTAAGTCAAAGTTATCAATAGCCTTTATAAGTCCTATACATCCAATTTGAAATAAATCGTCTATGTTCTCCCCTCTATTGTTAAATTTTTGTATTACACTTAAAACTAGTCTTAAATTCCCTCTTACAAATTGCTGTCTTGCTTCTTCATCTCCATCTTTTATCTTGTGAAGAAGTTCGGTCATCTGATTATTTTTAAGTACTGGAAGTTCAGATGTATTTACACCACAGATTTCAACTTTATTAATTTGCATAAATTTCAGTCCTCTCTTAAAAGTTTTATCTATATGAAATTATTTACACATCATATTTTTTTATACTTTTAAGAGATAATTATATAAATTTTTTCATTTCCTTTTTTAATCTTGATATTATTTTTTTTTCTAATCTAGATATATAAGATTGAGATATTCCAAGTATATTAGCTACTTCTTTTTGAGTTTTCTCCCTTCCCCTATTTATTAACCCAAATCTTAATTCCATAATTTGCTTTTCTCTATCTGATAATCTATCTAAAGCCATAACTAGTAAATCTTTATCTATCTCTTCTTCTATTATTTTATAGATTTCATCATTTTCTGTTCCTAATACATCTGAAAGTAGTAGTTCATTTCCATCTAAATCTATATTTAAAGGTTCATCAAAAGATACTTCTACCTTCTTTTTATTATTTTTTCTAAGATACATTAGGATTTCATTTTCAATACATCTTGATGCATAAGTAGCTAATTTAATATTTTTATTTAACTTAAATGTATTTACAGCTTTAATAAGACCTATAGTACCAATTGATATTAAATCCTCAATATCAATTCCAGTATTTTCAAATTTTCTAGATATGTATACTACTAATCTTAGATTTCTCTCTATTAAAATTGTTTTTACTTCTTCATCTTTTTCTAACCTTTGTAATAGTTCACTTTCTTCATCTGAATTTAATGGTGGTGGTAATACATTTACGCCCCCCATGTAATACACACCTTTTGGTTTAAAAATTTTAAATTTAATTAGTACTTCCTTAATTCTGATAGATAACTTTACAATTAATGACTTCATAATAACCTCCCCCTTTTGTTTGTTTTATTTACGATAATATACTAGGATTTAGTATAGCATTGTACTTATCATCATCAAAATCTGATATTCCAACTACGATATTACCTATTTTAGTTTTATCAATTTCTATATAATCAGCTTTTATACCAAACATTATATTATTTTTACTACTTCCTCCATGCTTATACGGTATAACCCTTACTCTAGATGCAATATCACTTTCTAAATTATCTATTATACTTTCAATCTCAACTATATCTATATCATCATATTCATAATTATAGAGATAGCTTGGAATTATATTTCTTAAAGCTTTGGATTTTACTATTACTATGTCATTATTACTTAAAGGATCTTTTAATAAATTTCCTGTATCTAATAATGCCCTACAACTACATGTCTTATTAAGCAATGTTATTTCAATTTCTTTTGTACTCTCCTTTATTTGCCTCATTAAACTTATATCATTATAGATATATTTTAAAAGTTCACAACTTATATATGCACAAATGATTAAAAATGATATTTTTAAATGACTTATACCTGTGAAATAAATTATAAAAAATGTAGTTCCAGAAATAAATATATTAACTAATAAAAATACCAACAATACTCTAAAGTATTCTTTTTTGTTTTTATAATCAAATAAAAATAATGTTATTAGTCCTATGATAATAATCTTGAGTGGTAGCGTAAATAATATATCTAGTTGTGGAAAAATATACGCAATTGAATATAATGTACCTACAGATGCACATATCCATTTTTTTTTATTGTTATTATATTTTTTTGTTAGTATAGATGTACAACTTATAATAATATAATTTATTAATAGGTTTTCTATAATGTAGTACTCTATATACATTAAGCTAACCTCCTTTAACCTTTGTGTATATTATAAGTTAGATAGTTTATAATTTTATGTCATTTTTAATGGTCGAAACCCATTTATTTTAGTGTAAAAATTCACAAAAAAAGAAAGCATTCTGCTTTCTTTTCTATTTAATATTTATATAGTATTGTTATATTGTTTTTATTTAATTAACTTTGTTATTCTCTATACTAATATTTATTCAAAGTTATTAATTTTTATTCTTAAAAGTATAATAACTAATTTTTTATATAAAAAATTTCGCTTTTTTCATATATCCACCAATATCATCAGTTTATAAAATTTTTTTACATTTATAGGCTCATTTATATATCTTATATATAATTTTCAATCAAATTTATGCTTAATATAAATTTTTTATACATAAAAAAAGAAGTCATTTAGACTTCTTTATCTTCTTCTTCTTAAGAAAGTTGGTATCTCCATTTCATCATCTTCCATAAAGCTAGCTCTTTTAGGTTCTTCTTTTGGAGCTATGATCTCTTCTTTCTCTTCTATTATTGATGTTTTTTGCATTTGTGGTGCTGGTTGTGTTGGCTGTGTATTTAAAGTAGGTCTTGAAGTAGCTTTTGGTTTTTCAGCTATCTTGTAACCTAAGTCATGATTATTTTCATCAAAACCAGTTGCTATAACAGTTATCATTATTTCTTCACCTAGGTCTTCTCTTATAGATGCCCCGAATATTATGTTTGCTTCTGGGTCACATGACTCATTAACTAAAGTCGATGCTTCATTTATTTCAAGTAATCCTAAGTTAGGTCCTCCTGTTATATTAAGTAAAACTCCTCTAGCACCTCTTATTGATGTTTCAAGAAGTGGTGATTGTATAGCTAGTCTAGCTGCTTCTATAGCTCTATTTTCACCTGAAGCACTTCCTAGACCCATGTGAGCTAGTCCTTGTTCTTTCATTACAGAAGTAACGTCAGCAAAGTCTAAGTTTATAAGTCCTGGTACAGCTATTAAATCAGATATAGATTGTATACCTTGCTTTAATACGTCATCTGCTATAGAGAATGCGTCTAGCATAGATGTATTCTTTTGTACTATTTGTAAAAGTCTATCATTAGGTATAGTTATTAATGTATCAACCTTTGACTTTAATTCAGCTATACCATTTTCTGCATTTTTCATTCTTACTTTACCTTCAAATAAGAATGGCTTTGTAACTACTCCTACTGTAAGTATTCCCATTTCTTTAGCAAGTTGAGCTATAACTGGAGCAGCACCTGTTCCTGTTCCTCCACCCATACCAGCTGTAACGAATACCATATCAGCACCTTGAAGTACCTTTACTATTTCATCCTTACTTTCTTCAGCGGCTCTTTTTCCTACTTCAGGATTTGCTCCCGCTCCAAGTCCTCTTGTTAATTTTTCACCTATTTGAATCTTATATTCTGCTTTTGATGTAAGTAAAGCTTGTTTGTCAGTATTAACAGCTATAAATTCAACACCTTGAAGCTGTGCTTCAACCATTCTATTAACAGCATTGTTTCCACCGCCACCTGCACCTATTACTTTGATTTGTGCAAGTCCATCTGTTTCAACGTCAAAGTTTAGCATCGCGTAACCTCCTTATTTTATGATTATAAGTAAATGTATGTATTAATTATATCATTTAATTCTTGTTTTTGTTAATAATTAACTAAGTTATTCCACAAAAACATTCAATTTCCTCTTTTTTTATTTCTTAAATTTGTAACAATATGTCTTCTAATAACTTATAAGTTGTCATATAATCTCGACCTAAACACTAGTTTAGCGACATATTTACCTTAAAACCAAGACTTTATTGCACCAAATATAGAATCCTTACTTATAAGTATCTATACAGATATATAGTAAATAATACATAGGATAAGTAAACGATATATAATTTTAATCTACTATACCTAAGATTAATCTTCTTAATATCCATATCATAAATGCTTACCCTCTTTATTTTACTTTGAAACACTTATATTTTTCAAGTTTTTTAATACTTTTTGTTTATATTTTTTACAGGAATTTATTGTTATGTTATTTTCCTCATTCATAACCTTTAATTGTATACTACGAATGATTATATTCTTATATCTTATTTTTAATAAAATCACCCTTACCTATGGCATGTAAATTGGATTTTTTCCCTGTGTAAAATCAACTGTTCCTTTGCTTATTTTTCTACTTTGTAAATCTATTAATATTGCTTCTGTCTTTTTCATATTATCTTCTATATTTTTATTGTTTAAAAATACAATTTCTAGACCTTTTGGAGTGTACATCCTTATATAATCTTCTTCTATTTTAACTTTATTTATTTTTTTATATAAAGTTAAACTCTTTATGTTTTTTAATACTTTTAATAAATTATTTTTATGTTTTTCTTTTTTAAACTTTATATTATTGTTCTTATCTAACTTATATCCAATATCTATCATAAGATAATTATCTATTTCTTCATCTTTCTTAACTTTATCAATAAACTCACATTTATTATCAATATAGCATTTTAAATCATCACTTTGAATTATTCCTGCTATTTCTTTTTCTATAATTATTATATTTAGTTTATTTGGAAATTCCCTTTTTAACTTTACATCTTCTATATATTTATTTTCCTTAAGTTCTTTTTCCATATCTTTTAAGTTATACATAAATATATTTTTATCTTCTCTTAAATCTAAACTTTTAATTATATAGTCCTTTGAAATTTTGTCATTTCCTTCAATTTTTATTTTATTACTATTGAAAACATTGCTATTAAGTAATGTGTATAAAAGTACTATAATTATTAATATTAATATAAAAATATTTATTAAAGCTCCCTTTTTTAATCTTTTCATAAAATATATCTCCTTAAAAATCTTATATAATATTAATACAACTAATAATATAATTTATCCTTTATACAATATAATCTTCATGAAAAAAAGGCTTAAAAGCCTTTTATTTTTATATTTCCTCTATTTTTAATACATCTGCACCTAATCCTCTTAATATATTTTCTATATTTTCATAACCTCTCTCAATATGATATATATTGCTTATTTCTGTTTCCTGTGGAATAGTTAATGCTGCTAGTACTAAAGCTGCTCCTCCTCTTAAGTCTGGAGATTTAACCTTGGCACTTCTTAACTTTTCTACACCCTTTATCATACATATATTTTCTGTTATATATTTTATATTAGCTCCTAACCTACTTAATTCAGCACAATGCATAAACCTATTTTCAAAAATAGTCTCATGAAATACACTTATCCCATCCGAAAGGGTCATAAATGTCATAAGTTGAGCTTGCATATCTGTTGGAAATCCTGGATGAGGTGAAGTCCTAACTAAATCTATGGATTTGATTTTACTTGGTGGTTTAAGTAATAATCCACCATTTTTATACTCTATTTCACATCCTGCACTTCTTAGCTTATCACTTATAGGTTCCATATGTGATATTACTACATTATCTACTTCAAGTTTACCACTAGTTAATGCTGATGCTATCATATATGTTCCTATTGCTATTCTATCTGGTATGACATCATGTTCTACTTTACGAAGTTTTCTTACACCTTCAATTTCTATATAATTAGTTCCAGCTCCTTTTACTTTTGCACCCATTTTATTTAGAAAATTTTGTAAATCTTCTATTTCAGGTTCTCTAGCTGCATTATATATTTTGGTTATTCCTGTTGCTTTAACTGCAGCTAGAATTGCATTTTCAGTAGCTCCAACGCTTGGAAATTCAAAGTTTATTATATTTCCTTCTAAATTATCTTTATAACACTTTATAAAACCTTCGTCTTCTTCTATCCTTATACCTAATTCTTTTAAAGCTTTAAGGTGTAAATCTATTGGCCTTGAACCAATTGCACATCCTCCTGGGTAACTTATTTTAGTATAATCAAATCTACCAATCATTGCTCCCATTATAATTATAGAAGATCTCATTTTTCTAACGTAGCACTCTTCTATTTCCACTTGGTCAGCAAAAGAGCTATCTACAATAAGTGTACCATCGCTATAACTGACTTTACATCCAATGCTTTCTAATATTTTTATCATAAAATGCACATCTGATATATCAGGTACATTATGGATAATACTCACACTTTCATTAAGTATGGTGGCTGCCATTATTGGTAATATAGCATTTTTAGCTCCCCTTATATTAAGCTTTCCTTCTATTTTGTTGCCACCTTTAATTATATACTTAGACAAAATTATCCCCCCTAGTGCTGTATATTAAATCATAAGGTCTATAATTTAAATATTATGTACTAGAGGGGATATATGTTACTTTTTCTTTATTCCAATTACTTTTGGTTGTTCTTGTTCTATATCTTTATTACAAATATTTTGTGCTTCTTCTGCTTGATTATTTGTTTTTATCTTTTTATTTTCTTTTTTAGATGGTGATTTTTGCTTGTTGTTATCATTATATATTTTTAGTATTTCATCATATATTATTTCAATAGCTTCAGGCTTTCCTATTTCCTTACTTGCATTTGCCATATCTATTAATTTTTCTTTATCTCCTAAAAGTCTAAATACTGTTTCATTTAATTTTTCAGGAGTTAAATCTTTTTCAAGTATTGCTATTCCAGCACCTTGATTTTCTATACTTTTAGCATTATACTCTTGATGATTTTCGGCTGTATATGCTTTTGGTATAATTATTGATGGTTTTCCAAGTGCTGTTATTTCAGCTAAAGATATAGCCCCTGCACTTCCTATAACTAAATCACTTGCTGCTAATGCATTTGCCATATCTTCTAAATATGGTACTACTTTTTGGTATGGCTTTAAGTTTAAGTGATTTATAGTTTGAGAGAATTCTTCATAGTAATACTTTCCTGTAGCAAATATAAATGCTACGTCTTCTTTTACCATATTATCTATAACTAATCTCATTGCATTGTTTATATCTTCACTTCCTCCACTACCTCCGTAGCAAAGTACCATTTTCTTATCTTCAGTTATTCCTAAATTTCTTCTCGCTATATTTTTTCTAGCATTTAATATTTCTTTTCTTACTGGGTTTCCTGTAAGTGTTAATTTCCCTCTACTATCTTCAGGGAATCTTTGATGAGAATCTTCAAAGCTTGTTAATACTTTTGTAACCATCTTAGAAAGTATTTTATTAGTAACACCAGGGAAAGAGTTTTGTTCGTGTACTACTGTTGGAACCTTGTTTATTGCTGAATTAAATAAAACTGGACCACTTACATATCCACCAGTTCCTATTACAACATCTGGTTTAAATTTTTTAACAACCCTTCTTGATTGTTCTAATCCTTTAAATAACTTAAATATTCGTTTTACATTATCTAAATCAATTTTTCTTTTAAATCCTTGTACTGTTACTGTTTCTAATCTATATCCATATTTAGGCACTATTTCTGATTCTATACCTTTTTGAGTTCCTACAAAAAGTATTTCTGCTTCTGGATGCTCCTCTTTTATTTTATTTGCTATGGCTATGGCTGGGTAAACGTGTCCTCCAGTTCCACCACCTGATAATAAAACTCTCATTTTATCCTCTCCTGTTAATTAATTTTGACATGTTTTGAGATATTTAGGACTATTCCTATAGCACTCATAAATATTATAAGGGAAGTACCCCCATAACTTATAAATGGTAATGCAACTCCTGTAACTGGCATTGATGATGTTGCTACAGCAATATTTAAAGCTGCTTGTATTCCTATTTGTGCACCAATTCCTATAACTACCATACAAGAAAATATATTGTCACATTTTAATGCTATTCTTACGCATCTATACACTAGTATAACAAATAACATTATAACTACTGCACAACCTATAAGACCTAGTTCTTCTCCTATTATAGCAAATATAAAATCATTTTGGGGTTCTGGTATGTAAAACCACTTTTGTTGGCTCTTTCCTAATCCCATGCCAAATAGCCCTCCAGAGCCTAGTGCATAGAGCCCTTGAATGACTTGATACCCATTACCTAATGGGTCTTGAAATGGGTCTAGAAATGATAATATACGCTTTAATCTATACTCTGAAGTTAATCCAAGTGCTAAGAATAATGCAATACCACTTCCAAACATAAATCCAACTATTTTCATACTCATCCCTGCCACAAACACCATAACAAATGTTACTAATATTATAGTTCCTGCTGTTGACATGTTTGGTTGACCCATTATAAGTGTAAAAAATAAAATTGGTACTAGCATTAGTGGTATAAGCCCTTTTCTAAAAGACTTTATATTTTCATATTTTTTCTCTATTAATTTAGCTGTAATTATTATAGTTGCAAATTTAGCTATTTCAGCAGGTTGTATTGTAAATGCACCTACCCCTAACCATCTTCTAGCTCCATTTGCTTTTATTCCAAGTGGAGTAAGCACTAATATAAGTAGTATTATAGCTACTATACCTATAGGCTTTGTATTTCTCTTCCATACCTTATAATCTATATTTGAAATAGTAATCATACAAATAAATCCTAGTATTGCATAAATTACATTTCTCTTTAGAAAATAATAAGCATCATGATGCTTAAAGGAGGATTGAACAAAGCTCGCACTAAACACCATGATGATTCCTATAAATACTAAAGTCATTGTAGTGTAAAATATAACACTATCAAACTCTGTTTTAACATTTTTTTCAATTTGTTTTTTTAAAGCTTCCTTAGTCATTAAAGACTTACCTCCATTCCCAAGACTAAGAGGTTACTTTAATTTGTTTACATTATCCTTGAAGTCATTACCCCTTACTTCAAAACTCTTATACATATCCCAGCTTGCACAAGCAGGAGAAAGAAGTACTACATCCTTTTCTTTTGCTATTTTATAAGATGTATTAACTGCTTCTTCCATATCTTTTACTAGATATATTTCTTTAAATCCTTTTTTAATTGCACATTCTTTTATTAAATTTGCTGTTTCCCCTAAAAGAACTAATGCTTTTACATTTTCTTTAGCTACTTCTAAAAATTCATCAAAAGTACTTTTCTTATCCATACCACCTGCTATTAATATTATAGGGTCTTTGTAAGACTGTACTGCTTTTATAGATGAATCTGGATTAGTAGCTTTAGAGTCATTTACAAATATTACTCCATTTAGCGTTTTAACATATTCTTGTCTATGTTCTACTGCTTTAAATGTTTTTAATACTTCTCTTATAACTTCTATGTCAACTTTTAGAACATATGCAATCATTGCTGCTGCCATACAGTTTTCTAAGTTATGATTTCCTGGTAAACTTAGTTCATCTTTGTTTAAAAGTACTATTTCTTTATCTAATCTTATAACTATATTGTTATTCTTATCTAAGAATATTCCTTCTTTTAATTCTTTAGTTCTCGAGAAGAATATTTTCTTAGCTTTAACTTTTTCTTCTAATGCTCTTACATTTTCATCATCATAGTTTAATATACAGAAGTCTTCACTATCTTGATTTTTGAACACTCTAGCTTTAGCTTCTATATAATTTTCCATAGTATGATGTCTATTTAAATGGTCTTCTGTAAAGTTTAGTATAGCACTAACACGTGGTTTAAAAGTATCTATACTTTCTAATTGGAAACTACTTAGTTCTGTTACTAATACAGAATCTTTAGTAGTAACTTCTACAGTATCTATAACAGGATTACCTATATTTCCAACTATATATGTATCATTACTATTAGCTTTAAATATTTCTCCTACTAAACTTGTTGTAGTAGTTTTTCCATTTGTTCCTGTTATACCTATAAATACTGGATTATTAGTAGATAGTCTATAAGCTAATTCTACTTCTCCAATTAGTTCTATATTTTTTTCTTTTATCTTTAGTATAAATGGTAAATCTAGTGGAACCCCAGGAGATACCACTACTAATTCTATATCATCTATGTTTTCTGGATGATATCCTAAGATATATTCTATATTGTTTAAGTCTTTTAATTCGTTTAATATATCTTCTAATTTTTCTTTTTCTTTTATATCATTTACTATTATATTAGCACCTAATTTATTTAAATGCTTTATTGTTGATATACCAGTTTTTGCAAGTCCTACTAATAGAACTTTTTTTCCATTAAGGTTCATTTTATTACCCCCATAATTAGAATATTGCTATTATTCCTATCCATGCTAAAACTACAGTAACTATCCAGAATGTAAATACCACTCTAGTTTCAGGCCATCCACATTGCTCGAAGTGGTGATGTATAGGAGCCATTTTGAATATTCTTTTTCCTCTTAGTTTGAAAGATCCTACTTGAAGTATTACTGATAATGCTTCTGCAAAGTATACTCCTCCAACTAATGGTATTAATAATATTGAATTAGTTAACACTGCAAATGCCGCAACTGCTCCACCTAATGCCATAGAACCAGTATCACCCATAAATATTCTAGCTGGGTATGAGTTAAATCCTAAAAATCCTAAACATGCTCCTACTGTAGCTGCTGCTAATACTGCAACATCAGGATTTGCAACTGTAGTGTATGATGCAAGTAACATAAAGAATATTGAAACTATTAAAGTTATTCCTGATGCTAATCCATCTAACCCGTCAGTTAAGTTTACTGCATTTACTATACCTATTATTATAAATGTCATTATAGGCACGTATAATGGTCCTAAGTTTATATATGCATCTGTAAATGGTATTATAAGTTGTGCTGCACTTGGCGATGCACTATATTGATAGTATGATATATATATAGCAAGTGCAAATTGAAGCACTATTTTTTGCCAAGGCTTTAAACCTAAAGATCTTCTTTTCTTTATTATTATAAAGTCATCTAAAAATCCTACCATACCAAATCCTATTATTGATATAAGACCTATTATTAAATCATTTCCAATTTGACTTCTAGTAAGCCCTGTTATTAATATTGCTACCATCATTAATATTCCACCCATAGTAGGTGTTCCATTTTTTGCTAAATGTGTTTGTGGACCATCATCTCTAACAGTCTGCCCAAACTTAAATTTTGTTAACATTGGTATAAAAATTGGTCCTAATATTATTACTATTAGAAACGAAATCAATGATGTATACGTAAGTTCTGTTATTCCTAACATAATATATCTCCTCTCCCTTGCTGGCTATTTCTTTTGTTAATTTACTTATTAAGATGTTCTACTATTTCTTCTAATTTCATACCTCTAGATGCTTTAACTAAAACTACATCTTCTTTATTTACTAAGCTATCTATTTTACTTATAGCTTCTTCTTTAGTTTCAAAATGATATGCATTTTGGCTATTAAATCCTAACTTTACTGCTTCATCTTTTATAAACTTTGAATCGTTACCTATAGTTATTAATAAGTCAGTGTTTTTAACTGCTTCTTCTCCTACTAATCTATGTCCATACTCTGCATGTTCTCCCATTTCAAACATATCTCCAAGTATAGCTACTCTTCTTTGATTATATCTTCCTAATATTTTTAGAGCTGCTTTCATAGAATCTGGACTAGCATTATATGCATCATTTATAATTGTTAGATTTTCATTTTTTATTATGTCTAGTCTCATTTTTGTAGCTTTGAAGTTTTTTAATCCTTCTTTTATCTTATCTAGTGAAATATTTAAACTCATTCCAACTAAAACTGCTGCCATTGCATTGTATATATTGTGTTCTCCTACTGTAGGTATAAATATTTCTTCTTTGGAACCATTTATTATACATGTAAATGTTATACTATCTTCATTCATTTCATAACTTTCACAATATATATCATTGTCTTTTGTAAATCCAAAAGTTTTTAGATTATAGTTAAGTTCTTTGTTTTTTAATGTTGATAAAAACTTATCGTCTCCATTAACTATTAATGTACATGAAGAATCAAAGTTTGTGGCTATTTCAAGTTTAGCTTTTAATATACCCTCTTGAGAGCCTAAATTTTCTATATGAGATAACCCTATATTAGATATTACTCCTATCTTAGGATTAACTATATTAGCTAGGTATTCTATTTCATTAAAACCTGACATACCCATTTCTATGACTGCACATTCATGACTATCCTCTAATTTAAATAATGTTAATGGAACTCCTAATTGATTATTTAAATTACCTTCATTTTTTAAAGTATTAAACTTTGATGATACTGCTGAGTATACCATATCTCTTGTAGTTGTTTTACCTACACTACCTGTTATTCCTATATATGGTATATCAAATTGTTCTTTATAATATTTTGCTATATCACCAAGTGCTATCTCAGTATCTTTGACTTCTATTAAATTTATGTCCGAACTATCTAATTTTATGCTACTACTTTCATTTTTTATAAAAGTTTTGCATCCATTTTCATATGCTGAGCTCATAAACTTATGTCCATCCAAATTTTCACCTACTATAGCAACAAATACATTTTTATCATTTGCATTTCTACTGTCTATAACTATATCTTCAATACAGAAATTTTCATCGCCTAGTGTTAATTTACCTTTCGTTGCAATAACTATATCAGCTACTGTTAGACTTTTCATCTTTCAACCTCCTTTAAGTTATTAAATTTAACTTAATTTTCTGAATAAAGGGCAATGTATGTGTTATACATTGCCCCCCTTCTACTCTTAACTTTATAATTATATAATATATTGTTGTTTTTTTGAAGGTATTTCTAACAGATGTTAATAATCTTTTGCTTTTCAATTACAAATTTTTACATTTTTCTCTATAAGTATTATAAATCTTTTATACATATTAATTATTTATTTAAAATAAAGCGCTATGCTAGATTCTTCATCTACCTTTATACCAGGTTTTGGAAACATATCAATAACCTTAGTTCCCTTAGGAATTTCTATGTCCGTGTCTAGGTTAGGTATTAAATTAACATCTTCTAATGCCTTTACAGCATCTTCTATCGCTAGGTCCCTTACGTCTGGAACTGTAACTTTATTTTTTTCAAATTCTTCTTTTTCTTCTTCACTATATTTTGGCTCTACTCCTAAATAAGGTAGTGCATCATTCATTATTTCTTTTACTATAGGTCCTGCTGTTGTACTACCAAAAGCACTTACTCCTGTTGGTTCATCAACTATTGCAAGTACTACTATTTGTGGGTCATCAGTTGGAGCTATGCCTATAAATGAACATATATATTTTCCTTGTGCATACCTTCCATCTATAACTTTTTGAGCAGTCCCTGTTTTTCCACCTATCCTATATCCTGGTATATATGCAGCTTTACCTGATCCTTGACTTACAACAGACTCTACTATTTCCATCATCTTCTTTGATGTTTCTTCTGATATTACTTGTTTAACTTTCGTAGGTTTTATTTCCTCAGTTACATTTCCTTGATTATCTGTATAAGCTTTTACAAATCTAGGCTCCATTCTATTACCATCATTAGCTATAGATGATATTGCTGTTATTAGTTGTATTGGAGTTACAGATATAGATTGACCAAAAGATATAGTAGCCAACTCTACTGGACCAACATTTTTTTCATTATATAATATACCTTTTGCTTCTCCTGGAAGATCTATATTGGTTTTATCCATAAAACCAAAGCCTTCTATGTAATCATATAATTTTGATACTCCTAATCTATTACCAACTTCTACAAATACAGGGTTACAAGAATTTTGTACTCCTTCTTTAAAACTTTGCTCTCCATGAGGTCTATAATGTCTCCAACATTTTATTCTTTGACCTTTGATGGTTACTCCACCTGTACATGTAAACTTCTCATTTTCTTTTATAACATTTTCTTCTAATCCTGATGATGATGTTATAAGTTTAAATGTTGAACCTGGTTCATAAGTATCACTTATAACTGGATTTCTCCACATTTTATAATATCCTTGTATCTTATCTTTATCACTGTATTTATCTAATTCTTCTTGATAATATGGATATATTGGGGTTCTTGGGTCATTTGGATCATAATCTGGCTTTGATGCTAGAGATAGTATATCTCCTGTTTTAGGGTCCATTGCTACAACTGTTACCCTTTTAGCATTATTAACCTCATATGCCTTTTGAACAGCTTTTTCAGTATAATGTTGTATTACCTCATCTATTGTAAGTACTAACCCCTTACCTTGAACAGGTTCATAGTACTGTTCCATTCCTCTTGGTATTTCTCTTCCTGATGCATCAGTACTTACTATTAATTTTCCTGCCTGACCTTTTAAATACTTATCATATTGCATCTCAATACCTGCTATTCCTTGAGAATCACTTGATGTATGTCCTAATACATAAGAAGCAAAGTTTCCATATGGATAGTATCTTTGATTGTCTTCTGCTACCCAGATACCTGGTATTTTAGCCTCTCTTATTTTTGTTGCTTTATCATCATCTATCCATCTTTCTATTTTAACTAACGCCATGTTTTTTTTGTTTACTAGCTTGTATATATCTTCATATTCTTTGTCTAAAATTTCAGCCACTTGTGTTGCTGCACTTTTTTTGTCTTTGACTTCTACAGGCTTACACCATACAGTGTATTTTGTAACACTTACGGCTAACTCTTTCATATTTCTATCATATATAGTTCCTCTTTTAGGCTCTATAGGAATCTCTCTTGTTTGTTGTTCAATTGCCTTGGTACTTAACCACTCCCCTTTTACGAGTTGAAGATATCCTGTTCTAAATGTTAGTCCTAAAAAAAGTATACATGCTAACATAAGAACAAGCACTAATCTCTTTTTACTTATTCTCTTTACTTTTTTACTCAATTATTTTCCCCCTTACTACTTAATCTGTATGTATCTTATTTGATCCTTTGTAGGATAATCCATATTAAGTTCTTCTCTAGCCCTTTTTTCTATTTCATGTATTGATGTTTTAGTATCTGCCTTAGCTTTTGCTTCCTCTAGCCTTATTTCTTCTTTTCTCAATTCTTTTTTGAGATTGCCTATGCTATATTTAAGTTCTCCGATTACTGAATATCCACATATATTTATTATTACCGTCATAAAAACTCCTACTGATAATGATAGAATAAAAATCATTTTTTTTATTTTTTTTACTCTTATAATTTTATGTTTATTCTTTTTTCTCTTTTTATATTCGTTTATATCCTTGATTTTATTATTTTTTTCCATTAATCCACCTTCACTCTATCTTTTGATTTATTTTATATAAGCTTATTGCTAAATTTAAATTTGTAAAGTATTTATATATTTCAAGGTTATACATTGCCTTCCTTTAAACTTTCATCGTAAAATAAATACAATAACAAACAAAAAAACTAGGAAATAATTATATATAACAAAATAATTTTTTCTTATTACATCAATTTACATAATCTATTTAATGAACTTTTCCTTTATGAAAATAAAAAGAGTGTGTTGTGATTATAAAATCACAACACACTCTTTTTTATTATATTCTTTCACACACTCTTAGTTTTGCACTTCTACTTCTTGGGTTAACTTCTATTTCTTCGTCAGTTGGTAATATTGGCTTTCTTGTTATTACCTTTACAAGTGATTCTTTGTCACATTGACACATTGGTATATGAGATGGACATACACAATCTAATGCTAAATCCCTAAATTCATTTTTTACTATTCTATCTTCTAATGAATGGAATGTTATTATACAAACTCTTCCACCTTTATTCATTATAGATACTGCATCATCTATCATTTTAGTTATTACACCTAATTCATTATTTACTTCTATTCTTATAGCTTGGAAAGTTCTTTTAGCTGGGTGGGGTCCATCTATTCTAGCTTTTTTAGGTATTGCCTTTTTTATTACTTCTACAAGTTCACCTGTTGTTTCTATAGGTTTTTCTTTTCTTTCTTCTACTATAAACTTAGCAATACGTTTTGACCAGTTTTCCTCTCCGTATTCTTTTATTATTTTGTGTAATTCATCTTCACTATATGTATTTACCACATCATATGCAGAAAAATCACATCTTACGTCCATTCTCATATCAAGTGGCGCGTCCTGCATATATGAAAATCCTCTATCAGCCTCATCTAATTGATGAGATGATACTCCTAAATCAGCTAAAACTCCATCTATTTTATTTACACCAATTTTTTCTAATTCTTCTTTTAGATTTTCAAAGTTACTGTGAACAAATCTTACTCTATCACTATATTCACTTAATCTTTCCTTTGCTGTAGCTATAGCATTTTTATCTTGGTCAAATCCTATAAATAATCCTTTATCTGATAATCTTTTTACTATTTCTTTTGAGTGTCCAGCACCACCCATTGTACAGTCTACATACACTCCATCTGGTTTTATATCTAAATTGTCTATACACTCATTTAAGAGTACTGATACGTGATGAAATTCCATTTTGATATTCTCCTTAACCTAACTTTATTCTTCTGTATTTTCTTTCTTTGCTTTTTTTGATAAGTATATATGACAAATAATTCCACCTATAACTCCTATCAAACTAATAGCTTGTGCCATTCTTATAGGTCCTAACATTAAACTGTCCGTTCTAAGACCTTCTATAAAGAATCTTCCTGTTGAGTATAGTATAATATAATATACTATTATTTGTCCTTCATACTTCTTTTTCTTTCTAAATAACCATAGGAATATAAATATTCCTAAATCCCAAATAGATTCATATAAAAACGTTGGATGAACCTTTACACCATCTACCATTATGCCCCAAGGTAGAGTTGTTGGTCCTCCATGAGCTTCTCCATTTATAAAGTTGCCCCATCTACCTATAGATTGAGCTAAAGGCATACCTATTATAACTGTATCTGCCATTTTTAAGAAATTTATTTTTCTTATTTTTGTAAATATGTATCCAGCTAACACTCCTCCTATTAAAGCTCCGTGTATAGCCATTCCTCCACCTCTAAAGTTTAGTATTTGAGAAGGATATTGAGAATAATATTCCCAATTAAATATTACATAATACAGCCTTGCACATAATAAACCTGTTGGTATAGCAACTATAGCTAAATCTAGTACATCATCTTCTTTAATTCCAACTCTTTTTGATTCCCTTAAAGCTATTATAGTTCCTAAAATCATTCCTGTAGCCATTAGTACTCCATACCACATAACATCTATCCCAAATATGTTAAATGCTACTCTGTCCATATTTTTCACCTCTTGAATTTGTTTTTATTTAATTGTAAATATAAAACTTGAATTAATTATGAATTTCTCTATAATATTTTAATACTATTAATATATCTTATATATGTTAATTATTCAATGTTAATAGTATTATATTTAATATTTAGTTAATTTTATCCTCATGCAAGTTTAATTTGAATATTCTTATACATGAATTTCTAAAATGAAATTAAAATAACAAAATAAAAGCAGATTATATTATTAATATAACCTGCCTTATTTATGTCAATATAAACTAGTATTTATTTTGCTGATGGCTCTACTATAGATATTACACAATATTCCTCTTTTAAATGAGAGTGTAATCTATCCTCTACTTCTTTAAATTCTATTGATTTTAATACATCTAAATAATCTAATAAGTTTATTTCTTTGAACTTATATGCTATAAAATTGTTAGCTATAAAGTTTACAGAGTCGAAGTATTTTAAGAAGTTTCCTATTTTCTTTTTCTTTATTCTTTCAAACTCTTTTTTATCTAAGCCTTCTTTTTTGTATTTTTCTACATACTCTAATATTTTATTTTTTACTTCTCTTGGATTGTTTGAATCTCCACCTATTATTGTAAATGCATAGTCTATTTGAGATGAGAATCCTGCTCCAAAGTTTTCATTTATTAATCCGCTCATATATAAATCTTCATATAACCTACTACCTTTTTTAAATATTATATCTATTAATATTTCAGTAGCTATTTCTTTTTTAAGTAGTTCATTTCCTTTTATACCTACATTATCATCCTTAAATGCTATATTAAACATTGGCATAGATATAGGGAATTTTGCAACTACTTCCTTTTCATTTACTTCTTTAGGTTCATTTGGATAAAATCTTTCTATTTTATTAGATAACTTATCTACATCATAATTATTAGATTTTTTAACAACATCCATAACCTTATCTACCTCTAAGTCACCAACAACAAATAGCGCCATATTTCCTGGGTTATAAAAAGTATTGTAACATTTATATAATTCTTCTTTTGTTATTTTATATATACTATCAACTGTACCTGCAATGTCTACTCTTACTGGATAATTAACATATAATGCTTTAAGGCAGTTAAAGTATACATTCCAATCTGGATCGTCATTATACATTTTTATTTCTTGTTCTATTATTCCCTTTTCTTTTTCAACATTTTCATCTGTAAAATAAGGAGTTTGTACATAATCTATTAAATGTTCTAAGCTATCATAGAAATTTTCAGTACATGAGAATAAATATGCTGTCATAGTAAAGTTAGTAAATGCATTTGCACTTGCTCCCCATTTAGAAAATTTATCAAAAGCATTTCCGCCATCTGGTTGTTCAAACATTTTGTGTTCTAAAAAATGTGCTATTCCTTCATTTACTCTTATTTTTTCCTTTTCTCCAATAGGTACAAATTCTAGTTCATTAGAACCATAGTTTGTAGCTAATACTGCATATTTTTTAGTAAATCCTTTTTTAGGCATAAAGTAAACATCAAGTCCATTTTCTAACTTTTCATAGTACATTTCTTCATTTAGTATATCATTAACTATTTTATCCATATCTATCACCTCACTAATTTCTTAAGAAATATATAGTATCAAGTTCTATATTTTCAAATGCTTTAACTATATCTTCAATTTCTACGCTTGCTACTTTGTTTATTATTTCTTCTACTGTAGAATTTGTTTTACTCATTCCCTGTGCAAAATAAAAATCAGACATTCCTCCTATGCTATCTCCTAATGATTTCATAGAGTTTATTAAAGCACTTTTACTGTTTTCTATTTCCTCTTTAGATATTTCTCCTTTTTTAACACTATCTAATTGCTTACCTACTAATTCTACTGTTTTTTCATAGTTTTGAGATTCTATTCCAGAAGATACAAATAATATAGATTTATATTTTTCAACTGATGAATATATATAGTAACATAAACTTTCTTTCTCTCTTATGTTTACAAACATCTTAGAATGTGGTCCACCACCTAATACATTAGAACCAACTATTAGTGGATAGTATTTATTTTCATCACTATAGTCTATATTTGCTCTATATCCTATTACTAATTTACCTTGAGTTATATCCATTTTTTCTTCAATAGTTTTTACTTTTTCTACTTTCTTTTCATAAGTAGTTCTTGGTATATCTATTATTTCACCTCTTTCAAAGGTAAAGTTTTTAGTTATTATTTCTTTTACTTCTTTTTCATCAAAATCTCCTTCTACAACTATGTCTATTGGAGATGTTTTTATTATTTTCTTGTAGTGTTCGTATAAGTCTTTTTCATTTATTTTTTCTAGGTCTTCTTCGTATCCATATTCACTTATACTATATCTTTCATCTTTACACATTTCCTCAAAACATCTTTCAAGTGCATATCTACCTTTGTCATTGATTTTTGCTTGTATTCTATCTTTTAGATTTCTTTTTTCTATATCTACGTACTCTTTCTTAAATCCATTATCTATTACTAAAGGTTTATTTACTATTTCATTAAAAAACTCAATTACATCTTTAAATATCTTTTCGTCTAAATATTTTTGATTAGTACTTATTATTTTAAAACTTATTACTTGACGTTCTCCTCTTTTAGATACATCTCCCATAACAGATGAACCATATAAATCATCTAACTTATGTGATATTTCTCTTGAACTTTGATATTTTTCGCATCCACTAATTATTATAGTAGGTAATAATGCATTTTTTGTTACTTCTTCTCTGTCTAATAGTCTTTGTATGTATATACTAACTAAATTAGACTTAAACTTACTTGCAGGTATTAGTGTTAAATTAATATTTTGACCTAAACTTATTTTTTTTACGTCTTTTTCCATCTTATCCTCCTACGTATTCATTAATGATATTCTTGTAAAAAGTTCATCAACTATAGAATCTATCTTTTTTTCAGGGTCTATATAGTAAAATTTAGTATTTCCCATATCGAGATTTTTAAGTATACTATCTACTAAATACCTTGTATATATACTATCTATTGTGCATGTAGGAAAAACAACATACAATGTGTTTATTCCATATTCTAACAATTCTTCCCCATCTTTTATTATATCGTCTTTATTATTTTCTAAAAGAGGCATTTTTATTTGAATTCTATCATCTTTATCTTCATATTCTATGTATGTTTTTATTTTTTCTCTAAATAATATGTCTTGTTCTAAGTCATTTTTATCCTCAAATCCTATTAGTAAGACTCCTGCATCATCATCTATTTCATTTATTTTTCTTATTACTTCATTTTTATAAACCATAGCTAAATTATTCGATTTATAAAGTGGCTCTAGTATTTCTACATTAAATAAATCATGATGAACTAGTGTTAATTTTTCATATCTTTCTTTAAATATTTCATAGTCTTTTCCCTCTGTCATAAACAAAGGACATATTATTATTTTTTTATATCTACTTTCTACTATATCTTCTATACTTTTTTCAAAATATGGTTTTGAGTACATATACGTGTTTACTACCTCATACCCTTCTCCTAAATAAAGTTTTAACTTTTCTTCTATTTCTTTTGTTTTCCTTTTAAAATCACTATCTCCTAAGTTTGTGTAATAAGATTTATATTTATATAAATCACTTATACCCGTTATAAA
The DNA here is from genome assembly GCF_015668195.1 of Romboutsia sp. 1001713B170131_170501_G6. Lineage (NCBI taxonomy): Bacteria > Bacillati > Bacillota > Clostridia > Peptostreptococcales > Peptostreptococcaceae > Romboutsia > Romboutsia sp. 1001713B170131_170501_G6. Next base: position 499,464 of record NZ_JADPFC010000002.1, read on the forward strand.
TGATTTATATCCATTTTCATAATATATTTGAGTAATTCTTTCTCTTATATTATAATTTCTATCTTCACCCTCAGATACTAATAACACTAAAGTTTCTTCTTTTTCACCTATAGGTTGTACTTCTTTTATGTTTACACTTTCTTTAATAAAAAATATAAATGAGTTTAATACTATAAAGGAAATTAGAAAAGCATAAGGTAGATTTTTATATTCTTTATATATTATTATCTGTCTATAAAATATTATGGCACTTATAATTATAAATATATTTTCCATATAGCCTTTTAGTATTAAACTTAATCCTATGGTTATAAATAAAGTAATCAAAATTAACATACTATCAACTCCAAAAGTGGTTTTTGATGTACATGCCTAGTTTACATCTGTTATATATATGATGTATAATTAATATGTATGTCTAAAATAACAAAGTCTAACTTAATAACCCATAATATGACTTTGTTAAAATAGTATAATAAATTCAATAAGCTGATATTTACAACATGTAGGTTGTTTAAATTATCATAAAAGAGAGGACGATGAATATGAAATTAGGTATAGTTGGTTTACCAAACGTTGGTAAAAGTACACTATTTAACGCAATAACTCAAGCAGGTGCAGAATCTGCAAACTACCCTTTCTGTACAATAGAGCCAAATGTTGGCGTTGTGGCTGTTCCAGATGAAAGATTAGATAAATTAAAGGAGTTATATGATTCTAAAAAGATAGTTCCTACTGCAATAGAATTTTGCGATATAGCAGGTCTTGTTAGAGGAGCTTCTAAAGGTGAAGGACTTGGAAATAAATTTTTATCTCATATAAGAGAAGTTGACGCTATAGTTCACGTTGTTAGATGTTTTGAGGATCCTAACGTTGTTCACGTTGATGGAAGCGTTGATCCACTTAGAGATATAGAAACTATAAACTTAGAATTAATATTCTCTGATATAGAGATATTAGATAGAAGAATACAAAAAACTCAAAAAGCTGCTAAAGCAGATAAGTCTTTAGCATCTGAATTAGAATTTTTAAATGCTATAAAAGCTACTTTAGAAGATGGTAAGTGTGTTAGAACTATGGACTTTACTGAAGATGAGCAAACTTTTGTTAACTCATTAAACTTACTTACTTCAAAGCCAGTAATATACGCTACAAACGTAAGTGAAGATGATTTAGCTGATGAAGCTGCAAATAATCCATACGTAAATAAGGTTAGAGAGTTTGCTGCTACTGAAAATGCTGAGGTTGTTGTTGTTTGTGCTCAAATAGAAGCAGAAATATCTGAACTTGATACTGATGAAGAAAAGAAAGAATTCTTAGAAACTTTAGGTTTAGAACAATCTGGTCTAGATAAATTAATAAAATCTTCTTATGCTTTACTTGGACTTGTTTCTTACTTAACAGCTGGTCCTCAAGAAGTTAGAGCTTGGACTATAAAAGTTGGTACTAAGGCACCTCAAGCTGGTGGAAAGATACACTCTGATATAGAAAGAGGATTTATACGTGCAGAAACTATAGCATTTGAAGATTTAGCTCAAGTTGGTACTATGACTGCTGCTAAAGAAAAAGGATTAGTTAGACTTGAAGGTAAAGATTACGTAGTTAAAGATGGAGATGTTATATTATTTAGATTTAACGTATAATAAACAATTTTAAGTATCTATAAATTTTTATATTTATAGATACTTTTTTACTTACTAATGAAATATATTTACTTAGTAAGTTAGTATAATCCATAAATTAAAATATAAAAATAGAGTTACCAATTAAGGTAACTCTTTTTTATATTTAACTAAGCATTTTTCTTTATATCCATATTAGCAAATTTTTGTCTATTTACTAAGAATAATCCAAATAATACTAATGCAACAACTACTCCTACTCCATTTGATAATGTAGCATTTAATCTAAATCCTTCTGGAGCTTGTAGTATATATGATGTACATACTGATGTCATAAATGTTGCTGGCACTAAAGTTATCCAATAATTAGATTTATTCTTTATTAGATACACTGTAGCTGTCCATAAGAATATTGTAGCTAATGTTTGGTTAGACCAAGCAAAATATCTCCATATTATGTTAAAGTCTATTGTAGTTAAGAATATACATACTATGAATAATGGTATAGCTATCTTAAATCTACTCATGAATGTATCTTGCTTTATATTAAATGAGTCAGCTATTGTAAGTCTTGCACTTCTAAATGCTGTATCTCCACTTGTTATAGGACAAGCAACAACCCCAAGTACTGCAAGTATTGCACCTACGTGACCTAATAATGACTTAGATATTAACCCAACAACTCCTGATTGTCCACCAAATTCAGCTAATGCTGCTTGTAATGATAAACTATCTCCAAAGAATGCTATTGAAACTGCACACCATACTAATGCAACTATACCTTCAACAACCATTGCTCCATAGAATACTTTTTTACTTTCTCTTTCGTTGTTTATACATCTAGCCATCATAGGTGACTGAGTTGCATGGAATCCTGATATTGCACCACAAGCTATTGTTACAAATAAGAATGGGAATAAAGATAATCCCTCTGGATGCATATTTTGTAAAGTTAACTCTGGCATTACCATAGTTCCATTTATATTACCTACTATCATAGCTCCTGCTAATCCTATAGCCATGAATAATAAAGCTGCTCCAAATAATGGATATACCTTACCTATAACCTTATCAACTGGTAAAACAGTTGCAGCTATATAGTATATTATTATTAATACTATCCATACTATTTGATCTATACCTGTCATAGATTTTAAAAGACCTGCTGGTGATGTAACGAAAACTGTACCAACTAATATAAGAAGTATTACTGAGAATACTCTCATTACCGTTTTCATCTTTCCACCTAAGTATATACCAACTATTTCAGAAACTGACATACCATCATGCTTCATTGATATAACCCCTGAGAAGAAATCGTGAACTCCTCCTGCAAATATAGTACCAAACGTTATCCATAAAAATGCTACTGGACCAAATAATGCCCCCATTATAGCACCAAATATAGGACCTGTTCCTGCTATATTTAAAAATTGTATTAAAAATACCTTGTACCAAGGCATTGGAATATAGTCTATTCCATCTTGTAATCTTACTGCTGGAGTTTGATTATTATCACTTAACTTAACCATTTTGTCTACATAAGTTCCGTAAGTGAAGTATCCAACGATAAGTATTGCTAAGCATACTAAAAATGTTATCATACCTTTTCTCCTTTTTAAAACTTTATTTTTTAAGTTCTTGTATTAATTATTCCAAGGATATAATAACGTTTTTTTAACTTTTAAAGATATATTTTTACATGAAATGCATAAATAATAGCATAAAATACAATTATATATGCATAATTTTTCTAAATTCTTTTATATTACTTCTGCTCACAGGTATCTCTGTATCTATATCTTTTAGTTTTAACTTATATGTACTATTAAACCATGGTATTATTTCTTTTATCTTAGATACACTTACAATAAAAGATCTATGCGTCTTAAAGAATAATTCTTTTCCTAGATTTTTTTCAAACTCTTTTATACATCCCTTTACTATGTATTCATTATCTTTTGTAAATACTATAGTTTCTCTTTCTCTTGCCTCACAATAATATATATCTTCTATATTAACGACTATTAACTTATCATTTTTCCATAAGCTAACACTAGATAGATTTTTCTTGTTTTCATTTTTTATTTTTTTAGACACATCAATACTTTCATCTGCTATATCACTCTTTTCAAGCTTTTTTAACATAGATACAATTCTATCATCTGAGTATGGCTTTAATATATAATCAAAAGCCTCTAATTCAAAAGCATCTACTGCATGTTCCTTGTAAGCTGTTATAAAAACTATTTTGGGACTTTTTTTAAATTGTCTTACTGTTTTTGCAAGTAGCATACCATCTAGCATAGGTATATTTATATCTAAAAATATTACATCTACACTATTTTCTTGTATAAATTTCAGTACATCTACTCCATTATCAAACTCATTTATGACTTCTATATTACTAAAATTATTTATAAAATATTTTAGTTCTTCTCTTGCTGGAAACTCATCTTCAACTATTATAGCTTTCATCTAGCATCCCCTTTCTATACTTTAAATTCTATCTTAGTTCCTGGGTTTAACCTCTTTATATCTAAACCATGTCCATATATTAATTTAAGTCTTAGATGAACATTATAAAGGCCTATCTTATTTTCTGGCATATTATTATTATAAACTCTATTAATTATCTCTTGATCTATAGTTAATCCGTCATTTTCTACCCATATGTTAACTTTTTCTTTTTTCTTCTTAACTCCTATTACAACTACACCGTGCCCTCCATTTTTTCTTATTCCATGTATAATTGCATTTTCTACTAGAGGTTGTATTATAAGGCTTGGTATCTTCACTTTTATATTATCATCTATATCATAAATAACTTTTAATTTATCTCCAAATCGTGCTTTTTCTATTTCTACGTAAGCTTTTACTTGCTCTAATTCTTTGTTTATATCTATAAGATTATCTGTAACTTCTAGATTATATCTCATATAAGTAGAAAGATTTATAATAAGCTTTCTTGCTTTATCTGGATTAATTCTTATAAATGACGTTATGGTATTTAGCGCATTAAATAAAAAGTGAGGATTTATTTGAGTTTGTAAAGCTTTTATTTCTGCCTTATTTTTAGCTTCTTTCATTTTTTCAATCTTTGATACTTCCATTAGTGTAGATATCATTTGAGATAGCCCTATAGCTAATGCTTTTTTAGAATGACTCATGTCATATTGCTCTGTATAGTATATCTTTAGACTGCCTATAACTTTATTAGATTCAGTTAAAGGTATTATCATGACTGTTTTTAAATCTATTTTCTCACTTACAGAATATCCTTCATTTTCTACTTTTATATTTAATATTTTATTTTTTTCCATAGATTCTTTGGTTATATCACTAAGATTTGTAGATCTATTAAATATTTCTTCTCCTATTCCTACATAAGCTAATACTTTTTCTCTATCTGTTATAGCAACTGAATCTGAATTAATTTCATCTTTTATTATTTGACATATGATTCTTAAAGAATCTTTATTTATAGACCTAAAGTAAGGTAGTGTCTTATTTGCTATATCTAGTGCTAACTTTGATTGAAATGCCGCTACTTCATCCTTTTCTTTTTTTATAGCTTGTACAATAGATACTAAAAAACCTATACCAATTTGACCTACTATCATTGGTATATATATTTTATGTATAATATTTACTGCTACATCATGTGGCTTTGAAATCAAATATATTAATAACATAGTAAAACTTTCTGATATTACACCACATAAAATACCATATATCCATCTAAATTTATCATCTATTCTTTTATAAAAATATCCCGATATAATTCCTGCAAATATACTAGATATAAAACATGGAAAAGAGGTTATGCCATGTATATCTATTATATATCTGTGAATTCCTGATATTACACCCGATACTATACCAACTAAAGGTCCAAATAATACACCTCCAGATACTATAGCTATTATTCGAGTATTGGCAAGAGAACCTTGCACACTTATTCCATTATAAGTGCCAAGTATTGCTAATAAACTAAATATAATAGATATTATCATTAAATCTTTAGCTTTATATTTTTCTTTTTGAAATATGTACTTAAATCCCTTTATCTTAGTTATCATTATAAATAAAACTATTATTAAGCTTGATTTTTCTAGTAATGATAAAAATATTTTCCCTTCATTCATGAAATTTCTCCAAATTTTTTTAATATTAGTATAGACACTAAAAAGAGAAGTATTAAACTTCCCTTCTTAGTATATTTAATTATAAGGATTCTGCCATAATTTTTCTACTTTCCATTACCTTTGATGCTGCTTTTTTAGCTATTTCCGTTTCACTAAAAGGTACTCTTTCACCTTTTATAAGTTGATATTCTTCATGTCCTTTACCTGCAAAGACTATCATATCTCCTTCTTTAGCTATCTCTATAGCTTTTATTATGGCTTCTTCTCTATCTGGCACTTTTATATACTCACATTTTGAACCTTCAAATGACTTAGCTATATCATTTATTACATCCATTGGATCTTCAAAATCTGGGTTATCTCCTGTTAATATACATAAGTCACACTCTCTAGCTGCAACATCTCCAAGTTCTTTTCTTCTTAACTTAGTTCTTCCTCCAACTGATCCAAATAAACATATTAATCTATTGTGATCATATTTTTTAAGAGTTTGAAGTATATTTTCTAAACTAACTCCATTGTGAGCATAATCTATTATTACTGTTGCATAGTCAAGTACTGGTAGTACTTCAACTCTACCTTTTACTTTAGCATTTTTAAGGGCATCTAGCATTAATCTTTGATCTATATTTAAATATCTACAAACTGATATAACTGCTAGTGCATTGTATATACTAAAAGTACCTGGTGAACATATATATGCATTAAATATATCATCTTTAGTTTCTACATCAAAGCTTGTCCCTAATGAATCTAACTCTCTAGAATACTTTATATTTTTAGCTTTTAAATCTGCATCTTTTTCTATACCAAAAGTTTCTATATGACAAGTTGCATGTTTTATTATGTCTTTAGCATATTTATCATCTATATTTATTATTCCATGGTCACATAATGTAAATAATTTAGCCTTACACTCTAAGTAATGTTCAAATGTTGGATGTTCTTTTGGCCCTATGTGATCTGGAGATAAGTTTGAGAATATTCCTATATCAAAACTTACATCTTCAACTCTATTCATCATTATCCCACCAGAAGATACCTCCATAGATACACATTTAACACCTTCATCTAGCATAGTTCTAAATATTCTGTGTAGCTCATAGCTTTCTGGAGTAGTATTAACTGTTTTTTCACTCTTACCATTGTAAAAAGTTCCATTAGTTCCTATTACACCTGTGTTTATTCCAGCTTGATTTAATACTTCACTTATATAGTTTGTTATAGTTGTCTTTCCTTTAGTTCCTGTTACACCTATTACTTTTAATTCTCTTGATGGATTACCAAAGTAATTTGATGATATCTTTGATAGTGCTATTCTACTATCTTTTACAAATAACTTTATAGCATCATCTTCTAAATCTACATCATCTTGTAGTATAAATACTCTAGCCCCTCTTTTATATGCATCTTTAGCATATTTATGACCATCTACAGTTTCACCCTTTATGGCTACAAATATATATCCATCTTCACATTTAGAAGAGTTGTATGCTATATCTTTTATTTCTGTATTTTCTATTTCATTCCAAGGCTTTTGAGAGGTAAATTCTACCCCATTCATAACTTCTAATAATTTCATCTTTAGCCCTCCTAATAAGTCTTCTTATCTATGTAAGTATAGCACAATATTGAGTTTTTTGATAAAAAAATTATTGTTGTATATATAACTTTTTGTATAATTTTATACCTTTTATAAGACTTTAATAATTTAAGATATTAATTTTTATAATCTTTATAAAAGCAGAGTAGTATATACCACTCTGCTTTCTTTGTTTTTAGTCTTTAAATTATATATAAAGCTTATTTTAAGCTTCCTTAACTTTTTTTCCACTATTTTCTATAGACTTTCTAGCTAAAACTTCTAGTGAATCTATATAAAAATCACCATCTAATTTGTTGTCATTTTTAAGTATTGAAAGCTCTGTACATCCTAGTATAACTCCGTCACAATCATTTGATTTTAGATAATCAATAATAGCATTGAATTTATTCATATCTGCAGGCTTTCCACTTTTTATATCATTGTAGATTATATTCATTACATCACTTTGTCTATCTTCATCTAGTGTTAAATAATCTATTTCATATTTTTCACACATGTTTTGATATAACCTAGTTTTTATATTTCCAGTTGTAGCTAGTATACCTAATTTTTTATGTCCATTTTCTTTAGCATGTTTTACAGTCTCTTCTATTATATTTACAACAGGTATATTTACACTTTCTGAAATTTCTTTATAGAAATAATGTGCTGTATTACAAGTTATTACTATAAAATCTGAGCCACATGCCTCTAACCTTTTACTGTCTTTTATAAGAACATCTACTGGAGAATTTTCACTTTCTCCTATTATATACGCGGTTCTATCAGGAGTAGTAGCTCGGTTAGTTATTATCATATCAACATGGTCTTGATCAGACTTTGCATCTGTTAATCTAACTACCATGTCAAAGAAATATACCGTGGCCATAGGTCCTAATCCACCAATAACTCCAACTGTTTTGTTCATAATAATCTCACCAATCTATTTACAATATTTTTTGAACTTTCTCATTTGGTTTATGTTATATAATAATATATATAGACTTCTTTTAAAGTTTCCTTTTAAATCTTTGTCATATCCAAATGAAGTTGCACTTTTTCCTTGTGCTACTAATGATTTAGCTTTATTTACTAAAGCTTGATCTTTAACATACTTATAAACTACATTCTTTGGTATAACATGCCAGAAGAATGGGTCTTTTTGTATTTTTAAGTCTAATTCTTTGTTATATACTCTATCTTCTACAACATATCTAGCTATGTTGTTTCCTGAACTAGTTACATAGTAGTTACTTCTACCTTGTCTTAAGTTTATTTCAAATACTTTATAAGTGTTATCTCTGCTATCAAATTTTATATCAAAATTAGAGAATCCTGTATAATTTATATCTTCTAGGAACGCCTTAAACTTTTCCATTAAGTCTTTATCATATTCTGTTATTATAGCAGCATGGTTTCCTATACCTTTTGGAGTATGTTCTTCTAATAATACGTGTCCTAAACACATCATTTTAACTTTACCATGTTGATCAGAATAGCAAGTTAAAACTCTCATATGTGAATCATCACCTGGTATAAAGTCTTGTATTATTAAGTTTTTATCGTACTTACCAGCATATATTGAGTTAGTTATTTCCTTGAACTCTGTTTCATTTTGTGCTATATAAGCTTTTTTCATTCCTTCAAATGGGAATTGCCAATATAATACACTATCAGAAGGTTTTATTATCACTGGATACTTAAATCCAAAATCTTTTATTTCATCACCTTTTGAATATATGAAAGTCTTGGGATAATCTAATCCTTTTTCTTCACACATTTTATAGAATAATTCTTTTTCTATTAACTTATCTTTTAATTCCTTACCTATATATGGAACTATGTACTTTTCTTTAAGTATATCTCTATGATCTATTATTAATTCTGCATATTCATCAGTACATCCCATTATTATTAGCTTTTTATTAGGTGCAGCTAGTTCATCTGCAGTTTTAAGTAAAACATCTATAAATTCTTTTTCTTCTGTTATTCTTTCGTCTATTCTAAAATCTATTATATTACTATCTTTTGTCGCTCCTAATGCATATCTACCAAAAGCTATAGACTTAACTCCATAGGCTTCGTGGTATGCTCTTGCTACTGAGTAGCAATTTATATCGCCACCAACCAATACTGGTTGTATTATTATATTATCCACACTTTCCACCTCGTTTAAGAATTTCATTAATAGTTAAATTCATCTTATTAATTATACTTGATTTACATTATTATGTCAAAATTCTAGTTACTTCAACTTATTTACAATAAATACTATATTAAGTCCTATTTTAAATGTTATTTTGCTTATTTTTTAACTTAATATTCTCAAATTTAATTTAAATATTTAAGGATATCATCTTAATATAAAAAGCCAGTTATAAAATTTTATAACTAGCTTTTTTATTAACTATTTAACTATATTTACTCTATTTTTTTCCTTAGCTTTTATAGGACCTTCTTTTATAGATATCTTTTCATCTGGTCCTAAATTAGTAAATACTACTGGACTTATTGTTGATGTTGCATTTTTTTCAATATAATCTAAATCCATTTTTACTAGTTTATCTCCAGCTTTAACTTTTTGTCCAACTTCAACAAATACTTCAAAGCCTTTACCTTCTAATTTAACGGTTTCTATTCCTAAATGTATAAGTACTTCTCTTCCATTTTCTGATTCTATTATCACTGCATGTTTAGTTGGGAATACAACTCCTACTGTACCATTTACTGGAGAATATATTTCTCCATCATTAGATTTTATAGCAAATCCATCTCCCATTAATTTAGTTGAGAATACTTCATCTGGAACTTGTGATATATCCATTAGTTCACCATTTACTAAAGATATTATTTCTTCACCTGTAGAAGTTAGTTCTACTTCATCTTTAGCCTTAGGCTCAGCTTCTTTTACTTCAGCCTTTTTGATTTCACCTTTTTTAGGTGCATTAACTTTTACTTTTCCTGATATTATTTCATTTATTTCTGATTTTAATGTATCTGATTTTGGTCCAAATATAGCTTGTACATTATTTCCAACTACCATAACACCTGCTGCTCCAAGTTCTTTAAGTCTTGCTTGGTCTACTTTGTTTATATCTTCAACAGCCACTCTAAGTCTTGTTATACAAGCATCTAAGCTTTTTAAGTTTTCTTTGTTTCCTAGTGCTTCTAGTATTCCTGCTGCTAATTCACTTTTGTTTAATGTTGCATTTGTGCTATCTTCACTTTCATCTTCTCTACCTGGAGTCTTTAAGTTAAATTTAGTTATTAAGAATCTAAATCCGAAGTAGTAAACTACTGCAAATCCTGCTCCAACTACTAATACTAAATACCATGGTGTTCTATTTGGTAGTACTCCAAATAGTAAGAAGTCAAATAATCCACCTGAGAATGTCATACCTATTTTAATATTTAGTATTTGCATTACTGCAAATGATAAACCAGCAAATAAGCAGTGTACTGCAAATAATCCTGGTGCAACAAATAAAAATGCAAATTCTAATGGTTCAGTTATACCTGTTAAGAAAGATGTTAGTGCTGCTGATGCCATTATACCTGCAACATACTTTCTCTTTTCTGGCTTAGCTGTATGTATCATAGCAAGTGCAGCTGCTGGAAGTCCAAACATCATAAATGGGAACTTACCTGTCATAAATGTACCTGCTGTAAATGCTACACCATCTTTAAGTTGAGCAAAGAATATACTTTGGTCACCCATTACTAAGTTTCCAGCTTTATCTATGTATTCACCAAATTGATACCAGAAAGGATTATAGAACACATGATGTAATCCAAAAGGTATTAATGCTCTTTCTATTATACCAAATACAAATGCTGCTAATGTTATGTTAGCTTCTATTACTGTTCTTGAGAAGTTTAATAATGCATTTTGTATAGGTGGCCATATAAATGATAAGGCTATACCTATTAATATAGCTGATGCTGCTGTAACTATTGGAACAAATCTCTTACCTGCAAAGAACCCTAAGTATTGAGGTAATTCAATTTTGTAGAATTTCTTATAAAGTCCTGCTGCAATTATACCAATTATAATACCACCAAAGACTCCTGTTTGAAGAGTTGGTATACCAACAGTCGTTGTATACATTGGGTTACCCATCATATCTGGTGTTACACCAGTCATTATACCCATAGATGTATTCATTATTAAGAAACCAACTATTGCAGCTAATCCTGCGACACCTTCACCTTCAGTTAAACCAACTGCTACCCCAACGGCAAATAGTAAAGGTAGATTATCAAATATTATTCCTCCAGATCTTTCCATTATATTTATTATAAGTGGAAAAGCTCCCGTTGATAAAAACGGCATTTTTTCAACTAATGCAGGGTTTGCTAATGCATTACTTACACCTAGTAATATACCTGCTGCTGGAAGTAATGCAACTGGTAGCATTAAAGCTTTCCCTACTTTTTGTAAGACACCAAATATCTTTTTCATAATACCTCTCCTTTATATTTTTAATTTTAGAAAGTTTTAAATTTCATTGATTAAATAAAAAAGACTTAAATCTATAAAAATAACTTAAAGATAAATTATTACAACTACAATCAATATTATTATGTATATATTGATTGTAATTATTACATAAATTTAACTTATTATTACTTTTATAAACTTAAGTCTTGCCTGCTCAACCAGTAACAATCTTATTGTTTATACTTTCTATTTAATATATATTATTAAAGGTTTAACCTTATAATATTTTACTTTATAGCTGATATTACTCTATTTATATGTAGTGTAAGATATAAAAGCTCATCTTCTGTAACTATATACTCATGATTATTTTCTATATATTTTTTAATCTTACAAGAACAATTATATGGTTTTTCATATTGGATTTTTATAATTTCTAAAAGTTCATTGTCATTATTTTCTACTTGTTCTTTTTTTATAAGTCGTTTTGCAAAGAATTTTAAATGAGTTACTAATCTATCATAGTTAAAATCATCTTCTTTAAATTCTACTGAATAATAATATCTTATAATATTTAGTATTTCTTTTACTATCTTAGTCATTAAAAATGATTCTTTAGTACTTTCTTTATAATTTGCATTTATAATATGCATAGCTATAAATGCTGCTTCATCTTTTGTGAAATTTACATTAAATTCTTTGTTTATATAATCTATTGCCCACATTCCTATTTGGAATTCTTTTTTATGAATTCTTTTTATTTCATAAAGTAAATCATTTTTAATTTCTATATTTTGATTATACCTTTTAATTGCAAATGATATATGATCTGCTAGTGCTACATATATATAATCGTCAAGTTCTGCATTTAAATTTTGTTTTGCATATTCTATTATCTTAGAAGTTACATTAAATATATCTTCATCCACTTCAGTAGCTATCCTAGTTATCTTTTTAGCCAAGTTTTCATCTTCCATAACAAATTTCTTTTCAATTTTATCTTGGTCTACTTTTTCTCCAACCTTTTTTTTAAATCCAATTCCACATCCAGTGAGTACTAGTTCTTTATTAGTTTCATCATCTACAACCAATACTACATTGTTATTGTATATTTTTTGAATTAGCATATATACTCACCTCTATTCTTTAGATCAATCATTATTAAATAAACTTAGTTTAAATTTTAGTTGTTTTTTGTATATATTTTTACCTTAATTATTTTTTAACAAAATATATGTATAAATACAAAATACCTAAATTAAGACACTAAAATAAAGTCTCAACTTAGGTATTGCCTGCTTTATCAGTAACAATCCAAAATATTGATAAGTAAATATTTGTATATTTTTATTCAAGTTTTATTTATATTATAATTTTATAATAGGTATTTAATTCTGTCAAGAACTTTAGGAAAACATTTATTTCTCTTTAATCAACCCTTTTCTATAAGCTAATAAAAGTAACTTTAAATCTTTTACTTCTTGTTCTAATATTTTACCTGCATCAGTATCTCTTACTGTTTTTCGTTTTGCTTTATGTTCTACTACTTCTGTAGTTGACAGTATATCACTTTCTTTTTTTATAGCATCTTCTGCTGATGTAAAAGGTTGGTGTGAAACTAATTGTAAACTATGAGAATTATATATTAAAGTATAACCTGCAAGTCCTGTTTTATTTTGATATGCTCTTGAAAAACCACCATCTATAACTAGTATTTTTCCATTTGCCTTTATAGGACTTTCACCATTTTTACTTTCTACAGGAACATGACCATTTATAATATGTCCATCTGTTAGGTCTAAGTTAAATTCTTCAAATATCTTTTCACACATTTTTTCATCTTCTCTTAATTTGAAATATGGATTTTTATTTTCCTTGTGACTTTCTTTCTCCGCTATAAAATATCTTTCAAAAGTAGTCATGTCATCTTTACCAAATAATGATGAACACTTTCCTGTCCAAAGATACCACATCATGTCCATTCCATATTGCTTTTGAGTTGTATTTTCTTTAAAGAAATATCCTTCTCTAGATATAGCTTCCATCTTATCCATTAAAGCTTTACCCTTATATTCTTTACCTTGTATTTTCATAGACATAAAGCTCTTGTCTTCATTTAAAGGTACACATCCGTGTATAAGTAAGTTAGAGTTTGCTGTTAAGTATATACTTCCTTTTGAGAATAAGAAAGAAATATGTTTTTGAAGTTTTTCACTATTTTTAAAAGATGATACTAACTTTTCTATAACTTCATTTTCTTCTTTACTTAGCTCATATGGGTTATTTTTATTTATAGTTGGGAAATTAGAATCCTTTAACTTATATACTTTACCCTTTAATTTAATAGTATTTTCTTCATAGTTTATATTATTAAGTAAAAGTCTATGCTGCATTTCAAACTCAGGTCTTCTATTTATAACTTCTCCCTCTAACTTAAACTGTATAATACTTATTGCCTTATGCATTTTAGCTATTAATGATTTTTCTTTTGTAGATACATTTTGATCACTAATTTTTGGCATGAAACAATGACAAGGGTCATCCTTATAAGTTTCCATAGCAAAAGTGGCAAGAGGAAGTAAATTTATTCCGTATATATCTTCTATTATATCTAGATTTGCGTATCTAGCCGATATCCTAAGAGCATTTGCTATACAAGTTTTTTCTCCACTTGCAGCACCCATCCAAAGTATATCATGATTTCCCCATTGTATATCCACTGAATGATAATCCATTAAAGTGTCTATTACCACATCTGGTCTTGGTCCTCTATCATATATATCTCCTAATATATGAAGTCTATCTACTACTAGCTTTTGTATAACTTTAGATATAGCTATTATAAATTCTTTTGCTCTATCAGTTTCTATTATTGTATCTACAATACTTTGGTAATAACATTGTTTATGCTTTATATCTATAGATTCATGAAGTAATTCTTCTATTATATATTTGAAATCCTCTGGTAATAATTTTCTTACTTTTGATCTAGTATATTTACTAGATGCATATTTGCAAAGTTCAACTAATCTATATATATTTATTCTATAAAAATCTTCTAGATTTTCTTCTTTCTTTATTATCAAATCTAGTTTTTGTTCTGGATAGTATACTAAAGTAGCTAATGCTTTTTTCTCATTTTCTCTCATAGTATTTGAAAATAGCTCTTCTATCTTTCTTTTTATGACCCCAGAACCATTTTTTAAAACATGAACAAAAGGCTCATATTCTCCATGTATATCCGTTATAAAGTGTTCCGTCCCTTTAGGCAAGTTAAGTATTGCTTCTAGGTTTATTATTTCAGTACTTGCTTTTGATATGCTTGGATATTGTTTTGATAGTAGTTTTAAATATTTTAACTCATTTTCTAATGATTTCAACTTCTAATCCTCCAAACTTAAATAATTATATATTTATTGTATCACATTTATAATTAGTATACACTATTTAAGTTTATTATTATCACATAATAAGTCAAATACTTAATTAATCACTTTCATATCCCCTGTATAAATATCTATTTCATGAATTCCTATACTTTTTTTATGGCTATGTTCTTCATCATTCATAGTTATAAAAAGTTCAACCTCGTACTTGTCTCCAACCTTTTTTATATCATCTTTATTTACAGTTACAAGATCTCCATATTCTGCTTTTATTATATTTACAGCAGTTTCCTTTGATATTGGATTAATCTTTTTATTATAAGTTTTATCTGTAAAATAAACCTCATCTCTTTCATTTTTTTTACTTACTGTAATTATAGAGATTATTATAATTATTATTAATATTGTGCATATGATTATTTTCTTTTTCATTAAATCCCTACTTTCTCAAATTTATATTTTATTTACATATAACTTTTATTTTAATATACCTATTTAATTTGTAAAGCTTAATATAAAAATCTATTCATATAATACTAAATTCTTATTTTCATGATTTATAAATAGCTTTATGCTTAATATAATCTCCTTGTATTTAAAAATTTCGCTACACTTAAGCCACTGCGTGGGCGCTACACTTCATGTCGCCAACGACTTCGTCCGTTGCTTGAACGACGTGTCGGCGAAGCACTTCAAAATGTCTTTTTTACAATCTGCAAACTTATTGGTATTACTTAACTTCAATAGTTATCCATAGTCTTTAAAGTATCATAATTTCCTTAAGCGTAAAAAAGGATGTACTCTAAGAGTACATCCTTTATATTAAACTATATTTATTAGCATTGTTCAGCTAATCTCTTATAGTTGTTGTATCTTTCATTAGCATTTTCTTCAGCCATAGTGAATAATTCATCAGCTACGTCTGGGAATTGCTTAGCTATTGCAGCGTATCTTACTTGACCCATTAAGAACTCTCTGAAGCTTTCAGTTGGCTCTTTAGAATCTAATGTGAATGGATTCTTACCTTGAGCTTTTAATGTTGGGTTGAATCTGTATAAGTGCCAGTAACCAGCTTTAACAGCTTTTTCTATGTTAGCTTGAGCTCTACCCATACCTTCTTTTATACCATGAGATATACATGGAGAGTAAGCTATTATTAATGATGGTCCATCATAAGCTTCTGCTTCTATTACAGCCTTCATTAATTGGTTCTTATCTGCACCCATACCAACTTGTGCAACATATACATTTCCGTAACTCATTGCCATCATACCTAAGTCTTTCTTCTTAGATCTCTTACCAGCTGCAGCGAACTTAGCCATTGCAGATATTGGAGTAGATTTAGAAGCTTGACCTCCTGTATTTGAATATATTTCTGTATCAAATACTAGTACGTTTACATTTTCACCTGAAGCAAGTACGTGGTCAAGTCCACCGTAACCGATGTCATAAGCCCATCCGTCTCCTCCAAGTATCCATTGAGATCTCTTAACTAGGTAATCTTTTCTTTCTTCTATTTCATTAACTAAAGCTTTTATTTCAGCATTTTCTATATTGTGAGCATTAGCTAATACATCTAATACTTTTTGGCTTGCTACTTTTGAAGCTTCTCCATCTTCTTTAGCATCTAACCAAGCAGTAAATGCTTCTCTAGCTGCATCACATATATCCATTGTTAATAATGTTTCCATATTTTCAGCTATTTTGTTTCTCATTTGTTTAACTGCTAACATCATTCCGTATCCGAATTCAGCATTGTCTTCGAATAATGAGTTTGCCCAAGATGGACCTTTACCTTCATGGTTAACAGTGTATGGAGTTGATGGAGCTGATCCTCCCCAGATTGATGAACATCCAGTAGCATTTGCTATCATCATTCTATCTCCGAATAATTGAGTAACTAACTTGATGTATGGAGTTTCTCCACATCCAGCACAAGCACCTGAGAATTCCATTAATGGTTGTCTGAATTGGCTTCCTTTAACAGTATTTGGAGCCATTACATCATCTTTAGGAGCAACCTTTGTAGTATCTACAGCGAATGCCCAGTTTTCTATTTCAACTTCTTGAGTATCAAGAGGTTTCATGAATAATGCTTTACCTTTAGCTGGACATATGTCAGCACAGTTTCCACATCCTGTACAGTCAAGTGGACTTACTTGCATTCTGTATTGTAATCCTTCAAGTCCTTTACCCATTGCTTTTTTAGTATTGAAGTTTTCTGGAGCATTAGCCATTTCTTCTTCAGTTACTAATACTGGTCTTATACATGCATGAGGACATACATAAGCACATTGGTTACATTGTATACAGTTGTTTACATCCCACTCAGGAACATTTACTGCTACTCCACGTTTTTCGTAAGCTGCAGTACCACATGGGAATGTACCATCTTCTATTCCATCAAATGCACTTATTGGTAAACTATCACCTTCTTGAGCATTCATTGGTCTTACTATATTTTTTATGAATTCTGGTTCGTCGCAGTTTGTTGTTTCTGCAGTTTCAACAGCTTCATTCCAAGCAGCTGGAACTTCTATTTTAACTAATGCATTCATACCAGCTTCAACAGCTTCAAAGTTCATGTTAACAACTTTTTCACCTTTTTTACCGTAAGCTTTCTTTATAGAATCTTTTAGGTATTGGCTAGCTTCTTCTTGAGGTATTATCTCAGCTAACTTGAAGAATGCTGATTGCATTATCATGTTTATTCTATTTCCA
Source organism: Romboutsia sp. 1001713B170131_170501_G6 (assembly GCF_015668195.1). Lineage (NCBI taxonomy): Bacteria > Bacillati > Bacillota > Clostridia > Peptostreptococcales > Peptostreptococcaceae > Romboutsia > Romboutsia sp. 1001713B170131_170501_G6. The sequence continues at coordinate 517,367 of NZ_JADPFC010000002.1, forward strand.
AGACCTATTTCTTGAGCTATCTTAGTAGCATTTACAGTGTAGAAGTTTATTTCATTTTCAGCTATGAATCTCTTCATTTTTGCTGGTAAATGAGTTTCTAACTCTTCTGGTGACCATATTGTATTTAATACAAATGTTCCACCTTTTTTAAGTCCTTTTAATAAATCATATTGATTAACATATGATTGGTTGTGACAAGCTATGTAGTCAGCTTCATCTATTAAGTAAGTAGATCTTATTGGAGCATCTCCAAATCTTAAGTGAGACATTGTTATACCACCAGACTTCTTAGAGTCATAAGCAAAGTAAGCTTGAGCATACTTTTCAGTGTTGTCTCCTATTATTTTTATAGCTTGTTTGTTAGCCCCAACTGTACCGTCAGATCCTAATCCCCAGAACTTACATCTTATAGTTCCTGGTGTAGCTATTTTGATAGGTTCAGATGGCTCTAATGAAGTATTAGTAACGTCATCTACTATACCTACAGTGAAGTTATTCTTAGGATTTTCAGAAGTTAAGTTATCAAATATAGTTTTTATATCTGATGGAGTAACATCTTTTGATCCTAATCCATATCTTCCACCTATTATCATTGGAGCATTTTCAGCTCCGTAGAATGCACTACGTACATCTAAGTATAATGGTTCTCCTATAGCACCTGGCTCTTTAGTTCTATCCATTACACATATTCTTTCAGCAGTTGCTGGTATTTTTTCTAATAAATGCTTAGTAGAGAATGGTCTGAATAAGTGAACCTTAACTAAACCGTATTTTCCACCTTGAGCATTTAAGTAATCTATTGTTTCTTCTATAGCTTCTGTAGCAGATCCCATAGCTACTAATACATACTTAGCATCTTGTGCTCCATAGTAATCAAATAGTCCATGTTCTCTTCCAGTTAATTCGCTCATTTGTTTCATGTATTTTTCAACTATTCCAACTATGTTGTTGTAATATTTATTTGAAGCTTCTCTTGTTTGGAAGTATATATCAGGGTTTTGAGCAGTACCACGAGTAACAGGATGATTTGGAGATAAAGCTCTGTTTCTGAACTCTTCTACTGCCTCTTTGTTTATTAATTTTTCATAATCTTCAGTGTCTAATAACTCAACTTTTTGTATTTCGTGAGATGTTCTGAATCCATCGAAGAAATGTATGAAAGGTAATCTTCCTTCTATTGCAGCTAAGTGTGCAACTGGTGCTATATCAGCAACTTCTTGAACAGAACCTGATGCTAACATTACACATCCAGTTTGTCTAGCTGACATAACGTCTTGATGATCCCCAAATATAGATAATGCTTGAGCTGCTAATGCACGAGCACTTACGTGGAATACCCCTGGAAGTAATTCCCCAGCAACTTTATACATATTAGGTATCATTAATAATAAACCTTGAGATGCAGTGAAAGTTGTTGTTAATGCACCAGCTTGTAATGAACCATGGAATGCTCCAGCAGCTCCTGCTTCTGATTGCATTTCTACAACACTTACTTTTTGTCCGAACATATTCTTTCTGCCTTGTGCCGACCATTCGTCAACTACTTCAGCCATGTTTGAAGACGGAGTTATTGGATATATAGCAGCAACATCAGTGAATGCATAAGCAACATGAGCAGCAGCTGTATTTCCGTCAACTGTTTTCATAAATTTAGCCATAATTGTATCCTCCTCGTATATTACTCTTATGTACTTACCTTTTATAAGTATTTTGTATTGTAGAAACAATGTACAAGGTTATACAACATTGCACATTGCTTCCCCCCAATACTATATTATTACATAATTCTAAATATTACATAATAAACAAAATATTCTTTATGTTTTGTAAAATTCCTTTATTTTGCTTAAAGGAAAAATCTATATGTTTATTAAAATAATATCCATATGTTTAATTATAAGTTTCTTTTACTCTTTCATTTATACCCACGATTTTGTAGATTAAACAAGAAATTTGTATTTTTTCTAATAATCGCTTTTTATAGAATTTTCCCCAGTAACTATGGCTATTGATGCACTTGCACCTATTCTTGATGCTCCAGCTTCTATTACAGCTTTTGCATCTTCAGCAGTTCTAACACCACCTGATGCTTTAACTCCTATATTTTCTCCAACAGTTTCTCTCATAAGTTTTATGTCAGCTGGAGTTGATCCACCTGTTCCAAATCCTGTTGAAGTTTTTACATAGTCAGTTCCTGCCTTAACTGCAAGTTCGCAAGCTTTAACTTTTTCTTCATCTGTTAAGTAACAAGTTTCTATTATTACTTTAACTAAAGCTTCTTTATTAGCTGCATCTACTACTGCTTTTATATCTTCATATACTAAGTCGTAGTTTTTATCTTTTAATGCCCCTATATTTATAACCATATCTACTTCGTCTGCACCTTTAGCTATAGCATCTTTTGTTTCAAATGCTTTAACTTCTTTAGTGTTAGCTCCTAGAGGAAAACCTATTACTGTACAAACTTTTACATCGCTTCCTTCTAATTCTTTTTTAGCAAGCTCTATGTTAGTTGGATTTATACAAACTGAAAAGAATCCATATTCCTTTGCTTCATTACAAAGCTTTATTACTTCTTCTTTTGTAGTTACAGCTTTTAATACTGTATGGTCTATCATATTTGCTACTTTACTCATTTTAAATTCTCCTTTTTTCTACATTAATATTTATATTATTCCATATTATGTTAGCATATTATGAGCATCATATAAACTTATTTTTTCCTTAGAAAAATTTAAAATTCATAACTCTTTAATTTCAATCTGCATTTTGTATCCAGCTTACATATATAATCATATCTATATAGTTTTTGTTTAACAAGTAGGCACTTTATTTATATATAGTTTCAAAAAATATATACAGTACCTAAAAATATATATGGTATCAAAAAATATACTGTAAGGTTTTTACAATAATCTATTTATGATATAATAAATAAGTCTTCATTTTGAAAATTTTGAAGGATTACTTTTTTTATCTCATATATAGAAATTCTATCTCCCCCATTTAAAATAAATGTAATTTCTTATTTGATATAAAAAGTTTTAAGTTAAATATTTTATAGAAATGCTTTATGGTAAGTCTATATGACTATATTCATATTAATATTTTTTATTACTATAAATTGTAATATAATTTATAGAAGTTTTTCTATGCTATTTATATAGAAAGAGGTGTATATATGATTCATACTCAATGTCACATGAGTCATAGATGTGCAAAATTTGAAACTTGCCCTATGACTTTATTTCATAAATTAGTTTCCGGTAAATGGAAAATTTTAATACTTTGGTATCTAAGTAGTGGTCCCCTTAGATTTAGTGAGATAAAAAGAAAGCTTCCTGATGTTACTCAAAAAATGCTTACAAATCAACTTAGAAGTTTAGAAGATGATGGACTAGTTCATAGAGAGGTGTATCCTGTTATACCTCCTAAAGTCGAGTATAGTTTGACAGATCTTGGAGAAAAATTACTTCCCCTTCTTGAGCAGATGTACGAATATGGAGTGGAATATTCAAAAGCTATGAAAATATCTGCTACTAAGTAGATTTTTAATAAATACATAAATAATAAACTATATAACTAAAAAGGTAATCTCAAAATTGAGATTACCTTTTATTTATAATATAAACTAAAATTATTCAGCTATTAATTCTACCATATCTCCGTTTCTAACTGCTGCAGCGTTTCCTTCTTCAACGTCTACGTGCATTTCTAAAGCGAAGTTTGCATTAGCTCTTACTAATACATTTTCAAATACAACAGCTCTTGGTCCGAAAGTTCTAACTTTTACTATTTGCTTGTCTTCTACACCGAAGTTTTTAGCATCTTCTAAGCTCATATGTATATGTCTAGATGCTACTATAACACCTTCTTGTAATTCAACTTCTCCAGCTGGTCCTACTAATTTAACACCAGGAGTTCCTGCTATATCTCCAGATTCTTTTATTGGAGCTTTTACACCTAAAGCAAATCCATCTGCTAAAGATATTTCAACTTGAGTGCTAGGTCTAGCTGGTCCTAAAACTCTAACTCCTTTTATAGTTCCTTTTGGTCCTACTAAATCAACTTTTTCTTCACATGCATATTGTCCTGGTTGAGATAATGGCTTGAAATGAGTTAACTCATGTCCTGCTCCGAATAATGTTTCTATGTCAGCTTGACTTAAATGAACGTGTCTGTTTGATAAAGCTATTGGTAATTTCATAAAAAACCCTCCTACATAAATTTTGTATACAACATCCAATTATACATAAATTTTTTAATTAAATCAAATTCTTTTCTCAAAATTTGATAATTTTCTTAATATTATTTCTACTGAAGTATTAGAAAATCCTTTTATTTTCATTCATAATTAGTATTTCAACTTTTAATTATCTTATTATAATTTTTATAATTTTTTTATAATTTTTTGTTTATTTTAGACCTATTAATATTAATTTTAAATATTAGTTTATATAAAATTTTTATATTGATAGCTTTCTTAATAAGTCAAAGTATCCAGGGAAAGATATATCTATACATTCTGTATCATCTAATACTAACTCTGTATCACATATTAAATTAGCTATTGAAAATGCCATAGCTATTCTATGGTCTTTAAAAGTAGTTATTCTAGCTCCACTTAGCTTAGTCTTCCCTTTTATAACCATTCCATCTTCTAATTCTTCTATATCTGCACCCATTAACTTTAAGTTGTCTACTACAGATTTTATTCTGTTGCTCTCTTTTACTTTTAATTCTTTTGCGTCTTTTATTATAGTTGTTCCTTCCGCTTGTGTTGCAAGTACTGCTATAACTGGTATTTCATCTATAAGCCTTGGTATTATAGTTTTATCTATTGTTGTAGCATTTAAGTCTTTACTGTATTTTACTAATAAATCTCCAACTAGCTCTCCTCCTACTAATCTTTGATTTATTATTTCTATTTTTCCATTCATATTTTTAACAACATCTATTATTCCAGTTCTAGTTTGGTTTAATCCGACATTTTTAATTAAAACCTCTGAACCTTTAGTTATTAAAGCTCCTACTATTATAAATGCTGCTGAAGATATATCTCCAGGTACATATATATCTTGATTGAATAGCTCTTTAACTGGATTTATAGTTATGTCTAAATTATTTACATTTATATCAGCTCCAAAAGATTTAAGCATTATTTCTGTATGATTTCTACTTTTAACCTTTTCTCTTATTATACTTTGTGAATCTGCATATAAGCTTGCAAGTATCAAAGCTGATTTAACTTGTGCTGATGCTACTGGCATATTATAATCTATTCCTTTTAAGTTCCCTCCGTATATTTTTATAGGAGTATAGTTTGCATCGTCTTTTCCCTCTATTTTGCATCCCATCATTCTTAAAGGATCTGTAACTCTTTTCATAGGTCTTTTTCCTATTGATTCATCTCCAATAAGTGTTGCATCAAAGTTATTTCCTGCTAATATCCCACTTAATAGCCTTATTGTAGTTCCAGAGTTTCCTACATCTAGTAAATCTTTAGGTGGCTTTAAGCCATATAGACCGTTTCCTTTTACAAAAACTTCATTTCCTTTTATGTCTATGTCTACTCCCATTTTTCTAAAGCAAGATATTGTACTTAAGCAATCTTGTCCCATTAAAAAGTTGCTTATTTTATTATGTCCTTTTGATATTGATGAAAACATTATGGCTCTATGAGATATAGACTTATCCCCTATAAGCTCAAAACTTCCTCTAAGCATTTTGATTCTCCCTTATTATATTTAGTATTTTTTCTTCATCTATATTATCCATTAAACTTACTTTTCCTAGTTCTGTTGGAAGTATTAAGTTTATTTTACCAAAGCTATTTTTCTTATCACTCTTCATTATGTATAGTATCTCTTTTGCAATATGATCTTTATCCATATTTTCGTTTAAATCATATTTTAAAGGTAGTTTGTATAAATTTATAGCTCTTATAAATTTATCATAGTACTCTTTAGATATTAACTTTTCATCTAATGAAAGTTTAAATGCCATAGCCATACCTATACTCACAGCCTTACCATGGCTAATTTTTAATAATTTTTCTACTCCATGTCCAAAGGTATGTCCAAAGTTTAGTATTTTTCTAAGTCCACCTTCTTTTTCATCATTAGATACTACTTCTACCTTTATACCTGCACATTTTTTTACTATATGGTATAAATATTTTTCTTCTTTATTTAATATAGCTTCACTATTTTCTATTAGATAATCTAAAAATTCATAATCATATATTGCACTATACTTTATAACCTCTGCCATACCACTTATAAATTCTTCTTCACTTAAACTTTTTAAAGAATTTACATTTATGTAAGTAAGTTTTGGCTGATAAAAACTTCCCATTATATTTTTAAAATTTCCTAGATTTATACCTGTTTTTCCACCTATAGAAGAGTCAACTTGAGAAAGCAAGCTTGTAGGTACTTGTATAACATCTATACCTCTCATATAAGTAGATGCTATAAATCCTGCAAGGTCTCCTACTACTCCACCTCCTAAGGCTATTATTAGAGATTTTCTAGATAAATTTATTCTTATACAGTAGTTCATTATTTCCTCATAAACCTCTAAAGATTTAGATTGTTCACCTGGCGACACTATATATTCATATATGTATTTAGCTTTTATAGAACTTGTAAATTCTTTCATTATATGTTTATATACATTATCATCACTTATTATAAGTACTTTGTCGTATATATCATTTAAGTCTATATCATCTTTTATTAAATCTTTATCTGTATCATTTGAATTTACTAGTTTTACAGATTCATTAAAGGATTTATAATCGTTATCTATTACCACACTACAAATAGCAGTTTCTATCTTTTCCATCCTCTTTCACCTAACCTTTTTATGTATGAATTATAATTTGATTTTAAATCATTTAAATTATCTCCACCTATTTTTTCTAGAAAGTGATTACATATAACAAAAGCTACTACATTTTCACAAACTACACTACAAGCAGGTACAGCACAATTATCTGAACGTTCAATACTTGCACTATAGCTTTCTAGTGTATTTATATTTATAGAATTTAATGGCTTATATAATGTAGGTATTGGCTTCATTGCACATCTTATTATAATCTCTTCTCCTGTAGTCATTCCGCCTTCTATTCCACCTAGTCTATTTGTAGCTCTTTTTATGCCTTCATTTTTGTCATAGTTTATTTCATCCATTACACAAGATCCTGCTAAAGAACTAACATCAAATCCAATTCCTATTTCTACTCCTTTTATAGCTTGAGTAGCCATTAAATGCATAGCAAGTTGTCCATCTATTTTCTTATCAAATTGAGTATATGAACCTAGTCCAGGAATAATATTTTTTACTCTTATTTCTACAATTCCACCTAAAGTATCACCATCAAGTTTTGCTTTATCTATTTTTTCTATTATTTTTTCTTCTAGGTTTTTATTTACACATCTTATTTGACTAGTATCTACATTTTGCTTTATATAATCAAATTCATATAAATTTTTATCTTCTATGCCACCAATATTTACTACATGAGATGTAAATTCTACATTAAAATTTTTAAGTATTTGTTTGCATATAGCACCTACAGCTACTCTACTTGCAGTTTCTCTAGCACTAGATCTTTCAAGTACATTTCTAGCATCGTCAAAGTCATATTTTAAGCAACCTACCAAGTCTGCATGTCCTGGTCTTACATTACTTACTTTTCTAGTCTCTAAATCCACTTCCTCCATTGGATTCATGTACTTTGTCCAATTTTCATAATCTTTATTTTTTATTTCTATAGATATAGGTCCACCTAGGGTTTTTTTACCTCTAATTCCACCTAATATATTTATTTTATCTCTTTCGATTTGCATTCTTCCGCCACGACCGTAGCCACCTTGTCTTTTTTTAAGCTCCTTGTTTATTTCTTCAAAATCAAGTTCTATATTAGCTGGTACCCCATCTAGTATAGATATTAAGCTTTGTCCATGAGATTCTCCACTTGTTAAATACCTTAGCATATCATTCTCCTTATTAAACTTCATTTATTATATATATTGTATAATATTATTTAAGTAAAATACTCTAATTTAAATATTTTTTATATTATGTTTTATTCTAATTTTTTTGGGTATATATACAATTAGATTTCTAATTTTATATTTTTATTATTTGATTTTCTAAATATATCTACAATCAAAAGAAGCTTGATTAATCAAGCTTCTTTACATCACATATATAATTTTTTACGGCTTTATCTAGTTCATTTTTAAAGTGTTGATTTTCACTATACCCTAATTTATCTGTACTATTTAAGTAAATATTATATTTTAATTTATTGTTTACACTTTTAAAGAAAAAGTCCATAACTATTTGACCACCCATAAATTGAGTTTTATATGGTGTTGAACCTCCAACAGCTATATACATTCCTATACGAGTCTTATCTCTATCTATTGATGGTTTATTAAGAATATACTTACTTGCATATATAGCTTGAGTTCTATCTACTACTGTTTTTAATTTAGCAGATACGCAATCAAAATGTACAGGACTTATTACTATAACTCCTTTGGCTTTATCAAACATTTTATACATAGGAGTCATATCATCATTGAATTTGCAATAACCTGTTTTTTCGCAAAATCCACAAGCAGTACAGTACTCAATATTCATATCATATATATTAAATATTTCGTAAGTTATATTATTTTCTTCTAGTTTAGAGCTTATTTCCTTAGATATAGAAAAACAATTTTTATTTTTTCTTGGGCTTCCATTTATTATTAATATTTCTTTAAACATTAATTATCCCCCTTTATCTTTTAGTTATAGTAAATACTATTTCTCCTTTAACATAACTACTAATATATCATCATCAAAGTTATCTTTACCTGCAAAATCTATTAACTCTTCTTCTAACTTTTCTTGTAAAACTTCATGACCTATTTGGTAATTATCTTGAAGGAATTTCTCTAATCTAGATACCCCATATTCTTCTTTTGACTCATTTTTTATTTCTAAAATTCCATCTGTATACATACATAATAGTGAATAGTTTGATATATCAAAAGAGTTGTTTGCATATTCAGCTTCATCCATTATTCCTATTGGTATACCTTTTTTACAGTTTAAATTTCCTTCTATTTCTCCATTATTTTTTATTATTATAGGACTATAATGTCCTGCGTTGGATATTGTTATTTTATTTTCTTTTGAATTTATCACACCTACTAAACATGTAGTAAATACATCCATTTTATCAAATTCATCATATAACATATTATTTAACTTTGTAAGTATTTCTCCAGGTGTTTTATAGTTGTTAGCCAATACTTTAAAAGCACCTTTTATCATAGCAACTACATAGTTTGAAATCATACCATGTCCCATAACATCAGCTACTATAAACACTGTATTATTATCATCAACCTTCATAGCATAGTAGAAATCTCCTCCAACTACTCTTGCTGGTCTATGATAGTAATCTAGCTCTTTATTGTTACTTAATTCTAATTTAGCATCATCCATAATTAACTTTTGCTGTTTGCTTAAAAGATTTAACTCATTATCAAGTACCTTATGTTTTACTTCTTCTAAATTATATTTATAAAGTTGCATACCTACTGATACTTGCTTTGCTAATATACTTAATGTGTTTAAATCATCCCTTGTATAGTTTTGACTATTAGCACATACTATACATCCTATAACTTTATTTCTATATCTTAACTTATAGTATATATAGCTTTTTATAGTATCTTCTGATTCAAATTTTATATTTACATTATTGTGATATTCTCCAATGGATTTTCTCGCTTGGATACTTTCTAACATTGGATATAAGTTTATTTTATTTTTATCTTCAACGTTGTAATAGTTAAATGCTCTATTTTTATAGTCATTATCATCTACTAATATCAAGGCTTCTTTACTGTTTGTCATATTACAAGCTTGTTTACTTAGTTGTTCTAAGAATACAGTCATATCATTACTTGAGTAAAGCTTTTTAGTTGCATCATTTATAGCATTTATAGCACCTCTTAATTTATGTACTAAAAATTGTGTATTATTGTTTTTGGTAGTTATTTCTATTGACAAACTAAGTAGTGATGCTACAGAAGATATAAAGTCTATATCTTGTTCACATATATTGTCATTTTTACCTAAGAAGCAAGTCATAAATCCAACTACTGCATCGTTTATTATAAAAGGAAATACTATCCTCCCTACGTAGCCTTCATTTATAGCTAAATCTCTTTCCTCTTTTGCTCTTTCTTCTTCAAAGACATCCTCAACATATATTATTTTCTTTTCTTTTACAGCCTCGTGAACATATTTAGGATATTCATTAAAATCTATTTTAACTCCTATAGGATTGTTCATAGGGTTTACTGATGGTACGTGATTCATAGGGAATATCTGTGGTATATACTCTAAGGTCTCAGAACACACTAAGTACGCATATTTATAGTTATTTTGATGAAATAGGTTTACACATGCCTTAGTTGGATGAACAACCTCTAACATCTTTTCTACTATCTTATCTTTTATACTATAAAAATCTGTTGAGCTAGTTACCATAGCTGATATGTCTACTAAGTTTTTCATTCTATGGCTATCAGTACTAAAATTTTGCATATCACTACTTACCCCCTAACTTTATATAGTCTACTTTATATTACTATATATGTTATTTATAGTAAATATAAAAACTATTATAAAAGTTGCTATTATAATTGCATTAAAGCCAGTTAATAATCCAATTATAAGCAAAGTGACTAATGCATTTAATCCTGATTTTCCTCTCTCATCTATAGTTGGTATTTTAGGTATTTCTATGTTCTTTTTTATATTTTCAATACTTTCCCTCACTTGAACTTCTAACTTTATCTTGTATATTAGATATGTTAATTCTACTAACAACATCCCCATTCCAAATATCATCTCTATATTAAAAGATATATATAAAATTATTAGTGCTAATAATAGTTTCATAATCTTTAGAAATACACTATCTAACTTTAACGTCATATTTCTTATTTCTCTACATTCTTCTCTGTAAGTGTAGTCTGATGAAGGCATAGATTTCATCTTAGTTTTTACTATTTCAGAGTAAAATAGCTTTATTATTCCATTTATCATATAAATTCTCCTTATCAATTTACTTATTTTTATATAAACTGCATGGCATCCATATATTTGTAATTTTTACAATTATAATATTTTTTATACTTGTCAATAATAAAATATATAGACTAATATACACTTTAAAAGGAGTGGTTTTAATGCAAATGGCTAATCTTGATTTAGAAACGCGTAGTAAAATCTATAGCCACACAAAAAAAGTCCTCAGAAAGTATCAAAAAGGTATTATAACTGGTAAACTTACAGCTGATAAGTTTGCTGAAAATATACTATCTAATGAATCTATTAATGACATTTTAGATGAAAATCTTTTATCAGATGAAACCTTCAAATTATCTTATATAGATTATATAGATAAATTAATAAGTATGCAAAATGCTAATTTATCAAAAGGCAAAAAACGCAAAGATAAATCTATACCTGAAAAACCAAGTATTTCTCAAAAACTAAAATTAAAAAATTTACTAAGTTCTAGTGAATATACATTGTCAATTCCTATAGAATACCTAAATGCTTGCGATGTTGATAATTTAATAAAATTCATAAGCACTGGTATTATAGATTTAGGAGATGAAAGAATTTATAATTATGTACATAAACCAGAGAAAGTAAATTAATATAATATCATATATAAACTGTTTTGATATTTTTTAAATAATAAAAAGTCTTCACCTAAATATTTATGTGAAGACTTTTTATTATTTATCCTAACGCTTTTTCTAGCTTAGATAAATGTTGTATTGGATAATATCTAAGAAGTTCTCTAAACTGCTCTACTGTAAGACCTTCTGTTGTTGTATAAATACGTATTTTTTCATCTAAATCTGCATTTATAAATTTAGTTTTTACTTCTTCAAAATTAACAGTCGACATTTATATTTCTCCTTATGTAATATATTTGTTGTTATTTTATCCATTCAAAAACTTTTTATCCAATATACAATATAAGTTATATATTTTTTATTTTATTTAAAAATTAAAGGAGCATCTAAAAGATACTCCTTTAATATATTATCTTATTATATTATTATTATTGTTGTTGTTGTTGTCCTGACATTTGTTTTTCTGCCATTTCAACTAACTTCTTAGTCATGTATCCACCTACATAACCATTTTCTCTTGCAGTAAGGTTTCCTTTGTCCATTTGTTGATAATTTGTCATTCCAAGCTCATTAGCTATTTCTAATTTCATTTGATTTAATGCTTGTTTAGCTCCTGGAACTACTGTTTTGTTGTTATTGTTGTTGTTTGACATTGTTGACTACCTTCTTTCTTTTAATTTTGTTTCTTGGTAGTATTATATGAATTTATAGTTTTTTAATTCTAGGTAATATCTGTAACAATATCTAAATTTTTGCTAACAATAATATCCTGCTAAATATCCTGTTGAAAATGCTATTTGAAGATTAAATCCTCCAGTATAAGCATCAACATCAATTACTTCTCCTGCAAAAAATAATCCATCTATTAGCTTTGATTCCATTGTACTTGCATTTATCTCCCCAACTTTAACTCCACCTGAAGTTATTATAGCTTCTTCTATTGGTCTGTACCTTTTTACTGTTAAATTAATATTTTTTAATAAATGTACTAATGCTTTTCTTTGTTCTCTAGATATTTGATGAACTACAGTGTTTTCATCTATATCACTTAATTTTATTATTACTGGTATTAATTTTTTTGGCAATAAATCATCTAAAGAGTTTTTAAAAGCTTTGTTAGTATACTTTTGGAAATCTCTTTGTATTCTTTTATCTAATTTTTCTTCATCTAGTGCTGGTTTTAAATCTAGAACTATCTTATAAGTATTTTTTGATAAATCTTTCATCATACAGCTAGCTGATTTTACAACCGGCCCATCTATACCATACTTTGTAAATTCTAATTCTCCAAAGTCATCATATATTTTTTTATTTTTACCGTTATATAACTCTATTTTTATGTTTCTGAGAGACAATTTGTCTAATTTACTTACAAAACTTTCACATACTTCAAGCCCTATTAAAGAAGGTTTAGGAGCTATTATAGTATGTCCATGTTTTTTAGCAAATTTATATCCATCTCCAGTAGAACCCGTTAAAGGATAACTAACTCCTCCTGTAGCAACTATTATAGCATCGCATAGTATTTCTTTTTTGTTATCTAATATTACTTTTTCTATCTTATTATCTTTTGCTATTATTTCTTCAACTTTAGTATTTAATAACAATTTTACTTTTTTATCTATTACTTGCTTATGAAGTGCATTAGCTATATCATGTGCCTTATCACTTTCTGGAAATACTCTATTTCCTCTTTCTGTCTTAGTTTTTACACCTAAATTTTCAAACATACTTATAACATCTTCATTTGTAAATGTATAAAATGCACTGTATAAAAATTTACCATTTGTAGGTACATTTTCTATTAATTCTTCTATATCGCAATTATTAGTTATATTACATCTGCCTTTTCCTGTTATTAATATTTTTCTACCTACTCTATGATTTTTTTCTACTAATGTTACATCTAATCCTCTGTCTGCCGCAGTTGCCGCTGCCATCATACCAGCTGCCCCTGCTCCTATTACTACTACTTTTTTCAAATTTCCACCTCTTCTATTTTAAGTAAGCTTAACTTTTTAATGGCTTTAAGTAACTTACTTTACATCTTAACTAATCTTATTCAATAAATAATAAAATTTACTATAGCTTAAATATCTTAAACAGAAATGGTACTCCACAAACTCCATAAAATACTACTATTGTATATCTTATATAATCAAATAAGTTGTTACTTGGCATAGTATATTTTAAGCCTAAATAAACTAATCCTAAAGTTATTATTCCAAGTAAAAATCTAAATATATTTTTAGCTATTTTATTACCTTTTTTGTTGCTAAAGTTTATTTTATTTTTATTTTTTGATATCGTTTCAAACTGTATATATCTATCTTCAACTATATATCCTAATACAAATCCAGTTAATAATCCAAATGATTTTATATAAGACGAACTATTTACTAAAAATGCAACTAATGTAAATGGTATTAACATTAAAACAAGACTTAGATATTTTTTTTCATTATCTACATAATCAAAAAATTTACTAAATATTACAGTAAATATTATCCCAAATCCCCATCCAAATATTACATCTATAGGCCAATGAACTCCTAGGTATAGTCTAGATATGCCTACTCCTAAAATTATAATAGCTCCTATTATACTAATCCATGTATTTTTGAATATAATTATTATACTTGTCCAAAATGAAGTTGCAGTTTGAGTATGTCCACTTGGAAATGAATAGCCTGTTGCTGTTGATACTCTTTGAGACACTATTCCCTCTATTCCTATTGGCCTTTTAGCCTTTATTATATCTTTTATTCCTGAATTTATTGCCACGTTTCCTACTAATGAAAATAATATTTTTTGACCATACTTTTTATTTATACACCAATACATTATCGTTGTTAATAAAACTATTACAGGTATTTCTGTACTTATAGTAAGTATTAAAAATAAAGTATCTAATACGCCAGATCTTAAAGACTGAAAAAACTGTAGTATACTTAATTGAATATCCATTTTATTTCCCCCTCCTAAGTACTTATCTTTTATGTAATTATACCTAACTTTCTTATTTATTTATACCCTTTACACAAAAATAGACTTAGCAATATTGCTAAGTCTTCTATACTATTCTTCTCCAACTATTCCTATATAAGGTAAGTTTCTGTATTTTTCTGCCCAGTCTATTCCATATCCTACTATAAAATTGTCTTCTATAGTAAACCCTACATAGTCTACTGGTATGTTAGCTTTTCTTCTTTCAGGCTTATCTAATAGTGTACATAATTTTAATGTTTTTGGATTTCTAGTTTGTAGCACGTCAACTAATTTACTTAATGTTAATCCTGAATCTATTATATCTTCTACTACTAATACATTTTTTCCTTCTATATTAACATCTAAGTCCTTTAGTATTTTTACAACACCTGAACTTTCAGTTGATTTTCCATAACTTGATACGCTCATAAAATCTATATTAACATCTAAGTCTATTTTTCTTATTAAGTCAGAAACAAATACACTAGCACCTTTTAGTATTCCTACTACTAATAATTCTTCACCTTTGAAGTCTTTTTCTATTTGTTTTGCTATCTCTTCTACTTTTTTAGCTATTTGTTCTTCTGTTAATAATACTTCTGTAATTTTGAACATTTCAGTCCTCCTATTGTTTACGTATATTATAATAAAAATATTATACCATATAAGTACAGATATTAGAACATTTTTATATTTTTTTTAGTAATTGTTCAATATTTTTTTATAATTTAAATTTTTAAGTATATTTTTATTATTTTCTTAAAACCTCTTGCTATACATATTTTTCTAAATATAATTTTATTATTAGGTATTATTATTTAATATTTTTATAAAAGCTACTAATAATCGATTTTTATATTATAATTAAATTGTAACTATTAACTACGGAGGTGTTTTACTTGAGTTTAAACCATGGTGCTAATTTATATGACTTATCAAAAAAATATGGTTTTTCAAAAGAAGAATTTCTAGATTTTAGCTCTAATATAAATCCTTTAGGTGCATCTAAAGCTGCTAAAGACGTTGTGATTAAAAATATAGATCAGGTTTCTATATATCCAGACCCTGATTATATAAATTTAAAAAGTTCTATTTCTTCTTATTGTCATTGTAATAAAGAAAACATAATTTTAGGAAGTGGGGCAACAGAGCTTATTTCTTCATTTATAAAAACTATAAATCCTACTAAAGCTCTACTTTTATCACCTGCTTATTCTGAGTATGAAAAAGAATTAAAAAAGATAAACTGTAATATAGACAAGTATTACTCAAAACATGAAAATGATTTTAAAATTGATGTCAATAAACTAATAGATCACATAAATAGTAATAAATATAATTTAATTATTATCTGTAATCCTAATAATCCAACTGGTTTTACTTTCTCAAAATCTGAGATAAAAACTTTACTTGAAAATACTAATACTTTCTTTATGATTGATGAAACTTACATAGAATTTACAGATACTAAAGCTTTTTCTTCAACATCTTTAGTTGATGATTATAATAATATATTTGTTATAAGAGGTACTTCTAAGTTCTTCTCAACTCCTGGCATTAGACTAGGATATGGGCTTATATCTAATACTACTGTAAAAGATAGCATATCATCTCATCTTGATTTATGGAATATAAATATATTCGCTACATTAATGGGTGAGGTTATGTTTAAAGATACACATTTTATAGAAAATACTATTAATATTATGACTAAAGAAAGAGATTATTTATTTGATAATTTAAGAAATATAGATGATTTAAATGTTTATGATAGCCAAGGTAATTTTATATTATGTGAAATAAAATCAAAAAAATTAACTGCAAGTGAATTAAGAGATAAGCTTATTCCAAAGAAAATAATCATAAGAGATTGTGCTTCTTTTGATGGACTTAGCGAGTATTTCTTTAGAGTTTGTATTTTAAAACCTGAAGATAATAGACTTTTAATAAATTCTTTAAATGATATTTTTTAATAAAAAAAGAGCTACCTAATACTGAGGTAGCTCTTTTTTTATGGCTTAAGCAATTTTATTTGCTTTTTTAGACATTTTAGTGTTTATATGATCAACAACTGCTGCTATAGCATTATCTCCAGATACGTTTGCAGCTGTTCCGAAACTATCTTGAGTTAAGTATAGAGCTATCATTAAACTTGCAAGTCCTCCATCTGATGGTATACCTATCATTGGTAAGAAAGGTAATGCACTCATTATAGCTCCACCTGGCGCTCCTGGTGCTGCAACCATTGCTATTCCTAACATTAATATGAATGGGAATAAAGTAGCAAAGCTATGATCCATATTGTTCATCATAAGTACTGCAACAGCAAATGATGTAACTGATATTATACTTCCTGATAAGTGAATTGTTGCACATAAAGGTACACAGAATTCTCTTATTTCCTTACTTACTCCGTTGTTCTTAGCACATTCTACGTTTACTGGTATAGTAGCTGCTGAAGATTGAGTTCCTACTGCTGTTAAGTAACCAGGTATTTGATTTTTTAACATTTTGAAAGGATTCTTTCCTGTAACTATTCCTGCTGCTGTAAATTGTATTGTTAAGTATATTAAATGTAGAGGTATTACTATTAAGTAAACTCTCCAGAATACTCCTAATATAGACCAAACTTGTCCAGCAAAAGTTATATTAGCAAATGTTCCTGCTATATATATTGGTAATAAAGGTATTATTATTGTTGATAATACTTTTGTTACTATTTCTTGGAACTCTTGGAATATATTATGTAAAGTTTGCCCTTTACCATTGTTTCTAAGAGCAGATATACCTAGACCCATTGTAAATGCAAATACTATTGCAGCAGTTACATCTACCATTGGTGATAGAGGTATAGTAAAGAATGGTGATAACATACCTGCTTCAGGATCCCCTATTTGTGAAGCAACACTTGCATCTATAAAAGATGGGAATATTAACGATGCTACAACAAATGCTAATGTTCCAGCTACTATTGTAGACCCATATGCTATTCCTGTTGTTATCCCTAATAATTTTCCTGCACCTGTTGCTAAATCTGCTATACCTGCTGTAACAAATCCTATTATTATAAATGGTATAACGAATTTTAAGAATGCAGAGAATAAACTACTTGCAGTTACCAGAGTTTTCACTATCATTTCTGGTGCGAATTGTCCGATTAATATACCGGCTATGATACCCATAATAAGTTTAGGAACTAATCCTATTTTCTTCATACGACTTTCTCCCCCTGTCCTTTTTTCGTCTTGCAAACTTATAATAAAACATTTTCCTATTTTAGTCAACGTTTTCCTAGATATTTTTTTGTATTTTTGATTTTTTCTTTATTTTATTTTCTTTCTAAGTTTTTATACTTTTTTTATTAAATTACTTTTCTTTATAATTAAAATTTTCTTAATTTTCTTACTACCGAGCATTATTGTCAATATTATTCTTTTTTTTGCAAAATCATTCTTTTTTAAAATTCATTTTTAATTTTTTTTATAATAAAAAAGATAATTTCATAAAATAGAAACTATCTTTTTTTACTTATTCTTTTTAATTTTAAACAATTTTTATTTGATATCTACATATATATATCTGATAACTCTAATTTAACTTTTTCTTTTAATTCATCTTCTTTTATATATTTATCACATCTATCTTCACTTATTTTAATTATAGGTATTTTTATTTTAAAGGTAGTTCCTTCATTTAATTTTGATTTTATATCAATTTTGCCTCCATGTGCTTCTACAAATAACTTAACAATAGATAATCCTACACCACTTCCTTCGTTCTTTCTAGTCATAGTATTATCTATTTGATAAAATATATCAAATATACTTTCTAAATCTTCTTCATTCATACCTATTCCTTCATCTTTTATTTCAATCTCAATATTATCTTCTAACGTTGATACATTGACATTTAAAGTTCCACCATTGTATGAAAATTTTATTGCATTTGACAATAAATTAAGTATTGTCCTTTCCATTTTATCAATATCAACAGCAGTTATAATTTCCTCGTCAGTGGTATCAAATATAATATCTAAATTTTTAGACTTTGTATATGGTATTACAGATAAAGTTATATTTTCTATTAATTCTACTATATTTACATTTTGTAAATATGTTTTTGTATCTACACATTTAAACTTTTGAATATCAATTAAATTATTTATTAGCCTTAGCAATCTATTGCAATTACTTTCTATTATTTCATAATTATTATTACTTATTATAAATTCATTGTTTTTAGATTTTGATTTTGAAAGCTGCATTACTGATGAAATAACAGTAATTGGTGTTCTTAGTTCATGACTAATATTAGATGTAAAGTGAGCTTTTAATCTACTTAATTCCTTGCTTTCATCAATTAATTTTAAAAGTTCTTTTTCATATTTCATTTTATAGTTGGTATAAGATATTAAGGCTATTACTATAGCTACTAGAACTAACATAATAGAAATTACTCCTAATATATAATTTGCATGTTTTTCGTAAACTTCTATTGGATCATTTACTATTACAGATTCTTTTGGTAAATCATGCTTTCTTATACCAAACTCTTTCATTACATCATAATCAAATATATACTTATTTGCATTATCATCATCTATATAATTTTTTTTATCACTTTTTCCAGATAAAATCGAATTTAATATTTCCCCAGCTTTCTTTGCCTGATTATATGGACTTACTACCTTACCACCTATAGTACCTTTTCCTATGCTATGTTCAAATGAACTATATATAGGAACATCTTTAGTTAATGATTTTATAAGTTCAATTGTATCTTCGTGTCCTAAATTAATATTTTCAAAATACCCTGGATAAAAAGTTATAATTGCATCACTACTTTTTAGTTTTTTTAACTTTTTCTTAAAATCATTGATATCTATATTACGAGTAACTACCTCATGTAAATTAATGTTATTTTTTTTATATTTATTTTCATAATAAGATATCTCTTCTTTTGTTAATTCACTTTTATACCCAGACATAAAATAAATATTTTTTACACCTTTGTGGAATTTAGATATTAACTCTATATTTTTATCTATTGATGCTACTTCCCTTACTCCTGAAACCATATTATAAGATAAAGCCTTTTTTATAAGTTTTTCATTTTCTATTGCGAAGAATACAATAGGAATATCTTTAAATAAATCTTCCCTATATTTTATAGCAAATTCTAATGCATCATCATTTTCTACAATAATCCCATCAAAATTTTTATAGTTTCTTATTCTATGGCTTAGTAACTCATAAAATTCTAATTCATGCTTTGGGTTATAGTTATATTTTGAATTCATATACTCCGTTTGTAAATTTATATCATGGCCTAACCCACCTGCTATTCCACTCATATATTCATCAAAGTTTAAAAAATTAGGATTTCCTGAACTAATAAATAAAATATTTCTTTTTCCTTCTGAGTATATATCTTTTGTAGATATTCCCAGTATTAAAATAGTAATAAAAATGAAACTTAGATATTTACACTTCCTCATGATTATCACCTACTTTTATCAAAAATTTTAATTTGTTTATATATTAATTGCATATTTTGATATTTTGTTAATTTATACTTTTTCGACTTATGATACCTTATTATATCATTTGCATTTATATTTTTTTGTCGAAAATTGTATCAAGAAAAATATATATCATACTACATTTGCAAGTTTTATATAAATTAAAAGAAACGGCATAATAGCCGTTTCTTAATCTTTTATACTAAAATTGACATCTTCTATAATATTTGAATTCTTATCTTTTTTGATAATAACTTTATATTTTTCTATTTCTTCATTTATCATTCCCAAGCTCCATATTAGAATAAATAAATCATCGATAAAACCAAATAACCCTAGTATAATCTCTGGTATAAAATCTAGACCTAATATTGCGTAAAGTAGTCCTACTATTAATGCAAATATTACCTTTGCTTTACTCATTATACTAACTCTACTGTCTTTTAATAAATCTGGTAGTTTAAATATATTTATAAAAAACATAAAACCAAATTTAGCTTTTCTAAATCTTACTAATGTTACCTTTGTAAAGTTTAATATTTTATCTATAATATTCATAATATTATCACTCCTAAGTTATAAAAAATGCTTATTATCTATATATTAGTATTATTATAACTTATATGATATTTTATATAAATATATTAAATTCATTTTATACTATAGTAAACTTATTCCAGCTTCATCACATTCTTCTATCATTTCTTTTGGCCAAACTCCTACTTGTACTTCTCCTATATGAGCTTTGTTTAAGAAGTACATGCATATTCTAGATTGACCAATTCCTCCACCTATAGTATATGGCAGTTCTCCTTTTAGTAAGGCTTGATGATAATCTAAATTTCTTCTATCATCACATCCACTTTCTCTTAATTGTCTATCTAAACTTTCCTCATCTACTCTTATTCCCATAGATGATAATTCTAATGCTCTATCTAATACAGGATTGTAGAATAATATATCTCCGTTTAATTCCCAATCATCATAATCAGGACTTCTTCCATCATGTTTTTCGCCATTTGAAAGTACTTTTCCTATTTGCATTAAAAATACTGCACCTTTATCTTTTACTATTTTATCTTCTCTTTCTTTTGGAGTTAACTCTGGATATAAATCTAATAATTCTTGAGATGTTATAAATGTTATCTCCTCAGGAAGTATTTTTTGTATTTCTGGATATATACTTTGTACATGTTCTTCAGTTTCTTTAAATACTTTGTAAATCTTTTTAACTACTTCTTCTAATGTTTCTCTACTTCTTTGTTTTTTATCTATTATAAGCTCCCAATCCCATTGGTCTACGTATATAGAATGTATGTTATCTAGTTCCTCGTCTTTTCTAATAGCGTTCATATCTGTATAGATTCCTCTTCCTGTAGGTAATCCATACTTTTTAAGAGCCATTCTTTTCCACTTAGCTAACGATTGAACTATTTCTGCTTTTTTACCTATATCAGGAACCTCAAAGCTTACAGCCTTTTCTATTCCATTTAAGTTATCATTTGTACCAGTTTCTGGTAGTACAAATAATGGAGATGACACTCTCGTTAGTCTTAGCTCTTCACCTAATCTCTGCTCAAAAAAGTCCTTTAAATCTTTTATAGCTTCTTGCGTTTGTATTATACTTAATCTTGTTTTATATTGTGTTGGTATTATTAAACTCATTTTTATTATCTCCTTTTATTTTTTTATTTAAGGAGTATGACGTCATACTTAGTTTAAAACTTAATAAACTATACTTAAGTTCAGTTATTTTTATCTATAGCCTGGCCTTGGCTACATACAAATCTATGAATTGATATAATGCTAGTATCCACTTAGTCACATCTGTTGCTCAAATTTTAAATTTAAATTATATCTAATAGAAAATAGATAAACTATAATTTTTAAGCATATAAAAAGCCCTTCATCCACTATATATAAAATATAGGGACGAAAGGCATATCTTCCGCGGTACCACCCTGATTAGCTTAATAATAAGCTCACTTTAATAATGTAGCAAGAATAATCTTAGTACATTCCAATTCGATAACGGGTTGGTTCCGTCTAAGCCTACTTTTATTTCGGTTAGCAACTCCAGGATGTTCTTCAATATAGCCTTCGTGTTGGACTCTCACCGCCACCAACTCGCTTTGACTACGTACTATATTTACTCTTCCTTTCATAGTCTTTGTTATGTTATTGTTAATGATATATTATTATAAATTTTCTGTCAAATCTTTTTTTGTATTTATATATTCTTGTTACCTTTTATTTTTAAGTATTATATTAATAATAGCTTTATTTTTATAGTAATTACTTGTTTTAACTTATATTTAATTAGAAAACTAATATAAAATATAAATTAATAATTTTTTTAATTAATATTTTTGTACTAATTTTTATACTAATAAACACAAAAATTTAAACTATTTCTTATTATATACTATGATGATATTGTAAAAAGTTTCATGATTTATTTAATAAATTTATTATTAACTTAATTTAATCATTATCATTTATGACATTTCCTCTTATTTTGTCAGCTCTTACTATCTTATAGTTTTTAAATAAAGCATATCCTATATATCCACCTAAAATACTCACTATTATACACCCTGCTGCTGCTATTAAAACTTGTATTGGTGGGTTATAAGCAAACATTATAGCAAATCCAGCTATTGGTGTTGCTGTACCTGGAGTATTGTTTACTAGTTGCATTAAAGCTACTATAACACCAGACATTGCCCCTCCTATAAAGTTTGTTGTGTATACTGGTATTGGATTTGCAGATATTATATCTGACTGTGTAAGCGGCTCTATTGCTACTGATATTGTATCTTTTTTAGAACCAAATTTCATCTTAGAGAAGAAAATAAAGTTCATAAATGAAGAACCAAATACTGCTAATGCACCTATGGCCATTGGAAGTCCTGTAAGACCTATTATAGATGTAAGCGCCATAGAACTAAGTGGCGCTGTTGCAACAACTGTTATAAGCCCTCCAAGTATAATACCCATAACTATTGGTGATGTATCTGCTGCCTTTATTAAAACTTGACCTATTTGAAGTAAAGTATTATTTACTACAGGGTCCATTCCCATAGCTATTGCTCTACAAAGTGGTGCACCTATAACTATTATTACTATTAAATCAAGTCCCGCTGGTACTTTTTTCTCAAAGAATTTAACCACAAAAGATGTTAAGTAACCTGCTATAAATCCTGGAAGTATACCAAATCCTGATACAGATAAACCTACAAGTACTGAGTACACTGGTGATACTCCTAATGCTAGAGGAACAAGTATTGCAGCTGCTACTCCTCCCATAGAACCATTTGCAGCTCCTACACTTTCTAAAAACTTAAATCCTAATACCTCTCCAAAAAATGAGAAGTGGAATGCTTCAACTAAGAAACTTGCACAAGCAGCACTAGCTAATGCTCCCATGGCCTTCATACCATATGGTGCTTTGTAGCTAAATAGAGTAAATAGTGCAAGGACTACTAAAAGTAATCCAGTACCCATTAATATTTCCATCATATTATTTGCCTCCTAAGCTGTCTTTTTTCTTAGTTTAGTTTTTACATTATTTTATTACTTATTCCTCTTTCTAGTAATTAATTTTAAAGTAAATAAAAACAACATATATGTGAGTTGCTTAAGAATTTTTCTTTATATATATTTTTAATGCTTTTATCAATAAAATAAGCGTATATAATACTAACACCAAAATACTAAAAATTTTTATAAAGTAAATTAAAACTATAGGAACTCCTATCATTTTTATATCCATTATATATTTTCCACTTTATTTATAATTTAAAAGGATATCTCTTAAATTGAGATATCCTTTATTTATTACATCGATTTTATTGTCTTATATCTGAATTAGAAATTAAAAGTCTTGTCTACATGATTTTTTATTTCTTCTGCTGTTGATAATGATAATACTTCATCAGCAAATTTTTTCATATCTTCATATTTAACTGAAGTTATGAATTTTCTAGCAGGAAGTATTGATATTGGACTCATTGAGAATTCATCAAGTCCCATACCTAAAAGTATTGGTATCATTCTCTTATCTCCCGCAGATTCTCCACACATTCCAACCCATTTTCCTTCTTTATGTGCATTATCTATAACCATTTTTATAAGTCTAAGTACAGCTGGGTTGAATTGGTTGTATAAGTGACTTATCTTTTGGTTCATTCTATCTACTGCACAAGTATATTGTATAAGGTCATTAGTTCCTATTGAGAAGAAGTCTACATGCTTTGCTAGTATATCAGATATAACAGCAGCTGATGGTATTTCTATCATCATACCTACTTCTACATCTTTAGAATAAGCTATACCTTCTTTATCTAATTCAGCTAGTACTTCTTTTATAATTTCTTTAGCTGATAATAATTCTCCTAATGAAGATATCATAGGGAACATTATTCTTAATCTTCCGTGTACACTTGCTCTATATAATGCTCTTAATTGAGTCTTGAATATTTCAGTTTTATCTAAGCATATTCTTATAGCTCTATATCCTAAGAATGGATTCATTTCTTCATCCA
Organism: Romboutsia sp. 1001713B170131_170501_G6; assembly: GCF_015668195.1. Classification (NCBI taxonomy): domain Bacteria; kingdom Bacillati; phylum Bacillota; class Clostridia; order Peptostreptococcales; family Peptostreptococcaceae; genus Romboutsia; species Romboutsia sp. 1001713B170131_170501_G6. Next base: position 542,158 of record NZ_JADPFC010000002.1, read on the forward strand.
TCTTGAAGTATGGAAGTTCTTTATCTCCACCTATGTCTAATGTTCTTATAACTATAGGCTTATTATCCATTCCTTCTAAAACTGCTTTATAAGCTTCGTATTGCTCTTCTTCAGTTGGGAAGGCATCTTCCTTGTCCATATATAAGAACTCTGTTCTATATAGTCCAACACCTTCAGCATCATTATTTATAAGACCTTCAACATCCTTAGGGCTTCCTATATTTCCAGCAAGCTCTACGTGTCTTTCATCTAAAGTTATAGATGCTTTTCCTTTTAATTGTTGTAATTCTCTTTTATAATCTTCAAATTCTTTTTTAAGTTTAGTGTATTTTTCTATAGTTTCTTCATCTGGGTTAACTATAACTTCACCAGTATCTCCATTAAATACTACAAAATCTCCATCTTTTATAGTTTGTGTTGCATCATTAAGTCCTACAACTGCTGCTATTTCCAATGTTCTAGCCATTATAGCAGTGTGAGAAGTTCTTCCTCCAATATCTGTTAAAAAACCTAATACCATTTTTTTATTCATAGTGGCAGTATCTGAAGGTGTTAAATCGTGAGCTATTAATATAACTTCTTCTTCAAGACCTGCTAAATCAACTACTTTTACGCCTAATATATGTCTAAGTACTCTATTTGTAACGTCTTTTATGTCTGCTGCTCTTTCTCTCATGTACTCGTTGTCCATAGATTCAAACATAGCTACAAACATTTCTTTTATTTCATTTAATGCAAAATCAGCATTTACTTTTTCATCTCTTATTTTATTAGCCGCAGAATCTACTAATTCTGGGTCTTCTAAAACTAGTAAATGAGATTCAAATATTTGAGCTTCATGCTCCCCTAATTCCTCAAAAGCCTTTTCCTTGACCTTAGTTAATTCCTCTTTTGAAATTTCTACGGCCTTTTGTAATTTTAGTACTTCCTCTTCTACATTATCTATCGACTTTTTTTCTATAACTAATTCACTATGTTCTACTATTAGTGCTTTTCCTAGAGCGATTCCAGGAGATGCTCCTGTTCCTTTATACATAGGTAATCCTCCTAACGATGCATTTTGAAATTTATATATTATTTATTTTATATACCAAAGAAAACCTCGGCAAATTCCCGAGGTTTATTTAATTATTCCCCAAATCCACTTTCTATTAATTCAGCTAATGCATTTACTGCAGCTTCTTGATCTTCACCATTAGCAACGATTGTTAACTCGTCTCCTTGAGCTAATCCTAAACTCATTATACCCATTATTGACTTAGCGTTAACTGTCTTTCCTTTAGCGTTAACTTCTACTGTAGATTTGAACTCAGCAGCTTTCTTTACAAACATTCCTGCTGGTCTAGCGTGTAATCCACTTGCATTTGTTATAGTTACTAATTTTTCCATTGTGAAACCTCCAATAAATTTCTTCTTTAAATATTGTTTATAGCTAATATTTGCTATAACCTTTAATAATTATTTGTACTGCATATAATTATTTTATATGCCCTAAAAGCCTACCTACTAAAATTTTTAATAAAGACTTTTTAGTTTTTTAATTAATAGTATATTTATTAAAAATTCTCTTTAATGGTACTTTTTTATTTTACAACAATGGAACAATTTTGTCCAATGGTACTTTTTATGTCCCACCCCGAGAATATTTAACTAACCTTGTGTTTTAAAATCTTTCAAGAAATAATTGGTAATTATTTTTGCCAATTTATTTTTTTGTAAAGAAATTATAGCTAATGTTTCTGCATTTAATTTATGGATGTTATTATCTGTTATGTTTTTATTAACAGTTTCTACTAATTTATTGAAATCATATAATTTTACTCTGCTTATATTATTTTCTTCAAGTTTTTTTTCATATATAGCATAAAATAAATCTTCATATGAGAATTCTTTTTCTAAATTAAGTAGCTCCCCAACTTTAGGTATAACACTTTCTAATAAGCATCTAGTACTTGCTTCTCTTTTTATACCTAATACTGTACAAAGGTTTTCTATAGTTTCCTTATCTATATTTTTTAATTTATAAAAACAATATTCTTCATCATACTTATAATCTGCATTAAAATAGTATTTAATACCTTCATATCTATTGTAGGCTTTCATAGTGTCTAAATATCCTAAATCTATATTTCTCTTTACACTATCTTTGTCTTTGTTTAAAGAACCTCCTAAATACTCTGATGGTATTATTGTTTTTATATTTATATCTTGATGCTTGTTTAAGTTTTTCTTACCCAAAAAGTCATCTAATAATCTTATTACAACTAAATCTTCATATCCTTTATCTGCTAAAAGACTTATTGGCATATTATCAAAAAACATACCATCTAAATAAAGCTTATCATCTATTTTATCTAATTTAAATATAGGCAAACTTGCACTAGCTATTAAATAGTCTACTAATTTACCTTTTGGTATTTGTTCTAAATACATAGGATGAGGATTTATTTTTTTATCCCAAGTAACTGTAACTAAACCAAAATCACGTTTAGAATTTCTAATTTTATCTTCGTCTAGGGTATCTTGGAGTAGTTTTTTCAGTGGACTTATATCAATACCTTCATTTTTTCTGGCTTTATTCATAAGCTCAATTACAGTATTGAAACTTTTGGTTGTAAAATCTACATTTTTATATTTTTCATAGCTTTCTTCGTCTATATTCATAAAATGAGTATAGTCGTATTTCAACCAAATTTCCTCCATTACTTCTATGTCATTTTGAAGTATATAGGCTCCATTTAAAGCTCCTATTGATGTACCTGCTACACCATTAAACTCAATGCCTAAGTCTCTTAAAGCTTTGTAAGCTCCTATTTGGTAGGCACCTTTGGTACCTCCACCTTCTAAAATTAAACCCTTCATTATATCACCTATTTTATAAAAAAAGATATATACTTTTAGTAATTACATTTTATCATAAAAATAATAGAAAAGTATATATCTTTCGAATATTTTATCTTACTTCACTTATTGAACCTATTGTCTTTACATGCTTATTAAACATTCGCTCTTCCACTTTAGATAAACTTACTTTATCCATTATATAATTATTTGAATCTATTAAATATATTCTCTTGTAGCCGCTCTTAAAAAACGACATACATATTTTTTTTATGTCATCTTCATTTTCACATTCAAATATATAAGGCTCAACAACTAAGTTATATTTACTTCCTCTTAATCCTCTTGTCATTTGTTTATAATTATTTAAAAACTCTTTAGCTTCACGACTACTTATATATCCACTAACTTCTATATGAACAATTTGCCTTGTTTCATCTATATTAGCTTTTATCATATAGTACCCTCCCCCTTAAAATTTAGTTTTATACACTATATGAATTTCAATCTATATTAGTGATTTTATGTCTAAGGAGTCTTTTATAAGATTATCTATTTCTAGTTGTAAGCTGTCTATTTCCTTATTATTGTTTATATTATGTATTATTAATTTTGATAAATTTTCTATCTTATGATAATTATCATCTTTAAATATTTTTATTTTCATTACTTTATTAGGATAATAATCATAGATATTTTTACTTATCTTTTTAGCATTTATTTTATAATACTTATCATATATATTTGAATTTAGTATTCCAACTATATATTCTTCTGAAAATTCCTTTTTATATTCTTCTTTTATAAAAAATGAGTATACATCTGCGCTACAAAAGCTGTTGTTGTAATCTATTGCAAATTTATTTTGAGAAGATTTATAAGGATACATTATTTTTATTTGTTCAAATAAATTTTTATCTCTTCCCCATTGAAGTTTATACCACTTTCTTGTGTTGTTTACACATTCTCTTCTTTTACATAGTTTATCTTTATATTTTCCTATTATTTCTTCTATTTCTAACTTATAATCTTCTTCATCTTTTATATCATCTGAATATAGTAGTTTATAGTTACTATTTGAAATTGTGTATTTATTTATATTTTTATTTTTTATCCAGTTTCTTAATAATTTTTTATCTACCTTGTTTATTTTTTCATCTTTTATATCTAGTACAAAAGCTTTATCACATCCTGTGATTATTCCTTGAAAGCTTGTAACTATATCTTCTAAAGTATAATTACATTTATGTTGTATTTTATTATATAATTTTTTATCATTTTCATTTAATATAATCCAATTTTCATCTAGATTTTCTTGATTTATATAAAATTTTTCAAATTTGTTATTTTCTAATAGATATTTTAAATCTTCTATTTGTATATTTTCATTTATTGGTTTTAATATCTCTATTTTATCATTTTTATTTAAATCTTTAACTAAAGTTAGTATACAACTACAAACTCCAATATTTTTAAATACAGAAACTCCTAAAAAATCTATAATTTCTTTTATATATGTATTTTGGGATATATATTTTCTTAGGTATTTTCCTGATGGACTTTCTATAAAGTACCTAGGAGTTATCAAGCTACATACTCCATCTTTTTTTAGTAAATTTATGCACCTTTCATAAAAACAAAAATATAAATCAGACTTATCTCTATATGTATTTTTATATTCTTTAAGTAAAAATTTCTTATATTCTTTATCTAACTTTTTATGACCTATATATGGAGGATTTCCTATTATGTAATCAAATTTTTCATTGAAATTATGCTTTAAACTATCAGTACAGTATATATTTAGCTTTTTAATTAATACACTTTCATCCTTTTTATTTAGAGAGTTTATTAGTATATCTATTGCATCTTTATCTATATCATATCCATATATACAATTGCTTAGTATATGATTATGAATATTTTCTAATATAAAATTATCTCCATATATTTCATTTAACTTTTCTATGTTGTTTTCTATTAATCCATATAGTGTGTCATAAGCTTTTAACAAAAAATTACCGCATCCACAAGATATATCTAATACCTTTGGATACGGGTTATCTATTATATTGTGTTTTTTTAATGTATTTTCAAGAATATAATCCACTATTTCTCTTGGCGTATAGTAAATTCCCTTTTCTTGTTTCTTTAATGTATCTAAGCTATTTTCATAGTTTTTAGATACTACAAAATTATCCCCCTTAGTGTATTTTTTCATTTTCCCCTCCAAATTTTAGTATCCCTTTTTTATTTTAGTACATATAATTTTTTTACTTCCATTTTGTATTTAGCCAGTTAACAATATCTTTTACATCGTAATCCTTAGAAACTTTATTTAAGTAATCTAGAGCATTATAATTATCCATGCCTATATCTATATCTGTTTTAGGATTTACCCTATAGTAATTATCTTCTAATAGCTTTTTACAAAACTCATTACTAGTACTTAAATTACTTTCTAGTACTACAGATATTATTGGAAAATCAGGTTCTTTACTTAATATCCAATCTAGTGCTCCCCATTCACTAGTATCTTCTGTAATTTTATCAAATTTATATCCTGTACCTATTGATAGTATCCTCATATCATTTATATTTTTACCAATCTCTTTTGACATTGCATATATCAAGCAAGCTAAACTTGGATTATTTGCCATTATCCCACCATCTATATGATTTTTATAAGTTGAAAAAAAAATCAAAGCTGCACAACTTGACATAGCCACATCTACAACTCTTTCATTTTCTGTTTCTGAATTTGGTAGATTATTGTAATATATAGCCTTCCAGGAATTATTGTCATCTCCTATATAAAAAGTAGGAATTACAACTAGTTTTTTTAAATCTTTTAATCTTAAATCTTCTGGGAATATACTAAGAAGTACTTCTTTTAAATTATCATTATTATATTTTGGCCTTAATATTTCTTGTTGAGGATTTTTAAATATATATTTAGCATATTCTAATGAATATAGCTTTTTTATACTTTCACAACTTAATCCATAAGAAAGACCTAAAGCTATTAGGCTGCCTGTTGAAGTTCCTCCTAATAAATTAGTTTCTTTTAATATATTTGGATACTCTTTTTGTATTTTATCAAATATCCTTATACTTAAAGTACCTCTAAGACCACCACCATCAAATGTAAGCATATTAAAAGTAGATTTGTTCATATTTTCCCCCATTAAAATTTACTTTAATGTAAATTATGCAAAAATAAATAGGATGGTACCATCCTATTTATTTTGTTATAATGATTTATCTTTAATCAACCTATTGAAATTTTCTTCTTCTAATGGCTTTGAATATACATAACCTTGCACGACCTCTGCATTTATATTTTTTAATATTTCTATTTGGCTAGTATTTTCTACGCCTTCGCATATAGTAATTAGTTCTAAATCCTTTGATAAATTTAATATGGATTTTACCATAACTTGGGTTTTTACATCTTTTTCTATATCATTTAAAAGTGATTTATCTAATTTTAAAACATCTATACATATATCTTTAAGCCCACTTAGGTTTGAATTTCCAGTACCAAAGTCATCCATAGCTATCTTTATCCCTAAAGACTTTATATCACTTAATTTCTTATTTATAAACTTTAAATCCTTTAAAGCTGTAGTTTCTGTTACTTCTATCTCTATTAAATCTGGATTTATCTTATATTTTTTTAACATTTCTTCAATAAAATCTACTAAATCTTTTTGGTATAATTCTACCCTAGATAAATTTATAGCTATTGGAACTACATCTAATCCTTCATTTTCTTGTTTCTTTATAATTTTACAAACTTCTTCTAATACCCAACGACCTATTTTATTTATAAATCTAGTTTTTTCTGCTAAAGGTATAAATACCATAGGATTTATCATTCCTCTTGTTGGGTGTTCCCATCTTATTAAAGCTTCTGCTCCTACTACATCTTTTGTGTGTATATTAAACTTTGGCTGATAATATAATCTAAGTTGATTATTATCTATAGATTTAAATAAATCCCTCTCTAACTCTATCAACTTTTTCTTTTCTTGTTTTAACTTTTCATCAAAGATTACATGACTTATATTATTTATCTCCTTAGATTTAATTCTAGCCATATCTGCATTGCTTATAATCTTTTCTATATCATCTTCACCTTGTTCTACTTCACATAACCCAATAGAAACATTTACACTTATATTAAAATCTTTAATGTTTACATTTATAATTTTAGTTTTTATTAGATCTAATATATCCTTTATATCTTCTTTTGATTTTATCTTAGTGATTATTATAAATATATCTCCTGTAATTCGACCATAAATTCCTCTATCTTTGAAGTATTTATCTATGTTAATAACAATAGATTTTAATACTTCATCACCTGCTTTATATCCATATACATCATTTATTATTTTAAATTTATCTATGTCAAAACTTATAGCTATTAGATTTTCATTTTCATTTTCTGATAAATATTTTTTACCTTCTATTAAAATTTCATTGTATCTTACGAACTCATACATTTGCTTGTAAGATTTTTTATTTAAAAATATTTTTATTCTCTTATTTATAATTATAATTATGCAAATTATTATTAAAAAAATAACTATTCTTATTGCTCCTATTTTTATAATGCTATTTTTATCTAAATAGCTGTATTTTATATAATTTCCATCTACATCATTTATTTTTAAAGAAAATATATGCTTATTATCTCTAACGGCTTCGTCTAATTTTTTTATTGCCAATTCTTTTTGAATACTGTTTTTTATACCTTTTTCTGAGTACAATATCCAAGACAATCCAATTAGTAAAACAATCAATATAAACAGTGTAATCTTACTATAAATATATTTTTTATAATTCCCTTTTGTTTTCATCTACGTTCCCCTATTTTTTTAATTCATCACTATAATATTGTAAATTAATTTTAAATTCAAATCAACCTAAATCGACATATACCTATATAAATAACGATAAAGTTTAATTATCAATATTAATATATTAAAAAGTTAATATTTTAATTCCTATCTTTAAATTTATAGATTGACTATAATCTACAATCAAGTATAGTATCTTATAATAAAAAAAGTAGCTAATTAATAATTAGCTACTTTTTTCCATTTTTATCTAAAAATGATAGTATTCCTTGAGCAATTCCTTCTGATAGTCTATTTTGGTAAGTATTATCTAAAAGTTTATCTCTTTCTTCTTTATTACTTATAAATCCACATTCCACTACTACTGATGGCATATATGTTTGTTGTAACACTTGTATATGCTGTTGCTTTACGCCCCTGTCTTTCATAGTTACGTATGCTTTCATAGTGTTTTGTATAGTTTCTGCTAATAGCTTAGATTTATCACTTGGATCTGCATCTTGTCTATAATAAGTTTCTACTCCATTTGCAGTGTTACCGCCTGTTTCTGCATTCATTTGTATAGATATAAATGCATCTGCATTTTGAGAATTTGCAAGTATTGCTCTATCTGAAGTATTTAAAGTTTTATCATCAGTTCTTGTTAGTATTACTTGTATGTCATTTTGATTTGATAAAACAGCTGCTATCTTCTTTGATATATCTAGAGCTAAATCTTTTTCATATACTGCTTCATTTTCCCCTGGTGCCTTAATTCCAACATTTCCGGTGTCATCTCCACCATGTCCTGGATCTATTACCACAGTGTGTTTTACTTCTAGAGGTGTACTAGATTCTGACTCTAAATCAAATTGTTTACTATCCTCTATTTCTTTTTGTTTTTGTATTTCCTGTGCTTTAGCTTCTTTTATATTCCCTATAAGTTTAGAAGTAGATGCAGCCACTTTACTTATCCCAAATATTAGTGCTATGAATATACAAATTACAAAGATTAGCTTTTTCTTATTGATTCTTTTTGTTTTAGTTTTTCTCACACTTTGCTTTCTTATATTCCTTTTTTTTGACATTGCTATCCCTTCCTGAAATCATTTTGAATTTCTCTAATGTATTTTAACATTTAAGAAGGTTAAATTGCAACTTAATGTCCTTATTTAATTGATGATTTTATCCTCCAAGGGTTATATCTTGTTTATCATACCATGTAAGTGCTTCATTTATATGTTTTTTATTAAAGTCAGGCCAATAATCCTCTACTACATAAAAATCTGCATATATAGATTGTACTGGTAAAAATCCGCTTAGACGTCTTCTCCCACCCCATCTAATAATTAAATCTAATCTAGATACATCATTAGATTGTATATTGTTATGTATATTATTTTTATTTACTCCTTTTGCATTAGCTAGTGTATTTAAGTCCCAATACCAACCATAATTAACTAATAAATTAGCTTTTATCTGACCTGGTTTTTCTTTAGTTCTTTTGGTATATGGTAAAAGTTCTTTTGGAAACATTTTAGAGTCAGCATTTCCTATTACTAATAAAGATGCCCCTTCATCTAAAAGTCTATTTGCTGCCTCAACACACGCTTTAGTAAATGATTCTGTCTGATAACTAGGTCTTCTTGTATTATCTGTAGTAAATCCATAAAAAGTTACTTCTTCAACACCTAAATCTCTTAGCTGTCTATAACTTTCAATACCAGGATCTAATCCATTTTCATACCCTTTATCTTTTCCCATTCCTTTATTTTGTGCCCATCTTCTATTACCATCTGGTATTATTCCAACATGTTTTGGTATTCTCATATGCTTCACCTCTCTATTGGAATTATTTACAATTTTTATAAAAATTACTCCTTATGCGTTAAATTTCATTATATATCTTTTTAATTTTAAATGGTAATTTTTTACAATAATTTTAATATTAAAGTAATTGATTTTAATTATTACATATAGTAGACTATATTTAATAATTAACATGGATATATTTGGGAGGTTTGCATGAAAAAATTTTTAGCACTATTTACACTTATTTTTTCTTTAGGCTTAGTTGGATGTTCATCTAAAACTGAAGTTAAAGATGTTCCTGTAAATGATATAAAAGATGCTATAAATAATGAATCCACTTTACCTGTTCAACCAGTAGCTGATGTAGATGCAAAAGACTTCTATATATTTGAAAATGTAAAAGATAATATACAAGAGGGATTTGTATTACAGTCTATGATAAATGTCAATCTTTTAGATGTTTTTGTGGTTAAGACTGACAATGTTGAAAAGATTAAAAATGCTATTGATGAATATAAAAATAGTGATTCATTTAAAATGTTTGCTGATGGTTATGGTGGGGAAGATAATATAACTGCTGCAGCTAATTCAATTTTAAAAAGTAAAGGGAATTATGTTTACTTTATAGCTACTACTAATGCAAAGGATGTAGAATCTAAGATATTAAAATTAATAGAATAATATAAATATAAAAGCTGTCTCGAAATAAATTGTGACAGCTCTTTTTACGCTTAATGAAATTATGATACTTCAAAAATGTCGATAACTATTATAGTTAAATAATTCCAATCGGTTTGCCGAGCGTAAAAATACACTTTAAGCAACGGACGAAGTCGTTTGAGCAACGTGTTGGCGAAGTACTTGAGCGACATGAGTGAAGCGAATTTTTTGTATAAACTTTATTTAGATAAAATTTAGGAGGTTTATTAATTTGGTTTTTAGCAGTATAGCATTTTTGTTTTATTTTTTACCATTAGTTTTATTTTTTTATTTTATATCTCCTAATAAGGTAAAAAATTTAGTACTTTTGATTTTTAGTTTGATATTTTATGCCTGGGGAGAACCTGTATATATTTTTATAATGTTGTTTTCTTGTATAGTTGACTATATACATGCTCTAATAATTGATAAATACAGAGGTACTTTTAAATCTAAGTTAGCTTTAATATCTTCTATTATTATTAATTTAAGCTTACTTGCTTTTTTTAAGTATAGTGATTTTTTTATATCTATATTAAATAATTTAATTAGTCTAAATATACCTTTATTAAACCTTAGTCTTCCTATTGGTATCAGTTTTTATACATTTCAGACTATGTCTTATAGTATAGATGTTTATAGAAATGATTCTCCTGTTCAAAAAAATATAATAAACTTAGGTACTTTTATAACTCTATTTCCACAGTTAGTTGCAGGACCTATAGTTAGATATCATGATATATCACATCAACTTATTAATAGATGCATTAATTTTGATAAGATTTATGAAGGTGTTTATAGATTTATAATAGGTATATTAAAAAAGGTAATACTTGCAAATAATCTAGGTGCTATATGGTTTAGCATTAAGGCTACACCTTTTAATGATTTATCTAATTTAACGGCTTGGCTTGGAATAATCTGCTTTACTCTTCAAATTTACTTTGATTTTTCAGGTTATTCTGATATGGCAATAGGTCTTGGTAAAATATTTGGTTTTGACTTTTTAGAGAATTTTAATTTTCCTTATATTTCTAAATCTATAACTGAATTTTGGAGGAGATGGCATATAAGTCTTGGTATATGGTTTAGAGATTATTTGTATATTCCTCTTGGCGGTAATAGATGTAGTAAGGGTAGATGGTTTTTTAATATTTTTATAGTTTGGTTTTTAACTGGACTTTGGCATGGTGCTAGCTTTAATTTTATATTATGGGGGCTTTACTTTGGAGTTATTCTAATTGTTGAAAAGTTATTCTTATTAAGTTTTCTAAAAAAACTCCCTAAGTTTTTAAGTCATATATATGTTATGTTTTTAGTTATTATAGGATTTGTTATATTTGAGATAACAGATATTAATAGTATTTTAATCTATTTAAACTCTATGTTTAATTTTAATAACAATTTTGTAGATAGTACTTTTTATTATTATTTTATACCTAATATAATTTTAATAGTTTTTTCTATAATAGCATCTACTCCTATTATAAAAATAATTCTAGATAAATATGAAATTTTAAGATTTATAACTTTAGTTGTTGGATTTATAGTGGCTGCTTCATTTTTAGTGGACTCCTCTTTTAATCCATTTCTATATTTTAGGTTTTAGGAGGTAGACTTTGAAAAAGAAATATAATATTTTTAAACTTATGACTTTAATTTTTTTCTTTACTTTTATATTTATAGTACCTTTATTTACATTATTTACTGAAGATAAAAAAATTAGTGAAATAGAAAATAAGATACTTACCCAATTCCCAGAAATTTCTCTAGAAGATATTTATAGCAAAAGATTTTTTAATAATTTCGATAAATATACTTCTGACCAATTTCCACTTAGAGCTAATTTTTTAGAACTAAAAAATTCTTTTAGTTATTTAGTAGGCCAAAGAGAATTTAGAGAAATATACCTAGGAAAAAAACATAGACTTATGGAAAAGTTTGTATTTAATAAGGATATAATAGATAAAAATATTTCCCAGGTCATAAATATGTCAAAATATGTTCACGATAAATATAATATACCTTCTACTTTAATGATAGTACCTAATTCTATAGCCTTTTATAAAGATGAACTTCCTTCTTGGGCTATAACTGATAATCAGTATGATGCTTTAAATTATATAAATAATAATATAAGCTCTATCTCAAAAGACATAAAATTATCTAATGGTAATAGTTTTATTAATTTTTATACTCCTTACAATGTTTTAAATAAATACAAACAATTACCAATATACTTTAATACAGACCATCATTGGACTCAGCTTGGGGCAAAAATAGCTTATGATGATATGAATAATACACTTAATATAGATAATATTTTAAAAAATTATAATAAAATCTCTAGTGATTTTTATGGTACCTATTACTCTAAGGCAATGCTACCTATGATAAAAGGTGATGATATATACTCTTATGATAAATATAACAATTTTAATATAACTATTGATTTTAATAAAAGATACAATACTTTGTATGATAAGGATAAGCTAAGTGGGAAAAATAAGTATCAATACTTTCTTCATGGAGATCCTGGTATATGTCTTATAGATGGTAGTGGATCTGGAGAAATTTTAATATTTAAAGATTCTTATGCTCACAACTTTATTCCTTTTTTAGCTTATAATTATGCTAAGATTCATGTTATAGATCCTAGATATTATAAGGTAGATATAGATAAATATCTAAGAGAAAATAATATTGATAAAATTCTTTATATACATAATTTACAAAGTATAAATACTTATAATCTATATAAAAATATTTTTTAAAATAAAAATTATTAAAAAAGCTATGAAATATATAGTTTAATCTATACACTTCATAGCTTTTTATATTATCTTAAATATTTATATATTTAAAATATTCCCTTTTTGTTTTGCTATAGTACCCCTGGTGATAAAATACCGTCTATAAAAATTTATGGCAACTATATTCTATACTGAAAATAATATTTTAAATTCTGTATAATCAACATTGCTATCTACATAAATCTTTCCTTTGTTCTTTTCCACTAATTCTTTTACTATTGCTAATCCAAATCCATTTTCTTTTTTATTCATATTTTTTTTCGTTGTAAAACCTTCATCAAAAATTTTATCAATTATTTTTTCTTCTATTTTAGGTCCATTATTTTTAATACTTATGTATATATTATTAAATATTTTATATGTCTTTATAATGATTAAACCATTATCACCTAATGCTGTTATAGAATTACTTATTATATTTGATAAAATTTTTTGTAGGTCATACTCTGATATATTTAGGTTTTGAATGTCACTTTCTTCTTCTACTATTATATTTATATCCTTAAAATCAAAAGAATTAACTATACATGTAATTATAGAATTTTCATTTGATATAATTTTTATATTACCTGATACTTCATTATTTCCATTTATTATATGCTTTAGAAGTTCACCAAGCCTTTCATATTGTTCCATTATGTATAGCCCATTTATGTAAGAAATTTGTGAACCATAGTCATGTTTTATTTTTTTAAGTTCATTATTTTTATTACTTAATGCTATATTTAACTTTTCTATTTCATTAATTTTTTTGTTTACACTTATAATATACATAAATAACGATATTAAGAATATAACACAACTAATTATTATTAAATTCTTAAAAACAACACTATCATTTCCATGTATGATTAATGATAAAGAAAGTATATAGTCAAAAGAAAGTACGAAAAATACTCCAACTTCAAAGCAATATTTATATCTATTAAAAATTTTATATATTGAGTATATTTTATTTTTAAATACAAATATAAGCATTTCTATTGCATATATTGGTAAATACATAGTCAATATTGTAGATAATTCAGTATTATTTAATAAATCTTGCGTATATGACCAATGTATATTCCCAGCTATTATCACAGACATTTGCATTATAATGTATATTATAAAATATGAAGTTATTGCTTTACTATAATGGTTAAAATAAGAACATGCTATTATTACCATATCAAGTATATTCATTATAATTATAGATAAAGATGTTCCTCCTATTAATTTAGTTACTATAGTTATATTTGCAAATATAACTACAGCTGTAAGTATAAATTTAATAGTTCCATCCTTTTTGCTAATTAGTCCTTCTTTTTTCAAACAGTAGTACGGAAAATAACTTATTAATATAGACTGTATTATAGAATTTGTTATGTCTGCTATAGTTAACATATTACCTCTTGTTTTTCATTGATTCAGGCATTTTTTCAGTCCCTACTAATAACAGAGAAGCTGCTCCTGTATTCATAACAACCACTGATAATAAACACATTAATCCACCCATTATTTTTTTCATTTTACAAATCCCCCTTAGTTTTGATTTTATATTTTTTATTAAACATAAGACATGAGTCTATAACTAATGTCCATGTTATAATGCTACTATAAATTCCTTTTGAGCTTAATATTAAAGCTATTATAAAGAATGTAGTGCAACTTATTGTTGCAATAATTCTATTTTTTCTTATTAAATCTTCTCTAGTAAGTGGCATATCTTCATTAATTATTGGTGCTTGATGATATACACTAAAAATATTTATTAAATTTAACAGTATAATACTAATTAAATTTAAATTATTACTTATAGATAAAATAATTATAATCCCTGATAGGATAATTGTTGCTACTAGGCATTTAATTTGTGTACTTTCATGATATCCACCTGTAAATGGTTTTGTAAGTCCCATAACAATCATTACTAAAGATATTTCTTTAAAAAGACCTAATAAAGAAAACAATAATACCACAATAAATATTTTTGTTATTTCAAATAAAAATATACTTAATGTATACTCAATTTCATCTTTTACTTCATTTGTGTATCCATTATGATCACAAATATCTTCTGTAAAACTTCTTATTTTTTCTCTAATCATTTATATTCCTTTTTACACTACCTTTTAATCATTTTATAAAATAATTTTTTTAAATAAAAGTGTTCTCTGTAATATTATAGCTAGAGAACACTTTAATTTCAACAATTTAATTCATATTATTGGTAATATCCTAAAATTTTTATATATCTTTGTTCTCCCTCTTTTAAACTAAGAGGATAATCTAGTAAGTCATAAGTATGTTGACAGATAAGGTAATCTACTAAATATTCTCCATCTAATATTATATCTGTAACTATCATTGCATGATATGCTACATTATCATATACAAGTTGAACTATATCTCCTAGTTCTAATTCATTGTATGCTGCATCTCTTGCATATACTCCATAGTTTTCAGTGGAAATGCCATTATTTCCTACTATATATTGGTAAAAGGGCTCTGATGCTGTCCAAGTTGGAGTTCTTGAATATTCACTATACCAATACCATTTTTTAAGTACATGTTCTCCAATATTATCAAAAGGAATATTTCCAGCCCTTAGACACTGTGATACATAATTTGTGCAATCTCCTCCATAAAATTCATAGTTTGCATAAGCAGGATTATGATCTAGTGCCCATTTTCTTGCATAAGCTACTGCTTTTTCTCTATCATATTCTTTTAACATATTATCCCCCTAAAAATTATTTTTTGTATATTTTTTTCTTTGTATAATTACTTAAATGCTCTTCAAATTCATAAAAACTAATCTTAAATTCTATTGGCGTAGATATTAATTTATCAAACTCATAACTAGAAAAACATATGACCACTGCATTTTCTTCTATATAAAAAGATTGGTCTTTTGAAATTCCTAAAAAACCTTCAATATCTTCTTCATCATAACAATATCTCTCTAATATAGAGTCTATATTCTCTATTATTTTTTCATTTATTCTTTTTATATAGTAGCTGTCTTTTTTAAATAAATCATCTAATGTTATATACTTATCTTCTTTTAAATCATAGTTATATGAATTTATATAACTTATTCCATATAGCCCCGCTACTTGAGAAAACTCCATAACTATACTTATCATATCTTCAGTATTAAAATGTACATTATACTCTGATATTATGTTTTTGTTAATGCTTATATAATCAAATTCATTTTGTAATTCTATAACTTCTTTAAATATTTCTACATCTTCATATATATCTTTATTAAGTTTATCTACGTTATTATGGTTTATACCTTCAATTTGTATAATTGGATAGTTCAAGTTATAAGATATTCCTTTATGCACTTCATTAATTTGGTTTTTATCAACATATAACATTTACTTCCACCTCTTTATTTTTACCTTTATTACTTTATATGAATAGGTTCTTTATTTTGATATATATTATATATAAAGTTATATTTGTATATTTTTTGTTACATATATACTATTGAATATATTGCTATACTTTAATATAATAAGTATATTGTTGGAAAATGATAAAGAAAGAAGGGATTATTTTGTCGAGAAAGAAGAATAAAAAAAGGCTTTCACCTTTGGCAAAGTTCGTTATATTCTTGGCTGTACTAGTTGTTGCTTTTCCTTTAGCAGCCTTTGGATATCTATACTTTAAGCTGAATAGTATTCATGATTCTAGTGTAAACTCAGATATATTGAACAACAATCAATATAAAAATGAAAAAGGAATTACTAACATACTATTAATAGGTACTGATGAAAGACCTGGTGAGAAAACATCAAGATCTGATACTATGATGATACTTACTATTGATAACAAGAATAAGAGTTTAAAACTTACATCACTAGCTCGTGACGCATATGTTGATATTCCTGGACATGGAAAACAAAAACTTACACATGCTTATGCATATGGAAAAGAAAGTTTACTTATAGAAACTATTGAGAAAAACTTCGAAGTGGATATTCAAGACTATGCTACTGTTAACTTCTATTCATTTATGGATATAGTTGATGCTTTAGGTGGCGTTGAAGTAGATGTTAAAGAAAATGAAATCAAAGAAATGAATAAATTTATACCAGAAACTTATAAGTGGGATAATAATCCTAATAAAGGCGAAATTAAGTATATAGAACATGCTGGTAACCAAAAACTTAATGGATATCAATTACTTTCTTACTCTCGTATAAGAAAGAATGACTCTGCTTTTGAAAGAGATAGAAGACAAAGAAATGTTATACAAGGTCTAATAAACGGAGTTAAGAATTTACCTGTAACTAAATATCCTGAGTTATTAAATACTATACTTCCTTATATTAA
This sequence comes from Romboutsia sp. 1001713B170131_170501_G6, assembly GCF_015668195.1. Classification (NCBI taxonomy): domain Bacteria; kingdom Bacillati; phylum Bacillota; class Clostridia; order Peptostreptococcales; family Peptostreptococcaceae; genus Romboutsia; species Romboutsia sp. 1001713B170131_170501_G6. The sequence continues at coordinate 559,502 of NZ_JADPFC010000002.1, forward strand.
AACTAATATGAGTCCTACTGAAATAATAGGCTTAGGTACTAAAGTTTTAAGTATGGGTAATTTAGATTTAAAGCAAATGGAATTCCCTATAGATGATGGTGTTCACAGTACAGGTCATATTATAAGTCATCAAACTGGATGGGTACTTGAATTTACTCCAGATAGTTTAGATATATTACATGACTTTATCTTCAAGGATATAATGCCTAAAGATAATCCTAATATGAAATAGATTTTTAATAAAAAAAACACCCTATAAGCTTTTATAGGGTGTTTTTCTTATAATCATACAAATAAAAGAGTTATTCTATTTAAATAGAATAACTCTTTTTTATTAATAATCTAATATTATTTAACTAAATTTACTACATTATTAAAGGCAGTATTATTTATTCCCCCACCTATTTTATGTATACTTTGTGTATTTTTTACACCTAATACAGTCTTTTGAGTTTCACTAATAGTATCTCCTAATATAACAATAGGAGAATTAAGCTTTGCAGCTAATGGTCCTGCTGTTAGTGCATCTACTAGTGGGTTACTCTTTGTTACTAATAATGAATTGTATTTATTTTGAGGATAAAACTTTCCTATTATCTTTGCATTAGTTTCTTGTCTATCATCACCAGATATTCTGTTATTTAATACATTATTTGAAGTTATTTTATTTACTTGTTTTATAACTTCATCAGATAATACAGTTTTTCCTCCTACAAAGTAAGCCTCCTGTATACCTTGTGATTTTAGCCAATTATATACATTTTCGCTTAAGCTATCTTTTCCAGATAATATTATAGGTTGTTTATCTATACCAGCTTGTGATGCTATAGATAGTGCATCTACTTCACCATATCCACCTGCTAAATATACCTTATTTATATCAACTTTTTCTGATATTTTTTTAGCTATTTGAAGAGATGTTTCATATCTATCTGTTCCTCCTATTCTAGTTAATGATACACTTGGTAATATATATTTTAATTCATTCATTGCTTTATTACTTACAGAACCTTCTCCACCTATAACTATTACATTACTTGGATTTAATCTTTTGATTTCATCTTTTGTAGAACTTGGTATACCATCTTTTTGAACTAGTAATATTGGAGCATCATTTACTGATGCAAGTGGCGTAGCTGTTACTCCATCTACTACTGAATTACCATTTGTAAGTATTACAGTTTTTGCGCCTTCTTTCCATCCTTCTTGGCTTATTTTACACGCTGTTTCGTATCTATCTTCTCCTTTAAGTTCTGTTATTTTTATATTATTTACATAAAGGTCTTTCATGTCACTTTGAAGTTTAGAATTTTTTACTATATCACGTGCTGAGAAGTACATACTTCCTTTTATATCACTGTATTGTCTATTTAAATTTATTTGTTCTTTAATTTCTCCTGCTATATCTTGGCTTGGATAACTTCCTGTACCATTTTTATATACACCTTGTCCTATGTATAAATCTACATCATATCCTCTTACTTCATTTGACCACCATCTAACTAATTTTGAATAATCAGCTGCAGAATATCCTATTGGCCAATAAAGTTGAGGAACTACGTAATCTACTAGGCCTTGTCTTATCCAAGTTCTAGTATCTGCAAAATCATCTGAATAACTTTCTGCTCCTCTTGTATCTGAACCTGTTGGATCATTATCTTTATTTCTCCATATACCTTTTGGACTTACTCCAAACTCTACATTTGGCTTTATTTCTTTTATAGAAGTTTTAACTTCTTTTAATAAAGTATTTACATTTTCTCTTCTCCAGTCCTCTATACTTTGTCCTGGCTTTTTATATTTATTATAAGTGTCACTATCATCTATACCACTTCTATAGAAGTAATCATCAAAGTGAACAGCATCTATATTGTAATTTCTTACAACCTCATTAACAGAGTCAACTATATGCTTTCTAACTTCAGGCATACCTGGATTATATATAAGTGCTTCATTACTTCCATTTTTACACTTAAGTACCCAGTCTGGATGTAATCTAGCTGGATGATTACTTGCTAATTTACTTAAATCTATACCACTAGTTGTTACTCTATATGGATTAAACCATGCATGAAATTCCATACCTCTTTTATGTGCCTCATCTATTAAAAATGGTAATGGATCATAACCTGGGTCTTTACCTTGAGTGCCTGTTAAGTATTCTGACCAAGGGTTTATATTTGATTTATAAATAGCATCTGCCTTTGGTCTAACTTGAACTACTACTGTGTTTATTCCCACAGATTTTAACTTATCTAATAATTCTATGTACTCTCTTTTTTGAGCTGCTTCATTGTTTTTACTACTAGGCCAATCCATGTTGTAAACTGTTGATATCCAAGCTGCTCTCATCTCTTTTCCATTTGCTGATACATTGACAGTTGATGCTGATAGTATCATTAAAAAAGATACTATAAATGCTTTTAATTTTTTCATTTTTTCCCCCTATTATATAAAATCCAAATTTTAAACTTAATTTATAGTATATAGAAACACATTTACTCAGTCAATTTATATACTATATTGTAAAAATTTCCATTATCTTAAAATTTATTTGATATCTATATTCTAATAAATATTTTGATATCTTATTTTTACTAAAAAAGAGTATTCTATCAAAGCTTTAGCCCTAATAAAATACCCTAATAATTTTTTACTAGTATCTTTAGTTAATATAAGTTTATTTTTATTATGCTCTATAATACAGCTCTTGCTGTAAAGTAGTTTTTCGCATAATATCCAGAGCTTATACTATCTATTCTAACATTCTGACCTGGCTTAGGAGAATGTATCATTTTCGAATTTCCTATATATATACCAACATGATTTATAGTCTTTCCATTTGATGCAAAGAATACTAAATCACCTGGCTTTAAATTAGCTTTACTAACGTATCTTCCAACAGTCCCTTGAGATTTAGATGTTCTAGGTAATTTTACGCCTGCTGCATTTTTGTATACATATGATGTTAATCCTGAACAGTCAAAGCTACTTGGACCTTCTGCACCCCATACATATGGCTTTCCTAATTGCTTATGTGCTAAATCTACTATTTTCTTAGATTTATTATTATTTGTTACTTGATTATTTTGATTATTATTTTGGTTGTTTTGGTTACTACTTGCTTCTTGTATTTTTACATAAGATCCACTTACCCAACCTACTTGGCCGTTTGAAGTTTTTACTTTGTACCAGCCATTGCTGTGTTTTTCTTGTATATAAACACTATTTCCTGAGTATACCTTTGTTATAATAGAATTTGATGCTCCTGGTCCTGTTCTTACATTTAATGAATCACAGTTATATACTACTCCATTTTTATTTATAGCTTGAGTAGGCTGACTACTAGCTACACTACTACCTTGGTTGTTATTTGATGCTAATCTTATATAAGCACCACTAACCCAACCTACTTGACCATTTGGAGTCTTTATTTTATACCATCCATTGCTATTTTTCTCTTGTATCTCAACAGTATTTCCTGAGTATACCTTTGTTATAATAGAATTTGATGTTCCTGGCCCTTTTCTTACGTTTAATGAACCACAATTGTATACTGTTCCTTTTTGTATAGTACTTTTTATATATGATTGGCTTGATGCTGTGTCAGCATAAGCTTCTTGATTATTAGCAGTTATAAGTAAGCTACCTGAAAGTATCATCATACTTGTAGCTTTTGTTATCAGATTTCTCTTCTCTTTTCTTATTCCCATAATTCACCCCTCATTACTTTTATAAATTAATTGTATCACTATTTTACATTTTTTTCAAATATTTGGTAACAAATTTGTTACTTTTTTATAATACATTTACTTCTTCTGGATTTTTATATGTTGATACTAGCTCTTTCATAGCCTCTTCTAAACCATCTTCATCTTCTTCTTTAACTAAATTATAAAGCTTGTCCAATCCTTCAAATAGCTGCATTGTATCAAATTCTATTCTACTTCCTATAAATATTTTTTTATGTCTTGTATCACTTAATCCTTCTTCTTCTAGTAAAAGTTCTTCATATAACTTTTCGCCTGGTCTTAATCCTGTAAACTTTATTTCAATATCTACATCTGGTTCTAGTCCACTAAGCTTTATTAAGTTTTTAGCAAGGTCCAATATTTTAACTTGTTCTCCCATATCAAGTACAAATATTTCCCCTCCTTTTGCCATACCACCTGCTTGTATAACAAGACCCACTGCTTCTTCTATTGTCATAAAGTATCTTATTATTTCTGGATGAGTTACAGTAACCGGCCCACCTTCTTCTATTTGTTTTTTGAATAATGGTATAACACTTCCATTACTTCCTAATACATTTCCAAATCTAACTGCAACAAACTCTGTATCACTTTTTTCATCTAGAGTTTGTATTATCATCTCAGCAGCTCTTTTTGTAGCGCCCATAATATTAGTTGGGTTTACTGCTTTATCTGTAGATATTAGTAAAAATCTCTTAACATTATATTTACTAGCAAGCATAGCTACATTTAAAGTACCAAATATATTATTTTTTATAGCTTCTCCTTTGCTAAATTCCATTAAAGGAACATGCTTATGTGCTGCTGCATGGAATACTACATTTGGTCTATACTTTTCAAATATTTTTTCCATTCTTTTTTCTTCTCTTACAGATGCTACTATTGCTTTTACTTTTAAGGTGTCTCCATAAGCTCTTAGTAGCTCTTGTTGTATATTGTATAGGTTATTTTCGTATATATCTACTATTATAAGTTCTTTAGGTCTTAAACGAGATATTTGTCTACAAAGCTCTGAACCTATTGAACCTCCCCCTCCTGTAACTAATACAGTACTATCTTGTATATATTGACCCATTATCTTAAAATCTACTTCTATAGGTGTTCTTCCTAATAAATCTGTTATATCTACATCCCTAACTTGCTTTATATCAACTTTTCCATCTATTATTTCATAAATCCCCGGTATTGTTTTTATTTTACATTCTGTATTTTTACAGATGTTCATTATTTCTTTTTTCTCTTTTTTTGGTATATTTGCTATTGAAAATATAATTTCATCTATATTGTATTCTTCTATAACTTTATCTATATCATCCCTTGTTCCAACTATTTCTATATTATTAATCTTTTTGCCTATTTTAGATAAATCATCATCTATTATTGCTATAGCCTTTTTATTTAATTGTGGATTTCTTTCTAGTTCATGTATTACCATCTCACCAGCACATCCTCCACCAATAACTAAGACTCTTGACATATTATCTTTTGATAAATTCATACTGCTCAAATAAATCCCCTCCATACTACAAATTTTGCAAAGAAATTACAAAATAAGGCTTAGCCCCCTATAAACAAAGTTTATTTAAGACTAAGCCACTAACTATGCTTATTATATCATTAATAATAAAAAATGTATAATTTATTTAGATTTATTTAATATATTCTCATATATCTTAGCTATATCTCCAAAGTTTAGATTTATTTCGTAGTTATTTTTTACAAACTCACGGCCTTCTTTTCCCATCTTTATTCTTAAATCTTCATCATTCATAAACTTTATTATAGCTTCTTTTATTTGTGTAGGGTTTTTAGGCTCAACTATAAATCCTGTTTTATTGTTGTCTAATGATTCAGGGTGACCCCCTACATTAGTAACTATTACAGGAACTTCACAAGCTTGAGATTCTATAGCTGCAACCCCAAAGCCTTCTCTTAATGATGGAAATACTGTAACATCAAAAGATGAGAAAGTCTTAGCAATATTATCAGGTGCTATTCTTCCTAAAAACTCTACGTCATTTTCTAAATTTAGTTCTTTAGTTAAGCTTACTAGGTTTTCTTTATTTTTTCCTGAGCCACCTATTTTTAAAGCCATCTTTTTATTTGGATATTCGTCTTTTAATTCTTTAAATGCTTTTATAAGGTATTCTATTCCATACTTTTTCTCAAGACTTTTTATTATTCCTATTGTAAATGTGTCATCTTTTTTAACGTCTATAGGCTTAAATCTATCCATGTCTACACCAAAGAAAGTTACATCTACATGTTTATTTGTGTATTTATTTGCTTCCTTTGCCATATCTCTACTATTTGAGAATATATAATCGCATTTTCTAAAATTATGCTTTATAATTTGCTTTTGTATTATTCCATTGTTAGGGAAATCATATATATCTGTTCCCCATACAGATATTATGTATGGATGATATCCTAAAAAACTTCCTATAAATCCATAACTACTTGCATATTGCGCATGTAGTATATCTGGCTTTATCTCATGTACAAGCTTTTTAATTTCACCTATATATTTTATGTATCCTGATTTTTTGAATATACTTTCATTTCTTAATTCTTCTACATTAGCGCTAAAGTCATGTACCTTAACCCCATCTATTTTTCCACCATTTAAGGATATAACATGTATATTATATCCTCTTGTTTTAAAGTAATCACACCATTTAATAGTGTGTGGATTTGACCCATCTGCTAAGTAACATATAGTTTTCATATTATTTACCTTTCTTGATTTATACTAATATTTGAATATCTCTACTTAACGACCTATAGAGTAGTATTCTATACCTAAGCTTTTCATATCTTCCATTTTGTAGCAATTTCTTCCATCAAGTATTAAAGGTTTATTCATTTTTTCTTTGTATTTAGATATATCATAATTTAGAATATCTTTCCATTCAGTCATTATAAAACAAACATCTGCTTCTTCTATTGTTTCATCTATATTTGTAGAATAAGATATATTATCTTTAAATATCTTCTTAGCATTTTCTATACCAACAGGGTCATAAGCTGTTATTTTAGCACCTCTTTCTAATAAATATTCAATATTTACTATAGATGGTGCTTCTCTTAAATCATCTGTTCCTGGCTTAAATGTAAGACCTAATACAGCTACCTTTAGATTTTCAAAGTTATCAATTAACTCTGCTGATTTTTTTACTAACCTAAGTTTTTGAGCTTCATTTACTTCTATTGCAGCTTTAACAGTTTTTAGCTCATATCCGTTATGAGTAGATAGCCAGTGTAGTGCTTTTGTATCCTTAGGAAAACAAGAACCACCATATCCTATACCAGCTTTTAAGAACTTATCTCCTATTCTTTCATCTAGGCTCATTCCTTTAGCTACATCTTCTATATTTGCTCCTACTATTTCACAAAGGTTAGCTATATCGTTCATAAAAGATATTTTAAGTGCTAAAAAGTCATTAGATGCATATTTTATCATTTCCGCACTATTTCTATTAGTGACTACTATTGGTTGATTAAATGGAGTATATACACTTTCTAATATATCTTTAGCCCAATCACTTTCTACACCTATTACTATTCTAGATGCATGTAAAGTATCTCTTACAGCAGTTCCTTGCGCTAAAAACTCAGGATTTGATGCTACTTCTACCTTTACATTGTTTTTTAAGTTATTTTTTATAAACTTTTCTATTTTTTCATTAGTCCCTATTGGAACTGTAGATTTTATAACTACTAAAGTATCTTTTTTTATTGAGTTTGCAATTTGTTTAGATACCTTTTTTATATAATCTAAATTTGCAGATCCATCTCTTCTTTCTGGAGTTCCAACTGCTATCATTATTACATCGGCATCTTTATATGCTTCTTTGTAGTTAGTAGTATAATCTATTTTTCCATCTTTATAATTTTTCTTCATTAAATCTTCTAAGTCCTTTTCATATATTGGTGCTATACCTGACTTCATAAGATTTACCTTTTTTTCATCAACATCAACACATACTACATTCTCATGTCCTACTTCAGCTAGACATACTCCTGTCACTAAACCAACATATCCTGTTCCAGCTATTGCAATTTTCATGACTTTCTCCTCCAAAATATATATAAAATTTCCTTCGCTTAAGTTTTGTTTAAGGGAGGAAAATTTCAAATTTCTTTATAAATATAATTTGTGTATATTTTATAATCTTTTCCTAATTGCATTAATTACATAAAAACAAAATACATAAGAACTTTTAAGTACACTTAATTTTTCTACGTTTCTATAAGTATTCCATGTTCTTTTAAGTGCTTTTATCTTGTTACTTGATAAAGAATCTCCCACTAGTCTATAGTTTACTAAATCTTTTTCTATACCATAAGCATAATCTTGTGTTTTAAGTATTTGTAACCAAGTTGCCGTATCTTGACCTCTTCTTACTAATGGCATACTAAACTCTCCAACTATTTCTTTATCTATAACTACAGTTGAACATCCTATTATTGTATTTTTTAATAATCCTCTGTAGTTTATTTTTTTAGGCGCCTTTGCAACCTTTTTTGTTAATCTCCCGTCTTCTTTCATATATCTATATGATGTAAATGTAAACCCTAATTTATTTTCTAACATATATTCTATTTGTATTTTTAATTTCTCTGGTTGCCATATATCATCACTATCTACAAATGCAATAAATCTTCCTTTTGCATTTTTTATTCCTGTATTTCTTGATACAGATGCTCCTGAGTTTTTCTCAAGCTTTATATACCTTATTCTATCATCTTTAGCTTGAAATTCTTTTATCATATCAGCAGATCCATCTTTTGAACAATCATCAACTAATACAAGTTCCCAATTCTTATATGTTTGGTTTTGTATCGATTTTATTGTATCACCTAGAAATCTTTCTGCATTATATACAGGAGTTATTATCGATACTAATGCTTCATTCATAATTTATTTCTCCTCATATACTACATATATTATTTTTTTAAATATAATCTAATAAACACCCTAGCTTTTTTTGATTCCATTTATACTATAATTCACAAAGTAGTATATTGATTTATATAGTGGTATCTTTTCTATGTTTCTATATATATTCCAAGTCCACATAGCTGATTTTATCTTGTTTCCACTAAGAGAAGTCAATGATTTTCTATATTGTGCCAATACCTCATCTAATCCATAAGCTATATATCCTCTTTTTAATATTGATAACCATAATACATAGTCTTCATGTCTAACACCACTCATTTTTATATCAAAATTTAATTTGGATTTATCTATTACAACTGTTAGGCAACCTAATACATTACCTTTTAATAGTGTTTTATAATCCACACTTTTAGGAACCCCAACAACTTTATTTAGTTTTTGATTCTCTTCATTTATAAGCTCATATGAAGTAAAAGATATTGCACAATTTTTTTCTTTCATAAATCTTATTTGTTTTTCTAGTTTAGTTATTTCCCATATATCATCACTATCTAAGAACGCTATATACCTACCGCTTGCATTTTTTAAGGCTACATTTCTAGCATTAGATACACCTTTATTTTCACTTACTCTTATATATTTTATTCTTTCATCTTTTTTAGTATAAGATTTTACTATTTCAGGTGATTCATCTTTAGAACAATCATCTACTATTATCATTTCCCAATCTTCATAGGTTTGTTTTAAAACAGATTCTATCGTATTTCTAATAAATTTTCCAGAATTATACATGGGAGTAATTATAGATACTAAATTTTCTTTCATATTACCGTCCTCATTATTTTTATATTATTTATTCAACTTTTTTAATATGCACTCGTAAATTCTACTACAGTTGTTATTGTCATTATATCTGAAAAACTTTTTTCTTGCATCTTTTTGACTTTCCTTAACTTTAAATCCACTTTCTATTAATTTTGTTAATTCCTCAACTGCTTCGCCTTTGTTATAAGCTACCGAACCAAACATTTCATTATCTAAATCTATATATGAATCTACTTCTTTTTTGTATTTTTCTACATCAAACTGATAGAAAAGTATTGGTCTATCCATATACATAAAATCTATTGCTACTCCTGAATAGTCCGTTATATTTGCTATTGAAGATGTTATTTCATCTGCTACAGTAACATCTTTATCTAAAAATATTATTCTCTTTCCTGTTATATTTTCTTTTATGTCGTCTATAAACTCATGCATTAAATGATGCATATAAAACTTTATATTTACATTGTTTTTTTCTAATACATTATTTAATTTTTCATCATTTAAAAATAGCATTATATTTTTAAAGTATTCACTATCTGTAAATTTGCCAGAATTAAACTTTATCCAATCTCTCCATGTAGGCATGTATAAAATATCTTTTGTTTTGGCTTTTTCATTTAGTGGTAGATTGTCATGTCTTGCACTTCCTACTATACAAACAGCATCTTCATCCATTCCCCACTCATTAACCATAATGTCTTTTTCAAATTGTGATATTGTTGTTGCCATATTATAACTTTTCATTAAATCATCTATTATCTTCTTAAACTTAGCATTCATTGGCTTTCTCTTTTTAAAACTTATAGATCCATGATTTAAGAATACCTTAAATGTTTTTTTATGAAACCTATTTAGTATTGGAACTGCAAAATTATATGGAGCAATATCAGCTGAAGGAGCATGTGAAAATATTATTACTTGAGCATTGTAGTAGTGTAAATAATTCTCTATACTTCCTTTATTTAATGTTTTTCCCGGTATCTTACTTTTAGCTTTACTATCTTCGTTTATAACCCAATATATATCTATTTCCTTATGATTTTTTAGTATATATTCATAAAGAAACTTTGAATTATCATCGTATATATCTCCTGCATGTCCACCTACTAGCCAAATATTTTTATCTTTAAAGCTAGACTTTTTAAATGGATATATTATAGCAGCTAAGACCATATTTAATAATGTCTTTATTTTATTCATAAACTTGTCCTCACTATAATTTATATTGCCTAAATCCTTCTATTCTTCCCTTGATTGTTGCATCATGGTAGTCTCTATCTTTATTTAATACTAAACCACCAATATTTCTTATTATCTTATAACCCATAACTTTTATAAATTTATAGTTTTTTCTATACACTATTTCTTTTTTACAAAGTGCTCCAAATCCTCTACCATAATTGAAATCTCTTTTATACTTTTCTTTTGATTTAGAGTGTTTTTTAGCTGGATGGAATATTATATTTTGTCCAAAATATCTTCCCTTGTATCCTTTACTTATTAAGTCTAGTACATAATCTATTTCTTCTCCAGAACCAAACTCTCCACCTACACCAAGTTTTTCATCAAATTTTGTATAATCATCTTCTTTAAAGTTTATAAAGAATGTTATAGATGTTAAAGTATCCATTATATTTGTACTCGTTATTTCACATTCACCATCATACATTTTTTTAAAATAGTCAACTTTGTTAAAGTCCATAGTTTTACAACTATATAATCTATATTCTTTATTTTCTTCAAAGAATTTTATTACCTTTTCTAAAGTATCATCTTCATAAACACAGTCATCATCAGGGAATCCTATGATTTGCCCTTTTGCCATATCTATCCCTATATTTCTATTTAAACTTAATCCTGGTTTATCGCTCTTAACATACTTTATATCAAGATCATTAGTGTAATTATCTACTATTTCCTTTACCTTATCATTATCATTTTGATCTATTACTATTAGTTCAAATTTTTTGTACGTTTGTCTTTTTAAGCTGTCCATTAATAAATATATTTCGTCATATCTATTTATTGTTGGCATTATTAATGATACTAACATTATGATTTCCTCCTTAACATTTTGTATATATCTATTTGATTTTTATCCATTAACATAAACTCTTTCATTAAAAGTACCATTGGGAAACTAAAGGCTGCTTCTAATAAAATATTTTCTGCAAAAGAATATATTAAAAATATTACAACTACTGTTAAATATGCTTTTTTATCTTTTTCAATAAAACTACCTATTCCTTTATATAAAATATACATAAATAATATCAATGATATTAATCCTAAAACACAAACTATATATATATATGAACTATCTAAAGGATTTAAAGACTTAATAGTTGAATTATATGTATTCCCAAAAGGTTTTAGTAAATTTCCTGCTTGAGCTAAGTATACATGCCAATATTTAGGTCTACTTGCCAATAGCCTGTTAGCCATATAATTATCATAGAAGAAGTATCCTATAATAACACTTATTACTGTTATAATTATTGGCGAAATTTTTGCTAATATTTTTAATGGTTTTATATTCTTTATATCCATGAATCTTATTATTTCAACAAATATTAAACCTGCAAATATAGTATATGCTCCAGTTCTACTATACGTAGTTTCATATATAAAATAAGTTGATGCAAATAATATAACTCTATCTACCATATTATATTTTTTAAATCTTAAAAATATATATGACGCATAAATAGTTACCATATGATAGAATATTGCATTAGGGTTTCCTAAGCCATAATCCATTCTAACTGCTAATGAATCTGTTTTTGCTATATATCTATAATGTATTTCTTTATTAAATTCCAACCATGGAAATAAATTAAACACAAGTAAGGCAATAACTAAAAATATACCTGATATTATTAGATAATTTTTTATCACATATTTATCATCTAAATTTTTTACCACTGTAGCTAACAATACAATAAGTAATATTGCACCTTCCCTATTTAGTAAGTACAATATACAACATGATCCAACTAAAAGCAGTTCTGACATACTCTTTTTTCTTTCAGTTATAAAGAGTAATCCTAATATACCTATAGAGGCATAAAATAAAAGAGATTTTACTATATTCATGTTTATTTCTGGGCTTACAAAGGATATAATATATTTTCTAGATATAATCATAAATAAAACTAAAGTAAAAGCTATTTTTCTTATATCTACTTTCTTTAATAAGTTATCCATAATTATTTTCTCCTTTTTATGCTTAGTAAGGAATTACTTACAAGTATTTTTGCGCATTTAACAACCTTCTCTATCCCTCTCATATGTTTGGTTTCTAAGAAATAGTCTCTCTTTTTGACCCAACTTTTTCCCCACCAATGTATTCCATAAGTATTTTCTTTTATACATTCATAATAGAAATCTTCTCTGTAGCTAAATGGATAGAAATATTCTCTATCGTATACAGTTATTCCATCTTCATAATGATTTTTATCTATTTTTTTATAATTATTTTCTATTATATAAGTTATTACTTTTGGTATAGTATAAAATGGTGCACTAAGTATGTCACTTTCGTAAAAATCTAACATTTGTTTAAATACTTTATGACCTGGTTTTGCACCTATTATACCTGCACTTATATGTTTTTCATCTTCATATCCAAAGAATACATCCTGTTTATCTAAAAGTGGCGTTATATCTTTTAAAATTTGCATATCTGTATCCATGTAGACACCACCTTGTTCATAAAGAACCTTTATCCTAATATAATCAGATATAAATGCCCACATTTTTTTTTGATAACATACTTCTAAGAATTTTTTTCCTTTTATTTCTTTTTCTATATCAAAATTATGCTCATTCCATTCTATTATTTCATATTCTGGAAGTTTTTCTCTCCATGAATTTATACATATGTTCTCTATATTTCCCTTTGGGCCACCTATCCAAACGTAGTGAATTTTTTTTGGTATCAATTACGTCACTCCTTTTATATACTAAAATTTAGCTGCTTCAAAATAAAAATATAATTTTTCATTTCGAAACAGCTTATTTAAAATTCATTGAATCAAATAAAATTATCTTTTATTTTTGATTATTTTATTTTTTGCCTTTTTTATTATATCCATAGCTAAGTTAACTTCATCAACTTTAAATATTACTATAAGTAATGCATATATTAATGCCCCTATTAGTACAGATATAGAAACGGCTATTATTTCTTCTATTTTACTAGACCCTATTATTGAGTATAGATTTGTGTAAGAAATAACTGTTACCACTCCCATTATTATTGATGCTATTAAACTCTTAAGTCCAGTTTTAATTATTTTATCTCCACCAAAGTATCCTTGTTTTCTCTTTAGAGATATAAATAATAACATAACTGTTAATATAGATGATATACTAGTTGAAAGAGCTAACCCTGCATATCCAATTACATTTATAAGAGCAAAGTTAAGAATTATATTTATTATTAAAGCTATACTTCCATTTATCATTGGTGTTTTTGTGTCCGATAAAGAATAGAAAGTTCTATTTAATACATCCCTTACTGCTACTGCTATAAGTCCTATTGAATAAAGTCTTAAAGCTACTGCTGTCATATGTGTTGATTCTACATCAAACTGACCTCTTTGGAATAATATTCTGACTATCGGTTCTGCAAGTACTATAGCTCCTACTGCTATCGGTAGTACAATTAGTATTATACTATTTGAAGTTTTTACAATTGTATTTCTAAATCCTTCTTTATCATCTGAGTTAGATAGTTTAGAAAGTTTTGGATATATTACGGTTATTATTGATGCTACAAAAAGCGCCATTACGAAATCATTTAACCTAGATGCAAAGTTTAGTGCTGATACTGGTCCATCACCTAAAGTTGTTGCCAATGCTCTATCTACAGCTATGTTTAACTGAGATATTGATGAACTTATAAGCATTGGTAAAACTAGAATCGACAATTCCTTTATGTGTTGATCCTTTAAATTAAAATACTTACTATACTTAAATGATTTTTTGAATGCAAATGGTATTTGGAAAATCATCTGACTTGCCATTGCAATTACAGCTCCAATTGCAAGGAACTTAAAATCTGTAAATGCACTTATTATTATAGATATTATTATTATTATGTTATACGGTGTCCCTATTAATGCTGGTACGGTAAAACTATCATTAGCTTGTAAATAAGAACTTAATAGTTTACTTACACTTAAGAATAATACACCTGGCATCATAATTTTGGTAAATGTTACTGCTGTATTAAATTTATCTCCTTCAAATCCTCCTGCAAGAATATCAATAAATTCTTTAGTAAATATAAGACCAAATATAGCTATTATAATAGCCATAACAGCACAAATATTTAGCATATTATTGGTGAATTTTAGAGCTTCATTTTCTCCTAAATTTTCTTTTATTTCAATATATTTAGGAATATATATTGTTGCTACTACTGACCCTATAACTGCTATTATTAGACCAGGTATGTTTAGTGTTACTAAAAACACATCTGCATGTGAACTTGTTCCATAAAAATTGGCTAATACTATTTCTCTAAAGAAACCTAGTACTTTTGAAAGCATAGTACCAACCATAATCCAAAGTGTCGATTTTGCTACATTTGACATTTTTTTCTCCTCATTTCTAAATAGCTATCTTCATTCCTCTTACAATAATAATGATTATTACAACTAATAAAATCATAGCTTTTATAAAACTAGAACTTCTGAACGTATTCCATATACTGTATTGCCCTACTTCTTGGCCTACTTCTATTATCTCAGTTACATTTTTTTCTATAAATCTTTCTTGATTATGACTAAAATTTTCATTACATATTAATATAGGAATATTCTGCTTAGCTGCTGCTGCAGGAAGTGATAAGTACTGACTTATATCTCCTTTATTCCCATAACTTATATTGATAGTATATATAGTATCTAAGTTTTTGCCTTTATATAAATCTGTTATGTATTTTGTATTAGTATCATATGGATTTATTTCTTTTATTAATTTAACACTTTTTATTCCTTCTTTTGCGTAGTATTTAAATCTTTCTCCATCTCCAACTGCATATACATTTTTAAATTTCTTATTTTTAATGTATTTTATGATTGGATCTAGATTATTATCGTCACCCCAAAGTATAGGAATATTATTCTTACAAGCAAAATCACTTATTGCTATGCTATTTTCAATACCTGCTGTTGAGCTTATTATTATTACTTCATCTGATTTTTTCTTGCTTTCTTTTTCTATTTCATTAGCTATCTTAATTGCAGTTTCATATCTATCTGCTCCATATATACGATTTGTTTCTATTCCTAATTTATTTAATTTCACTTCTACAGTTTTAGATACATTTTTTAATCCACCTATAATTGTTATTTTCTTAATCCCCGAATCTTTTATATATTTAGTAGTCTTGGAATCTATGCTTTTCCATTCTGTAGTTATTATAGGTGCATTCTTTAAATATGCCAACGGAGTAGCACTAATAGAATCTATATCAGATTCATCATTTATAAGTATTGCTTCATCAGACTTTCTGAATGCATCTTTATTTATTTGTGTGGATATTTCTTCACTACTACCTCTTATATTTCTAACTTTATATTTATCATTGGCATAAATATTAGACACTGTAGTAGCTATTGTTATTCCCACCAGTAAAGCAATAACTCTATTTTTTTTCATATCCTATATCATATCCTTTACTTTATTTTGATTACAATTAAAAAAGGCTCTTTTAATTACAAGAGCCTTTTTAATAATCTAAACTTTTCAAAATTATCTAGCTCCATCACCTGTTAGTACGACCTTAACAGTTTTAAGAAGTATTTTCATATCTAGTAGTATGCTTCTATTTCTTATATAGTATAAATCTTCTACCAACTTTTCTTCTGGAGTAATATCGTAACCACCATTTACTTGAGCCCATCCTGTAAGACCAGGTTTTATCGCTAATCTATTTATAAATCCAGGAATGTACTCGTTAAACTCAATAGTAAAAGATGGTCTTTCAGGTCTTGGACCTATTATACTCATATCACCTTTAAGTATGTTAAATAGTTGAGGTATTTCATCAATTCTAGTTTTTCTGATGAAACGTCCAACTTTAGTGATTCTTGGATCGTCTTTCTCCGCCCATTGAGCACCAAATTTTTCGGCATCAGTTCTCATTGATCTTAATTTATATATATAAAATCTCTTACCACCTTTGCCCATTCTTTCTTGCTTATAAGTCATTGGCCCTTTATCCTCTAACTTTATAAGGATCCCAAATATGATCATTATAGGCACACCTACTAGTAATCCAATTAAAGATAGTACTATATCTAAACTTCTTTGATATACGCTAAATAATACTGAACCTTTAACTATGCTGTAATCGATATCGTTGAATAATTGCTCTTTTTCACTATTATAAGTAGTTACATTCATTTCATTTCCCTCACTAGTATAATCATCCATATATTATGCCTCCATATATTGTTATTTTGCATAAAATATAATTCGACTCATTTTTATATTATACTCAATATTTTGTAGTTAATCAATAAAATAAATGCTTATTAGTTCAAATTATTCTTGATATTTCAATACTTTTGCTTATTTTCTTAAATTTTTCGACTAATTTTTTACTTTAAAGTTTGTTCTATTCCTTTACCTATTTGAACACCTAAAGTCTTTCTTTTTTCTAATGTATTTAATTTAGATAAATCACTAGAGTTATCTAAGAATGCACTTTCAACTATTACAGCTGGTGCATCAGTTCTTCTTATTACAGAATAGTAATCTTCACCACTATTAGTTGTTCTAGTTTTTACTCCTCTGTTTTTAAAGTCAAACTTGCTTAATATACTATTTAATATATTAGTTGCTAGTGTTTTACTAGTTCCACCATTTCTGTCTTTGTATTTGTAGTAAACTTCTGAACCACTTGCTTGCCCATTAAAAGAGTTAAAGTGAACACTTACAAATAAATCTGCACCCATTGCATTTGATATGCTAGATCTTTCTGCTAGTGTTATATATTTATCAGTATCTCTTGTTAGAACTACATTAACATTTTTTGATCTTAGATATTCTGTTGTTGATAATGATGTATCTAACGTATAATCTTTTTCTAAGTTACTAGTTCCTGGGTCACTTCCACCATGACCTGGGTCGACAACTACAGTTTTACTACCAGCATTATGAGGTGATAGTCTATAAGCTATATCATCTATAACACTTTGTCTCATTCCATCCCCTATTTGATAAACCATATCTGCATTTTTAGCATCTAAGTTTGATTCATGGTATTTTGATAAATAAGTTTGTGGAGTTATAAGTACTGGTGAACCTAATTTTACTCCAAGTGGTCCTGCTACTAATGCATCTGTAAGCTTATCAGATCTTGCTACTAACATAGCATCTAAATTTGTTTGTGGATAGAATTTTGCTATAACTTTTGCATTAGTTTCATTTCTATCTGCACCATATACTCTATTTTTATATACACTTTGTCCACTAGATACATTAGTTATATCTGCCATTTGATCTATAACTTTAGTATCTAATGTTTCTGGTCCACCTATAAAGTAAGAATTTTTTAATCCTTCATGTTTTAGCCAATTGTAAGTAGCAGTTGGAACTTTGTATTTTTCTGTTAATATTACTGGTTGTTTATCTTGACCTGCTTTTGTTGCTATAGATACAGCATCTATATCTCCTTTAAATCCTTCTGCTAAATAAACTGTTTGAACATCGTAATAATTATCCATAGATTGTGCTATTTTTAAAGATGTATCATGTCTATCTATCCCACCAATACGACTAACCTTAGCATTGTTTATTCCTGCTAATTGATTTTGTACTGATGTTGTTATAGTATTTGTACCACCTACTATTATTATTTCACTTGGGTTTAAACGCTTTATTTCATTTTTTATAACATCTGGTATATAATTTTGACCAACTGTTAATATTGGTGCATTGTGTACTGCAGCAAGTGGTGTTGCAGTTATACCATCAGCTACTTTATCTCCATTTATTACAACTAACTTATTGCTTCCATTTTTCCATCCTTCTTGACTTATCTTAGTCGCTGTTTCAAAATTATCACTACCTACAAGCTTTTTAACAGGTGATGAAGTTCTTTGTATATAGTTTGCCATGCTAGGTAAATCTGATACTATATATTCTTGAGTTATTTTGTAATCGTCTAAGTTTAATCCCATTTCTTTTAATTTAGACTTATCTAAAGTTTGTGCATTTTCATCGCTATTTACTACTATATTTTCAATTTGCCAAACATTTAAATATTCTGGGTCTATATTGAAATTTATAGTTCCTTCATAAGATTTAGTTTGTGGATTGTAATTTAATGTTGTACTTAAAGTTTGGTCATAACATAAATAATTTAAAGTTATGCTATTTGCTTTTAAGTCTTCTTTAAAAGATATGCTTATCTTTGAAGTGTCTCCATATATAACACTTCTTTTTTCTAAGTTTATATTTATATCTGAACTGTTAATATTAGTTTCGTTAGCAAAAGCCATTGTTGGCACAGCTAACATAGTTGCCATTATTCCTGTTGACAACATCTTTCTTCTCTTCTTCATTAATATTCCTCCAAATTCACTTAATTAATATTCTCTCCAAATTTTGTAAAGCAAAAATTCTCCAAATTTTACTCAATATTTAATATTATATCATAACAACGTTGAAATTTACAATTTTTTACACACTTTCACCAACTTATCAAACTTTCAAATTTGCTCAATTTTCTTTCTAATTAATTATATATTTATAAATTTTTATAATCATATATTTATATTAATAAAAATAATATCATTAATAAATTAATTTATTTAAGCAATTTATATAATGATATTTTGTTACATTTTTGTAATTATTTAACATAAATATTTACTTATTCACTCGACTTTTAAAATAAGTTATAGTATAATTGTCTTAGGAAGAAAGAAATTTCTAACATCTCTTTTTTCCGTATTTCTCACATAAAAGAGGTCATAGACTTAGTCTATGACCTCTTTACTTTTATAATATTAATAAATAAAATTCCCTTAATATATAAAAAATTATATCTTAAGGGAATTATCAAATTAATTAAATTTATATAAATATTTTACAGTTTCAATTCTTATAGTTCTATTTAAATCTTCAAACATTTCATATCCTTGAATAGTGTATTCTTTAACAGGGTCTTTTTGACCAATAGCTGAAAGTCCTATAACTTGTCTTAACTGATCCATTGTGTCTATATGTTCTATCCAGTTAGTATCCACTACCTCCAATAATACTTTTCTTTCTAATTCTTTAAGCTTATCTGGTCCTATCATTATTTTCTTTAAGTCATAAACTCTCTTAGATAAATCATAAGTATATTCAATAGTTTCTTCAACTGTCATTTTGTCCATACCTGGTATCATTAAAGATTCTTTTGGCATAAAACTAGCATTTAAACTATTTAAGAATCCATAGTAATCCTTTTGATGTCTTAAATATCTTTGTGCAGTTTCTTCTATTATTCCTTTTACCATCTTTTGTATTGATTCACTTAAATCATCTTTATCTAAAACTTTATTTCTTTCAGAATATATTACTTTTCTTTGCTCATTTATAACATCATCGTATTTTATAACATTCTTTCTTATTTCAAAGTTTTTACCTTCTATTCCTCTTTGAGCTCTTTCTACTGCTTTAGATAAGCTCTTTCCTTCTAATGAACCATCTTCATTTGGAGTAATTTTTTTAGCTATTTTTTCTATACTTCTTCCACCATATAGTTTTATAACTTCATCTTCTAAACTAACAAAGAATCTTGAAGTACCTGGGTCTCCTTGACGACCAGAACGTCCTCTTAATTGATTGTCTATTCTTCTTGTTTCATGTCTTTCTGTACCTATTACATAAAGACCTCCAAGTTCTTTAACCTTAACTTCTTCTTCTTTGTCTTCTGCTCCTAGAGATATATCTGTACCACGACCTGCCATGTTTGTAGCTATTGTAACTGCATTTAATTTACCTGCATTTTTAACTATCTCAGCTTCTTTTTCATGATTTTTAGCATTTAATACTTCATGTTTTATACCTTTTTTCTTAAGTAAAGAAGATAGATATTCTGATTTATCTATTGAAACAGTACCAACTAATACAGGTTGACCAGTTTTATGTATTCTTTCTATTTCATTAACTACTGCATTATATTTATCTTCTTCTGTCTTAAATACTAAGTCATTTAAGTCAGCTCTAAGAATTGGTTTGTTTGTAGGTATTGTAACAACATTCATATTGTATGTTGATTCAAACTCACCTTCTTCTGTTTTTGCAGTACCAGTCATTCCTGAAAGTTTTTTATACATTCTAAAGAAGTTTTGGAATGTTACTGTTGCTAGTGTTTTTGATTCTCTTTTTATCTCAACACCTTCTTTAGCCTCTATTGCTTGATGAAGACCTTCTGAATATCTTCTTCCATCCATTATTCTTCCAGTAAATTCATCAACTATCATTATTTCATTATCTCTAACTACATAATCAACATCTTTATCCATTAACTTATGAGCTCTTAGTGCTTGATTTATATGGTGATATATTTCTATATTTTCTATATTAGTTAAGTTTTCTATACCAAAAAACTTTTCAGCCTTGGTCATACCACTGTCACTAAGTGATATAGTGTTGTCTTTTTCTTCTATTTCATAATCTTCTTCTATTAAAGTCTTAACAAAAGCATTTGCTAAGTCATATAACTTATTACTTTCATCTCCAGTACCAGATATTATAAGTGGTGTTCTAGCTTCATCTATAAGTATAGAATCCACTTCATCTATAATAGTAAAGTTTAATTCTCTTTGTACTTTTTCTTCATTATTTGTTACCATATTATCTCTTAGATAATCAAATCCATACTCATTATTAGTACCATATGTTATGTCACAATTATACTGTGCTTTTCTTTCTGATGGATCTTGGTTTGCAAGTATAACCCCTACACTCATACCTAAAAACTCATACACAGGTTGCATGATTTCTTTATCACGCTTAGCAAGATAATCATTTACAGTAATTACGTGTACCCCTTTGCCTTCTAGAGCATTTAAATATACTGGTGCAACTGCAACTAATGTTTTACCTTCTCCTGTTCTCATCTCAGCTATTTTACCTTGGTGAAGAACTATCCCACCTATTAGCTGAACTCTATATTGACGCATACCTAAAACTCTCTTTGATGCCTCACGACACACTGCAAAAGCCTCTACTAATATATCATCTAATGTTTCGCCTAATTTTAACCTTTCCTTGAATTCTTTAGTTTTTCCCTTTAATTGTTCATCACTTAAACCTATCATACTTTCTTCAAGGCTATCTATTTGATCTATAATTTTATTTAATGATTTTATTTCATTTTCATCAGCTTTACTGACTAATCTATCTAAAATTGACATATATTTTTACTGCCTCCCCTAATATTCAATAGAATTCGTCTAGTTACATACATTTTTAGCACTAGTTTGTTTAATTTACAACCTTATTATACCATATATCCCCAAATTACTTAATATAAGTAAAAACTATTAATTATATATCTCATTTTATTTTTTAATAATTTTTATATTATATATTTTAGTTTTTATATAGACATATAAGTTTAGGTAGTATATAATGTAAATACTTGAAAAATTTAAAACATCTCTTTTTTCAAGTATTTCTCACACTGAAAAGGAGCTGACTTTTGTCAGCTCCTTTTCGATTTATATTGTTGTTTCATTAACTTTTTTTATTTACTTATTTTAATCAACTCTATATCCTCTTTTCTCTGAGGCTTTGCATAAAAATATCCTTGTATAAATATATTATCATTGTCTATATTCTTTATAATATCTACTTGTTCTTTATTTTCAACACCTTCTAATACTATACTTTTGTTATATTGCTTGCATATCTTACTTAAAAACATTATAACCTCATGATTAAATTCGTTATTTTCAACCTCATCTATAAAATATTTATCTATTTTAATCATGTCAAAGTTAAATTTAGATAAAATATCTAGATTTGAGTATTTAACACCAAAGTCATCAGTAGCTATTTTTATATTTTTACTTTGTAAAAACTCCATACCTTTTTTTACTTCTTTTAAATTCTCTGATTCTATATTCTCAACAACTTCAAATATAATTTTTTTATTCTCAAAATTTTCATCCATTTCAATTATAGAATTAACTGTTTGTAAGAATTTTTCGCTCTTTATCTCATTAAAAGATATGTTCATAGAAATATAGAACTTTTCATCCTTTAGATTTGTGTTTAATTTAAACCACTCATAATCTCTTAATATAACTTTAAATACCCATATTGCTAAATCTTCAGTCATATTACTATTTTCAATATCATTTATAAAAAAGTGCGGCGATACTATTTTACCTTCAGGACTTATATATCTAATTAAAGCTTCAAAACCTACAATTTTATTATTTTTAGAACTAAATATTGGTTGATAATAAACTATATATCTATCTTTTATTAAATTATCTTTTATTTTTTTTCTTAGTTTATTTTTCTTTTTAGCTGGTATTATATATTTTATTAATATAAATAATATAAATATTGAGAATATGATATATAATAAAACTTCTCTATTTGTAATTTTATTATGAAAATATTTAAAATATATCTTTTCTAATTCCTCTTTCTCTTCTTCAGTATAATTATCTATAGTGTTATCAATTTTATCTATAATCCATCTATTATCCTTTGACGCTGTTATATATACAGGACCTGGTAAAAACTGCTGGATTTCGTTGTACTTATCAAGTTTATTTTCGTCTGATGGGGAAATTGTTGCCACTACAGATTTGTCATCTAACTTTTGTAATGCTTCTTTATAATCATTTACCCATATAGGTATAGGATTTATATTATATAATTGTAAGCAATCTAATAACAATTGTGATCCATATTCTTTTTTTATAAAAGCAACCTTTTTTTTGTCTAGAGATTTTATATCTCCAAGTTCAGAATCTTTATCAGTGTAAATTGATATTCTCTCTACTCCAATATAATTTTTAGAATAAATAAACTTATCTTTTCTTTCCTTCGTATACTGAAGGTTCATCATAATATCTATTTTACCTTCTTCTAAATCTTTGATTAATGAAGATATCTCTCCTTTTACGTATTCAATCTTTATCTTTTTATCACTAGTATTATTTTTATTAATGTCATTAATAATCTTATCTAAAATCTCTTTATAATACCATTCAACTTCTCCATCTTTAATATAAAAATATGGTTCATAATCATATATTCCTAACTTTATAGTTATATATTCTTCATTGGCATATGAAATACTGTAATTTAGTATAATTATTGCAAGTACTACATTTACTATTAATATTTTATAAAGCTTATTTTTTCTCACACCTAATTCTCCCCTCTAAGTTTAAAAATACTACTTTATAATTAAGTTCCTTACATTTTAAATCTAATACTATTTTCTATTTTACATTTTTAGTTATATAACTTTTTATTAATCTCAATTCAATATCATTTTATTATTCAAATATTTTCAATTAATTTAATTTAGCATTTAAATGATTTTATCTATATATTTATATATGCTTTTCTACAAAATTTCAACACATTTTTTATATTATTTGTATGTTTTAGTATCTTTCTTGCCTTTATGCACGTTCTATTTTTTACATTGTTTATCCAAAAAAGGATGACCTTTAAAACCACCCTTTTACTACCCTTCATTATATTTTTTTTACTTGCTCTTTATTTCAAAAAAACTCAAAAACAATTTTTTTATAGTTAAAATCATTGTCAGCATCAATTGCATAATTAACTTTTTCCAAAAGTTCTTTGATCCTTATCTCATTGAATTATCAATAGATTTATATAAATTCATATTGAAAATGCCACTACATACACTTATAAAACTTTAGCATTTATATCCCACATATTATGTGAAAAAGCATAGACATTTTTATCTATGCTCTTTGTTTTTTAGCTTTTTAAAGTAAGTATATATTCATGACATAATTATATTTTTATTTTCTATTATTAACTAAAGTCTTAACTTTTTCTATTACAGTAGGTTTTATTCCGCCTCCAATTTCATAAACCTTAGGAGACTTCTTCTTACCTAATATATTTTCTTGCATTTTATTAACTTCATTAGTTGCAAGAACTACAGGCATATCCTCTTTAGCACCTAGTGGTCCAACTGTAAGTGCATCTACTAAATCATTTTCTTTGGCAACTATTACGCCATCTAATTGAGTATTAGTGTAGAACTTATCTATAACTTTAGCATTAGTTTCTTTTCTATCACTTCCTGATATTCTATTTCCTGATATATCCTTTGATATAGCAGTATTTATTTGATCTATAGCACTATCAGATATACTGTTAGGTCCACCTATTATATGTCCATCTACTACATTTTCAGATTTTATATAATCATATATAGACTTAGTAAGTCCATCTTTTTTACTAAGTATTATAGGAGATTTTTCTCTTCCTGCTACTGATGCTATTGATAGTGAATCAGCTTCACCATTTCCTGCTCCTACGTATATCTTAGTTATATCATTTGTTTTATCGATTTCTTTTGCTATGTTTAATGAAGTTTCGTATCTATCATTTCCACCTATTCTTTTTACTGATATAGATGAATTTATTTTTTTAATTTCATCTATTATAGATTGTGGAATTGCATTTTCTCCACCTATTACTATTACATTTTTAGGTGATAGTCTTTTTATTTCATCTATTGAAAACTTTGGCAATGCTTTGCTGTTAGATAATAATATTGGTGCATTCTTTACACTTGCTAGTGGTGTTGCTGTAAGCCCATCTACTAAATATTTGTTGTCTCCATTTACTATTATTACAGTATCAGCGCTTGTTGACCATCCTTGTTTAGATATTTTTGCTGCTGTTTCATATCTATCACTACCCATTAACTTTGTTACAGTTGTAGCTGGTGTTGATGGAGTTGTTCCTCCACCTCCACCTGTATTTGGTGGATTTGTAGCATTATCTTTTGGTAATGCTTCCATTACTTCTTTAAAATCTTTAGTATTTGGAACAGTTACTTTTATATAATATACTTCACTATTACTATTTCTATTTAAGTTAAACAATCTTGCAAATAAGCCTTGCTTTTTATATAACTTTATAGTGTAAGTAGCTTTATCATTGTCTATTTTAGGTTCTCCTACTACCTTTGGTTCATATTTGTCATCTTTTATCTTATCTATAAAATTGTTTAAGCTAATTACATCATTAGTTGCTTCAAATTCTAAAGGATTCTTTTCATTAGTAGCATCTCCACCTAATGCATCTACTCCTTGTATACCTTGTTTTATTTCTACATTTATTATAAGTTCTGATCTATTACCTGACTCATCACTTGTAGAATACTCTATTTTATATTTTCCAGGTTTATTTGTATCTATATTATTTATTACTCTACCATCTTTATCTGTTATTAATTTTGTTATAGGTAAATCTGAGTCTACATTATCAGTTACACTTACAGCTGGTTCTTCAAATTTCATACCTTGAACCAATACAATATTAGTTTTTCCACTATACTCAAATTTTGGTGCTTCATTATCTTCTTTTGGTTTTTCTGTTACTGTTACTATTCTTGTTTTTTTAGTAGTGTTTATTCCATCACTTATTTCATATACTAACTTATATTCTTTAGCTATTGCTGTATTTACAGTTCCAGAAATCTTTAAATCATCTAATGTTAACTTAGTTTCTCTATCATTAACACTTACTCCAGCTTTTGGATCAAAGTCTTCACCTTGCTTTATAGTTATATCTTCAACACCTAATATTCTAGGTGCTTCATTTTCTACAACATTTAATATTGTTGTAGCTGATACAGTATTTCCAAACTTATCTTTTGCACTATAAGTTAATGTATATTCTCCTGCTTCATTTAAATCAAAGTCTCCTGTTAATTTAACTTCTAATACATTCCCTTTAGCATCTGTTGCTTTTATTTCAGCTGGTAATGGATCAAATACTCCACCTTTAACTACTTCAACTCTATCTTTTACTCCTACTAAAGTAGGCTTAGTATCCCACACATCTGGTTCTACTACTACATTCATTCTAAGACTTGCTTTTTCCCCACTACTATCTTCTACTGTAGCAATTCTTTCATAAGATCCAGACTTTAAATTATTTTCAACACCTTCAACCTTTTGTTGTTCTCCATTTGCTCCTGTATAAGTAATTTTAACTGCTTCTTTACCTATATTAGTATCTTCTTCATCACTTACTTCTACAAACTCTTTAGCATCGAAAGCATATCCTTCTTTTATTTTTATAATATTATTTTTCGTATCTATTATAGGTTCATTATTTCTTAAACTGTCTCCACTGTTTGTATCCCCATTGTTTAAGCTTTCTTTAAGTCTTATCTTTGGTGGCGTATTTATACTTAAAACTTTATCATCAGATAACATATCATTCTCTTCTGTAGAAGAGTTATTTGTATCTATACTTTTATAAGCCACTTTTCCTTCTTCTGTGTTTGGTAATATTTTATAAGAAGAATCTGACTTTAATCCTACTTTATCTACTTTTATCTCACATACTTCTAATACTGGACCCTTTTTTTGTAACTCAGAATCAGCTGTTACAAATATATCTATAGTCTTTTTATCATTACTTAATTTATAGTTATTAATTATAGAACTATCTGCTTCATCCTTATTTGTAGTAGTTAGCCACTTTATATTCTCGTCCCCACCTAAAAACTTAACATTTCCATCTATTTTTAAGCTTAATTGGAAAGCTTTAACCGCATCTTTTACATTATCTATTGATATCTTTACAGTGTCTTTATCTATTTTATCTACTAACAATTTTGCTTTATCTGTATTTGCTTCATTGTTATGATTTGATATCTCATTACTTGCATAAGCTACAGCTGCCGTCGATGCAACTACTGCTGATAAAGCAACTACTTTTGTCTTAGGATTTAATTTCGCCATAATCTCATCTCCCTGTCATATATTAGACTTTGTTGAGAGTAGATTTAATAAATCTACTCTCTAATGTTTTTATCTATTGTATTTAACTTAGAGTTTTAGTTTTAATTTCAGTGTATTTTACTGCACTTCTATTCTTTCCTTGTCCACCAGATAAACTAATCTTTGGTAATTCATTTGGTACATCTATCTTAAAAGTATCACTTACTAATCTTTGTCCATCATCTTTTGCATCTGCAGTGTCCGTTCTATATAATTCTGCAAATATTTGTTTATTTTCCATGAACTGACCTATATAATCTGGCTCTACCCAATATACCCAGCTTCCTTCTGCTATTTCTTCTAAATTCCCATTATCAGGAACATCAGCCATAAGAAGACCTTTATATTTATCAGCTATATGTTCTTCATTTTCATTTAATACTAATGGTACATTAAATGCTGGGTTTCCACGGTATTCACCAGTTATAATAACAGATCCTTTTGGTATACTCTTTTTCTCATTTTCTGATGTATCTGGATTATCTACTTGGTATACAAATTCTTCACTTAGGATTCCTAAACCATTTTTGTAGTTTATATTATCATCAGACACACCAATTTCTATATTATCTCCTGGTGGCGAAATTAAATCTAATTCAGCTATTGATATATTTGTAGCTCCTAGAGCTGTTAATTTTACAAATCTAGTGTTGTATACATTTAATTGATTTCCACCTTCTACACCTTCTTTATCGAAGTATATAGTTTCTGTTGGATTATTTGGATCTAACTTAAATGAACCATTCTTAACAGTTGTCCAAGTTTTTCCATCATTACTTACTTCTAATTTATAGTTTTGTATAGCCGTTTTTGAAGTTTTATTTATCTTGAAGAACTTGCTAGTAGTTGTAGGTGCAGTATATTTTATACCAGCTAAAGGTCTAACTTCATTTGCATCTATTACTACATATGGATCTTCATTTGTATCGTGTTTTTTACCTTCATATACTGTTAAGTCATTATTATCTATAACCTTAGCCAACGAAGGATTTGGATTATTTGCATGTTCATCATAGTTTGAGTCATTTATATCAATTGTGTTACTTGTTATATTTAACTTCTCTTTATTTACACTTCCATCATGTCTTACTTTTACAGTTCCTAAATTAGCTTTTTCAGTTGCTTTTAAATTGTAATCATAAGCTATAGCTTCATATGTAAATACTCTGTTGTTAGAATTATCAACTACATCATTAAATATAGTTTCCCCATTTTTATTTCTCTCAACAAATCCACATGGCTTTCCATTTCTGTATATTTCATATCCTAATATCTTATCGCTATCTTTGTTAACAGATAATTTTATAGGCACTGTATCTTGGTTGACATAAGATTTATCTTCTATTTGCTTACCTTTATTGTCTTTTTCAAAGCTTGCTACAAGCTTAGTGTCACTTGACATATCAGCATTTTTTGCTAATCTTTGTCTTCTAGCTTCATCATTTATATATTGTATAGGTCTAGTTTCCTTATCAAACTTGCTTACATACTGTAATGTAGTTTCATTTGGTACTATACCATAAGCAAGATAGAATTTACTTAAGTCTTTATTAGCTACTTTAGATGTCATTCTTATTAATAACTGATCTCTATCAGCATTAGCTTTTTCATTGTCAGTCATCTCTCTATATGCTCTATTTAACTTAGCAAAGTAAGAGTCATTGCTAGAGTCTTTATCATTGTCATTAAGTAGCATCTTATATGTATCATTATTTTCGTATGCTAAATATGGTTGCCATAGCATTCCAAGTACAACATTTCTATCAGTTGATAGCCCTAAAGTATTTGAAGTTGCTTTTTCATACATCTTTTTATAAGTATCTTTGCCTAGCTTTGATGTTGGATCTTGATTAAGCATTGAATTTGAAAGTGCAACCATTAAGTTGTTACTTGTTTCATCATAAGTTCTATTTCTAATATCTAAAACGTGACCAATCTCATGGTTAATTAAATCATCATATAAATGAGCTTCATCTTTATTTATTAAATTTTGATTTTCATCAAATTTAAATGGAACACCTTGCATATATACAGGAACTCCTCCGTAACCTACTCCAACGTGGTGACTTGATGCATATCCAGCAGCTCCCATAATCATTCTTTGATATTTTATATTCATACGAGTTGCAGGTGCTTTATGCTTTTCATATTCTTCTTTACTTGGTGCATTTTCAACACTTTCATATACACCTTTTTTAGCATAACCTAATTGTATTTGCTGCTCCCAAGCTAAAAGTGCATTGTATACTCTTTCAACTTCATCATTTTCATTACCCTTAAGCCCAGATTCTATTCCCTTTAGTATTTGTGATGCTGGCATAGTAAGAGTAAATCTATCTCCTTCTATATCTGTTGCATTTAAAGTTGAAGTTTGTGCATCATAAGTGTATATATTATTCTTTCTATCTTCTGCTGTAACTGATTTTTTGTACATATTAGGTAAATCTGATACGTATTTTTTAAGTTCTTTTATATATGTTCTTATTTTATCTTTTACTTCATCTTCTTTATCTTTATCATTTATAATGTTGTTTACATTTAAATGTGGTATTTCATCAACTCCAGCTAGTCTTACCTTTATAGTGGCATCAGATTTACCAGAAGCCATTCTAGCCATTACTTGTCCACCTTTTTCAACATCATTATTAAATATTTCTGGTATAGTTATTTCATGTCTTCCTGATCCTAAAGCCTTTGATTTAGTCATATATTTACTTGGTTGTCCAAAATGTTGTAAAAATGCTAATTCAACTTTTGCACCTGGATCATCTGAACCCACATAAACAACTATCTTTTTAGATTGATCTCCATCTTTACCTGGTCTTGCAACGGCACCTAAAGATTGCCAATCATTTGCCATTCCTAAAGCACTTGACCCAGAATTACTTTTTATCGTTGGATCTAATGTAGTTATTTCATTTGATAAGTTAGCTCCATTTAAAAGTGATTCAGCTACATCAAGATCTTTTAATATATTAGTTCTATCTGGATTATATTCTTTACTTACTGAGTCCATTGTGTTTGCTCTTTTTCTTATATTATCTATCTCTTCTTGAGTAACACCCTCTCTTAATTCTACTCTAAATTCATCTTTATAAAGGTTCTTTACGTCTTGTTCTATATTATCTGCTTCATGGAATTTAAGCTCTGCTATATTTACTACTCTAGAACCATAACTAGGAATTGATGGATTAACCTGTATCTTGTTAGTTGTTATAGGTTCATTAAGTTTTATCGTAGCATACTTTTTCCCATTTGATGCTGTAGTTGATATAACCCTTGTATTATGTACCTTTGGATTATTAGGGTCTTCAAATGTACGTAATCTAACCTTCTCCGGAATTATATTCTTTCCTTGTTCTTCACTTACAGCTAAACTTATTCTATCTATAGTGTATTCTTTATTAAATTCAACTATAGGACCTCTAAAATTATCATAATGTCCCCCTGCATCCCAGTCATTTATAATGTAAATACTTGAGTAGTCATTGTCTACAACAGCAAACTCATTATTTACTTGTGCATCACTGTGATTTACAACACTTTTAATATTTTCTGTACCTATTTCTCCATCTCCTACATTAGCCTTAGGAGTGTTTATAAGTTTATAATTAGGCATCTTCGGTGGAGTTATAGATGTTGTAGTACCTAAGTAAATTTGAGACATCTTACTTGTTCCAAGATGATTTGTAGCAGTTACTCTTACTTCATATGTTGCTTCATCATCTAAACCATTTAATGTGTAGTTATGACTTCTGTGAAGTTTGCTTTTATCAAGATTTTTAGCCGTATTATCAACTTCATCTTCTCCTAATGTTACTCTAGGATCATTAGCTTTTATCCACTTTGTATCTTTATCTCCAAGCTTTCTGTAGAAAATATCAAAATCTCTAGCTTGTATGTGATTTTCCCAGCTTATTTTAAGAGATCTATACCCTTCTTGAACATTTAAGTTTATTGGTACATCTGGAGCATTTATAGGGATAACTTGTATATCTGATACACTTCCCATATTTGGTTGTTTGCCATTTAATCCATAGTAGTCTTCTTTCATGTTAAAGTTTTCATCAACATTATCTGCAGTTCCATCTAAAGTGTATGGCATAAGCTCTTTTTTCTTTTCTTCTGATAATCCGCCCTCTTCTTCTGATTTATTAGCTAGATCTTCTGCGTACCCTGAGCTCCACTCACCATTTAATGATTGTATACTTACTCTAAACTTATCGTATGGCTTTATTGCTTTATCTAATATATTTAAGTTTGTTTTATTAGTTTGTAATTTCTTTTCAGGACCAACTCTGTCACCTTTGTCATCTATCTTAAAGTATTTAACCTCATATGAAGTTACATTTGGTTGAGGATTCCAACTTATTGTTATTCTTTCATCATGTAAATTTGTAGATGTTTCTAATGTTTTTATAGTCGGTATACTTATTACTGGTTTTGGTATTTCTTTGTATACATTGTTTAAAAACTCTATTTGAGCTATTTCAGATATGTTTTTGTTACCTCTATTTCCAGTAACATTTATAGATATTTCTTTTACTGCTATCTGACTTCCTAAATCTATAACTAAGTCATCTGATCCACTTCTAGATTTTTTAACATTCCCTCCATTAAATGGTACTTTTTGTACCTCATCACTTCCATCTACTTTATACTCTATAAACCCAGTTTCTGGCATACCTGCGTCTTCACTAGTAGATGTTGGAGCCTTTATAACTACTTGTTCCATCTCTACAGCACCACTTGTTCTAAATGAGCTTATACTAGATAAATCCATTCCTATCTTTATCGGATTTTCTTCACTTGGTGCTACGTCCTTATTTCCTATTGCTACACTAGAGTCCCCTGACACTAGAAGTTTCTTTAACTCATTTTTAGCTTCTTCCCCAGTAAGACCATTTACTGTAGTTTCTTCATTAACTGTCATTCCTACATTATCTGGGTTTATTATTGCATCAGTATTTTCAATGTAGTTTCTATCTGTAGGTATGTTTTTTTCACTACCTATACTTTCCTTTACATAAGATAAATCAGCTATATCAGTTTTTCCATCTTTGTTTATATCGTAACTGTCATTATTTGTGTTTATATTTTCTAATAATATATTGTAATCTTCCATATTTATAACATTATCTTGTCTAACATCACCTGCTGAAAATAATGCTGGATATTCTTCATATTCATTTTGATCTTCAGTTTCTCCATAAGATTTTACAACTTGATTTTTTCTAGTTCCCACTTTTACCCTTTTTGAGTAATTAGTTATGTCTATATTATCTACAGTTGCAGTTTTATAGCCACTAGCACTTAAGTCAAAACTATAATTACCAAGTTCTAAGTTTTCAAATATAACACGTATAAAACTTACCATTTCACCTTCTTTAATTGGATTTTTAGATGAATTAAGTCTCTCAATAGTGTATATTTTTCCTGATTTTGTAGTTCCACTATTTGTAGCTAACGATACTTCTTCTTGAGTTTGTTCTCCCCTTAACACTAATTTCATATCATTTTGTGAATTATTTATAATTGGTGTAGCAAAGTTTATGTCTACTTCTAGTTTCCCTGTTATGGAAGTAGGTTGGCTAACTTCTGGTAAACTTGTGTTTTCATCTGTACTAACTTCAGTTGCAAACCCCTTAGCTGGAGATATAGCAAGTGTAGCCGCTAATGTACATGACATTGCCTTTTTCATCATATTTTTACTCCTTTTATTTTTTACTTAAATATTTTACTTGGTTTAGTCATCTCTTCTTTGTTAATTACTATCTTTACTCATTTAATCAATGAAGTAATTTAAAACATTTATACAAATAAAAGACTTAAAACTTAAAAAGCCACTTCATTAAGAAGTGGCTAAAAATCCCTATATTCCATTCAGTTCTACTAAATAAGCAACTTTTACTATAAAAAAATAAATAGTATACTGTACTAGCAACTGGCTGGCATGGTTTTTAACTTTAGCCCCTTTAGCTTTGCGTCATTAAGTTTCCTTAATTTTGCCTATGTTTTATTTTAAACTAAAAATATTTTATATTAAAATATTTCCAGCTTTCAATTATACAATATACCCTTAACTTTGACAATCTAAAACATTTTTTATTTTTAATTTCTTATATTTTTAATTAACTCTATATTGCCTTTATCCTCAGGTTTTCCATAAAAATATCCTTGTATAAATATATTGCCGTAGTCTATATTTTTTATAATATCTACTTGTTCTTTAAATTCAACACCTTCTAATACTATGCTTTTATTCGTTAGCTTGCATACCTTACTTAGAAATATTATAATTTCATGATTAAATTTATTATTTTTAATCTCATCTATAAAATATTTATCTATTTTTATCATATCAAAGTTAAGTTTGGATAATATATCTAGATTTGAGTATTTAACGCCGAAGTCATCTGAAGCTATTTTTATATTTTTACTTTGTAAAAACTCCATACCTTTTTTTATTTCTTTTAAATTCTCTGATTCTATATTTTCAACAATTTCAAATATAATATTTTTATTATCAAAATTTTTATCCTCTTCAATTGTAGAATCAATTGTTTTTAAGAATTTTTTGCTTTTTATCTCGTTGAAAGATATATTCATAGAAATGTAGAACGTTTCATCCTTTAGATTTGTGTTTAATTTAAACCATTCATAATCCCTTAATATATTTTTAAACACCCATATTGCTAACTCTTCAGTCATATTACTCTTTTCAATATCATTTATAAAAAAATACGGCGATACTATTTTACCTTCAGGATTTATATATCTAATTAAAGCTTCAAACCCTACAATTTTATCATTTTTAGGATTAATTATTGGTTGATAATAAATTGTATATCTATCTTTTATTAAGTTATCTTTTATTTTTTTTCTTAGCTTATTTATATTTATAGCTGGTACTATATACTTTATTGCTATAAATAATATAAGTATTGATGATATAGCATATAATAATATTTCTCTTTTTGTAACTTTATTTTTAAAGTATTTTAAACGTATCTTTTCTAATTCATTTTTCTGTTTTTCAGTGTAATTGTCTAAAATACTATCAATTTCATCTATAATCCATCTACTATTCTTCGATGCTGTTATATATACAGATCCTGGTGAAAATTTATAAATTTGATTGTACTTATTAAGTTTATTTGGATTTGATGGCGAAAGTGTTGCCACTACAGATTTGTCATCTAACATTTGTAATGCTTTTTTATAATCGTCTACCCATATAACTATAGGATTTATATCCTTTGATTGTAAATACCCTAATAACCATTCTGACCCATATTCGTTTTTTATAAAAGCGACCTTTTTTTTGTCTAGAGATTTTATATCTTTATGTCTAAAATTTTTATTAGTATAAACTGATAATAGCTCTACTCCAACATAATTTTTAGAATAAATAAACTTATCTTTTCTTTCCTGAGTGTACTGAAGGCCCATCATCATATCTATTTTATTTTCTTCTAAATCTCTAATTAATGAAGATACTTCTCCCTCTATACATTTAATCTTTATTTTTTTACCACCCTCATGATTATTTACGTCATGAATAATCTTGTCTAAAAGCTCTTTATAATACCCTCCAACATCCCCATCTTTAATATAAAAATATGGTTCATAATCATATACCCCTAACTTTATGGTTATATATTCTTTATCGGCATATGAAATACTGTAATTTAGTATAATTATTGCAAGTACTACATTTACGATTAATATTTTATAAAGCTTATTTTTTCTCACACCTAATTCTCTCCCCCTATAACTTTAAAAATACTACTTTATAATTAAGTTCCTTACATTTTAAATCTAATACTATTTTATATATTAAATTTTTAACTATATAATTTTTTATTAATTAATTATTAGCTTCATATAATTTTATTTTGATATAAAAATAATTCTGTCTATATATTTATATACGCTTTTATACAAAATTTCAACATCTTTTTTGATATTATTTATATTCTTTGTATTTTTTGTATGATTTAGTATCTTTATTACCTTTATGTATATTCTATTTTTTTACTTTGTTTATCTAAAAAAGGATGGCTTTTACAAGCCATCCTTTTTGCTAATCCTTATTATATTTTTTACACATATTATTAATTAACTTTATCTCTTCTTTGCTTTGAGGTTGAGCATAAAAATATCCTTGTATAAATATATTATCATTATCTATATTTTTTAAAATATCTACTTGTTCCTTACTTTCAACACCTTCTGCTATTATTTTAGTATTAGTTAATTTACAGATTTTGCTTAAAAATATTATAAGCTCATAATTAAAATTACCTTCTTTAATCTCATCTATAAAATATTTATCTATTTTAACAACATCAAAATTAAATTTAGATAATATATCTAGATTTGAATATTGAATGCCAAAATCATCAGCAGCTATTTTTATATTCCTGCTTTGTAAAAATTCCATTCCTTTTTTTATTTGTTTGAAATTACCTGATTTTATATTTTCAACAATTTCAAAAATAATTTTTTTAGACTTAAAATCCTTGTCATTATCAATTATATAATTAACTTTCTCCAAGAATTCTTTACTCCTTATTTCATTGAATGATATGTTTAATGAAATATAAAATTCCTCGCCATTTAAGTTTGTGTTTGTCTTAAACCACTTATAGTCTTTTAGTACAGTTTCAAATATCCATATTGATAATTCTTCTGTCATATTGCATTTTTCTATGTCACTTAAAAAGAAATATGGAGATATTATTTTTCCATCAGGGTTTATGTACCTAATTAAAGCTTCAAATCCTACAACTTTATCATTTTTAGGATTAATTATTGGTTGATAATAAAGTGTATATCTATTTTGGGATAAGTTTTCTTTTATACTTTTTCTTAATTTTTTTAGCTTTATAGCTGGTATTATATGCATTATTAATATAAATAAAATACATATTAATGCTATAGTACATAGTATTATTATTTCTTTTGAGTTTGCTCCTTTATGAAAATATTTTAAGTATATTTTTTCTAATGAATGCTTTTGATTTTTATTAGGATTTTCTAATACCTTATCAATTTCATCCATAAGCCACTTATTATTTTTTGATGAAGCTATATATGCAGCTCCTGGTGAAAATTCATAGATTTTTTTAAACTCACGTAGCTTCTTTTGATTTATTGGAGCTACAGCTGCTACTACAGATTTTTGTTTTAGCATATCTATTATTTGGTTAAAATCTTCTACCCATACAGGTTTTGGTTTTATTCCGTTTTTTGCTAATTCATCTAGTAACCATTTAGATTCATATTCACTTTTTATAAAAGCAACTTTCTTATTATTTATGGACTTTATATCTTTATATTTATAATCGCTATTAACATATATTCCTAATAATTCAACTCCTACATTTTCTTTAGAAAAAATAAGCTTATCTTTTCTTTCATCTGTGTACTGAAGCCCAACCATTAAATCAATTTTATTTTCTCCTAAATCTTCAATTAAAGAGTGTATATTCCCTCTTACATATTCAACCTTTACCCTTTTATCTATAGGCAAATTTTTATTTATTTCAAAGATAATATTATCTAAAATATCCTTATAGTATCCATCTACCTTGCCATCTGGTTTCATATAAAAATATGGTTCAAAATCATATGCTCCTACCTTTATAGTTCTGTATTTCTCGTTTGCATATGAAGTATTATAGTTTGATATGGTTATTAAAAATAATATAACTAAAATTAATAAGCTTCTAACTTTATGTTCTCCCATATTCAATAGTCTCCTTTTTACTTCCCTTTTTATCAATTACCTTAATCTTCCTTACATTTATATTAACACTTTCAAACAAAAGTTTTTCATATTTTTTCATATTTTTTACATTTAATTTTATATTCTAATTATTTTTTAATATCATTATAAAAAATATTATAAAATTATATATATATGCATTAATTATATTTTTTTCAACGTTAATACTCTTATGCATATAAGCTAACTTCTCATTCTTAAAAGCATTAAAATCTCTACCATATCTATCCTATAATTAAATTTTGTTCACTTTTCGTATACTTTTTTAGCACATTTTAAATAATTTTAATATATGGTTTACATTTATATAAACTTAGTACTATACTCTAAGTATGGTGAGGTGAGTAAAATATGACTTTTGGGCAGAGATTTAAACAACTAAGGATAGAAAAAAATCTAACACAGCAAGAATTAGCAGAAGATTTTAATAAGATATATGGACATAACTTTGCAAAATCTTCTATATCTCAATATGAAAATGATAAAAGAAAGCCAGAAACAGAAGCGCTTAAGCATTTTTCATTGTATTTTAATGTATCAATAGACTACTTGCTAGGAGTAAGTAATGATAGAAAATTATCTGTATTAAAAGAAAATGATAAACTAGATGATGAATTTATAAATGCTGCAAATAGTTTTTTTAAAGATGAAAATATTACTAGAGATAAAAAGGACGAGCTTTTTAAAGAAATTAGCAGACTATACTTTGAGTCATTAAAATAAGCTACATATTTGTAGTTTATTTTTTTGTTCTTTTACCAAATATGCAAGTAAAAAGGATATGACTATTATTGCCATATCCATAATTACTTGTATTTTATTTAAAAATTTTTGATTTTTCCTAATCGTATTAACACTTACTTTAACAATTATTATATACTAAAATATTTTACAGTGTTTTTCATTATTTTAGTATACTATACTTCTTGATTTATATATTTTTCACTATCTTTTTCTTTTCTATTTTTTAATATTATCCAATAAAATCCTATTATTAAAATACCTAATATTCCTACTACTATAGAGTATTTTTTCATTATATTAGCAATTAAATCCATATTATCTCCTATAAAATAGCCAACTAATATAAGAGCTATATTCCATACAGATATTCCAATTGCAGAATACAATGTAAACTGCCATACATTCATTCTAGTAACACCTGCCACTATAGATATAAAAGTTCTAGCTAGTGGAACTAATCTTGATAACATAACAGATATTTTTTCATATTTTGCTAACCATCTATAAGATGCTTTTATAGATTTTTTGGTTTTTGGATATTTACTTTTTATAAATGATAATAGTGGTTGCCCTAATTTGTATCCTAAATAATAATTTACTACTGATCCAAATACTCCACCGATTATTGATACTAGTATAACTAAAAATATATTCATATCAAATTTAAATGCTAATATTCCTACAAATGGTAATACTATCTCACTAGGTAAAGGAGCATTTGCATATTCAAGGGCTACTATTATAAAAATACTTATGAGTCCATAATTTATTATAAACTCTTCTATCAATAACCTTAATTCCATTAAATTTATCTCCCCTTATATTATTTATCATGAAAATTATCCACTAGAATAACAGTATAATAACACATGTTACTACCCATAACAAAACATCTATTTTTAAACTAGTATCATTTAATACAACATCCGTTGGATTTCCTTCATCACTTATATTAATAATATAACTGTACCTAAAAATACCATATATTACAAATATAGTTGTAAATATCATATTAGGATTATCTATACTACTCGTAGAATAAAGCGCATAGCAAACTATTGTACAACTTTGAACTACCGTAATCATTTGATCTATTATTTCTTCATTATAATCTTTAAGTATCTTTCTATGATCTCCTGCACTACTTTTTAAAGTATTTATCTCTTTCTTCCTTTTTCCAAGTCCTAAAAATAATGATAAAAAGAATGTACATAATATTATCCAATTTGATAGTTGTACACCTACTGATACACTCCCTGCAAGTATTCTAAGTATAAATCCTATAGCTATAGAACATACATCTAATAAAACTATATTTTTCAATTTAAATGAGTATAATATATTATTTAATAAGTATAATATTATTACCGCAGTTAATTTTAAATTTACCAATAGTGATAAAGATATTGAAGCTATTACTAATACTACTCCTAATATCACAGCTTTTTCTTTTTTTATAGCTCCACTAGCTAATGGTCTTTTACATTTTTTAGGATGACATTTATCCTTTTCTATATCTACTATGTCATTTAATATATATACTGCTGATGAAATAAGGCAAAAACATATAAATGCTATCATAGATTTATAGAATAAATTTATATGTATTATATTTCCTGAAAATACTATTGCTGATAATACAAATAAGTTCTTTATGTACTGTTTTGGTCTCATAAGATTTATATATTCTTTATAAAAACTATATTTTTCTTGCTTTATATTATATTGCTCCATACTTTCCCCCCAAAATAATCCCTATCTCTCATATATATCCCTGTTATTAAATTTATAGTCTAGGTAAAATTTGTACCCCTAAGTTAAATATTTTTATAAAACCTTGTCCATTACTTAATATAACTGTAGTCAAAACAATAATTAAAAATAAATTTACACTTTTTATATTTTCACTTTTAATATTCTTACAAAAATGTGCTAATAGTATTATTATTGCAAAACCAAAATGTATAGTCATTATATTAGCATTTAATAAATTAAATCCAACAATTCCATGCATAAAAATATTAAATAATATTATACCAGCACTTAACTTAACTATATCGTCTTTTCTATTAATAATAATAGATGCTATACATAAACATAATATAATCATAAATATTACAAAATATATGATATTTATATTGTCAGTTTGCATCATCTTATAATTAATCCCATTTACTCCATAAGTTGTTATTTCGTTTCCAGGAAAATAGATACTTGGGTATAAAAGCCTAAATAATATCATTTTTATCTTTTCAATCCAAGTTCCATTAAATACATACGCTGAATTGTCTTTTATACCTGAAACTGTATTTAATAATGATATAGAATTAGTCATTATTATAGCTATATATGATGTTAAAGCAAAAACTGTTAAATGTTTAATATATTTTTTAAATTGAGTTTTGTATTTAATAATTAAATTTAATACGTATATATATATATTACTAACAGTTATTCCAAATAGTGGTATTGCAGCTAAATCTAATAAATAATTTTCTTTATTTTTATGAACTAAATATATAAATAATATTATAGATAATTGAGCATATATAAATCTTTCTATACTAAGACTCATAAATAACTGTGGAAATGAAAATAAGAATATCCCCATTATTGTATAAAGTGTTGTTTTATTCAATTTTAATGATTTTAAATAGCTGAAAATTAAAGTTATAGATATAGAACTAACTGCTATCTGTAACAATGTCAATCCTATCCCATATAAATAATCAACCCTTATGCCTATCTTTGAAGATAAAAATTGGCTTATAACAAATATTGGATATGCTATAATAGAAACTATTTTTGAAAAAAGAATATGCTTGTTATTATCTTTATTTTCAACAAATATATTTCGTTCAAATAAAACACCTGAATCTGAATCTAATATAACATCAAATGTATTTTTCGTTTCATAAAGTATAGTTGTATTATAAAAAAATATACCTGATATTAAAGTGTATATTGTTGCCACAATAAGAAATATAATCAACTCCTCTTTATATTTCATATAAGTTTTTCTTATCATTTTGTACCCCCTTTGTTAATAGTTTAATATTTTCAAACTTACCAAAAATCC
The DNA here is from genome assembly GCF_015668195.1 of Romboutsia sp. 1001713B170131_170501_G6. Lineage (NCBI taxonomy): Bacteria > Bacillati > Bacillota > Clostridia > Peptostreptococcales > Peptostreptococcaceae > Romboutsia > Romboutsia sp. 1001713B170131_170501_G6. The sequence goes on from NZ_JADPFC010000002.1 coordinate 600,654, forward strand.
TTGCAAATATTAAATTAAGATATATAACTAAAACCGTATTGATTAACACCATTATAATTTTATAAATAATATTTTCACTTATATCAAATAAATATATATATATTGGCCTAACCAATAAATATGTAAACGGGTGATATAAGTACAATGTAAAGCCATAAGTGGAATATTGATTTACTAACCTACTTATATATTTTGTTTTGCCTATATTTAAAATATAATCTCTTAAAATATATAACAAATTAAATGCTATAATCGTATATATTAAAAATATAAAGTTTGGAGGAAACTTGTTTTTTTGCATATCCATAACAAACTGGTCTTTAGAAATCAAATAAATTAATATTGCACTCATCAAAGTTATTATTATTAAATTTGATAATTTACTTATTTTTATTTCTTTCAGTTTATTGTAAAAAAATCCTGCATATATCCAGAATGCATAGAATATAACATTTTTTAAAACTGTAAGATTATCTATATTATTCATATATACTATAAGACAAGATATTAAAATCATAGGTATATATTTAAATTTATTACCTAGTGTATTATATAAATTGTACATAATCGGTATAAATGGAACTAAAATTAAGTATACTGGTATAAACCATAGATGCCATGTAATAAATTGTAATGTAACACTAGGTTCTTTAAATACATTAAAGCTACTTATAACAAACTCCTTAAAACTTAAATATGTAATAGTCGTACCAAGAATATTAGCTACATATTCTATAAATACTAGAAATATTATAAATATAAAATATGGTATTAATATTCTAGGTATTCTTGAAATAATATATTTAGCATATGATTTTTTATTACTTAACGAATAACTTGCTCCAGTTATAAAAAATACTACTGCCATCTCAAAAAGAAAAAAAGATTTAATTTTAGTTCCAAAATTCGGAAACCAATATAATGTATGTATAAATCCAATGATATACATCATAATTAAACCCCTATATATATCTAATTTTTCATCCCTCATAATTATTCTATATTCTTAACCCCCTATAATTTGTTCTGTACCTAAATTTAGTTTATCTTGTTGAATAGCTTAGAATATATTTAAATTCCAACCTTAATTTATATAAGTATCTGTATAAGCAAATAAAAAGGATATAACTATTATTGTTATATCCATAATTAATTACAATTTTTTGAAATTTTTGATTTTCTCAAATCATATTAACATCTACTCTAGTAATTATTAGACACTAAAATCATTTTAACATAATTTTCCATGTTTTTCACTATTTTTTACTTTTGCCTTTTTGCTTTATTTAAAGTTTTTATGTCTAATCTTTTAAATATTTATTTCAGCACAAACTATAAATGCTATATATATCAATAAATTGTTTTTTAATGTATCTATATATCATTTACTAGGAATGAGTGATTGTTTTTACCAAACATTTGTTTTAATTTTTTTACCATTTGTTTCCATATTGTGATACAATTATTTATAGATAGGAATTTCTATTTGAGATTTTAATTTATTTTATATAGTTTTATAACAGGGGGATTATTATGTTTTTTAATGATATTTTTATGGACAAAGATGTTGAAGGGTCGTACTCTAATAGCTATGATAAGATGATAAATTTAGCTAGTAGGGTTTTTGTTGATGATAGTGTGGATGCTGATAGGAAAAAGGAGCTTTATTTGTTGCTTTGTTGTGCTTATGGGCAGTTGGATGATGTAACAACTTTTAGCTTAAATTCATAATCATATTTTACCATATTAAAAACACCCCAATTGTTAGAATTTTGGTCTAACAATTGGGGTGCAGTACAGACTTTCGTATATACTCTTTTTTAACTAAATTTAACCACAACTACATCATCAATTTTCTTTATACACTCTTTGTTAGGGAATGACTTCATACTTTTATATTCTTCTGAATTCATTATTTCATTTGCCTTTTTATCACTAACAGAATTTAGATTAAGACCTATGTAATACTTAATAAATTGGTTAAAATGGTAATCTGAAAAGAATATGCTATTGCCATCTGTCCCTGTAACATGTCCAATATACTCACTGTAATTACCAGGTGTATTATGAGTATAAGGACTTCCTGCAAATAGTACTGGAGTAGAAGGATTATATTCTTCGCTCATCTCTAATCTATCAACCACCCTTACTGCTAATGAATACTCTTTTTCATATCTTTGATGCATATTTAAGTATGATATATTAGCAACTAATATAAAGTTCCAAATGATTATCCAAGTAATAACTAATGGGAAACTATAAACTATTTGTTGTAACAAATTATTTATACCTTTTTTAATCGATATTTTTTCATTTAAGGTAATTATCGCTACAAATAAAAGTGACCAAGACATCCTCATAACCATATGATATGCCGTACCCTCTGAAATGAAATATGCAAATCCAGTAATAAAAGGAATACTAACTAATGCAACTAAGACTAATATTAACTTTAATATATCTTTGTAAATCTTATTTAATTTAATTAAATATAATAACATAATTCCTGCAAAAACAAATAATAATAATATTAGACTAGAAAATGAAGCGTCATATCCACCTGTTACAACTTTAGGTAAATTTTTAAATTCCGTTAATATGTTTAATATAGATTGTTTATTAATAGAAAATCCTTGATCTGCTCCTTGATAAGAACCAAGACCTCTGTGTAATATAAAAATAAATACTTTTAAAATAATAAAATATAGAATCATTCCAATAAGTGCCATAATTACAAATCTCATAGCATACTTTATGTTGTCTACAATATCTTCATCCTCATTAAATACTTTTAACATAATAACTAATAATGATAAAAGTACAGCAAATCCTAAATTAACTTGGTATATTCCTATTGCAAATGCTAATATAACTCCTGCAACAAAATATCCTCTTTTATATTTTTTAGTTATAAATACAGCTAGTGCCGATAACATCATACCCATCATATATCCATCGGCTAAAAACATATATGAAAATGTACTTGTGACTACAGGAAATGTTACGATAATAGCTGATATGGCTATTGCACTAGACATCTTTTTTATTTCTAAGACGTTCACAATTATAGCACATGTTATACCTATAAATACTAAAGATAACATTCCTATTACCCATGGTGTATCTACTATAGAAGATAATTTTTGAGATTCATTTAAAAACCATCTTCCCATATGTATCCAAATTTTGTCTCCTTTGAAGTTATACATACTATCCCAGTTTGGTAGTACATTTACAAACATGAATATATGAGTCAATAATCCTAAAACCATCACTGTTATAAATGCTGCTTTTTCTACATTTGAAATTTTAGAGTATATTTTTCTAAAATCAATCTTTTCAGTATTTTTTATTTTGTTAATAATCTTACTCATTTTGCTCCCATTCTATAAAGTTTTATTTTTTGTATTTACTCTGCGAATACTTAATATATTCTATATTATTTTTTATATTTTTACAATTATAACATATTTTCTACTTAAATAAGTTAACTATAAGAAGCTAAAAAAGAGTATAGACTTTCGTCTATACTCTTTTAGGAAGATTAATGAAATTATATTAAACAAATATTATTTTGTGAATAAGTCAGATATAGTTGACCAAACTTGAGCAGCTATTCCGTATCCTATTTGAGTCTTAGTAGCATCTTCTTTGCTTAATGCTTTTATTACTGATTGTTGAGATGCATTTACAGCATTAGTAGCTAATACTACTGGAGCATTTTCTTTACCAGCTAAAGCACCTGCTGATAATGAGTCAACTAATCCTTGATTATCAGACTTAGCTACATAGAATTCATTAAATCCATTTTTGTAGAATTCTTTTACAACTGCAGCGTTAGTATCTTGTCTATCATCACCAGCTAATCTTTGTACTGTTCCTTTAGCATCAGATGCTTTTATTTGATCTTCTAATTTAGTAGATACACTATTAGCACCACCTGTTATATATGTCTTAGTTAAGCCAGCATTTTCCATATATTCTAATTGGTCAGCACTTAATCCATTTTTAGCATCAACTAATAATATTGGATTTGCAGTATTTTGAGTTGCTCCACCTTTAGCAGCAACACCAGCTATACTCATAGCATCTGCTTGTGCATATCCACCAGCTATGAACATTTCATCTTGCTTAGCTCCCATTTTTTGAGCTATTGCTAAAGAAGTTTCATATCTGTCATTACCTTTTATTCTTATTACATTAGCTTTAGCTATTCCTTTAGCTTGTAGTTGAGTTTCAACAGATTTAGATATAGTGTTTTCTCCACCTATTACATAAACATTTCCGCCAGCTTTCATTACTCTTGTTATTTCGTCCATAGTTTTATCAGAAACTTTATCTTTTCCTGTTAATAATATTGGAGCATTTTGTTGTCTTGCAAATGGAGTAGCAGCTAACCCATCTGCTAAAGAATTTCCTGAAACTAATACAACATTGTTTGCTGTTTTTTCAGTTGCAAATGTAGCTTTACTTACTTGAACAGCTGTGTCATATCTATCCATACCAGCTAATGTAGTTATTTGAGGATTTGTTTTTTGTCCTTCTGGATTTATCATATTTTGTAAATCAGTTAAGTTTTTGCTGCTTCCTGATATAACTATCTTAGCGTATGCACCATTTGCTGAAGTGTGATCTGCTGTTATAGATGCTATATTAGGCATAGTTTCATCCATTTCATCAGTTTTGTCTACTGGTAAAGTTATTGTTAATGTTCCGTTAGTAGTATCTAATGTATTAGTAGCTTTTTCTATTTGTCCATTAACTTTTGTAGTATTATATTCTGCTATGAATTTTTCTAATTGATTTCCTTCAATTGTAAATCTTCCTATGTTAAAGTCGTATAAATCTGTAGCTTTGAAGTTTGTAGTTTTTGCTGCTTCATAGTCAACACCGTAGTTTCTAGTCGCTTCAAAGTCACTTGGTTGTCCATTTTGAGCTTGCTCTAAAGCTTCTCTTTCAACTTCAAATCCAGTTACTACTGTATCTGCATTTGTTGCTGCAGTAGCATCAGTTACACCTGATATAACTTTTCCATCTTTGTCTAAATAACTTCCCATTTTATCTTGAGAATAAATAGGGTCATTTAAATTAAGTTTTGTATCACCTGTTTTTATAACTAATGGCTTATCATTATTCTTTAATTCTAATGATAATGTATTTGCATCAACTCTAGTTACATCTTCTATTGCTTTTGGAGCATCTGCAGCTAATTTGCTAACTACTGGAGTTGTCTCTTTTTTATCTTGAGTTGTTTCTCCTGCTTGAGCTTGTTTATTTCCTGCTGGAGTTGATTGAGCTTTAGTTAACTCAGTATATAAATTATTTATATCATCTTGAGTGTATGTTCCTTCTTTCCAGTTAACTATTTGTCCATTAACTGTTTTATGTCCATTATCTATTACTTCTATATTTAAAAATTTATTTGTTGTATCATTTAATTTAGCTAAAGCAACATCTAATTGTTCCATAGTTGTTATAGCTTCTTTAGTCCCATTTGCTTCAGTAAGATTTATAGTATAAACACATTGTCCTGCTTTAGCTGCTTCTTTTGCACCATTATACTGATACTGAGCTCCTGTTGCCATTAAATCCTCATCGTCAGTGTACTTAGTGTTTAAAAATCCTTGTATTTCCCCTTTTAATTGAGCTACTGCCTTAGCATCAGTAGAAGCTATTACTTGATTATCTAAAGTATCAGCAAAAGCTAATGCTGGAGCTACTGAAGTTGCCGCACTAACTGCAGCTATTGTTATAGCCATATTTCTTTTTTTCATAATATTACCCTCCGATGTATGTTATTTTAACATCTCTCAGACCTTTGTATCTCTCACAGGACTAATCATAGTCTAGGAAAATATTTATTTCAACGGTTTTACTTAATATTTCAAATTTCCAAAATCCCCTTTTTTCGACATTTTTTAACATTCAAATCCATTTTTTTACATTTAGATTTCTCTATACACTAGCATTACATAGCTAAAGCCATCCCTTTTTTTCGACACCTTTCCCCTTTTTAGTTGAAATCAATACATTTTTGAACAAAAGATTCAATTCCTAACTATATTATTTCAAACATTATTCACAAGTATTTTTTTAATATTATCCACATTTAACTATCCTCCTTATATGATTTACGCTCATTTTATATTCCCTAGCTAATATAGATGCATTAACTCCATTAAATCTTTTAATGATTTCTTCATTCCTTCTATCCCTTATAGCACTGCTATAAGTTGGAACATATAAACTATTCCCTCCGTATAGTTTGCATATCTCTAAATATACTTCTTCACCAACTAGCTCATACAAAGCCTCTAAGTCTTCTCTTATCATACTTTCCTCCTATTTTTTATTATTTTCCTTACTTTTTCCTTCTATTTATATAGTAGTGTCACTAAATACCTCTTTCCACAAAAGTATTTGAGAAACATATATCCCTTACATATGTTGTCAACATCCATTATAACTACATATAATTTTTCTCACCTATTATATAAGTATAAGCAAGGCAACTTGCTAAAATAACTTAGCTAATTGCTAAGAATATAAGGAGGATTATTATGGCAGTAGTAGTAACTAAAAACCTATCAGGACTTAAATTAAGATATGATTGTGGAAAGGATGATGAGACTGGAAAAAGCATAGTTAAAAGTAAAACTTATGCTAATATATCACCAGATGCACTAGACCAAGATGTATATGATGTTGCAACAATAATTTCATCACTTCAATCTAACACACTTTTAAGTGTATCTAAAATAGACACTAATACTTTATCAGAATAAAATTGCTTGTACTTATCTATATTGTTTAGAATACTTTAAACACTATATAAAAAATTTAATTATTAATATTGGGGGTTATATTATGGAGATAAAAAAGAAACTTGTAATGACTTTTAAGACTTTAAGTGGAAAAAATATTTCTTTATCAGTAGATGATCCTAGAGAAAATCTAACTGAAGCTGAGATAAAATCAGCTATGACTTTAGTTTTATCAAAAGGCGTATTTGTTGTAAATGGAGAGGAATTGGATACTTTAGTAGATGCTAAGGTAGTTCAAACTGATACTACTGAATATGATTTAGTTGTATAATTAGTTGGAAGATAACTTGCAAAATCTGATTGCTAATGTTGGCTTTCCTATTGCTCTTTCTATGTATCTATTAGTTAGAATAGAAGGAAAGCTAACTAAACTAACAGATAGTATTAGTGAACTCTCTAAAAATATAGGGGCTGTCTCTAAATAGAGGCTAGCTCCTTTTTATTTTTCTTCTAATAATTAATAGGCTGAAAATGAAGTCTTCTTCCATTATAGCAATAATGCCTATATCCTGTTTCCCCATCTCTACATTTTGCAACAATTAAATCAACTAGCTTTATGCCATTTTTCCTAGAATTTATAACCTTATCCCTACTTGTACCTATAGCCTTTATAGCATCTTCAAAATCAGAATTAACAGGCTCATGAATATATACTACATTGTTGCTATCGTGAAATATAGCCTTACTATCTCTCATAGGTCTCTCTCCCCAAGGTCTAAAATCCTTCATCTCATCATTTAATTGACTAAGTTGAATAACAGGTATGTTAAAATCTAAAGTAATATTTTTAAGCTCCCTAGAAAGACTTGCTACTTCCCTTTCTCTATTTTGCATAATAGATTCAACACTCATAAGCTGAACATAATCTATAATAACTAAATCTGGCTCTAACTCCCTTATTCTTCTTTTTAAAGCACTAATAGTACTTATCTTATCATTTATATACATTAAATTTTGACTAGAGTATTCCTTAAAAGTATCTATAACCAATTTCCACTCATCATCTTTTAATTGTTTATTTTTCATTTTCTTAGTGCTAATTCCAGTTTTTTTAGTAATATTTCTCATAAAAACTTGCTCATTGCTCATTTCCCTACTAATAAACAATACCTTTTTCTTTTGAAAAACACAGTTTAGCATAATTTGAAGAGCTAAAGCAGTCTTACCAACACCACTTCTAGCAGCAATAGTTGTAAGCTCACCTTTAAATAACCCTCCTATAATATTATCCAAGTATTCAACACCAAACTTTATCCCCGTATTTTCACTACTTTCTAAATAATTAAGTAAATTTTCACAAATATCTTTAACACTATCCTTATAATTTTTAGTATTTTTATTTAATATTTCTCTCATTCTTTTTTCAAAATTATATACAACCAAATCCATATCCTCATCATCACCTAAATCTTGAAAAAGATTAGTGCAATTTTTGATAATCTCTCTTCTTAAATACTTGTCTTTTAAAATTCTAATATGACTATCAATAGAATAACTTTCTCCAATAGCTACCATATCAGTTAAATAACTTACATCTATATTAATATCTCTGTCTTTAAGTTTTGTATATACACTTTGAATATCAATAGCCATATTATTTTCATACAAAACCTTCATAACATTTAAAATATACTTGTGAATATTTATAGTGAATAAATCCTCATATAATTCTTCTAATTTGAAACTTAAAGTATTATCACTTATCAAACTTCCAATAACACTTTGTTCAATATTAATAGCATCAAACTTTTTCATAACTCCCCCTAATAGTCAAATTCAATATCCCATACTTCATTAGACTCTTCTTTTATATCTTCAAAAATCTCTTCATTCAAATATCCTTCAAATTTATTACTAAATAAAGTCTCAGGTCTTAAATACTTTTGCATATCACTATACACCCACTCCTTTGACTTAATATCTATTACTTTCTTAAAATCCTCTAATTCAAATCCTTCATTTATCCTTGCATTAATAAGATTTTTAGTTTTATTGGTGGTTGGTTTAAAATTCTTTTTACACTTTTCATTTAAATAATTTACTACATCAACATATATATTATTTATTTTTTTATTTATATTATCTTTTTCTAAGTTACCTTCTTTAGTTGCACATTTAATATCATTATTAGTATCACTATCTAAATAATCTTTAAAACTTACATCCTTAAAATCCTTAAAATCACTAATATACAATTCTTCATCCAAATTTATATTAGTATCATCTTTAGTAGTTTTTTTAGTATTAATTTTAGTATCACACTTAAAATCAGTAATGTACTCATATACAGAACACTTATTGGTTTTATTTCCTTTAACTACCCTATTAATAATACCTAACTCCTCAAAATTCTTAATTAATCTTTGTACCTTTCCCTTAGAAAAGCCAAGCTCACTAACTGCCCCACTTATAGTAAATGTAAAGTGACCACTTTCAAGTTTTTTGTAAATATTATTAGCATTAACCCTCCTCATAATATAATGATTAAAAATAATCTTATCTATATCCTTAATTGGATTAAACCTAAGGACTCTAATATTTAACTTACTATACATAAAATCCCCCTTAAAGTTTCGTATTTGTTAATTAGTTTTATTTTTGTTATCTTTAATTAAATTGTAGTTCTATTTGTGTTAACTTTCAACAAATATTTAATATTTTTTACTAATATTTGTTTTTTAGTTTACACCAACGAAACTTTGTACTATACTTTAAGTATGGTGAGGTGGATTTAAAATGACTTTTGGACAAAGATTTAAAGAACTTAGGATTCAAAAAGGTCTAAAACAACAAGAGTTAGTAGATGATTTTAATAAGATATATGGTTATACATTCACAAAGTCGGCAATATCTCAATATGAAAACGACAAGAGAAAGCCAGAAACAGAAGCACTTAGAGATTTCGCCCTGTACTTTAATGTATCTTTAGATTACTTACTATGTATAAATGAAGATAAAGATATTTATATAGATATAAAAGACCAGTTCTTAGATTTTGTTGAAGGATTCTTTAAAAACAAAGATATTAGTAGAGATGAAAAAGATAAACTATTTAAAGAGCTGTCTACACTTTATTTTGATTCATTAAAATAGGCTACGCAAAGCGTGGCTAATTTTTCAGCCTATTACAAAACATATATTCTATAATTTGCGAACTTTTTATGCTGTATATACTATTTACTTAAATTTTGTTATTTTAGTTATTTGATGTCATTTTAAACAATTTTAATTATAATAATAAACTCAGGGGGATTTTTTATGTTTAGTGGATGTGATTTTCTTAAATTTGAAGGTGAAAAACCTACGTCGAAGGACTTTGATAAGATAATGGAAATTGCTAGTGTAGTTTTTTCTAGTGATAATTTTAGTTTTGAAGAAAAGAAAGACCTTTATATGAAAATTAGTGTAATGTATGAAAAGTATAAGTAAAAGCCAGGCATATGCCTGGCTTTTACTTATATTAAATATAGCTTCTCTTAGTATATAAACTATAAGAAGTAGAATCATTATAACTATTATTTTATTTGAACTTACAACCCTTTATGTTTATACTTGTTTAAGTTGAATAGTTTGGTTTGAAGTTTTATTTGTAATTTAATTTACTATTACATACGATATAGTTTTACCTCATTAGTAATATCTAAATTTAAAGTTTATACTCAGCACTTAAAAATATATGTAATATACGTGATAAAATAGCAAACTTTTGATCATTAATCATATTACTTTATAAAAGTCATTTTATATATAACATGCGCTTAAATGACACTTAATTAATAGAAAATTTACTGGTATTAAGTGTGTGCCAAAATTTGTGACTAATTAAGACTTTTAATATCTTTTATTTGGTATATATATCTTATTAGTACTTCTGAGCTTAGCATTTTATTGATATTTATATTGTGTTTTTATTTGTTATATATTTTTTAGTTATATAAATATGAAATAAAATTTCTCTATAAAATCTTAACATATTCTGTCTATTTATAATTAAAAAAAGGAACTGCCCTCATAATGAGGTAGTTCCTTTTTTAGTTAAGCTTTTAAATTATTATTTATTAGTTTAATCCTAATATCTTAAGTAAGCTTTGTACTGCTGCTGTAGCAACTCCTCCACCTACTTTAGTTAATTTATTAGCATTTGAATCTGAATGCTTATCTGTTAAATTATCTATAACAGTTTCTTGTTCTTCACTTAAATTATCTGTAGCTAATACTATAGGAGCTTCAACTCTTCCTGCTAAAGGAGCTACTGCTAAAGCATCTACTAATTTACCATTTCCTCCAACATATCCATCTTGAGCAACGAATATATCGTTAACATTTTGCTTTAATGCATCTGATCCATAGTATGTGTTTATAACCATAGCATTAGTTTCTTTTCTATCTGCTCCTGCTATTCTTTCAACAGTATCACCTGTTTCAACATTAGCTTTTACATCTTTTATTACTTGCTTAGAAACTTTGCTAGTTCCTCCAACTACTTTTACATCATTTATACCAGTCTTATTTTTATATAAGAAATCTTTAGCATCTTGAGTAAGTCCAGCTTCTGGAGATACTATTATTGGAGCTGCTGTATTAGCATCTGTTGTAAGTTTAGTAGCTACTGCTGCTATACTCATAGCATCTGCTTCACCTTCTCCACCAACTACGAAAGCATTTGTCATAGTTGTCTTGTCCATAGCTTTAGCTATTTTTAAAGATGTATCATATCTATCATTTCCTGCTAATCTAACTATCTTAGCATCCATTTCTTTTATTAATTGAGCTTCAACTTCTTTAGATATAGTGTTTTCTCCACCAACTATGTATATAGTTTGCTTTTTATTTAATACTCTCTTTATTTCACTCATAGTTTCTGTTGGAACAGAATCCTTTTTAGCTAATAATATAGGAGCATTCTTTTGCTTAGCTAAAGGTGCAGCTGCTAAACCATCAACTATGGCATTTTCTCCTACTAATACAACAGAGTCTGCATTTATTTTATCACCTTTTGCTTTTTCTTTTAATTTTAAGAATCCTGCTTTACTTATTTCAACAGCAGTTTCAAATCTATTTTCACCTTCTAATGAAGTGTATTTATCTGAACCTTCTACAACTTTCTTATCATCTTGCATGTCAGTTGCAACTTGAGTTAAATCTTTATGAGAAGTTCCAGTTATAACCAACTTAACATCTTTACCATCTTTAGCTAATGTATTGTTAGAAGTATTTTCTACGTATCTTATCTTAACAGTAAGCTCATAATTACCAGCTTCATTAACTTTTACAGTTGATAAATCTGTAGTTTTATCAAATCCTATTTTGTATTCTTTCCCATTTTCTATTATTGTTGCTTCATTATTTCCTGCTATATTTGCATCTATTAATGTATTAACTAATTCAACACCTGATTTAGTGTATCCTTTTTCATTGTATAAATCAGTTAAGTTTAATTGTACTTTTTCTGTTTCTTTAGCGTTAAATACTAATGAATCTAAGTTTTTAGAAGGTATCTCTTTTTCTGTAGCATTTTCATCTTCTGCAAGTTTAAATCCTACAACACTCTTTCCAGCTTCTACACTTATTCCATTTAAGTTAACAGCATTACCGTTAGCATCTACTGCTTTAGTTTTATCTACTTTATATTCTCCTACTGCTAGCTTTACTTCTTTTCCACTTGCTAATTCAACTATCGCTTTAACAGCATTTCCTTCAGCTACTATTGCATCTTGTGCATCATAGTATACAACTGATTTTCCTACATTAGTTAATGCAACTATTTCTTTTGCAGCTGCAACTAATTCAGCATTATCTGCATATCTTGTATTTTTAGTTTTTTCCGTAGCTAATATTCTACCATCAACCTTAACGTGTCCCTTGTCTACTACATCTACAGTTAACTTTGTATCATTTATTTTAGCATTTGCTATAGCTGTTTTTAAATCTTTTATATCTTTTATATCTTTACCATCTACTGTTATTTTGTATACAGAATTCTGATATGGTTCTGTTGCTGTACCACCTTCACCATCTTCTTTTTCATCAAAATACTTAGTATTTAACATTTCTTCTACTTTAGCTATTAAAGTAGCCTCATCTACTTCTTGAGTAGCGGCAAAAGCTGGTGCAACAGTAGTTGCAACTGTAGCTACTGCCATCATCATTGCTATGTTTTTCTTCTTTAACATATTTGTTTCCTCCCCAACATTATATAAAATAATTACATCTCTTTTTTATGTAAATTCCGCTTCTCGTATTTCTCACATACTTATATTTCTCACACAAGTAGATGATAATATACTTTTTAGTAACTTTCACCAACTTTCGTTTTACATTTTTTTCCATATTTCAACATTTAAATAAGTAATATTTTTACTTCGACATTTTTTTACACTAAAACATTTAGCTAATTTATAAATACATACTATTTTTCTTTTTATATAATATTTTTATTTAAATATATTTTAATATAAAATATATTTGTATTTTTTTGTAGATAACTTTTTTACCCTAATTATGTATATAATCTTACTAAAATATAAAAATTAAAGGAGTTAAATACCAATATGGTAAATAACTCCTTTTTAAATAATTAAATATTTTCTTCTGTATTGTATACTATCTAGTTATATTTACATTTATAACTGTATCTTTAGGTGTTTTATTAGCTGCATATACTCCATCATATAATGCAACTATTATACTTCCGTTTGGTGTATTAGAATTTAGTTTAACTTTTCCATTACTTACAGTTGCATTTATTCCTGATGTTTCTATTCTTATAGTCCCAAGTACAAAATCACCTTTATCGCTTCCTACTGGAGCATTATATACACCGTTATTATTTCTATCTATAAATAATACTGCCTCTATTCCAGATTCAGAACCTCCTGCATTTTTGTTTGATAAACTAAGTATAACCTCTGCATTTGGATATCCTTGAACTGATACTCCTTCTACTACTTTCTTATACTTAGTTTCATCTGATATATCACTTCCTGCATTATTACCTATAGCAGTATAATTTATATTAAATAGGTTTAATAAGTTAAACTCTGCATCTGATTGTGATGAGTTTACTTTAGTTATAGTATTTATAGTGTTAGTATTAATAGATTTTATAACTGGTGTTGTATCTACTATACTTATTGAAACTGATGTTAATAAAGTTTCTCTATTATTTGAGTCTTTTTTGTATAAATATACTGTAGTTGAACCAGTTTTAGTCTTGTTAGCTGTAGGCACTATATCTATACCATTAGCATTTTTAGTCGCTGTTACTAGTTCTGCATCATTAACTTTTAATATATAACCTTCTCCACTTATATCAGTTTGATTCATTAAGTTTCCGTTACTATCATAAGTATTTAATTTTAATGATAAACTGTTATCATCTTTATAATCATATCTATCTAAAGTCATATCTTTATTTGCTACTGTATGCTCTAATTTATAAGTATATCTATCTGCAACTGCATCTCTTATTGTAACTGATAAACTTCCTAAATCAATCTTTTTACCTGCTACTGTTTTTTGCATCTTAACAGTTCCAGTTCCTACTTTACCAGTATCTGGTGATATAGTCATGGTTGCTTCTCCATTAGCAAAATCTCCAACAGATACAACACCTATTTTATTTTCTTCTGTTGGTGTTGAGCTTGTATTTATAGTTCCTTTGTCAAGAGCTGCACCTGTATTTATAGGGTCACCATGCTGGTCAACTGCCTTAACTTTAACTGCTGAATTACCTTGATTTTTTGTTAATGTTATACTTGTTTTGTTAGTATCTCCTACATAGTATCTTACTGTTCTAACTTCTCTTGCATTTTTTTCTGCATCTAATACTTGTATACTTATTTCTTTCGATACTGTTCCATTAGAAATAGTTACTTTAGCTGTTCCTACTTTTCTAGCAGTTATATTTTTACCAGATACAACTAAAACCGTTGGGTCAGATGATTTTAATGTAACTTTACCAGTTATATCCTCTTCTTTACCATCATTTCTCATACCTTTTATATCACTTAGTGTTATACTTTCCCCAACTAATAATTTATTACTTATAAAATCATTATTTTCACCATTTCTATTATTAAAAGCAGCTTTATATGACTTTATACTAGCTATATCATTTGCTTTATCTGTTACTGTTACAAGTTTTTTATCGGCAGTTTTTATTACTTGGCTTCCTTTAGTTAATGTTATTTCGTAATCAAATATTTCATCTTTTACAAATCCTGTAGTTTTTAATTTTCCTGTTTTAGATGTTTTTAATGGTGATGTTGGATTATCTGTATTATAGAATACTGGTCTACTTGATTTAAACTCAACATTCCATCCTAAACTTTTTAATTCTTCTACACTTCTCGTTTGCCCACCATTCACAGTAAACCCTAGATATTGTATTCCGCTTGTACCTACTTCTCTTGTAGTAGCTTCTACACTAGATATCTCTGAGTTATATGTAAAGCTATGACTAGTAGTATTTCCTAAGTTACTAGTAACCTTAACTGTATTAGTTCCATTACTAAATGCATTAGCAAATTCTACAGTAGCTTCTGTTCCTGCACTATTAGCAGTATAAGAAACAGTAATATTTCCACTTATAGAAACCTTTGATTTATCTATTCTATTTAATTCTCTTCCTGTTAACTTTATAGTCTTGAAATTAACTAATGTTACTCCACTTACTTGAGCTTCTGGATCTTTTTGAGTATCCTTTATAGCTTGTATACTTGCAATTGGTATACCATTTCCAACCTCAGTTATCTTTGTAAATTTCTTACCTTCTAATAAAATCTTTTGATCATTTGATAAGCTTTTTCCAACTATCATAACAGGATCTTGATTATAAGCTGCTAGTACACCAACAGCTAAAGCATCTGCTATTTCATCTGCTTTATTTACTTGACCTGATTTTGTCACATATATATTGTCATAAGTACTATATTTGTAGAATTCTTCTACAACTTCAGCATTAGTTTCTTGTCTTCCTGTTCCTTGAAGTCTTTTCTTAGTTCCTGGTAATGAGTTTTGAGTTGTATTCGATACTGAACTTGTTCCTCCTATTACATAAGAAGTGTTTATACCCTCACCATTTATATATGCCTTAGTATCTGCATCTAATCCATTTTTTGGGTGTGCAAGTATTATTGGCATTTTATTTTGAGCTGCAGGTGCCGCCACACTTACTGCATCTGCTAATACTTCTCCATTAGCTACAGCTATCTTTGATATATCTGATATCTTATCAAATTCTTTTGCTACTTTTAAAGAAGTTTCATACTTACTATTTCCTGCTATTCTGTTAACAGTTATTCCCATAGCTTGTATTTCAGCTTTTACAGAATCATTTACTGATGCTGTTCCACCTATTATATCAACTGTTTTTATTCCTCTTCTAGTTAATTCTTTCTTTGTATCTGCATTTAATTTATTATTTTCAGTCATTAGTATTGGAGCTTTTTTAAGAGATGCGTATGGAGTTGCTGTTAATGCATCCACTATTCCTTTTTGTCCATTTACTACTACTGCATGTTTTGATGTTGAGCTGTAGTTTTTACTTATTTCTACTGCTGTTTTGTATCTGTCATCACCAGATATTTTACTTGATGTTACACTAGCTCTTGGCTCTTGTGCATTTGCTTCTACTGCAAAAGTAGATGCTAATGTTGTTGCAAGCATTGTTGTCGCCATAACCTTAGCTATTATTCTCTTTTTTCTCTTTAACATATTTCTCACCTCATGTTATTTTTGGGATTTTTATCCTTTTATGAATTTAATTGTATAATAGTTTTAGTTTTTTATCAATACATCTTAAAATCATTATACTTTTAAATCTATATTTATTTTTCAATTAACTTAATATAATAAAAAAAGAAGGCTCAAAATGATTTGACCTTCTTTTCTTTATTCATTATATTTTAATATGTATCTATTTAAGTTTAACTACTACTTGGTTACCTGCTAATGAGCTATCAAATTGTAATTCTAATCCTGTTGCATCTTTAGGTACTTCAACTACATATTCTCCAGTCATTTTTCTTCCTGGCCCTATTGTTCCATCTAGTTGACCATTAGCATTTTCTACTATAGTTTGTTTCATAGCTCTTCCATCTTTGTCTACTACTTTAAACATTAGCACAGATGATACAGTTTGCTCTTTATCTGATATATTTTCAACTGTTGCATCTACGTATAAGAATTCGTTACCTTCTTGTGGTTTTATAAAGTCACTTCCATTTGTAGTTTTTACTTCGTTTACTGTTATTTTAAATTTATCTAATTCAATAGTATCTCCTATATTGAATACTTCTTCTTTGCTGCTTTTTTCTTCTTTTGTTACTACAGATTTATCTTCTGAAACTAGTTTTGGTTTATTTGAACCAGATCCTCCAATTGCAGCTATTATTATTACAACTAATACCCAAAACCATATCTTTTTATAAAATGGTTTAGAATTTTTTGCCCCACATTTAGGGCAAGCTTTTGCATTAGATGCTATTTCATTACCGCAGCTTTTACAATTTATTAATTTTGCCATTATGTAATCCTCCTACAAGTTGTCTATATTTTTTAAGTCCAAGGTATATTATACATATTTACCTTGTCGATTCTTGTCATTTCTTGTTAGAATTAGAACTTTTTTTATAATTATTTCTTAATAAAAAAGGAACATCAATTAATGCTCCTTTTTTATTTAATACCTTATATGTTTAGTTGAAAATTAATTTTATTTTTTATTATTGTGCATTCTTTAGTGATGGATTCCAGATTACACCTACTTTTTCAGTTTCAGTTTTTCCATTTACATTAACTTCTAAAGTGAATATCATGTTTATATATTTTATTTCTGTTCCTTCTGGCATTGGATATTTTTCATTCTCTATATTAGTTCTTTTGAAAAAATCTGCAAATCCAAGTATATCTATATCTAGACCATCTAAATTAATTTCTTTATTTGATTCTGTAAATACTTTGTCTAATACTCTATCACCTATAAATTCTTTTAATACGTCTTTATGTCCCGCATTAGATGTATTATAAGTGATACTACTTCTTTGATTACTTTGACCCATATGAGTCACAATCTCTAATCCTTTTATAGTAACTTCAACCTTATCATCTGTAGCCTTTTTTAAAGCTATAGAGTTTAATGTTCCATAATTATCCTTTATAACATTTCCATCTATATTTTTTTGTTCACCTAAAGTATAGTTTAATGACTCTATATCAGTAATATTTGGTATTGAAGCAATGGATATTGAAGTATTATCGATAATTTCACCATTATTTAATTCTATTTTAGGGTCAAGTCCTGAATCAATAAGAGGCTTTACATCTGGCTTTACAACATATACATTTATATTTCCAGGGTATGGATTTTTCGGTATTGTTAGTGAGTTTAATTGCCCTTTTTGTTGTGCATAGGTAAATTCAGCATTTACTATTCCAGGATTCACACTTCCATCTTCTAGATTTCCATATAGCTCGAATCTTCCTAGTGCAATGTCTTTACCTTCATCGTATCCACTATTTTCTGCTCCTGTTTCAATATATATAATTTGATCATCTTTATCATTAAAGTTTGTAATATTAGGATTTACTTTTCTTCCAGTTTCATCGTAATATACCTTATCACTTAGAGCACTAAATTCTGCTGTTAAATTAGCTCCTTTTAGCTTATATACATCACTAGCTCCTACTTGTTCTACATTTAAAACTGTTCTAGGATTTATAAATTCACCATATTTATTTATTTCAGGAACATTTTTAAATTCCATCCCTTTTAGTTCAAGAGCTTCACTATTTTCATATTTTATTGTAATTTCATCATTTTTGTTATTGCTGTTATCTTTTATTGCATTAGCATTTATTTTTATAACATTATTTTCTTCTAATTGTCCACTAAATAGTATCACTAATTTATTTTCTTTTATATATGCTGTTTTTTCTATACTTGTTTTGCTAGCAGCATCATTATTTGATATTACGCTTATTTCATCTGATATATTATTTACAGCACTATTTATATTTTCGTTAAACTCTAATACTACTGCTTTTCCATTTATATTTGATTTTGATACATGAGGCTTTGTTGTATCTTGTGGTGGAGTTACAGTTCCTCCACCTCCTCCAGTTGATGGTGGGTTTGGTTTATTTCCTTCTAACACTGTATCATCAGCTGGTTTAAAGCTTCCTATACTTCCGTTGTTTTCAACACTTACATTTGGAGCTTGTACTACTACTTTATCTAAGTCAGCATTTTTATCTACTACTACTGTAGCTCCACTTGATTTAACAGTTATATTCCCTGTATATTCTCCAAAGAATCTAACTGACATTAATTTATCTCCTTCTATAACTATATTTTCAGTTATTTTAGAAGTAGGTCTAAATTCTATAACATCATGATGATTTGCTTTTTTTAATGCTTCTTTAAATTCAGCTACTGTTTTAACTACAAAAGTTTCTCTTACTTGAGTATCTTTTAAAGCTTTTTTAGAGTTTTCATTTATTCCTTGTCCTACTTGTACCATTTCTTTAACTTTTTTTCTAGCTATTGCATCTTCTTGAGCTGTATGTAGTTTGCTTCCAAGTATTACAACTGGAGAGTCTTTTTTAGCTGCTAATGGTCCTACTGCTAAAGCATCTACTAAATGGTCTTCATTACTCATTCCACTTTTAGCATAGAATACATTTTCAACTTCTACGTCGCTATAGAATTTATTTATAACTTTTGCATTTGTTTCGTGTCTATTTTCTCCTGCTATTTTTTCTGCATTAGGTAGTTTGTTCATTACTTTATCGCTAACTACTCCACCTACTACATAAGATTTCTTTATCCCTTGAGATTTTATCCATTCTTCACTTTTCCCAAGGCTATCTGTAGATGATAGTATTACTGGCATGTTTTTATCTCCTGCTGCTGGTGCTACACTTATAGCATCTGGAAGACCTTTATTTCCACTTACTACTGCTACTTCTTCTATATTTTTCATTTTATCTATAGCTTTTGCTACTTCTAATGAAGTATCATATCTATCTTCACCTTTTATTCTATCAACTGCTATGTTCATAGCTTTTAATTCTTCTACTACTTTTGGGCTTACTGAGTTTTCTCCACCTATTATATATACTTTTTCTGCTTTTAATCTAGCTAATTCAGCTTTTGTATCTTCACCTAATGTATCTTTTTTAGATAAAAGTATTGGTGCATCTTTTTGAGTTGCAAATGGTGTTGCACTAAGTGCATCTGCTACTTTACTAGAGTTTACTATTACTACTTCTTTAGCACTTTTCCATCCTTCATTAGATACTGCTGTTGCTGTTTTGTATCTATCTTCTCCTGCTAATACTTTATCTTTAGTTGTGTTTGCAAATGCTGGAGCTGATGTAGTAGCTACTATACTAGCTGTTAGCCCTATTGCTAGTGCTTTTTTTGTTTTGATAAATTTTATCGCTTGTTTATTCATTTTGTCTCCCCTATTTTTGTATTCTAATTATTGTAAAATAATTTCACTTTCAAACAATAAATATTATAATTTATACATTTTTCTACTTCAATCTATTTCGTTCGACATTCTTCGTCAAAATACCACATTTTATATTCACTCTAACTCTTATAATATTACATAAAAAGAGAGTGTCCCATTTGATTATAAAAAGTCACTTTGAAACACTCTCCAAAAATATGTAATTATTTATTGAATCATTTCACTAACAGTAGTAAATGTGTACCCTCTACTTTTTAATCTAGGAAACTTTGTCCATACATAATTACTTTATCATACCCACATTCACTTATTAATTTTAAATAAAGGAGCCAATTAAGGCTTTTTTATCTGACTATATATTCATTTGTGATTCCAAGCTCTCCATCGTATCTTCCAAGTTGCTTGACACATACTTTTTTAATGCCATTTACATTGTCAATCTCTAAAGTATTATAATCTACCTTTCTAGTTTCTACTTTCTTATCATTTACATACACATGGCTACTATCTGTAAAATTCTTTCCTTTTATAGTAGTTACCTTCTCCCCCACTACTACATCATCTATCACTATATCTCCTAATCTCAATTTCATGTTACTTACTTTTGATTTATCTTTATCTTCTAGATAATACTTTTTCCATCATTTAAGTTCCTCTTATATAATCTCTTTCGTGTTACATTATTTAAGTGAATTATATTATAACAATTACCTAATTTATTATTTGAGATGCAAAAAAAGTCTATCTCTTTTGAGATAGACTTTTTTCTATTTTAACTATTTCAACTATCTTTTATATTACAGTATTTGCTATCCCTTGTCCTATTTGAACTATTTTCTTAACTCCTGTTAACTTTAATTGAGCAGTTTCTACTTGATTTACTGATGCATTTATTTTCTAATGTTTTTATTTGATAATATAATGCATTTTTCTCTATTTTAAAAAATATTATTTTTAATTTTTAATATAAAAAAATATTTTTTGATATTAAATACTTACCTTTATCTATTTATGTTTATTAAATTAATAACTATATATCTGCGATTTCTTTTATATATGGTATAATATTTCTTTGGATATATTAAATTTTACAAGGAGTTGACATTTTGAGAGATAAAAATCTAGACATTTATCGCGGTCTTATAATGATGTATGTAGTTGGAGTTATACATACTCTATTTTGGTTCCCTGTTTCTAATCACGTTTTAAAGTCACTTTTCTTATTTGAAATGGCTGTGGTATTTTTTATTACTGGTGCTAGTTATTCTCTTAGCTCAAAAAAAAGCTATATTAAATACCTTATATCTCGTGTGCCAAGGGTTATAGTTCCATATCTTATTTTTGGACTATTTGTTATTTTCATTCAATACATAGCTTATATTTTAGGGACTTCTATTACTGATTCTCCTATAAATATGTTTGTATATGATACACTACACCCTTTAAAGAAACCTGGGGTTTTTATACCTTTTATTACTTGGCATTTATGGTTTATGCCTGTGTACTTATTATTAGTACCTTTCATACCTTTAATGTTTAAGTTATTTGAAAGCCTAAAAGGCATTTTTAAATTTATACCTTTATTATTTATTGCAATATTAGTATTCTATTTTGAAAATACTACTCTTAATATTGATTTTAAAAGTGTTATTTTCTATGCTTTTTGGATTTATACAGGATTTTTCTATACTAAATTTAAGGATGTTAATATTTCGGTAGTTAAAAATATAGCTATATCCTCTGTTCTTTTTATAGCTTTAGTTTTAATTGTTAAGGGTGATAGATATGTTTTAAATATGTCTACTAATAAATTCCCTCCAAATTTTGCATTCTTAGCTTTTACTATGACTGCTTTTAGCTTTTTATATATGTTTAGAAAAGTTATATTAAAATTTGGAGATTTACCTTATATAAGAAATATTGTTGATATTTATAGTGCTTATGGTTTTACCCTTTATTTATATCAACCTTTTACTTATTTATTGCTACAGCCTATTTATCTATATTTATTTAATTTAACTGGATACAACTTTATATTAAGATGTGCTTTAGCTCTTATAAATATTGTTGCTGTTATTTTAATTAATATTATATTTGCCAAAACTTTTGGTAGGTTTGAGAGTTTTAAGCTTAAGTTTAATTCCTCTAATATAAACATGAAAAATAATATAGATATGAAAAAAGCGTCATAATTTTATGACGCTTGTTTTTTAAATATTATTACTTTACTTAATACATAGTTTAGTACTATTACTAATATGTTTGTAAATATCTTTGTTATAAAGTCATTTATCCCCATCATGTCTATCATCATATACATTAATATCATTTCCATTACACCTGATAATAGCCTACAACTTACAAATGATGTAAATTCTTTTATTAAAAATTTTAGCTCTGTATTATTACTTTCAAATACAAAAAACTTATTTGTTATATATGCAAATATTACTGCTACTATCCATGCTATTATATTTGCTACCATATAGTTTAGTTCTATTATTCTTGTTAATCCTATATATGTAGCTATATTAACACCTACTGTTAGTCCTCCAAAGACTAAATACATGATGCTTTCTCTATACCTTTTTAATATATCCATATTATTCTCCTTTTTAGTATTTAACCACCAATTTTTAATACTGGTGGTTAATGGTTATAGCTATGCTTTTTGTATATCTTTATGATTTATTTTTTCTTTTATACTTCCATCTTTTTTGTTTACTAGATATGCATTTTTCACTAATTCAAACATTGGCATATCGCTCATTGAATCTGAGTATGAATATGAATTTTCATAATCTATTTCTATATCTAGTTTATTTAGTACTTCTTCAATTCTTTTTACTTTCTCTTTCCCTTTACAGTTGTTTCCTATTATTTCATTTTTATATCTATTATTTTCATACAATAATTCTGTACCTATCACTTCATCTGCATATTTATATTCTTTAAAATATTTCATATATGCTTTTGGTGATGCTGTTATCATTATTATTGTTGAATCTTCTTTTGATTTTTCTATTATTTCTTTTATATTTTTATTTATCTTAACTTTTAACTTTTCATCAAAAAATTCTTTTAATTCTTCTTCACTAAAGTTTACTATTGGGCTAAATACAGCTTCTTTTGCTTTTTTTAAGCTAGTTAACTTTAATGCATACCCTATTAGAGTTATAAATATATATGGTATTTTTATTATTGTTTTTAATGACTTTGTTTTTAGTGAGTATAGTATAAAGTCTATCATACTATCTGTATTTATTACTGTATAGTCTATATCTAGTAATAGTACTTTCTTTTTCATATACCCTCCTACATTAATATTAATAGGCAACTTAATACCCATAATATCACATTTATTTGTAGAGTTCTATCTTTTAATACTACATCAGTTGGATTTCCTTCTTCTGTTGTATTTATTATATAGTTATATCTAAGAACTCCATATACTACAAATATTGTTGTATATATCATTTGAGGTTTATCTGGATTACTTGTTGAGTAAAGTGCATAACATACTATCACAGAACTTAATACTACTCCCATCATTTGGTTTATTATTTCTGGATTATACTCTTTTAGTATTTTTCTATGTTCTCCTGCTTGATTTTTAAGTCCTTCTATTTCTTTTTTTCTTTTACCTAGCCCTAAGTATAAAGATAAGAAGAATGTACATAATATTATCCAACTTGATAATTCTACTCCTATTGCTACACTACCTGCACATACTCTCAATATAAATCCTATTGCTATTGAAAATACATCTAGTAGTACTACATTTTTTATTTTAAATGAGTATAATAGGTTATTTATTAAGTATATAAATATTATAGATGTTAGTTTTAAGTTTATTTTTGATGATAAAACTAGTGCTACTACTACTAATCCTATTAATAGTGCTATTGCTTTTTTTATTTTTATCTTCCCACTTGCTAGTGGTCTTTTACATTTTTTAGGATGTAATTTATCTTTTTCTATATCTACTATATCATTTAGTACATATACAGCTGATGATATTAAACAAAATGATATAAATGCTATTATTGTTTTATATATTAAATCTAAATTTCCTATGTTATTTGAAAATATTAGTGCTGCTATTACAAATAAGTTTTTTATATATTGATGTGGTCTCATAAGCTTTATGTATTGACCTATTATGTTTTCTTTTTTTCTACTTTCCTCTAGAGAATTTTCTATCACTGAGTTTTCCATATATTTCCCCCTTTATATTTTATTTAGGATAATTATTTATACCTATTTCTAACATTTGTAAAAATCCTTGTATGTTGCTTATTATCATAGTTAATAATACTACTACTAAGAATATAGTAAATATTTTTGTATATTTTTTAGGTAAAGATTTTGCGAAATAAGCTAAAAGTATTATTATTGCAAATGAAAAATATATTGCCATTATATTTGCATTTTTTAGGTTATATCCTATTATTCCATGTAATGTTATATTCGCAAGTATTGCACCTAAACATAATTGAGGTATTCTTTCTTTATAGTGTTTTATACCTCCTATTATTGCACATACAAATAATACTAAAAATAATATGAAGAATAGTAAATTTGGAAGTCCTTGTTGTAAAAACATCCCATTTTCATATTTTGCACTAGGAAAATACATTGTTGGGTACAATAGCCTTACTAATGTCATCTTTAATTTATCAAACATAGGTATTACATTTATGAATCTTGTATCTTTTTGCACAGTTTCTGCCGCTAAAAATATTCCATAGTATGCTCTTGTTGATACTACTACCAAATATGTTATTAATACAAAGAATCCTATATGTTTTGCCATCTTTTTTATGTTTTTTCCAAACTGTAATAATAAGTTTAGTACATACATATATACGTTTGTAAGTGTTATTCCAAATAGAGGTATTGCAGCTATATCTACCCAATATGATTCCTTATCTTTCATCTTATGTAAAACAAACATAAATAAAATTAGCGATAATTGACCATATATAAATCTTTCTATATTTACACTCATAAATATCTGAGGAAATGAGAATATCATTATTCCAATTATTAATATTTGTATCCATTTTTTTATATTTAGCTCCTTTATTATGCTATATATCATTGTTATAGATGCAGAGCTAACTAATATTTGTAATAATATTAAACTCATACCATATACATGATTAAATCCTATATTAAGGTCATGTGCTATTTTTAAACTTAATAGGTATATTGGATACCCTAATATGGATACTATTTGCATAAATAGTATATGTTTACTATTATCTGACGCCAGCGCAAATACATTTAAATTAACCAAAACTCCTGTATCTGTATCTAATAAAACATCATATGTGTTTTTTGTATCGTAAAATATAGTAGTTTTCGAACACAATGTCAATGCTATTATTATATATAAAATTGCTACAGATATATATAATAATATTTCTGATTTATACTTTAAAATTTTTTCTGTCAAAGTCTTTCCTCCTTAGCTGATTCTTTTACAATTTGTTATTATATCATATAATTAAATTTTTTACATTCATATAAAAGTTCGTTTATTAATCATTTATACATTCTCTTTTTCATACACAAAATTAAACACATAAAAAAGAGATGTATTTCTACATCCCTTCTCCAAAATCTACTATAACTCCATTTTCATCTATTATTATTCCATCACCTATTACTGTATCTTTTGCCATTTGACCATACTCATCGAAATAATAACTATTATCGTCTATTTTAACTATACCCTTTTGCATTACTCCATCATTATTGAAATAGTAAGTTCTATCATTTATATTCTGCCACCCTGTTCTAACTGCTCCATCAAATCCAAAGTAATACATATTGCGATCTATTTCTTCCCATCTTTGTTGCATAGTTCCATCTGGGTTAAAGTAATATTTTTTACCAGCTATATCTTGCCAGCCTACTTTCATAACTCCATCAAATCCAAAATAGTATCTATTTCCAGCTATATCTTGCCAGCTATGTCTTGCTACTCCATTATTTGGATTGAAATAATATTTATTTCCGTCTACTATGTTCCATCCTACTCTCATTATTCCATCATTTCCAAAGTAGCTTCTTCTACCTTTTACTACTTCTTGCCATCCTGTTCTCATTATCCCATCATTAGCAAAATAATAACTATTTCCATTTATATTTCTAAGTCCCGTTCTCATTATTCCATCATTCCCAAAGTAGTATCTATTTCCATCTATATCTTGCCAGCTATGTCTTGCTACTCCATTGTTTGGATTGAAATAATATTTATTTCCATCTACTACGTTCCATCCTACTCTCATTATTCCGTCATTTCCAAAGTAGCTTCTTCTACCTTTTACTACTTCTTGCCATCCTGTTCTCATTACTCCATCATTTGCAAAGTAATAACTACTTCTATTTATATTTTTAAGACCTGTCTGCATTACTCCATTACCATCAAAGTAGTATTTCTTTCCTGATATAGTCTGCCATCCTGTTACTTTTTGCCCTTTAGAGTTATAGTAATATTTTTTTCCATTTATAGTTTGCCATCCTGTTTTTATTTCATTTCCATTAGTTAAATTTATTTTATATCCTGCTGCTATTTGTTTAAAGCTTTGGTCTGTATATTTTATTATTACTTCACTTTTATTTGGTATTTTTTCAAATAAATCTCTAATTTCCTTATTGTGCATTCTTATACATCCGCCTGATACGTGTTTTCCTATTGAGCTTTCATTATTGTTTCCATGTATTCCATATGTTGTTCCATAAGTTAAGCCTACTTGAAGCCCTAACCATCTATCACCTAAT
The DNA here is from genome assembly GCF_015668195.1 of Romboutsia sp. 1001713B170131_170501_G6. Lineage (NCBI taxonomy): Bacteria > Bacillati > Bacillota > Clostridia > Peptostreptococcales > Peptostreptococcaceae > Romboutsia > Romboutsia sp. 1001713B170131_170501_G6. Next base: position 627,751 of record NZ_JADPFC010000002.1, read on the forward strand.
GGATTTCTAGGATCTCCTCCTGGTATCCCCCCTGAGTAATATGGTCTATTTTTAATCTTATTTACTATTTTAAATTTTCCCTGTGGCGTTGGTGTACTTTTTTTGCCTGTTGCTACTCTGTATTCTCTAACAAACTTATTGTTAACATAATACCCCATCTTATTAGTTTTTGAATTTATAACTAAGAGATGTTTACTTGCTGCTTCTATGTTTATTATGTTTATAAAAGAAAAGGCTAATATTAATGCCATTGTTGATATTATAGATATGTGTTTTTTTAGCTTTTTTTTCACTATTATTCCTCCCCCCTGATTTCTAATATATTGCTTGAATTACTTAGTTAGACTTATTTAAGGATGTTTCCTTTAGTGTTATTAATTGCTCTTTTTCCTTGTTTTTTCATTTACTTTTATTTTATTATTTTTATTTCATTATTTTTTGTTATGAAATTGAATTTTTTATTACTTTGTATATATATTTGTATATATATTATTACAATTAAAAATCCAATTTACTAATTTAACTAATACTATTTAAATGTTTTATATATAAAAAATCCCTTAAAATAATAACGATATTATCTCAAGGGATTTTTTACTCTTATATTTTTAATATATAATCTTAGTTTTTATTTTTACATTTTATGTTTTTTATAAATAATATTATTACTATTCCAACTACTAATACTGTTGTTGCCATTACTATAGTATTTATAATTCCGCCACTTGCTAAAACTTTGTTTCCTATAAAATATCCTCCACCTATTAATACTAGGTTCCAGAAAAGTATTCCTATACTTGAATATAGTATAAAATACCATACATTCATTTTTACAGTTCCCGCTACTAATGAAATAGCTGTTCTTGCTACAGGTACAAATCTAGATAACATTATAGCTGACTTATTATATTTTTTTATAAAATTATAAGATGCTGAAAGAGATTTTTTAGTTTTTGGAAACTTTTTTCTAATATAATCTAAAAGTCCATCTCCAAATTTTGCTCCTAACCAATAATTTAATAAAGAACCCACTATTCCTGCTGTTGTTGTTGTTATAAGTATAGTCACAAAGTCTATATCATATGAAGCTCCTACCATACCTATAAGTGGTAGTACTACTTCGCTAGGTAGTGGGAAATTTGCATATTCTAATGCTACTAATAAAAACATACTTATTAATCCATATTCTCTAATAAAAACTTCTAAAAACTGTTCTAAAGCCATTGAATCTCTCCATTTATAAATTTAGTCAATTTCTATTATACATTATTATAGTTTCTATTAGTAGTCATAAATGGTTTGATTTTATATATTTTATAATTAGTCTATTTTATTTTATATCTCCAAGTATAATTCATATGTTTTATATTTATCACTTTGATTAAGTATTTCGTAGTTATTATTTATATAATCTTTATCTAACTTTTCTCCTACTACTACTTTATTTTTAAGTTTATTTATATCTTCTGTTACTTTATTTTCAATGTATATCTACATTGCTATCTATATTTTCATCAAATTCTATGTTTATTATTTTCTTTTCATTATCAATACTATGATTTACATAATATGGTGATAACTTATCTTCTAGCTCTGGAGGTGGTTCTATTGTTGTTGGTGGTATTAATTCTTCTAGTTCTGTTGGTGGTTCTATTGGCGTTGATGGTTTTGATTCTTCTGGCTCTGGCGGTGGTGTTGGTTTTGATGGTTTTGTAGGTGGATTTACTGGTTTTGGTGGTTTATAATTTTCTTTAATATTAATTAGTTCATTCTTTGCATTTTTATGTATCCCATACCCAACTTGTACAAGTTCTTTTATTTCTTTTCTTTTTAGCACTTCTTTTTGAGTATTGTTAATACTTTCGCCTAATACTACAATAGGAGATTGTTCTTTTGTAGCTAACGGTGTTATTAATACTCCATCTACTAAATCTTCACTATTTCCTTTACAGTAGTATACTTTATTTAATTTATCAGGATAAAATGCTCTTATTATTTTTCCATTAGTTTCATATCTATCTTTACCGCTTATTCTCTTTGGATTTGGTAGTTTTTCAAATATTTCATTACATATTTAATCTTCCCCTCCTATAACATATGTATTATCTATATATTTATCTTTTATCCATTTCTCTAAAACTCCTATGTTATCTCTTTTTGATAATATGATTGGGGTATTTTCTTTTCCCCCTACTGGTGCTATTGATATTGCATCTACTAAAGTTTCTTGTCCATTAACAACTATTACTTCATTACATTTTTCATTACTTATGCTATTTATCTTATTTGCTATTTGGACTGATGTTTCATATCTATCTTTTCCACTTATTCTTTCAATATTTAAGTTATTTTCATTAAGCTGATTTTCTACTTTTTCATAAATTACGGATTTACCGCCTATTATATATACTTTTTCTGTTTCTAATCTTTTGATTTCTTCTATTGTTTTATTATCTATTTTATTGCATTTAGTTAGAAGTATTGGTGAATTTATTTGAGATGCTAATATACTCGCACATAACATATCTGGAATTGACTTTGAATTTACTATTATTACTTCTTTGGATATTTTAAAGTTCTTAGAAATTTCTATAGAGGTTTCAAATCTATTTTCCCCTCCTATTACAAATTCTGATGCATATATTTGTATGGGAATTAACACACTTACTATAGTTACTAGACTTATGAATTTTTTTATATCAATCTCTCCTTTTAATTTTTTTATTTTACATTATTTCCTTTTTGTATTTTTTTATAATAAACTTTTAAACAAAATTTCATCTACTTAAATATATATTTTCTTTGTAATTAAAAAAGCTATTTTAATATGTTCTACATAGAACCTATTAAAATAGCTTTTATACTATTCTTTGTCAATTGCTACTTCATCAAACTTTTTTACTTCATATCCATTTGGATTGTTGCTTTGCCATCTCCATGAATCTTCACACATTTCTTCTATTCCATACTTAGCTTTCCATCCAAGCTCTTTTTCTGCTTTTGAAGGGTCTGCATAGCAAGTTGCTATATCTCCTTCTCTTCTTGGTGCTATTTTATATGGGATTTCCTTATTACTTGCTTTAGAAAATGCCTCTACAAGTTGTAATACACTATATCCTTTCCCAGTTCCAAGGTTGTATGTAACTAAACCTGGATTTTCATCTAGTTTCTCTAGTGCTTTTACATGTCCATATGCTAAGTCTAATACGTGTATATAATCTCTAACTCCTGTTCCATCTACTGTATCGTAATCATTTCCAAATACATTTAAATATGGAAGTTGACCTACTGCAACCTTAGTTATATATGGCATTATATTATTTGGTACTCCAACTGGTTCTTCACCTATTCTTCCGCTCTTATGGGCACCTATTGGATTAAAATATCTAAGTATAGCTATATTTAAATCTTTATTTGCATAGCATATATCTCTTATCATATCTTCTATTATTAATTTTGTTCTTCCATATGGGTTTGTTACTGATAGTGGGAAGTCTTCTTTTATTGGACAAGTTTTAGGACTTCCATATACTGTTGCTGATGAACTAAATACGAAGTTTTTAACATTATATTTTTTCATAAGTTCAAATAGGACTAGTGTAGTTATTAGATTATTTGAATAGTATTCAATAGGCATAGATACCGATTCTCCTACAGCCTTAAGTGATGCAAAATGTATTATGGAGTCTATATTATTTTCTTTAAATACCTTATCCATCTTTTCTTTATCGGTAATATCTATTTCATAAAATTTTGGAGTTTTACCACTTAGCTCTATTATTCTATTTACAACTTCTTTGCTACTGTTGCATAAGTTGTCTACTATTATTACTTCATGATTTTCTTCCAATAGCTTTATTACAGTATGACTTCCTATGTACCCTGCACCGCCACTTACTAAAACTGCCATATTTATCACATTCTTTCTCTAATATTTTTTATTTTTAAAGCCTAGTCATAATATTTTTGTATAAATTTATGTCTAGGCATACTTAATAGTTTAAATAGATATTATTGTTTTTAGTCTTTGTTTTGTGATTTATAAAAATATAAACTATTATTCTTTATCTGATGCTACTTCTTTATCTGATACTATTTCTTTTTTATCTTCTTCATTTACTATTTTTCTCATGTAATTCATTAAATCATCTCTTAAGTTATCTCTTTTTAAAGCAAAATCTATAGTTGCTTCTAAGAATCCAAACTTATCCCCTACATCGTATCTTCTTCCTTCAAAGTTGTATGCATATATTGCTTCTTGGTTTCCTAAAGTCTTAAGAGCATCTGTTAATTGTATTTCTCCACCTTTTCCTGGCTCTTGATTTTCAAGTATATCAAATATAGCTGGAGTTATTATATATCTTCCAAGTATAGCTATGTTTGATGGAGCTTCTTCAACAGCTGGCTTTTCAACCATGTCCTTAACTTTATAAACTCTATCTTCTATGTGTTTAACATCTAATATTCCATATTTACAAGTATCTTCTTTAGCAACTTCTTGTACTCCTAATATGCTTGTTTTGTACTCATCGTAAGCACCTATTAATTGCTTTAAGCAAGGTGTTTCATTGTCAACTATATCATCTCCTAAAAGTACTGCAAAAGGCTCGTTTCCTATGAAACTTTTAGCACAATGTATAGCATGTCCTAGTCCTTTTGGTTCTTTTTGTCTTATATAGTGTATATTTACCATGTTAGATATATTTCTTACCATTTCTAACATTTCAGTTTTTCCTTTTTGTTCTAATTCTAGTTCTAATTCAACAGACTTGTCAAAATGGTCTTCTATTGACTTTTTATTTCTTCCTGTTATTATTAATATTTCCTCTATGCCTGATTCTATCGCTTCTTCTATTATATATTGTAAAGTTGGCTTATCTACTATTGGTAGCATTTCTTTTGGTTGTGATTTTGTTGCTGGCAAAAACCTTGTCCCTAGTCCTGCAGCCGGTATTATAGCTTTTTTAACTGTCATCGCATTTACTTCCCTTCATAAATTAATATAATAATTTTCTATTGTATATTTATCTGTAATGTTATTAACATTTTAATTATCATTCTATATTATACAACAATTTTCAATTTAATGAAGTTTATTTGATAAACTTTATACTAAATTATCTAGTTTTATCATTTAAAGTAATATAATGCTACTTCATATTCATAAATTTAATACCTATACCTATACCAAATATCGCTATTGTTGTCATCACTTCTGGTGTTAATAAACTACTTTCTTCTTTATTTTCTTCCTTCTTTACTTCTTCTTTTTGACTTTTCTCTTTGATATCTTCAATTTTACCATCATCGTAATTTGTCACTTCATTATTAGAGTTATTTTTTTTATCTATATTTGCTTTGTTTACATTTATATCTTTATCTATATTATTATCTGTTCTATTATCAACATCTTTGTCATTGCTTGAATCTAAATTTTCACCTTTATTTGATTTTTGATTATTTTCTTGTTTATCATTATTTATTGAGGATATATCTCCTCCCACTTGAAGATACTTATATGCTCTACCACCAAATACTAAGTGCTTCCCATCTTTGTTTACATTTTCTTCAAAGTTATAGTATAAGTTATAATCTTTAAAGCTTTCTAAATCATCCCACAGTACATTACCTTCTACATATTTTCCATTATCACTTATATAGTTTGGTACTATTTGCTTGTTATCTAGATTATCTATACTATTATATATTTTATACTTATTTTCTATTATGCTCTCAATACCAAGATCTATGATTTGATTTGATATATTTACACTTTTTAGTTTTCCATTTGTAAATAAGTTTTTTATTTCACTTATATTTTCTATATTATTATTTGATAAATCTATACTTTCTAGATTCGTTGCATATTCTAGGCCTGACAGACTTTTTATATTTTTATTGCTTCCATTATCTGAGCTTATACTTTTAAGACTTTCTATTTCTGATTTTGTTACAGACGAGTTTATATCGCTTTTATCTAATTCTTTATTTATTGCTCTTTTTAAATTTACATCGCTTATGTTTATAATCTCACTTATTTCTTTTTCATCTATTGTTTCTTCATTATTTTCTGGTTCTATATTTTCTAATTCTTTATAGCATTTTTCCTCTGCATAAGAGTTAATTTTACTGATGTTAACCAATAAAAATATAGCAATTAACATTATTACGACTTTATTCTGCTTCACACGCTGATTCAATATTTATTCCTCCATAGTATCTTTTCTACCATTCTAGTATTTAAAACTTTATGATATCTATATATATATTAATTTTACGTATTGTAACTTTTATTATTTATAGTGAAATTATTAATTATAAAAAGCTTCGCCAATAATTTAGTTTATTCTTTTCACTTATACCTTTCATAATTAAATCATTTCATTCATTTTTTTTTACTTGTTATTATATATTCTTATGATTCACTAACTATATCATTAGCCTTTTTATCTTATAAAGTTTATTTTTTTATCTAACGATTTATTTAAATCATCTAGATATTTCTTTTGGTCTAATACTGAAGCATATGCAGGTAGTTTATCATCTAGTATGATAATTGCATTTGGTGCTATAAACATATATTGATTTATGTCCTTATGCTTGTTAGGAAAGTCATTTATAGCTTTTACATTTTTATTTAAATTTTCTTTATATGGCTTAGTAAAGTCTTCCATAAGATATCCTTCATCACATATATATACTCCGTTGCTTTGTTTTTTTGTAAGCATTATATTTTCTGATTTTTCTAATTCTAAATTTCCCTAGTTAAAATCTATGTTTATATATTTTTTTATATAATCCATTGTATAAATAAATATAATATTGCCACTTTAATCTTTATATAGATATAATCATCTCCAACCTTATCGAATTTTGTAACTTACATTGATAATTGTATGTTAATGTTTTAGTTAGTAAAGGAACAAATTAGATAAATACTATGTAAAAAATATAACTATTTCATTTGGAACCTTTTATAATAATTTCAGTCAATATGTTCTAATATCTATATAAATTTATATACATATAATATCAACGCTCCCCTTGATATCTATCTTTTTTAGCCCTATTTTAATGTTAGATACTATATACAAAAATATTATTTGGAATTTTAATAGAATATAGTTGATGCAAATTTTTTTATTTTTGAATACTTTTTACGTATAAGCTTTGTAGCTTATATTAATTCCAATATTTCACCTCTTTATTTTCCTGTATTCTCAATTTAGTTTAATTATTTTTTACATAAATTTGTGCAATAAAAAAACACTAGCCAAACTAGTGTTATAAATAATAAGCAAGTCTATAAGCGGAGTTCTGTATTTGACAATCATCTTTCTAGGCTTATTGTCACCAATAAGCTCAAGCGGCCTACCAACCGGAGGGTACGAGCAATACCCTTTTTATCCTATTCTGGCCTTGCTCCAGGTGGGGTTTACACGGCTTTGCTAGTCACCTAGCAAACGGTGAGCTCTTACCTCACCTTTTCATCCTTACCACAAAAGTGGCGGTTATTTTCTGTTGCACTTTCCTTAAGATCACTCTCACTAGGCGTTACCTAGCACCCTGCTCTATGGAGCTCCGACTTTCCTCACGTAGCTAAAAGCTACCCGCGATTGTCTGGCTTACTTAATATTTAATTGATGTATATAATATATCATATATTATTATTTATGTCAAAATTTAAATTCTACCTATATTTCTATCATCTGGATTAATAATTAAACTTTTCCTTGTTCTATAATTAATCATATTTATACAACTAATATATCTGTCCAAAATGATTATTACTAACTCATTAGTTTAGTAATATATGATTATATTTATAATAAATAATATAATTACTTATCGTAATAGTCACTTAGACAAAACTACTGATGATAATAAGTTAGTTTATGATTTAATAATTATTTTTTATAATAATTAATTAACCTTATAGGTATTGTCTAATATTTTATATCTACGTTTTAGAATTGTAATAACTAATTTTTAGCTGATAATATTGCTTTTTTCATCTTATTTTTAATACACATACTACATGGTATTAAAGCTATAAAAAATCCAAAAGCTCCTCCTGTTATCATATAAACAATAAGTTTTAGGCATTCGTATACACTTGAATCTATTGCTATATTCTCCATTATATAAGTTATTAATCCTGCTATTATCGCTATTACCACTGAGTAAATCGCGGTTTTTTTAACACCTTTATTCATAGCCTTATATTTAAGTCCTAAAGTATATCCATCACTATATATAGGATTTGTTCCTTCTGGTGCCTTAAAAAAATGAAAGACATCATAAGAAGTTACATGAGTCCATCCGCTTTCTTCTATCAATTCTATATAAGAATCTAAATCATCTTTATTTTCATTATAATCAACACAGTATATAAGATTTTGGGGTTCTCCCTTTACAAGCTTATAAGATAACTTCTCAAAACTCTCAAATATCCATCCTTCTTTAGCTAGTTTTCCTAACTTTTTCATTTCCTTCTCTTCCGCAAATCCCAATCCCATTGATGCTATATATTTTACATTTTTACCCATAATTATCACCTTTTTAATATCATTAATTTGTTTTATCTACCCTTTATAACTAATCTACATTGTCATTAAATCGTTTCTAATTTATTTATATCTATTTCTCTAATCTGCTAAAAGCCTCTACACCATGAAGAGCCATCTTATATCTTCTTTCTTTTTCCATAGTTATAACTTTAATGCCCCTATCTGTAAGCTTATATATCTTTCTTCTTCCTTCTTCCCCAGCTAATTCTATATAATCTTGTTCTTGCATTTTCTTTAGCATAGTATATAAGGTAGCAGGACCTATTATAACCTCTTTTTCAGTCAACTCCTCTATATATTTACTAATCCCATAACCATGCATAGGTACTAATAGTGCTAAAAGTATATAATACCCTGATTCTGTTAACTGCTCTTCTTGTAGTGAATTATTTCTACTCACCCTACTCACTTCCTTTCTATAGATATAAATCTAGTTTAATATTTAATCTCTCTCTAGCTTTAAATTTTTATTTTTTGTGCATATTCAAATATTTTTTCTACATGTTTAATTGAATCTTTTTCACCCATATTACCTATTACCTATTAGTCTATTCCAGTTCTAACAGCTAACTTAATAACAAAACATAAAGCAAAAATTATTATTAAAGCTACCCAACCACTAATACCTATCTACTCCAACATAATTTACTTTCCTCATATGTTTATATGTGTCGATATTGATTAAATAATTTTACTATCTATACCTCTATATCATTAATTAATATATCCATTATTGATATATTTAATTACAATATATCATAATTAGATTATATTGTGTATAAACTTTATTATAAAATATAATTTATATATAATATTTTTTTATTATATAATACAAAACTCTATGTTTTGATTTAGTATTAGTTGTAACATTGCAAGTAATTTATTACAATAAAAAAGACTATGTATAAATACATAGTCTTTTACTGGAGCTGGTGATAGGAATCGAACCTACAACCTGCTGATTACAAGTCAGCTGCTCTACCGTTGAGCCACACCAGCATATTATTTTTTTGATTAAGTTTAGTACCCTCAAAACTGTATATCATTTAGTCAATCATTTTATTTTGGTCAAGTCCTCGACCTATTAGTATCGATAAGCTAAATACATTACTGCACTTACACCTTCGACCTATCAACCAGGTA
>NZ_JADPFC010000029.1:0-1061 GCF_015668195.1 Romboutsia sp. 1001713B170131_170501_G6
GTTCTACCAAAGTGACCATAAGCTGCTACTTGCTTGTATATAGGTCTTCTTAAATCTAAATCTCTTATTATTGCTCCTGGTCTTAAATCAAAGTGTTTATTTACTAATTCTACTAACTTAGATTCTTCAACTTTTCCAGTTCCAAAAGTATCTATAAATACTGATAATGGTCTAGCAACACCTATTGCATAAGCTAACTCTATTTCACACTTATCTGCAAGTCCTGCTGCTACTATATTTTTAGCTACATATCTTGCTGCATAAGCTGCTGATCTATCAACTTTTGTTGGATCTTTTCCTGAGAATGCTCCTCCACCGTGTCTTGAGTATCCTCCATAAGTATCTATTATTATTTTTCTTCCTGTAAGACCTGTATCTCCTTGAGGTCCCCCTATAACGAATCTTCCTGTTGGGTTAATGTATATTATAGTTTCTTCATCTATTAAATCTGCTGGTATAACAGCTTTTATAACATGCTCTATTAAATCTTTTCTTATTGTTTCGTTAGTAACTTCTTCTCCGTGTTGAGTTGATATAAGTATAGTATGAACTCTAACAGGAGTATTTCCATCGTATTCTATTGTAACTTGAGTCTTTCCATCTGGTCTTAAGTACTCTAAAGTTTTGTTTTTTCTAACTTCTGTTAATCTTCTAGATAGCTTGTGAGCTAAAGATATTGGAAGTGGCATTAACTCTTCTGTTTCATTACAAGCGAAACCAAACATTATACCTTGATCTCCTGCTCCAACCTTTTCTATTTCATCTTCAGCATTTTCACCTTCTCTATTTTCTAAGGCTTCATCAACACCCATAGCTATATCGCCTGATTGTTCATCTATTGCAGTTATTACTGCACAAGTATCACAGTCAAATCCATATTTAGCTCTGTCATACCCTATTTCTCTTACTGTTTCTCTTACTAATTTAGGAATATCTACATATGTATTAGTGCTTATTTCTCCTGCTACTAATACTAATCCTGTTGTAGTTGTTGTTTCACAAGCTACTCTTGCATGTGGATCTTTCTCTAATAATGCATCTAGTATAGAATCTGATATTTG
>NZ_JADPFC010000030.1:0-1056 GCF_015668195.1 Romboutsia sp. 1001713B170131_170501_G6
TGTAGCGCAGTTTGGTAGCGCACATGGTTTGGGACCATGGGGCCGGGGGTTCGAGTCCCTTCACCTCGACCAAAAAAATGTGGGCCATTAGCTCAGTTGGTTAGAGCGCCCGGCTCATAACCGGTAGGTCTGGGGTTCGAGTCCCTGATGGCCCACCACATTTTTTTTATAGGGGTGTAGCTCAGTTGGTAGAGCGTCGGTCTCCAAAACCGTGCGCCGGGGGTTCGAGTCCCTCCACCCCTGCCAATTAATTTCTATAAATAAATAAAAAAATTTCGAGGTGTAGCGCAGTTTGGTAGCGCACATGGTTTGGGACCATGGGGCCGGGGGTTCGAGTCCCTTCACCTCGACCAAAAAATGGGCCTATAGCTCAGGTGGTTAGAGCGCACGCCTGATAAGCGTGAGGTCGCTGGTTCGAGTCCAGCTAGGCCCACCAAGGTGCGCCCAGATAGCTCAGTCGGTAGAGCAGGGGACTGAAAATCCCCGTGTCGGTGGTTCGATTCCGCCTCTGGGCACCATTAAATCGTGGCGGTATAGCTTAGTTGGCTAGAGCGTTCGGTTCATACCCGAAAGGTCACAGGTTCGACTCCTGTTACCGCTACCATGTAGATTTAAGAACTTTGAAAATTAAACAGTAGGTTAATTTATATAACTGATTCTTAAAAGAATCGAATACAACCAAGCCAGATATTCAGATAATGATAGTCTGAGCAGGTAACAACTTTTATTTGAGAGTTTGATCCTGGCTCAGGATGAACGCTGGCGGCGTGCCTAACACATGCAAGTCGAGCGATTCACTTCGGTGAAGAGCGGCGGACGGGTGAGTAACGCGTGGGTAACCTGCCCTGTACACACGGATAACATACCGAAAGGTATGCTAATACGGGATAACATGAGAGAGTCGCATGGCTTTCTTATCAAAGCTTTTGCGGTACAGGATGGACCCGCGTCTGATTAGCTAGTTGGTAAGGTAATGGCTTACCAAGGCGACGATCAGTAGCCGACCTGAGAGGGTGATCGGCCACATTGGAACTGAGACACGGTCCAAACTCCTAC